>NZ_OY760503.1:2197500-2837400 GCF_963663645.1 uncultured Trichococcus sp.
CATGACTACTTCGCCAAACAATCGAAGGGACGGAAGTTTAAGCAGGCTTTTTCCAGGTTGCTGTCACCGATACTCTAGACCTCAAACATGATTGAAATGAAAAAGGAAGATAAGCCATCCCGCAATCGACGGGGTGTACTTGTCCTCCTTTTGTTTATGGCTATTCCGCTGTCTGGAGCGAATCAACCAACTTGGATGGCCAAAATTTGGCTTATGTTCAGTAGGTAAGTCACTTTTTTATCGGCAGTTGTGAACATGACCTGTCTTTTCGGGGTTACGCGGGAATTGAAGTTGCCCCATACAAGCGTTCTTGTATATGATTTCGGCCCCTGTTTTTCTTCAATCACAACATACACAGGGTTGTGATTTTCGAAAGCTTGATTAGCAAAACGGACAACCTGGTGAATCGGCATCACTTTGTCAAGAATGGCCGCATTGATTGATCGGACAGACGAGAGTGGGCGCAGGTAGGATTTATTTGAAGTATTTTCATTGCTATTGGATACCGGATAGATGTAGTTTTGCATGTTGGTTCCTCCGAACGTGTGTTTGTCTTGTATCCCCATTATAAGAACATCTGTTCTTTTTTGCAAGCTATTTATTTCGCGCTCAAAAAAATTTCAGGACAGCAGGCGTGCAACTCGGCCTGCTGTTTTGTCGTTTCGGCCGAAAATGCCCCTGGTTCTAGGATTCTCGGGTAAAGTAATGGTATATGATGAGTGTTGGCCGCACATTAATCTTAAGGAGGGGAAAATGCTTACATTCCTGGGAGGGATCACCGGAAAAAATGGCCACAAAAGAGGCTCCTTGAGGAGTGCCTGTATTGAGGCATGCCTCTTGGGCGTTTTGTTCACAAAATGTTCATTTAACATTTTGAGAAAATTTAAGAAAGTTTCTTCCTATTAGATAATCTGCAGTGATTGTTGAATACGCTGGGAATCGCGTTCAAATACATTTGAACGGCCGTTACAATAACTGTATAATGAAAATACTGATTGGAAAAAAACTTTTTTCCTAAGGAGAATCAAATAAGGGACGGAGGTGGAATGAAAGATGCAAATATTTGATGAAGTAAAAAAGATTGAGCAGGAAGCAACTGATCTGGAATTGGATTATCAGAACAAACTGCGCAAGCTGGAACAGAATACGCAAGATAAAATAGGCGAAATGAAAAGGAATATCGAAAAAGAATTAGCTACTTTTCAATCCGAAGAACTTGCGAAGAAGTCAGAGCAACTGGCAATTCTTAAAAACGCTTCCGCAGAAAGTGAAAAAGCGGAAATCGAGAAGCTGCAGGCCCAGTTTGCAGCGAAAGAAAAAGAACTTGTGAATGCCGTAATTGAGGAGGTGATGAGTAAATATGGCAATCGCTAAAATGAAAAAAATTACTCTCATTTCTTTTCACGAAAAAAAAGAGCAGCTATTGACGGCTATCCAGACTTTGCAAAGCTTGGAAGTCATCGACTTGCCCGCTGCAAAAGAAAACTTGCAATCCTTATCGCCTAAAGAACGAGAGTCAATTGAACAAAGCGTCAAAAAGACCGAAAGTTATCTGGAAAATGTCACGGACGCCCTATCTTTCCTGCAGCCTTATTTAAAGAAAGAGGCTTTGCTGAAAAGATACACGGCCCCTAAACAGTCCATGTCTTTGGAAGAGCTGAAGAAAGCAACATCAGAATTTTCGGAGGATGATCGGGTAACGGCGGTGTTGTCTTTGAAGAATCGCTTGAAAGAACTCGAAGATACAAGAAAAGATTTGTATGAACAGGAAGACTTCTTGATCCAGTGGAAAAAGTTGTCATTCAACCCTAAAAATGCAGAAGCTTTTGATCATATTTCCGTCAAAGTCGGGACAATCCCTCAAACGCTCAGCAATGATTATATTGAGAACGTCACTTCCAGCCCTTTGGTTTATACGGAAGAAATATTCCAAAATAAAGAATCATATGGTGCGGCGATTTTTTATGATCCGATCATTGAAGCGGATGTGAAAGAATTATTGGACAGCAATCATTTTCAAGTGCTGCTCTATAATTATGAGCTGCCGCCTGCAGAGGCTTTGGTTGAAGTCCAGGAACTGATCAAGAGAAACCGTGAAGAGCAAAAGCAGCTGATGAATGACCTTTCCGGTATGAAGGCTGACGAGTGGCAGTTAATGCTACTGTCCGAATATTATTACGCAAAACTGCAACGGGAAAAGAGTCAGCAGTTGTTGGTGAACGAGAAGCATCTTTTCGTTATCCAAGGATGGCTCGAGGAGGATAAAGTAGAGGAAATTAAACGTACTTTAACCGATACGGTGTCCGGAGATGAATACGCTCTGCTGGTGGATGACGCAGAAGAATCGGATCTATCCGACATTCCGACAGTTTTGAAGAACAACAGCATCGTCACTCCTTTCGAGAGTGTCACTGCCATGTACAGTTTGCCGAAATACAACGAAATCGATCCGACACCTTTGCTTACGCCATTCTATCTTTTGTTCTTCGGTATGATGATAGCGGATGTCGGGTATGGATTGGTGTTGTTCATCGGAACCTTTTTGGCATTGAAATTCCTGAATATCGATAAAGGGATGCGCAAAAATATTCAATTCTTTCATATTTTAGCTTATCCATCGATTTTATGGGGATTGGTGTACGGCTCCTTTTTCGGTATCGAATTGCCGGTTTCTCTATTGTCAACGAGTAAGGATGCCAACACGATATTATTGATTTCTGTAGTTTTTGGTGTTGTGCAGATTATGTTCGGATTAGGAATCAAAGCATTCTTGTCGCTTCGCGATAAAAATCCATTAGGTGCCATTTCGGACAGCATCGGCTGGTTGGGGATCATTATCGGAATCATCTTTATCCTCTTCGGAATGATGCTGTTCCCGAGCCAAGTTTTGGTGACGGTGGGAGCTGCAATGGCCATCACAAGTGCGGTGGCGATCGTGCTGGCGACTGCAATGGCCTCTGAAAACAAAGCTTTGGGAGTCGGAGCAGGTTTGTATAATCTTTACGGTATAACCAGTTATATCGGGGATATGGTAAGTTATACGCGTTTGATGGCTTTGGGGGTTTCAGGCGGCAGTATCGCTGTTGCTTTCAACATGATCATCGATTTTCTGCCGTTTTGGGCCAGAATCACAATCGGTGCCGTACTGTTTGTCCTGCTGCACACAATCAATTTCGGATTGTCCATGCTGAGCGCATACGTACATGGAGCCCGTTTGGTTTTCGTCGAATTTTTCGGTAAGTTCTATGAAGGCGGCGGAAAAGCATTGAATCCTTTGAAGACGGAAGAAAAATATATCAATTTAAAAAAATAAAAAAGAAGCATAGTTATGGGAGGAATTAAACAATGGAAAATATGACATGGTTACAATATTTCATCGAAAATAACGGTGGCATGATGTTTGCCGCTCTAGGTGTCGCAATCGCAGTAGGTTTAGCAGGAACGGGTTCCGCAAAAGGGGTAGGTATGACAGGTGAAGCTGCGGCAGCCTTGACGAAAGAGCAGCCAGAAAAATTCGGTAAATCATTGATTCTGCAACTTTTGCCGGGTACTCAAGGTTTGTACGGATTCGTTATCGGCTTCTTGATCTATCTGCAAATGTCTCCTGAGATGAGTGTTTCACAAGGGTTGTATTACTTGATGGCCGGCTTGCCGATCGCAATCACCGGATTGACTTCAGGTATCGCACAAGGGCGTGTTTCGACTGCAGCTATGCAAATTTTGGCAAAAAGAGAAGATCAGAACACAAAAGGGATCATTTACTCCGCCATGGTTGAAACGTATGCCATCCTTGGTTTCGTAACATCATTCTTGTTGGTATTGAACGCTTAATTTTCTTGAGTTCCAGGGGGCTTAAGAAAAAAGTGAGGAGATGAAAACGCGTGAAAGACCTACAGTCCTTGTCTGAACAGATTCTGAACCAAGCGCAAGCCAAAGGGCAAAGCAAGCTGGAAGAATCCGAAAAAGTTTCTATCGCCAAGATAGAAGAAAGCAGACTGAAATTAGTTGAACAGCAAAAAGCTCGCAAAGCAGCTGTCCTGAAAAAAATCGCCAATGATTTCGATCGCGAACGTCAAACATTGAAGAACAAAGAGCGGAATGCGGTATTGTTGGAGAAACAGCAAATTCTGAAATCAGTCTTCAACCGTTCGCTGGAAACGATGTACGCTTGGGATAAAAATCAGTTCGCAAACTTTATGCAAGGTGTACTTTCCGGATTCGACAGCTCGACGGCTTATACGATCGTTCCGGGAGCAAAATCGATCGAGCATTTCCAAGGGGAACCGATGCAGAAGCTACTGAAAAGTTACCCTGCTGTGAAAGTGGCAAAAGAGACGATTCCGAACAGAGCTGGATTTATCATCCAAGAGGGCGGCGTCGACTACAACTTCTGCTTCGATGAGTTGATTGAAGAAGTGAAGAAAGAATATTCAGCAAAATTAGCGGTAATCGCATTCAAAGAAGAACAGTAAAGGAGGGGCATCATGCAAGAGATTGACTACAAAGGCGTCAATACGGTACTTCGCACCTATGAATTGCAGCTGTTGACGGAAGCGGATTACGATCGGATGCTAAAAGCCCATTCTTTAAAAGATGCTTTGGATGTTCTGAAAGGCACCGGTTATGAGTTTGATGAAAAAGAAGTTTTGACCAATAAAAACTTCGAAGGGTTCCTTATGGGGCATTTGGCGGAAATTTATCATGAATTCTTCACGGCCACACCGGCTGAGGAAATCGTTGAACTTTTCGCATTGCGCTATACTTACCACAATCTGAAGGTGTTGCTGAAACAGCGCTTTTCAGGTGAAGAGCTCGAACATTTATTGATCCCTATCGGAAAATATTCTTTGGCCAGTTTGAAGAAATTGGTCGAAACCGGTGAAGGCAGCGAGGAACATCCGGTTTTGGTGGAGGGTGTCCAACACGCTCTGCATGACTTTGAAGAGGAACAGCGGATTGAAGCCGCTACGATCTATATGGATACTTATTATTTCAAGCATCTGCGTTCCATCAGCGATGAGATTCAACACCCAAGCATCACCAAAATGGTGGACGGCATGATCGACCTCTACAATCTGTCGACCATGGTAAGAAGTCTGAAGCAGAACAAACCGCGTGCTTTCCTGCATACGGTCTTATCCAGTTCCGGTTCTGTGGCAAAGCGCGACCTGATCGAAGAATCGATCAATGGAGCCAGTGCAGTGATGCGGAAGCATTACTTCAGCAAACCTTACGGTGAGAAGCTGCTCAATCTGGTTTCAGATAAAACGGATGAGGTGGACACACAGAAGCTGGACAGTCTTGTGGACGAGTATACTTATGAATTGGTTGCGGAAGGATTGTACCAGCCTTTTGGCCCGGTCCCTTTGTTGGGGTATCTTTTTGCCAAGGAAAAAGAAGTCACGAATATCCGGCTGATACTGATTGGAAAAGATAACCAGATAGATGAAGCGATTTTGAGAGAAAGGATGCGACCTGTATATGGCTCATAATATTGCAGTAGTGGGAGATAAAGATTCCATCCTTCCTTTCAAAATTTTAGGGTTTGATGTATTTGCATGCCATAATGCGCAGACCGCCCGTGAAACAGTCGATCGTTTGGCAGCCGAAAATTACGGAATCATCTATTTGACCGAAGAAATGGCAAAAGAAATACCTGATACAGTCAGTAGGTATGACAACAGAGTCCAACCCGCCATCATCCTGATCCCTAACCATAAGGGGTCGCTGAACATCGGCAAGAACCGTATTCAGGAAAATGTAGAAAAAGCAGTTGGACAGAATATTTTATAATTAGGAGGGGACTTTTTTGAAAAATGGAAAGATAATAAAAGTTTCCGGACCTTTAGTTATGGCGGAAGGAATGGAAGCAGCGAACATCCAGGATATTTGCCGGGTCGGCGATCTTGGACTGATCGGTGAAATCATCGAGATGCGAAATGATGTCGCATCCATTCAAGTTTATGAAGAAACTTCCGGAATTGGTCCTGGAGAACCTGTACTCACAACGGGAGAGGCCTTGTCTGTCGAATTAGGGCCAGGAATCCTGTCGCAAATGTTCGATGGGATCCAGCGTCCCTTGGACACGTTCCGTGAGGTAACAGCAAGCAATTTTCTAGTGCGCGGAACCGATATCAGCTCACTGAAGAGAGAAAACGTATGGGAATTCAAAGCCACAAAGAAAATCGGCGATCATGTCGTAGCCGGTGATATTGTCGGTACTGTGCAAGAAACCAAGGTTATCGAGCACCGGATCATGGTTCCTTACGGCATCTCAGGCAAGTTGACTGCCATCCAGGACGGCAACTATACCTTGGACGATACGGCCTATGTCATCGAAACGGAAAATGGCTTGAAAGAGTTGACTCTGATGCAAAGATGGCCGGTCCGCCGTGGCCGTCCGTTCAAGCAAAAAATGAACCCGCACACGCCGATGGTTACCGGTCAGCGCGTCATCGACACTTTCTTCCCGATTACAAAAGGGGGAGCAGCTGCTGTCCCGGGTCCGTTTGGAGCAGGAAAGACTGTCGTGCAGCATCAGATTGCGAAATACAGTGATGTGGATATCGTAATCTATGTAGGTTGCGGCGAACGCGGAAACGAAATGACGGATGTTCTGAATGAATTTCCGGAATTGGTCGATCCGAACACCGGCGAATCCTTGATGGAGCGGACAATCCTTATCGCGAACACTTCCAATATGCCGGTTGCGGCGCGTGAAGCATCCATTTACACCGGGATAACGATTGCGGAATATTTCCGTGATATGGGTTACAGTGTTGCGATCATGGCGGATTCGACATCCCGTTGGGCAGAAGCTTTGCGTGAGATGTCAGGACGTCTTGAAGAAATGCCTGGTGACGAAGGTTATCCAGCCTATCTAGGGAGCCGTGTGGCGGAGTATTATGAGCGTGCGGGCCGAGTGTTGGCTTTAGGCTCAGAAGACCGTGAAGGAAGCATCACGGCCATTGGAGCCGTATCCCCTCCTGGGGGTGACATCTCTGAACCAGTAACGCAAAACACATTGCGTGTCGTTAAAGTTTTCTGGGCGTTGGATGCCACTTTGGCACAAAAAAGACATTTCCCATCCATGAACTGGTTGACTTCCTATTCTCTTTACAATACCGAAGTAGGGGAATATCTGAACAATGCCTTACAGACAAAATGGTCTGAGATGGTCCAGCATGCGATGAACCTCCTGCAGGAAGAATCGGAACTGGAAGAGATCGTCCGCTTGGTCGGTATCGAGTCCTTGTCCGAGAAAGATCGCATGACCATGGCCATTGCGGAATCGTTGCGTGAGGATTACCTGCAACAAAACGCTTTCGATGACGTGGATACTTATACATCCCGCGAAAAGCAATTAGCGATGCTTGAACTGATTTTGAGTTTCGAAGCCGAAGCACGTGAAGCAATGCGTTTGGGCGCGTACTTCAACGAAATTATTGAAGGGACTACTGATCTGCGTGACCGGATCGCAAGAAGCAAATATATCAGGGAAGAAGAGCTTGCTGAGATGGAAAACATCAAAGCAGACATGAAGAAAAGATTACACGAGATTGTTGCGGAAGGAGGGATGACGCGCCATGCTTAAGGAATATAAAACAGTTACTGAAGTTGTAGGTCCGTTGATGGCAGTAGAGCAAGTCGAGGGCGTCAAGTTTGATGAGTTGGTTGAAATCCAGATGCATACGGGCGAAATCCGTCATGGTCAAGTATTGGAAGTCAGCAAGGACAAAGCGATGGTGCAGATTTTTGAAGGCCCGAGCGGAATCAACATCAAGGACACCAAAGTCCGCTTCCGTGGGAAACCTCTTTCCATTGCGGTTTCTGAAGACATGGTCGGACGAGTATTCGATGGAATGGGTAATCCGATAGACGGAGGACCGGAAATCATCCCGGAAGCAAGTTTGGATATTAACGGTCAGGCAATCAATCCGGTTGCCCGGGACTATCCGGATGAGTTCATCCAGACCGGCATTTCTGCCATCGACCATCTGAACACGCTCGTAAGAGGACAGAAACTTCCTGTATTCTCCGGGTCAGGTTTGCCCCATAAGGAATTGGCTGCACAGATCGCCCGTCAAGCGACTGTATTGAACAGCGATGAAAAATTTGCGGTTGTGTTTGCGGCCATGGGAATCACTTTTGAAGAAAAGGAATACTTCATGGAGGATTTCCGCAAAACCGGCGCCATCGACCGTTCTGTCATGTTCATCAACTTGGCGAACGATCCGGCCATCGAACGTATCGCCACTCCTAAAATGGCTTTGACGGTCGCTGAATACTTGGCTTACGAGAAGGATATGCACGTCCTGGTCATCATGACGGACATGACCAACTACTGCGAAGCTTTGCGTGAAATTTCGGCAGCACGCCGTGAAGTTCCCGGTCGACGTGGTTATCCTGGTTACTTGTACACGAACCTTTCCACCTTGTACGAGCGCGCGGGTCGTCTTATCGGCAAAAAAGGTTCGGTTACACAGATCCCGATCCTTTCCATGCCAGAGGATGATATTACCCATCCGATCCCGGATTTGACCGGTTATATCACAGAGGGCCAAATCATTCTTTCCCGAGAATTGAACAATTCCGGCATCAAACCGCCGATCAATGTGTTGCCGTCGCTTTCCCGTCTGAAAGATAAGGGTACCGGCGAAGGCAAGACAAGAAAAGACCATGCACCAACGATGAACCAGTTGTTTGCGGCGTACGCAAAAGGAAAGCAGGCTAAAGAATTGGCTGTCATCCTAGGGGAATCAGCATTGTCCAAGACCGATAAACTGTATGTACAGTTCACGAAGCGTTTTGAAGAAGAATACATCAGTCAAGGTTTCTATACGAACCGTTCAATCGAAGAGACATTGGCTTTGGGTTGGGAACTGTTGTCCATCCTGCCGGTGACTGAACTTAAGAGAATCAAGAGCGATATGATCGATGAGTTTATGCCGAAGGGAGAGTGATCGTCCATGGCTAGATTGAATGTAAAGCCTACCCGGATGGAACTGTCCAATTTGAAATCGCGTCTGGTGCTTTCCACACGCGGCCATAAATTGCTGAAGGACAAACAAGATGAATTGATGCGTCAATTCATCAATCTGATCCGCGAAAACAACCTCCTGAGGGATGAAGTCGAAAAAGAATTGACTGCTTCGATGCGTTCTTTCGTGGTAGCGAAGTCGCTTCTGAATGAAGCCTTCATCGAAGAACTGTTTGCGGTACCCGGAACGGCGGTAGAGTTGGATATCCAAGAGAATAACATCATGAGTGTTGTTGTCCCTCAGATGAATTTTTCGATTATCGATGAGGATGATAAATCTTCGGATTTGCAATACGGATATGTGAACTCGAATGCGGAATTGGATGATGCGATCCAAAAGATCGAAAAAATCCTTCCGAAACTGCTCAAGCTGACGGAAATAGAAAAAACATGCCAACTTCTGGCCGATGAAATCGAAAAGACAAGAAGGCGTGTAAATGCATTGGAATACAATATGATTCCGCAGTTGCAGGAGACGATCCGTTACATCCAGATGAAACTTGAAGAGAATGAACGTTCAAACATCGTCCGTATGATGAAAGTCAAAGACATGGGTGTTTCATGATGAAGAAAGAACAAGACAGGGATATCCTTGTCTTGTTCTTTTGTCTTTGCGTCCATCCAGCGCGGTAACCGTATCCGATTCAGCGGAGCAGCTGCTGAAAACGGTAACTAATAAAATGTTGGCGGAAGACTCCGGTAAAGGTTTTAACCTTGAAGAAATTGTGTTAAACTATGAAATAATAAACAGAACGCCGCATTAGGCTGTACGACGCTGTAAAAATATAATTGGATGGTGGGCATTAAATGACAGAAAAAGGATTGTTGATTGTCTTATCCGGACCTTCGGGAGTAGGCAAAGGGACTGTGAGACAAGCAATTTTTTCTCGTGGTGAACGGGAGTTCATATATTCAATTTCCGCTACGACCCGCAAAGCGCGCGAAGGGGAAGTGGATGGCAAAGATTATTTCTTCAAGGAAAGAGAAGAATTCGAGAGAATGATCGCCGATAATGAACTGTTGGAGTATACCGAGTATGTGGGGAATTACTATGGGACGCCAATCGACTATGTAAGAAGAACGTTGGACACGGGAAAAGACATTTTTCTGGAGATCGAAGTTCAAGGTGCCATGCAAGTGAAGGAACGGATGCCGGAAGGTATATTCATCTTCTTGACGCCTCCTGACATGACGGAACTGGAATCGCGGATCGTAAATCGCGGTACGGACGAGTCCCCGATCATCAAACAAAGAATGGAAAAGGCTATTGAAGAGCTCAGTTTGATGCGTTATTATGATTATGCGGTAGAAAACGACACAGTAGAGAATGCGGTACAGAAAGTGCTCGGCATCATCCAAAGCGAACACTTGAAAGTTTCCCGGATTCTGGATACCATCTGTGCGGATGAAAGGGAGTAAAATAATATGATGTTATATCCTTCGATCGATAAATTGTTGGAGCAAGTGGATTCAAAATATTCAATGGTCATTCTTTCAAGCAAAAGAGCGCACCAGTTGCACGATCGCTCCGAGCCTTTATTGGATAATTACCAGTCCTACAAGAATGTAGGACGTGCGCTGGAAGAAGTAGTTGCCGGCGAATTGGAAATCAACCCGAATTCCATCATCCCTGAAAGATAACAGAATAGGAATGAAAAAAGACTACTGTTTTTGAACTTCAAAATCAGTAGTTTTATTTTTTTGATGCCGAAAATCTCTGGGAAGACTTTATCGGCATAATTTAGTAAGATAGTGGTTAGAAAAAGAAGGGGAGGGCTTTACTTGCAAATTGCAAAAGTGATTGTCGACATACCTGCAATGCAGACCAATCGTCCCTTTGATTATGCGATCCCTCCAGCTATGGAACAAAAGTTAGGAAAAGGGATGCGGGTTGAAGTGCCTTTCAACAAGCGCGTCATCCAAGGGTTCATAACGGAAATTTCTGATCATACCGATTTTGAAGGGGAATTGAAAGAAATCATCCAACCGTTGGACATCGAACCGGCATTGACCGAAGAGCTGCTTTTGTTGGGCGAGGAAATGGCGGAAACCGTTTATGCCTATCGGATCCATTGCTACCAGACGATGTTGCCGCCTTTGATGAAGGCGAAGTATGAAAAAGAGATAGCGGTTGTCGATGAACTGGATGAGGAGACCTTCTACGGACTTTTTCAAGGGAAGAGCAAAATGAGTTGGGAAAATGCCATCAATCGGGGCATCTTGCCAGAACTGATCGAATTGAAGCGAGCCGGTAAAATTGAAGTCAATTACATTCTGAAAAACCAAGCAAAGGCCAAGACGGTGCAAGTCTACTATTCCGATCTGGAAATGGGCAGCTTGGAAGAAGAGTACCGCAACCTGAAAAAATCAGCCAAGCAACAACAGGCTTTGCTGGCGGCAATCATGTCCATGAACGGAACCCCGTTGACGTCCAAGGAGTACAAGGACCAATTCGATATCGGTTCAAGCACGATCCGGACCGGAGTGGAGAAGGGGTGGCTCAAAGCTGCGGACCGTGAAATACTCCGGGATCCCTTTAAGGATAGGCAGTTCCAAAAAACCGAAGCACTGCCTCTTTCGGACGAACAAACGGCAGCTTTTCAGACGATGGGCGCCAGCATCAGGGAAGAACGGCACGAGGTTTTTCTGCTGCAAGGCGTTACGGGAAGCGGCAAGACTGAAGTCTATCTTCAGTTGATTGCGGAAGTGATCAAACAAGGCAAGACAGCCTTGATGCTCGTACCCGAAATCGCGTTGACGCCGCAGATGGTCAACCACTTCAAGAGCCGCTTCGGAAACCGCGTGGCAGTGATGCACAGTGCCTTGTCAGCGGGGGAGAAATACGACGAGTGGCGCAAAATCCACCGCGGCGACGCCGATGTCGTGGTTGGGGCACGTTCTTCCATTTTTGCCCCGGTTGAGAATCTCGGCATCATCATTATGGACGAAGAACACGAGAGCACCTACAAACAGGACGAAAATCCGAAATATCATGCCCGCAATATAGCGATTTGGCGCGGCCAGCATCACCATTGCCCGGTTGTCCTCGGCAGCGCGACGCCTTCGCTGGAGTCGCGGGCCAGGGCCCAAAAAAAGGTCTACACATTGGTCGAATTGAAAGGGCGCTTCAATCAGCGCGCGCTGCCGCAAGTCGAAATTATCGATATGCGCGACGAATTCAAAGCGAACAACCGCAGCAGCTTTTCCATGGCATTGCAGGAAAAGATTGGTGATCGTCTGCAGAAAAAACAGCAGATTGTGCTGATGCTGAACAAAAGAGGCTATTCCTCTTTCATCATGTGCCGGGATTGCGGCTTTGTCCTCGAGTGCCCGAATTGTGACATCAGTCTGACTTTGCATATGGACAGCAAAACGATGAAATGCCATTACTGCGGCCATGAGGAAGAGATCCCCAACACCTGTCCGAAATGCAGGGGCCACAATTTCCGTTATTACGGAACGGGAACCCAAAAAATCGAGGAAGAACTGCAGGCGCTCTTCCCTGATGCGCGCATTTTGCGTATGGATGTGGACACCACCCGCAAGAAAGGCGGCCATGAGGCTATCCTGTCGGCATTCGGCAGAGGAGAGGCCGACATCTTGCTGGGCACGCAGATGATCGCGAAAGGATTGGACTTTCCGAACATCACGTTGGTCGGCGTCATCAATGCGGATACTTCATTGGGGCTGCCGGATTTCCGGTCTTCGGAAAGGACGTTCCAGCTGCTGACCCAAGTCAGCGGACGCGCGGGTCGCGCCGAGTTGTCCGGTGAGGTGGTCGTGCAATCCTACAATCCGGATCATTACGCCATCCTTTTTGCCCAACAGCACAATTACGAAGGCTTTTATCGTACCGAGATGTCGCTCCGGCATAAAGCGGGTTATCCACCGTATTTTTATACGGCGCTCATAACCGTAAGCAACCCTGATGAAAAGAAAGCGCAGAAGAAAATTTATGAAATCCATGAGATCCTTCAAAAAAAACTCGAGCCTGACACGATCATGCTCGGGCCATCGAAAGGGTCCATCGCGAGAGTGAACAACCGCTATTATTTTCAGATATTAGTGAAATACAAACAGGAAACCAAACTACATCCGGCATTGAAACAGATTTTGGATGAGTCACAAAAAGAAAATGCGCGCGGGCTCTATATTTCGATCGATTCAGAGCCGGTCAATTTCTTCTAGGAGGTATACAGATGAAAAAAATCATTTTTATGGGCACCCCGGAATTTTCAGTGCCCATTTTAGAGGCTTTATTGGAGCATGGTTATGATGTGATTGCAGTTGTCACGCAACCGGACCGCCCGGTAGGCAGAAAGAAAATATTGACGCCTTCTCCGGTGAAGGAAGCCGCACTGAAGCATGGTCTGCCGGTCTATCAGCCGGAAAAAATATCCGGTTCACCAGAAATGGATGAACTGATTGCCTTGAAGCCGGACCTGATCGTTACAGCGGCTTATGGGCAATTTCTGCCGGTCAAGCTGCTGAATGCTCCGCGTTTCCGCTCCATCAATGTGCATGCTTCTTTGTTGCCGAAGTATCGCGGTGGCGCACCAGTGCATTACGCCATCATCAACGGGGAAAAAGAAACAGGGGTCTCGATCATGTACATGGAGAAAAAAATGGATGCCGGGGCTGTTTTGGCGCAGAGAGCCATACCCATCACCGAGGCAGATGATGTCGGGACGATGTTCCTGAAGTTGAGCGAACTGGGCAAAAATCTGTTGATCGATACATTGCCTGATTTTTTCCAAGGCAAACTCGTGCCGCAAGAACAGGATGAATCCGCAGCTACCTTTTCGCCGAACATCAAGCGCGAGGAGGAACGCATCGATTGGTTCAAAACGGCCGCACAAGTGGCCTGCCAAGTCCGCGGAATGCGTCCGTGGCCAGTGGCGCATACGCTTTTGGACGGACAACGGATCAAAGTATGGGCTGGACAGGCTGTCGAACCCACTACGAACGATGAACCCGGAACAGTGTTTGCAACAGACAAGGAAGCTCTGTATGTAGCCTGCGGGGAAGGCACCGTCTTCAAAATGACGGAACTGCAACCTGCCGGAAAAAAACGCATGTCAGCGGCGGACTACTTGCGGGGCAGCGCCTGCGAAATCCATGAAGGTACAAGGTTTGAAGCGGATGGACAATAAACTTAAAAACAAAATCAAGCATACAGTCCGTTATCTGGCAGTCGATATATTGGAAAGCGTAGAGAATGAAGGCGCGTATTCCAATCTGCTGCTGAACAAAGTCATCCAATCCGAAAAGTTGTCGCCGAAAGATGCCGGTTTATTGACTGAGATTGTCTATGGCGTCATCCAGCGGAAAATGACTTTGGATTATGGCCTTTCGGCATACATCAAAGATCCCAAAAAACAACTTTCTTGGGTCACTAATTTACTGCGTGTTTCCGCCTATCAGATGGTCTATTTGACGAAGGTTCCGGATCATGCCGTCCTTTTCGATGCGGTTGAGATTGCGAAAGCTAAGGGACATGCGGGCATCGCCAGTTATGTGAACGGCGTACTGCGGAATGTGCAGCGGAATGGGCTGCGCGATTGGAAATCGATCAGCAATGCCAAGAAACGCATCAGCGTAGGTGCCAGCTTGCCGAAGTGGCTCGTCGCCTATTTCATTGAAAAAATCGGTATCGAGGAGACCGAAAAAATGGCTTTTTCCTTATTGGAAGATCCATTCGTATCGGTCAGGCTGCAGTCAGATGAAATGTCCCGGGAAGAGGCTGTCGAACTGTTGAAAGCGGACGGTTATGATGTGGTCCCGAGTCCTGTTTCTCCGGTAGGCATCCGGATCCGCGGCGGGAAAATCGTTGACTCCCCGCTATTCAAAGAGGGCGTCCTTACGATTCAGGACGAATCGAGTCAATTGGTTGCACCGGTCGGAGAGCTGGAAAAGGACTTTCTGGTTTTGGACAGCTGTGCCGCACCGGGCGGGAAAACGACGCACATGGCCAGTTATCTCTCGGCTTCGGAAAACGGCAAAGTCATCGCCTTGGATATGTATGAGCACAAGATAAGCTTGATCAACCAAAATGCCGAGCGTCTGCACGTATCCGATCGCATCGAAACAAAGGTGTTGGATGCGAAGGAGGCAGGCAAAGCGTTTGAACCGGAAACCTTTGATGTCATCTACGTCGATGCACCCTGTTCGGGGTTGGGGTTGATGCGCAGAAAACCGGATATCAAATATGTGAAGAGTGCGCAGGACTTTTTGGACTTGCATCAAGAACAACTTCGGATACTGGAATCGGTAAGTTCGTTGCTAAAAAAAGGTGGACGTTTGGTGTACAGTACATGTACACTTACTGAAGAAGAGAATCAAATGACTGTCCATACATTCATTGAAAATCATGCCGAATTTGCAATTGTCCCGGTGCGCTCCGATTATTTGGACAAAAAATCTTTCACTCCTGAAGGATTTGTGCAGATTTTTCCGCATGATTACGGAACCGATGGATTCTTCATCAGCTGTATGGAAAAAGGTAAATGATAAGAAAGAATTGAGGGGAAAGAATGCAGATAGCCTTCAAAAGTGATAGAGGCAAAAAAAGAGCAATCAATCAAGATTACGTGAGTTATTTCGTGAATGAAGCCCAGCAGCCGCTCATGATCGTATGCGATGGCATGGGTGGCCATAAGGCCGGTGACGTCGCCAGCGAAATGGGTGTATCCCATCTGGGCGCAGCCTGGAAAGGATCCCGTTTCACGAACAGCGAAGAATTGTCCCGTTGGCTGATCGCCAATATCCAGCGCGTCAATGATCTGATTTTCCAGAAATCGTTGGATTACAGCGATCTGGACGGAATGGGGACGACTTTGGTGGCGGCGGCCATCGTAGGCAAGGAAATCATTTTTGCCAATATCGGTGACAGCCGGGCCTACGTCTACAGAAATTATAAACTCCGCCAAATCACAGAAGACCATTCCTTAGTGAATGAATTCATCAAGTCAGGGGAAATAACCCCCGAGGAAGCGCAGCATCATCCAAGAAAGAATATTTTGACGCGCTCCCTGGGGGTCTCCAGGAAACTGGATATCGATATCATCGCCATGCCGCTCGTGCAGGGGGATCTGTTGTTGCTTTGCTCCGATGGCTTGACCAACATGATTGATGATGAAGGAATCGCCCAAATTCTGAAGGATTGGCTTCCTCTTGAAGAAAAAGTCCTTTCCTTGGTCGATAAAGCGAATGCTGCTGGCGGACTGGATAACATCACAGTCCTTTTGGCTGATTTTACGGATAGAGAGGGGGAACCGTCGTGGAGGCAGGAAAGAAATTAGGCGGTCGCTATAAAATCGTGCGGCATATTGGAAGCGGCGGGATGGCAAACGTTTATCTTGGCCAAGATCTGATTCTGGATCGCCCGGTCGCCATCAAAGTATTGCGTTTTGACTTCCGTAACAACAAGGATGCTCTGCGCCGTTTCCAGCGTGAAGCCCTCTCGGCCACGCAATTGATCCATCCCAATATCGTGGGCGTGTATGATGTTGATGAAGAAGATGAATTGCAATACATCGTGATGGAATTCATCGACGGCACGGATCTGAAAAAATACATCGACATCCAAGGCAGGGTTTCGCCGGAGAAGTCGATCCATATCATGCACCAAGTTTTGTCGGCTGTGGCGTTGGCACACAAAAACCGGATCATTCATAGGGACATCAAGCCACAGAATATTCTGATCGATAATCAGGATCGCATCAAAATTACCGATTTCGGTATTGCGGTTGCGTTGTCGGAAACATCGATCACCCAGACAAATACGCTGTTGGGGTCCGTTCATTACTTGTCCCCGGAGCAAGCCAGAGGCAGCATGGCAACTTCAAAATCAGACATCTACGCTTTGGGTGTTGTCCTGTATGAATTGCTCAGCGGGGCGGTTCCGTTCGATGGAGAATCGGCCGTCAGCATTGCCCTGAAGCATTTTCAGGAACCGATGCCTTCCATCAGGGAAAAGCATCCGGAAATCCCCCAAAGTTTGGAAAACGTCATCCTGAAGGCGACGGCGAAAGAACCGCTCGATCGCTACGCTACCTGCGAAGAAATGATGGCGGATCTCGATACTTGCCTGGATGAGGGACGCCTGCATGAAGCACCTTTTATGCCGGTATCGCTGTTGCAGGAAACCAAAGTGCTCACCCCCCTATCCGCTGAAATAGTGGCTAATGGGGATAGCGACAAAACGATTGTTTCGCCTCCGCCAAGCGCGAAAGCCGAGCCGATCCAGGAATACGAATCAGGGCGAGAGGCCGCTGTAGCCGCAGTCGGCAAGAAAAAACGAAAGAAGTGGACATTCGTTCTTATCTTCGTGTTGTTGCTCGCTCTGATCGCTAGCTTTTTCCTTTTCTTCTACAATAACCGGGAAGCAGACGCGGTGATTGTGCCGGATGTGTCCGATATGGATCAAGCCAGCGCACGCCTTGCTTTGGAAGACGCAGGGTTGGTCGTGGGGGATATTACCGAAGAATACAGTGATGAAGTCGAAGAAGATTTCGTCATTGAAACATCGCCAAAGATTGGTGCATCCGTGGAAGCCGGTGATGAGGTCGACCTGATCATCAGCCTGGGCGAGGAATTGTTCACGCTGTTGGACTATGAAGGCCAAGAATATGAGCGTGTTTTGGATGAACTGCGTGAAGAAGGCTTCACGATCGAAAGGACGCATGAATTCAGCAGCGAAGTCGCAGCAGGCAATATCATCAGCCAAAGCATAGAGCCTGGTGCGGAAGTGAATCCGAGCAAAACTACGCTGTCGTTTCTGGTGAGCGACGGAAATGAGTCCTATACGATGCGCGATCTCTCGGGATATACGCGAAAAAGTGTCGAGGATTACTCGGGTCAATACGGGCTTGCGTTGACAGTCACGGAAGCCTATTCAGATACGATTGCAGCAGGTCTCGTCGTAAGCCAAAGTCTTGCCGTCGGATCCGCTTTTGTATCCGGAGATGCCTTGAATGTTGCGATTTCGTTGGGTCCTGAAGAGCCGCAAGTCGTCTCCTTCAGTCGCACCATCACGATTCCTTATCTCGCAGCAGCCGTATCGGAACCCGCTTCTGAGAGCAGCAACAGTCAAGGCGGCGGAAATACGGACAGCGATGCGAATGTCAGCAGCACCTCCAACGAGACGAACCATATCGTCATCTACATAGAGGATGAAGATCATGCCATCAGTGACGTATTCCGTGAGTTCGATATAGCAGCAGATGAAGTTGTGACACTGAATTTCCGTATTCTGGAAGGTGGCTCCGCCTCTTACCGGATCGAAAGAGATGGTGAAGTCATCAGCGAAGCGTCTGAACTTACACAATAAAAAATTAGAGGCTATAAAAAATGACAAACATCAAAATGGTTTGTCATTTTTTTGTAGAACAGTGTAGAATAGAGAGAAAGAACTAAACTAGGAGGCGTTGTCGATTTGCAAAAAGGACAAGTCAGAAAAGCAATAAGCGGGTTTTATTATGTGTATGTGGATGGTCAAACGTACCAAACGAGAGGGAGAGGAAACTTCCGCGTGAAAAATATGGCTCCGCTTATTGGGGATTTTGTCGATTTCGAAAGTGACAACTTAACGGAGGGTGTTCTGCTGGACATCTACCCCAGAAAAAATGAATTGGTTCGTCCGACGGTGGCGAATGTCGATTGTGGCGTCATTGTCATGTCGGCGATCGAACCCGATTTTTCATCCTATTTGGTGGATCGTTTCTTGGTTTATCTGGAAGCGAACAACATCACTCCCATCATCTATGTTACGAAAATTGATCTGTTGGATGAAAAAGCTAAGAAGGATATGCTGCAGTACAAAACGTACTATGAATCGATCGGGTACAAGATGATTTTATCGGATTATCCTGAAGGCGCCTCTTCTTTGGAGGAGTTGGTCACGACCATGGGCAAAGGGATGGCGGTGTTTATGGGCCAGTCCGGTGCCGGGAAATCCACTTTGCTGAACCAGCTGATGCCCGAATTGGACTTGCAGACAGGCGAAATCTCGACCGCCTTGGGCAGGGGCCGCCACACGACGCGACATGTCGAGTTGCATCCTGTAGGCGACGCTCTGATTGCGGATACCCCTGGCTTCAGTACAATCGACTTGATCGACATTGAAGCGGCCGATCTGCCTTCATTTTTCCCGGATTTTGAAGCGCTGCGCGACCAATGCCGATTTGCAGGCTGCATGCACATAAACGAGCCGAATTGCCGGGTGAAAGAAGCCGTTGCATCAGGGGAAATTGCCCCGTACAGATACGAACACTATCTGCAGTTCCATGAGGAAATCGTCGGCCGCAAACCGATGTACACAAAAAAAAATAAGAGATAAGGTGCGTGTGAAAATGAAAATTGCTCCATCCATATTAAGTGCTGATTTCGCAAATTTAGAGCGGGACGTCAAGTTAGTCGAACAAGCGGGCGCCGATTATATCCATATTGATGCCATGGACGGCCAATTCGTTGCCAATTTGACTTTGGGCCCAAATGTTGTCCAGGCAATCCGGCCGCACACAAAATTACCGTTGGATTGCCATTTGATGGTGAACACGCCTGAAAAATTGATCCCGGCTTTCGCCAGAGCCGGCGCCGATATCATCACGATCCACGCGGAAGCTACTGCTCATGTCCACGGCGCGATCCAGATGATAAAAAATGAAAATATAGCAGCCGGTATCGTCATCAACCCGGGCACAAGCGTAGAAGTCATCAAACCCGTTTTGGGGGATGTCGACATGGTGCTTGTCATGACCGTCAACCCGGGCTTCGGGGGCCAAAGCTTCATCGAAAGCACCTTGGACAAAATCCAAGAGTTGGCTTCTTTGCGCGAAAAGCATGGCTATCATTACGAAATCGAAGTCGATGGCGGCATTACCCACGAGACCATCACCAAGTGCATTAAAGCGGGTGCTGATGTATTCGTAGCCGGTTCCTACATTTATGACGATGAAAATCCAGCAGCTGCCATCAGCCGACTGAAGGATGCTTGCCATAATGCAGTCTGAGAAAGTAGTGATTGTGGTCGGTGGCGACCAGACGGATGTAGCCGCCTTGGTCCACCGCTATTCGGCAAGCCATCGCTTGGTCGGCGCAGACCGCGGAGCGTTGACGCTTGCCGGGCTGCTCGCTGATTTTGATGCGGCCATCGGCGATTTTGATTCCGTCACCCCGGCAGAAATGGAAGAAATCAAAAAGAAAAGCCGTATCTGCCGCGTCCTGCCTGCCCAAAAAGATGAAACGGATACAGAGGCGGCCATCGCCTATGCGATCGAAACGTTCAACCCGGAAGAAATCATTCTTTTGGGAGCCTTTGGAGGGCGATTGGACCATCTGATGAGCAATCTCTGGTTGGCGTTCCATCCGCTCCTGCAAGGGATGGCAGGGAAAATCAGCCTGATGGATCGGCATAATAGCTTGCGGTTTTATATGCCCGGCAGTTATGTTCTGGAAAAAGAGGCGGATAAAAAATACTTGTCGTTCATCGGCATGACCCCAATCAAGAAATTGACCCTGACTGGAGTTGCCTACCCTTTGCATGGGAAAGATTACGATTACCCGATAGCTTTGGTCAGCAACGAGTTTGAAGAGAATGGGATGCGTTTTTCTTTTGAATCAGGCTTGTTGGCAGTCATCCAAAGTACTGACAAGCGCAAATAAGGGAAGGGGCCGCGGCAAAACCGCGGCCCCTTCCCTTATTTTGGACGAAAAAAAAGATGAGCTGGAATCATGGCATGGTCCCTGGGCTCATCTATATTTTTATACTCTTTCAACTTTACCAGATTTCAAAGCTCGAGCAGAAACCCATACTTTTTTAGGTTTTCCATCGACTAAGATACGAACTTTTTGTAAGTTTGGTTTGAAAGTACGTTTTGTGTAGTTCATAGCGTGGGAACGGTTATTACCTGAACGGCTTTTACGTCCTGTTACGAAACATTCTTTTGACATTTTCTTTCCTCCTTTGCTGTTACAGAAGCAAAGCTTCTTTCCAATTCATACACTTGATTAATTTATCATAATTCAAAAGTGAATGCAACTGTTTTAAAGGAAAAATACTTGACAGCTGTTTTTTTTATCCTGTGCTCATCAAATATCCGGATTTGACTGTCATTAAAAAGGGAGGAGTGCGGGATGAGAAAAAACTGGAAAATAGTGCGAAACCAGTCTGGATTGCCGTAAATCGACCGGAAATGAGAAATTTAATCGCAAAAAGTTATTTCTTTCGTATAAAATATGCTATCATTATTTATAATTACGATTGTGTGCATACATTAAGGAGGCTATTATAAATGGCAGTTAAAATCCAAACACAATATGGGATGGTTGACTTATCGAACGACGTGATCGCTACGGTAGTGGGCGGCGCCGCAACGGATAATTATGGTGTTGTCGGCATGGCCAGCAAAAATCAAATCAGAGATAATATCAGTGAAATATTAAAAAAAGAGAACTATTCACGGGGTGTCGTGATTCGCCAAGAAGAAAATGGAGTAGCTGTTGATGTTTATATCATTGTACTCTACGGAACAAAAATTTCTGAGATTTGCCGGAATGTTCAAACACAAGTCAAATATAATCTTGAAATGATGTTGGGCTTTTCCGCAAATACAGTGAATGTGTTCGTCCAAGGCGTAAGAGTATTAAAGGACTAAAGATTACAGATCACCATTTTTCATATGGTGAAGGAGGACTATAAGGTGAAGAAAACTGAATTAACAGTGGAAGACTTTAAGGCGATGGTGGAAATTGGCGCTGAACGTCTCAGCGAGAATGCGGAATATGTGAATTCTTTGAACGTGTTTCCTGTTCCGGATGGAGACACGGGCACAAACATGAATCTATCATTCACGTCGGGAGCTGAACGTGTCAGGCTGTCGAATGCTGCAAAAATTGATCAATTAGGATCGGACTTGGCTAAAGGCTTATTGATGGGCGCCAGAGGGAACTCGGGCGTCATTTTATCCCAGCTGTTCCGTGGCTTTTCAAAGGCGATAGAAGGCAAAACGACCTTGAACACAGCTGATTTTGCGGAGGCTTTTTCCCACGGTGTCGAGACAGCCTATAAAGCGGTCATGAAACCTGTGGAAGGCACCATTCTGACGGTTGCGCGCGAATCCGCCAAAGCCGGCATGAAAAAAGCGGAACATACGGATGATATCATCGAGTTGATGGGAACGGTCCTTAAAGTGGCTCAGATGGCACTGGAGAAGACACCGGATCTGTTGCCGGTATTGAAAGAGGTAGGCGTCGTCGACAGCGGCGGACAAGGCCTTGTCTACATTTACGAAGGTTTTATGGAATCCTTGACCGGAGAAAAAGTTCCGTCAGCCGAAAAGGTCGTCTCACAAGCGGATGTGACCGAAATCGCCCACCAGGAAAATTACCATAATGTTTCGCACTCCATTGCGACAGAAGACATTGAATTCGGTTATTGCACAGAAATCATGGTCAAATTGGGCGAAGGCGAAACCGTGACGGACACCTTTGACTACGATACTTTCCGTAATCATCTGAACGAAATCGGGGATTCCCTATTGGTCGTAGCGGATGACGAAATCGTGAAGGTCCATATCCATACCGAGTATCCAGGGGAAGTCATGAACTACGGTCAAAAATTCGGTTCCTTGATGAAAATAAAAGTGGACAACATGCGGATGCAGCATGATGCTGTCCTGGAAAAAGCGGATGTACCCGCCAAAAAACTTGAAAAAGTTCCTTATGGTGTGATAGCTGTCGCTGCCGGTGAAGGCGTACATGCCCTGTTCAAGAGCATGGGAGTCTCCACAATCATCAATGGCGGACAAACGATGAATCCAAGCACAGAAGACATCCTTAAAGCGATCGAAAGAACAAATGCCGAGAAAACGATCATTTTGCCGAACAACAAAAATATTTTCATGGCTGCAAACCAGGCTGCCGAGGTGTCTGATGCGGATGTGGTTGTAGTGGCCTCAAAGACGATTTCACAAGGTCTGACAGCGATGCTTGCCTTCAATGAATCCGAGGACCTGGAAACCAATAAAGCCAATATGACGGCCGAACTGGAAAAGGTGGTCAGCGGACAAATCACGAATGCAGTGCGCGACACAGTCATAGACGGATTGACCATCACCAAAGACGACTTCATGGGAATCGTTGACGGGAAAATCCTGACGGCCGCCAAGGACAGAAAAGCCGCTACGATAGAAACACTGAAAAAGATGATCACGGACGACAGCGAAATCGTCACCATCATCTTCGGGGAAGACAGCGATGAGAATGAAAGCAAAGAGATTGCAGCGATCATCGAATCGGAATATGACTTCCTGGAAGTGGAAGTGCAAGAAGGGGATCAACCGGTATACAGTTATCTTCTTTCTGTAGAATAATCTGAAAAAGCTGAACGAGTTTCTCTGTTCGGCTTTTCTTTTTCAAAAATGATCCGGAATGCCCGGAATCTTTTCGGGAAACGGTTGGTCGGAGACGCCGTTCTGCTCCCGGAAGAAAGGAGGAGAAGGGATGGAAGCGGAAGACAACAAGCGATTGGACATTTATGATCCAGTCGGGGAGTTGCCCCATGTAGGGCCGAAAAGGGTTGAGGCGCTGCATTCGTTGGGCATCGATACGATCTATGACCTGATCACACATTTTCCTTTCCGTTATGAGGACATAAAAATCAAAACATTGGACGAAATCGAGGATTCGGACAAAGTGACGCTGAAAGGGCAAGTCGTGACGGCTCCGGTCGTTCACCATTACGGGTTTAAAAAAAGCCGGTTATCATTCAAATTAGCCATCGAAGATGCCATCATCTCAGTAACATTCTTCAATCAGCCTTATCTGAAACAAAAGATCCTGCTTGAGGATGAGATTGCGATCTTCGGGAAATGGGAACGCGCACGCCAAAATTTAGCTGGGATGAAGATCCTCGGCAGTTCGAACGGACAGGATGAATATGCCGCCATTTATCACGTCAACAAGACAATCAAGCAGCAGACCATCCTGAATCTGATCAAACAGGCGATTGAACTCTATTCTCCGGTCATTCCCGAGATTCTTCCACAGCATTTGCTGCAGACGTATCATCTGATGAGCCATAGGGAAGCCATCCGGGCGATGCACTTTCCCAAAAGCGATGAAGAATCCGAGCAAGCCAGACGGCAAATCATCTATCAGGAGTTTTTCCTTTATCAAGTACGTCTGCAGTTGCTGCAGCTGAGCCGCAAGACGGAGAACAAAGGCATTCCGGTCCTGTATGATGTGGACAAGCTGAAGGGATTCATAGCGACTTTGCCGTTTGAACTGACGGATGGGCAAAAGAAGGTCGTCAACGAAATATGCCGGGATCTGCGCAAACCTTATGAAATGAACCGTCTGTTGCAGGGGGACGTCGGCAGCGGCAAAACGATCGTAGCGGTGATTGCCCTGATGGCTACCGTCTTGGGCGGGTATCAAGGGGCTTTTATGGTGCCCACTGAAATTTTGGCGGATCAGCATTATCGCACCTTGCAGAGTCTGTTCGAATACACCGATGTCTCGGTTGCCCTGCTTACCGGCAGCACAAAGGCGAAGGACAGAAAAGAATTGTTGAACCGTCTTGCAGAAGGGGACTTGCATATCCTCATCGGAACGCATGCACTGATCCAAGAGGATGTCGTTTTTGCCGACCTTGGCTTGGTCATCACCGATGAGCAGCACCGTTTCGGTGTGCAACAAAGGCACAAGCTGAACGAAAAAGGGGACAACCCGAATGTTCTGTACATGACAGCCACGCCGATCCCAAGGACGCTGGCGATAACCACGATGGGCGAAATGGATGTTTCGGTGCTGAACCAGATGCCCGACGGCCGAAAACCGATCAAAACCATCTGGAACAAATCGGATAAGATTGAAAATGTACTTGAGTTCATCCGGAAACAGATGGATAATGGACAACAGGCGTACATCATCACGCCTCTGATCGAGAAATCCGAATCATTGGACGTCAAGAATGCGGAAGATGTGCATCAAGCCGTGACGGCCTATTACAAAGGCAAATATCAAATCGGTCTGTTGCACGGTCGCCTCAAGTCCGAAGAAAAGGATCAGATCATGCGCCGTTTCCAAAACAACGAGCTGCAGGTTTTGGTGTCGACGACAGTCATCGAGGTCGGCTTGAATGTGCCGAATGCAACAGTGATGGTCATCCAAGATGCCGACCGATTCGGGTTATCCCAGCTCCACCAATTGCGGGGCCGGGTGGGCAGGGGAGACAAAGAGTCCTACTGCGTGCTGCTCGCTGATCCGAAAACCGATAACGGCAAGGAACGCATGCGCATCATGGTGGAGTCGACTGACGGTTTTTACCTGAGTCAACGGGATTTGGAACTGCGTGGACCGGGCGATCTTTTCGGAAACAAACAATCCGGCTTGCCCGACTTCAAATCAGGAGACATCGTGCGGGATGCCGTCATCTTGGATGTTGCGCACAATGACGCTATCCAAATCACGCGCGAAAAAGACTTTGAAAGCAATCCTGCCTACGAAAGTTTGAGGGAAGCAGTCGAGCGCGAAAAAGAAAAGTTAAAGAGATTACAGTGAAACTAACAAAAGTGAGGTATATCATCTATGAAGATCGCAGTCGATGCGATGGGCGGAGATTTTGCGCCCCAAGCAATAGTAGAGGGCATTTTAATGGCCGCTAAGGAATTTAATGATTTAGAGTTTTTGCTTTTTGGAGACGAGGCCAAAATACGCAAAGCGCTAGGGGATCAATATGCCGAAGACGGAAAAATCAAAATCGTGCATACGACCGAAAAAATTGAAAGCGACGATGAGCCGGTCAAGGCAATCCGCAGAAAGAAACAAGCGTCCATGGTGCTTGCTGCGCAAGCAGTCAAAAACAATGAAGCCGACGCATTATTTTCGGCAGGGAATACGGGTGCGCTTTTGGCAGCCGGATTATTGATCATCGGCCGCATCAAAGGGATCGACAGACCCGGATTGATGCCGATTCTGCCCGTCATCGGCAAAGAGAACGGACAGTTCCTGTTGATGGATGCAGGCGCAAATGCTGATTGCAAACCGGAAAATATCTACCAATTCGGTCTTTTGGGATCGTATTATGCCAAGTTTGTGCAAGGCATCGAAAACCCAAGGATCGCTCTGTTGAACAATGGCTCCGAAGCAACGAAGGGCAGCGAACTTTCCAAAAAAGCCTATGCATTGTTGGAAGAGGACTCCGAACTCAATTTCACAGGCAATGTTGAAGCGCGTGAAATTTTGCTCGGCGCTGCGGATGTTGTCGTGACGGATGGCTTCACCGGAAACGCTGTCCTGAAGACGATGGAAGGGACGGCAATGTCCTTGCTGAAGTTGATCAAAACCCAATTGCTTTCAGGGGGCCTGAAGACAAAAATCGGCGGAATGCTGATCAAGGATTCCTTTGCGGAAATCAAAGATACGATGGATTATTCGAAACATGGAGGCGCAGTGCTTTTCGGATTGCGGGCGCCGGTTGTCAAGACGCATGGATCTGCGGATAAAGTCGCTGTCTACCACACCGTGAAGCAGATCCGCAAAATCATCAGTTCCCGCGTCATCGATGATGTCGTGAAGCACTTCGATGAAATGAATGCCAAGCCCGTAAGCCAAACTAAGCCAAAATAAAAAAATATAGACAAAAGATTAGCGTATGGGTAAAATAGATGTGAGCCTTTACAAAATATTTCCAGTAAATGTGATGTAATTGGTTATGGAACGATAATGGAGGTGTAACGCTTGGCAGATACAACTACTTTTGAGCGAGTAGCCAAGATGATTATTGAAAGATTCGGTGTCGATGAAGCAAAGGTCACGAGAGAATTGACTTTTCAAAACGATCTTGGGGCGGATTCATTGGATATTGTTGAACTCGTTATGGAACTGGAAGATGTCTTTGCTGTACAGATTTCCGATGAAGATGCTGAGAGGATTATCACAGTTGGGGATGCAGTCGACTACATCGATTCTCAAAAATAAGAATCGCAATAATTTAACGACAGAAGCAACGTTGACGGTTTTCAAATGCCAATGTTGCTTTTTTTTCAGGCCAAGAGGGCTGAATATGGCAGAAACATGAAATGCATTAAAACTGGATGAAATAGCGGTTGTTTTTGGATGGGCTTAAACGTATAATGTTAGGAGATATTTCCTCAAGTTTGTTATATAAGCATGAAAGGAGGCGCACGATGGGAATTGGAAGACCCTTGTTGGAGATAAATGCCCTGCATACCGCATTCCGGATGCAGGATAACTATTATGATGCGGTGGACGATGTTTCCTTCAGTCTGGAAAAAAATGAGATATTAGCGATTGTTGGAGAGTCCGGCTGCGGGAAAAGTACCCTCGCAACAACGATCGTCGGACTCCATAATAAGGCGAACACCCGGATTTCGGGAGAGATCATTTATCAGAACCTGAACCTTATCGATCTGAATGAAACGCTTTATAACCGCATAAGAGGAAACGATATCGGGATGGTTTTTCAAGATCCCCTATCGGCACTGAATCCGATGATGACTGTAGGTGAGCAGATAGACGAGGTGCTGCTTTATCATTCTAGGATGACAAAAGAGGAACGCGCCTTGCGTGTGAGCGAATTGTTGGCTCAAGTTAAGGTGGAGGATCCGGAAGGAACAGCAAAATGCTACCCTCATGAGCTGCCGGGGGAAATGCGCCAGCGGGTCGGCATCGCCATTGCGATTGCCTGTGAGCCGCCGATCATCATCGCTGATGAACCGACGACCGCACTGGATGTCACTGTTCAAGCTCAAATATTGGATTTGTTGAGCGAAGTAAGGGACGGCACGGGTGCCGGAATCATCTTGATCACGCATGATTTGGGTGTCGTAGCCGAAATCGCGGACAGAGTAGCCGTCATGTACGCGGGACAAATTGTCGAAACAGCCGGTGTCGTTGATCTGTTCACAAATCCGAAGCACCCTTATACCCGTTCTTTGTTGCGTTCGATGCCGCAAGCGAATGGGGCGTTGGATTCGGATTCCGGGGAACTCTATGTGATCCAAGGGGATGTGCCTTCCTTGCAACAGTTGCCCAAGAGCGGCTGCCGTTTTGCCGGACGTATTCCCTGGATTCCTTTTTCCGCCCATGAACAATCACCAAAAATGCATGAGGTTTCAAAAGGACATTCAGTCAGGTGCACGTGTCATGAGTCCTTCCGTTTTGAAGGGGAGAGTGAATAAGATGGGAGTTTTGGAAATTAAAGATTTGAAGGTTCACTACCCGGTCAAGAGCGGTTTCCTGGCAAGGGGAAAAAGCAACGCAGCCGTTGACGGCATCAGTCTGTCCCTGGAAGAAGGGAAGAATTACGGTCTGGTGGGCGAGTCAGGATCCGGAAAATCCACTGTCGGAAGAGCGATCGTCGGATTGGAGCGGATCACTGCCGGCCAAATCATTTATGAAGGCACTGACGTCACCGCTGCGGTAGGGAAGCGGAAATCAGCCTACAAACGAAATGTCCAGATGATTTTTCAAGATTCGAGTGCCAGCTTGAATCCGAAAAAACAGATCGGACAGATCATTTCCGAACCTTTGCATAATTTTGAGAAGCTTTCCCGGCAGGAAGAGAAAAAACGGGTGCTGGAACTAATGGAAATGGTAGGGTTGCCGGAAGACGCGCTGCAGAAATATCCCCACGAATTCACCGGCGGACAAAAGCAACGCATCGCTTTGGCGCGGGCGGTTGCGCTACGGCCGAAATTTGTCATAGCTGATGAACCGGTTTCGGTATTGGACCTTTCCGTTCAGGCACAAGTGCTGAATTATATGAAACGCATCCAAGAACAGTACAAACTCAGTTATCTGTTCATTTCCCACGATCTTGGCGTTGTGAAGCAGATGTGCGATGAATTGGCCATCATGTACCAGGGAAGGTTCGTGGAATATGGAGACCGGCAGGACATCTATCTCAATCCGCAGCACATCTACACAAAGAGGCTCCTTTCCGCAATACCGAACTTGGATCCGGTCAACCGGGATGTGCACAAACGCTTGCGGCGGGAAATAGAATCAGAATACAAACAAAGTATGGAGAGTTATGTGGCAGAGGACGGTCGGATTGGCGACTTGGTTCCGTTGTCGGATACGCATCGGATTGCCGGTGAGCCATCGAAAGGAGAGCGTTAGCGATGTGGAATAGGTTTCTGAGGCGCATCTTCTTTATCATTCCGCAGCTGTTGGCGTTCAGTTTGTTGGTGTTTGCGCTAGCGCAATGGATGCCGGGAGATCCGCTGACCGGGCTTGTTGTTCCGGGGATGGATCAGGGCAGCATTGACGCGATTCAAGCGAGTGCGGTCCTGGATGGCCCTTGGTATGTTCGGTATCTGCGGTGGATCGCAAATATGCTCAGAGGGGATTTCGGACTCAGTTACACTTACCGGATGCCTGTTGAGGTCCTTGTGGGTGCAAGGATTGGCAACACGCTCTGGCTGGCAGCGGCCTCTCTGTTGTTGACGTATCTGATCGCTGTTCCGCTTGGCATTTATGCAGGCCGTTTTAATGGTTCTTCGGGAGACAAAGTCATTCGGTTTTTGAACAGCATCAGTTTTGCCTTGCCGCTATTTGTTGTTGCCTTGCTGTTGGTTTGGCTGTTTGGATTTCAACTGGCACTGTTTCCGACGCGGGGGATGCCCTTGTTGCCGGAATCGCAGACCGTGCTTGCCGCTCTTTGGAACAGGCTCCACCACTTAGCGTTGCCGGCGCTGGCTTTTGCCCTTTCGGCATCCAGCAGCATTATCCGGATTTTAAGGTCGGGCATCATCGAGGCAAAGCAGGAGGATTACGTGCTGACAGCCCGCTCAAAAGGTGTCCCGGAGAGCATGGTGTATCGTAGGCACATCTTCAGGAACGCGAGTTTGCCGATAACGTCTTTGTTGGGCTATGACATCACCGGTTTTATAGGCGGAAGTATTTTCATCGAATACATATTTTCCTATCCGGGGATCGGCCGATTGTTCATCAGTTCTTTGGAATCACGCGATTTTAGTGTCATCGTTGCCTTGTTGCTTATTTATGGGGTGGCTGCGTTGATGGGCACGTTAATATCTGACATCGTATTGACCATTGTGGATCCGCGCGTCAGGATGAAATAGCAAGAGGAAAGGGGGGATATGTTGAATACGGAGGATGAAAAGAAAGCAGGAAGAATGGAAGAGTTGAAGGCGGAGATCGCCTCCGTTGCGACAGGCGAGAACCGTTTGAGCCACGAAGTGAATGAGGAAACAAAAGCAGCTGTCGATTTTCGCGGCATGCTTGAAGAATTCAAAAAAGACAAGCTGGCGGTCATTGCTTTGGCTACGCTCGTTTTGCTTTTGTTGTTCGTATTTGTTGGATCCGTCTTTTTTGATGAAAGCCAAGTCATGCAGGTGGATCTCCTGAACAGGTATGCTTCGCCGGGGGGGGATCATCTGTTGGGAACCGATGAAGCGGGACGGGATGTGCTGGGCCAATTGTTGTTGGGAGCGCGCGCTTCTCTGGTGGCCGCGAGCGCCGTGACAATCCTGACGGGATTCATCGGCATCGGATTGGGTCTGCTGTCCGGCTATTACGGCGGATTCCTGGACAGTCTGCTTATGCGCTCCGTTGAATTCATCATGGTTCTTCCGGCAAGTGTGCTGGTCCTTGTGCTGGTGTCCATCGTATCGGAATACAATCTCTTTGTGTTCATATTGCTTATGAGCGCCTTCAGTTGGGCAGGGAAATCAAGGGTTTTTCGTAACCGGACGCGTTCGGAGGCCAAACGGGATTATGTGCGGGCATCCAGGACAGCAGGGACAAACGACATGCGGATCATGGTCCGGGAAATCTTGCCCAATTTGAGTTCGCTGGTCATCATCAATACGACAATGTCGTTGGCAAGGAATATCGGAATGGAAACAGGGTTGAGCTTTCTGGGCTTTGGGTTGCCGTCCGCCATACCGAGTATAGGCAATTTGTTGCACTATGCAATTTCCCCCATAGTCTTTGAGAACTATGTGTGGGTATGGTTACCTGCATCCACACTCATCTTTGTACTGTTGTTGTGCATCATTTATGTCGGACAGGCATTGCGGCGGGCGGCAGATGCTAAACAAATGCAAGGACAATAAGGAGGCTGAGGTATGCTGAATAAAATGATTGTTCCGTTCTTTTTGGCTGCGCTGCTGGCCGGGTGCGGAAACGAAGATGTCTTACCGGAAACGGACGGGAACTTGTCCAATTCATCCGCTGTCATCCAGGAGTTCGATACTGTCATGAACAGCGATGCCCCAGCCATCGCCGGCGGAGTGTTGAAATATGCGCTGGTTGCCGAATCTTCCTTTCAGGGCATCTTCAGCCCTGTTTTTTCAGAGGATGCCCATGACGAGGAACTCATGGGTTTTTCACATGAATCCATTTTTTCCTATGATGAGGAGTTTCAGCTTACCCAAGCTGGCATGGCAACCTTTGTTCTCAATGAAAATTTAAAAACAGTATCGATCACTTTACAGGATAATCTGAAGTGGTCGGACGGAGCGGCACTTACGGTAGATGATCTTCTTTATGCCTATGAGGTGATCGGGCACCCGGAATATGCCGGTTCCCTCTATGGAGAGGCTTTTGCGAATGTTGTGGGCATGACCGAATACCATGAAGGCGCTGCGGATGCGATTGCCGGTATCGAGGTTTTGGATGATACGCACCTCATCATTGCTTTCAAAGAATTGAATCCGTCCATTTTGCAGGCGGGAGGAGCCTTGTGGAGCCAACCGTTGCCAAGGCACCAACTGGAAAGCATCCCTGTATCGGAAATGGTGCGTTCATCCCAACTGCGTGAGCAACCTGTCGGGGCGGGTCCGTTCCGGGTCAAGGCGATCATTCCGGGCGAGTCGGTCCTTTTTGAAGCCAATGAATATTATTGGAAAGGGAAACCGAAGTTGGACAATATCCTTGTGGAAGTAGTCGGTTCGGCAACGATCGTATCCGAAATGGAAGCGGGACATTACGATGTCGCAATCATGCCGACAAGCTCTTATGAGGCGTACAAAGATTTCGATAATATAACGTTGCTGGGCAGAGAGGAATTGGCGACTGCATACATCGGGTTCAAACTTGGTTCCCAAGATGTTGAATCAGGCGCCAACAGCCTTAATCTGAGTTCCAAAATGGCGGATAGTGCATTGCGGCAAGCGATGGCATTTGCGTTGGACAACGAATTTGTCGCTGCGGTCCTTTTCGATGGGCTGCGGCAGCCGGCAAATGGCATGATTCCTCCAGCGTTCGAAGGATTCAGTGAGGATGAGGCGGCTGGCTTCAGCTACGATCCTGTGAAGGCCGCAACAATGCTGGATGAGGCCGGCTATCTGGACAGTGATGGCGACGGTTTTCGGGAAACGCCGGACGGTGAGCCGCTCGAAATCAGCTTTGCTGCCGTTGCAGGGGGAGACGCGGCTGAGACGGTTGTTGCGTATTATATCCAGCAATGGAAAGCAATCGGCTTGGATGTCTCGCTCGCCACAGGAAGATTGATTGAATATCAGAAGTTCCATGACATGCTTGCATCCGACAGTCCGGCTATTGATGCCTTTCAGGCAATTTGGGGGACAGGCATGGATCCCAATCCAAGCGAAATGTTCGGTCGTACCAGTGCTCTCAACTATACCCGTTGGACCAACGAAAAGAATGATGCGTTGTTGGCTCAGATCAATGCCGCGGCTACCTTGGACGGAAATACGCGGACGGGAATCTATCAGGAATGGCAAGCATTGCTGTTCGAGGAAGCACCAGTCATCCCGACGCTCTGGCGCACGCAGATTTTTGCCGTCAACAACCGCGTCAAAAACTTCAATATCCGTTATGGAGCAGCCAGAGGGTGGGAAACCATCGAACTGACATCAGAAGAACCAGTCCGGTAATGTGCGTTCAGGGAAATTGTCAGAAATGAGGAAGAGGCCAGGACAAAAGTCCGGGCCTCTTTTCCATAAGTATGTGCTGACTGTCCGAGAACTAAATTTTCGTGCTTATGGCACGCATTTGTCGTATAATGAAAAAGGACTCTATTCTCAGAAGTGCCTTGACAGCAAGGAGTCCAGTTAAGGAAAGGAGGGAACGAATTGGAAAAAATAGTCAAACAAATAGCAACTGACTTCTCGATTGTCTTCAGGAACGAGAAACTTTTGCATGAAGCATTTACCCATTCATCTTATGTGAATGAGCATCGTCATCTGGCACTGCAGGACAATGAACGATTGGAATTTTTGGGCGACGCGGTCTTGGAAGTCATCATCTCCGATTATCTGTTTCATACTTATGATACGTGGCATGAAGGCAAAATGACCCGTCTGCGTGCGCAGATCGTCTGCGAACCAAGTTTATCCGCTTTCGCGAAGGACTGTCATTTCGACTCCTATATCCGTTTGGGTAAAGGGGAAGAGAATATGGGCGGAAGGCAACGTCCGGCGTTACTGTGTGATGTATTCGAAGCATTCATCGGGGCCGTTTACCTTGACCAAGGCATCGAAGCCGCCAGAAAATTCATTAACCAAGTCATGATCACGAAGTTAAAAGAGGATGCTTTTTCACATGTGATGGATTATAAGACCAGCCTCCAGGAAGAGCTGCAAAAGAATGGGGACGTGGATATCCAATATATCCTTCTGAACGAAGACGGGCCTGCACATGCAAAACAGTTTGATGTGGAAGTGCGCGCATTCGGAAAAGTGATGGGTCAAGGGCAAGGCCCAAGCAAAAAAGCCGCCGAACAGAAAGCGGCACAAAACGCTTTGGAATCTCTAAAAAAATGAAAAGCAAGTTTCACCGGAAAGGATGTTATCTTTGCATCTTGAAAGAATAGAAATGTCGGGTTTCAAATCATTCGCCGACAAAACCGTAATCGAATTTGATGAAGGTGTGACAGCGGTAGTAGGGCCGAACGGAAGCGGCAAAAGCAACCTTTCGGAAGCTGTCCGCTGGGTATTGGGGGAACAATCCGCAAAAAATCTGCGTGGGAAAAAAATGGACGATATCGTTTTTGCCGGCTCGCAGACACGCAAACCTGTCAACATTGCGGAAGTTACCCTCATCTTGAACAACGAGGACGGATTCCTGCCGCTGGAATTCAGCGAAGTGAGCATCACCAGGAGATACAACCGCAATGGCGACAGTGACTGTTTCATCAACAAAAAGCCTTGCCGTTTGAAAGACATAACAGAATTATTGATGGATTCGGGCATCGGAAAAGACTCTTTCTCCATGATCTCGCAAGGGAAAGTGGAACAAATTTTTCAGAACAAGCCCGAGGACAGAAGGATCATCCTTGAAGAAGCCGCCGGGGTAGCCAGGTACAAAAACCGCAAAACGAGCGCCGAACGCAAGCTGTCCCAAACGGAAGAACATCTGAACCGGATCGAGGACATCCTGCATGAAATCAACAGCCAACTCGCTCCTCTGGAAATCCAACGGAAAACAGCTTTGGCATACAAGGAGAAAAAAGCGTTACTAAGCGAAATCGAAATTGCTTTGACCGCTTCCGAAATTGAGCGGCTGAATGCGCAGTGGCAAATGAGCAAACGCGAGCTGGCCGATTATGACCGTAAAATCAGCACGGAAGAACGGTCGCTTGCGGGCACGCAGGCTGCTTTGCAGCAACTGAAGCAAAAGCTGGACGCCTGCGACGAACAGTTGGAAACACTGCAGACCGGCTATGTCACTGTCATCCAGAAATTGGAACAGCTGGAAGGACAAAAGCAGGTCTTCCAGCAACGGGCGATGTACTCTTCAAAGAATCAAGAAGAGCAAGCCCAGATCATCGCTGAAAAAGAGGCGCTGATCAAGACGGAAAAAGCCAATCTGGCCGCATTGCGGGCCGAACTCGCGGCAAAAGTGGATGCAAGGAAGGAACTTTCGGAAAAAAGAGCGAGCCTTTCCGAAAAAGAAGCCCAACTGACGCAAAACAAGGCGGAGCTTGTCCAGCAACTCCGGAACGATTACATCAACCGGCTGCAGGAGCAATCCAGCAACCGGAACACAACCGTCCATCTTGAAAAAGAAATGATGCTCGCAACCGAACAGGAGCAGCGTTTCCTTTCGAAAAGCGACGAACTCAGGAAGAATCTGCGCCAATTAAAAGCGAAGCAGCAGTCATTGAATGAAGAATATGTCCGATTCGTTGAAGAGAACGCCAATCTGGAATCGGAACTGCAGGGCTGCAAACAAAATAGCTTCCAGCTCGTATCCAAACTCCAACAAATGAACGCAGAACTGGATACCGTAACCCGGAATCTGCAGCAGGCGGAAGCCAGGCGTGAGAGCCAGCAGGAGCTGGACGACAGCTATGCCAGTTACTATCAAGGCGTAAAGGAAATGCTGAGGAGAAGGGAAAGCGTTCCGGGTATCCGTGGGCCAGTCGCCGAATTGATCCAAGTTCCCGAAAAATACACATTAGCCATAGAAATCGCCCTGGGAGCCACGATGCAACACATCGTGGTGGCGGATGAACGCACTGCATCCCAATGCATCGGCATTTTGAAAGCCCAACACTTGGGGCGTGCCACTTTCCTGCCGATGACAGTCATCCAAGGCAAGCATTTGCCTGCGTCTGTGCGGACGACATTGGAGAACAGTACCGGATATATCGGCATCGCGAATGAGCTGATTGGTCATGAGGAAATGTACAACGCGATCGTCAGCAGTTTGTTGGGGACAACGATCGTAGCGGCAAACATCCAGGACGGCTTGCAGATCTCCAAGAAATTGCAGAGCCGCTACCGGATCGTAACCCTTGAAGGGGATGTCATCCATGCCGGCGGATCGATGACGGGTGGCGCGACAAGGCGTCAACAAGAGGCATCCTTATTGGCCCGCAAAAACAATCTGAACAAGCTGACCGACTATGTGCAACAGTTGTCCGTCCAATACAATCAGCTGAAGCGGGAGCAAGAGAAATGGTCGCTGCAGCAACAAAGCCTGCAGGAGGAACTGGATGATAAGCGCCAAAAAGCGACCATCAAACAGTTCGAACTGCAGCAAAGGGAAACTTCCCTGCAGCAAGTGACAGCCGAAATCGCGACGAAAGAAAAAGAATCGGCTGCACACGAATACGAAAAGCGCATGTTTTATGAAGAGAAAGAGGACAGACAAACGCAATTGGCCCAAGCCCAACAAAATCTGCTCGTCCTCAACAGCGAAATCGACCAGCTTCAGAAGGATATAGCGGAATCCAGCCTCAATGAAGAGGAACGCTTGAAACTGCTGCAGGACGTTCAGCTGAACCGGCAGCAAGCCGACCAGGAGCTTGCGGTCCTGCAGGAGCAGGAAAAACAGCTACGGCGTGATGTGAAACTGTCGGCTGAACGCATCCAAACGGAGCAGGAAGCTATCGGCTCATTGAAGGGCAAACAAGATCAGGTCGCCAAGCTGGCCGACACGGAGACGCTGACCATCCAAGAAATCACAATGCAGCTGAAGTCCGCCACTGCAGAAAAAGAGAGATTCGATGCAGAGTTAAGACAGTTGCGGGAGCAAAAAAAGCAAACCGAACAAAATCGTGGTGTTCAGGAAACCGAGCAGAACGAAAAAAATAAAAACCTCCAAAAATTATGGAGTGAGCACGCCAAACTGGAAACAAACGCCGGGCGCTATGAAATCGCCATCGACCACCACCTTGCGCATTTGAGCGAGGAGTACGGTCTCAGCTTTGAAGCCGCGAAACAGGATCATCAGTTAACCCAGGAGCCCGAAGAGGCAGCCCGACAAGTGAAACAGCTGAAAAAAGAAATCGAAGAGCTGGGCCCGATCAACATGGGCGCAATCGAGGAATATGATCGCATTTCCGAAAGGTTCACTTTCCTTTCCGAACAGCAGACGGATCTGCTTTCCGCCCGAGGCAATCTTCTGAACACGATGAACGAAATGGATGATGAAGTCCGCTTGCGATTCAAGGAGACTTTCATCCAGATCAAAAAGCAATTCGAAAAAACCTTCCCGAAATTATTCGGCGGCGGCAAAGCGACACTGGAGCTGACGGATCCGAACGACCTGTTGGAGACCGGCATCGAAATTGTCGCGCAACCGCCAGGCAAAAAATTGCAGCAGCTCAGCCTGCTCTCCGGCGGGGAAAAAGCATTCACGGCGATCGCGCTCTTGTTCGCCATCATCGAAGTCAAACCGGTGCCGTTCTGCATCTTGGATGAAGTGGAGGCTGCCTTGGATGAAGCGAATGTATCCCGCTTCGGAAAATATCTGGCAGCGTCAACCGAATTGACCCAGTTCATCGTGATCACCCATCGCAAAGGCACGATGGAAGAAGCGGATGCATTGTACGGAGTGACCATGCAGGATTCCGGCGTATCCCGCCTGGCATCGGTCAAATTTGAAGATTACGAAGAAATAGGTTAAGGGGATGAAGATAAATGATTAAATTGATAGCACTCGACTTGGATGGCACGCTGCTGAATCCTGACAAAAAAATCAGCGCTGCGAACAAACAGGCAATCCACCGCGCCCGGGAAGCCGGCGTGAAGGTTGTCCTTTGCACAGGACGCCCTCTGATGGGCATCAAGGCCTACGTGGATGAACTGGACCTGCTTCAAGCAGAAGATTACTCGATCACCTATAACGGCGGCTTGGTCCAAAAGAACAAAACATCGGAAATCATTTCCCAAAAGGTGCTGAACTACGGTCAGATCGTGGAACTCTATGATCTGAGCAAGGGGCTGAATATCCCGATGAACATGCTGGACCTGGAATTCGTATACGAACCGGAATACCCGCAAGGCAGGGAGTCCTTGTACAAGAGCCTGCAGAGTTCGAGCTTGCCGTTCGTTGAGAAAAAAATCGAAGACTTTCAGGAACAGCATGCGTTCAATAAAGTGGTTTTCTGCATCGCGCCTACTGTCTTGGATGAAGCAATCGCCAAAATACCGGCGGACTTCTACAGCAAATATTCGATGATGAAATCACGCCCGCTTTTGTTTGAAGTCATGCATCCTGAAGTCGACAAAGGCAACGGCATCGCGGCTTTATGCGATCATCTGGGCATCACTGCCGATGAGGTCATGGCTTGCGGAGATGAAGAAAACGATTTGGCGATGTTGGATTTTGCTGGCGTTAGCGTCGCGATGGGCAACGCTCCCGATAAAATCAAGGAACGGGCGAGCTTCGTCACGAAGACAAACGGGGAAGATGGCGTCGCACACGCAATCGAAACGTTCGTCTTTGCGTAAAAACAGCTTGCCACAAGAGAGGAAGTGTTCAGATGGGATTATTTGATCGAATAAAACGCGCGTTTACAGGTGAAGATGTCGTTCAGACACCGGTAACCGAAGAAACTAAGATTGTCATCGACAAATTCGACAAAGGTATGGAGAAGACGCGCAAAAGCTTTTCAGAGAAGATGAATGAACTGTTTGCCGGCTTCAGGGAGGTGGATGAAGAGTTTTTTGACGACTTGGAGGAAACGCTGATATCCGCAGACGTTGGTTTTGATATGACGCTGGCGCTTTCGGATGTGCTGCGCGATGAAGTCAAGATGAAGAACGTGCGCACCGGAGAACAAGTGAAGAACGTCATCATCGAAAAAATGGTCGAAATCTATGAAAAAGGCCAGACGGAATTGCCCACCATCAAAATAAATGAGAACGGGCCGACCGTCATCCTGTTTGTTGGCGTAAACGGAGTGGGGAAAACGACGACCATCGGCAAATACGCTTATCAGTTGAAGAACCAAGGGAATAAGGTTTTGTTGGCGGCCGGAGACACTTTCAGAGCTGGCGCCATCGAACAACTGGAAGTCTGGGGGGAACGTGTCGGTGTGCCGGTCGTGACAAGCGATGCAAAAAGCGATCCTGCTTCCGTCGTGTATGATGCGTTGAAGCAAGCAAAAGAAGAAAAATACGACTATCTGCTGATCGATACGGCGGGGAGACTGCAGAACAAAGTGAACCTGATGAAGGAATTGGAGAAGATCAATCGGATCATCGCAAGGGAAATCACCGGCGGCGCAACCGAAACGTTGCTGGTCTTGGATGCCACGACTGGACAGAACGCTTTGATACAAGCGAAGCAATTCAAGGAGACAACGGATGTCACTGGTTTGATCCTGACGAAATTGGACGGCACGGCGAAAGGCGGCGTCATCCTGGCGATCCGTCAGGAACTGGATATACCCGTCAAATTCGTCGGTTTGGGCGAAGGTCTGGATGATCTGCAGGTGTTCGATCCGGAACAATACATCTACGGATTGGTAAAGGACCTGCTTGAGAAAAAATAAGCAAGCGGTTTGTCCCGCCTGATGAGGCACGTTTCATGGCAAAAGGCGACATAAGCATGGTCAGGCCGGCAATCGCATCGTGATTGCCGGCCTGATCTTTATTTTTTGTTGCGGCGACACGGCTTCGATGCAATTTATGGTTGACTAAGCTCAGCAAAATCGGTAATCTAATGAAGTGTAAAGATTTTTTCTTGACAATCCGTACGAGAAGGAAGGTATTCTGATGGAACTGGAAAAAACCAATAATATGAATACTCTTTATGAATTCTATAATGTCCTGTTGACGAACAAACAGAAAGGCTATCTTTCTTTGTATTATGGCGATGACTATTCATTGGGCGAAATCGCTGAAGAATTCAAGGTCAGCCGGCAGGCAGTGTATGACAACATCAAGCGCACCGAAAAAATTCTGATGGATTACGAGCAGAAGCTGAAGTTGGCTCAAAACTATAGCCTCCGAAACAAAAAATTGGACGAATTGGCGAACTATGCCGAGGAAACCTATCCCGCAGACAGAACTTTACAGAGCTTGATCAACAATCTGGAAGAACTGGATGACAAAGACGAATAAACAGTAAGGAAGTGGCAAATATGGCATTTGAAGGGTTATCCGAGCGTCTCCAAGGCGCGATGACCAAAATCGGCAAAAAAGGCAAGATTACGGAAGCCGATCTGAAGGAAATGATGCGTGAAGTACGTCTGGCTTTGCTGGAAGCTGACGTGAATTTTAAAGTCGTAAAAGAATTTGTCAAAAAAGTGAATGAACGAGCGTTAGGTTCGGATGTGCTCGAATCGCTTTCACCGACACAGCAAGTCATCAAAATCGTCAACGAAGAACTGACGGAATTGATGGGCGGGCAGCAGGAGCCCTTCCAATTCTCTGCCAAGCCACCGACTGTCGTAATGATGGTCGGCCTGCAGGGTGCCGGTAAGACCACCACTGCCGGAAAGCTTGCCAATTACATGAAGAAAAAAGAAAACAAGCGTCCGATGCTGGTCGCAGCCGACGTCTACCGTCCGGCAGCGATCAACCAGTTGCAGACTTTGGGCAAACAATTGGATTTCCCGGTGTATGCGTTGGGGACGGAAGCAAATCCGGTCGATATAGCGAAGCAGGCCGTTGAACAAGCCAAACTCGATGGACGCGATCTGGTCATCATCGATACGGCGGGACGACTGCACGTGGATGAAGTATTGATGACAGAGTTGAAGAACATCAAAGCTGCCGTCAATCCTACCGAAATCCTGTTTACGGTAGATGCCATGACCGGTCAGGACGCTGTCAACGTAGCGCAATCCTTCAATGAACAGCTCGGCATAACCGGTGTCATCCTTACCAAATTGGACGGGGACACACGCGGCGGGGCAGCGCTATCCATCCGTTCCGTAACCGGAAAGCCGATCAAATTTACGGGCCAAGGCGAAAAACTGGAAGACTTTGAACCATTCTACCCTGAACGCATGGCTTCCCGAATCCTGGGCATGGGCGATCTGATGACGTTGATCGAACGCGCGCAACAAGATTTTGATGAGACAAAAGCGGCAGAAATGGCCGAAAAAATCCGCGAGAACACCTTCAACTTCAATGATTTCATCGAGCAGATGGATCAAGTCACCAACATGGGGCCGCTTGAAGACCTTCTGAAGATGATCCCGGGCATGAGCAACGTTCCGGGACTTGACAAAATGAAGATCGATCCCAAAGATGTGGCCCACATGAAGGCAATCGTGCTTTCGATGACGCCCGCTGAACGCGAAAACCCAGAGCTTCTGTCGCAGAGCAGACGCAGGCGGATCGCGAAAGGTTCCGCAAGATCGTTGGCGGAAGTCAACCGTCTGATCAAGCAGTTCAACGAATCAAGGGAAATGATGAACAAGATGTCCAAAGGCAATTTTGCAGGGATGGAAGGCCTCCTTGGACAAGGCCCGAAAGGCAAAATGGGCAAGATGGCCATGCAGCAAATGGCCAGACGGATGAACAAAAAGAAGAAAAAGAAAAAATAATTCCAAGTGTAAAGAGAAAACACTTTACAAGCAAATGGAAAACTGGTAATATATAAAAATGTGAGATATAGATATATGGAGGTGTTATATAAATGGCAGTTAAAATTCGTTTAAAACGTATGGGTTCTAAAAGAAACCCGTTTTACCGCGTCGTTGTAGCTGATTCACGTTCTCCACGTGATGGACGTTTCATCGAAAAAGTAGGTACATACAATCCAGTTGTTGAACCAGCTGAAGTTAAATTTGACGAAGAGTTAGTTTTGAAATGGTTAGCTGAAGGTGCACAACCTTCTGATACAGTTCGTAACTTACTTTCTCAACAAGGTATTATGAAAAAATTCCACGACTCTAAGTTAGCTAAATAAAAGGGTGGTTTAAATGCCTGAAATTTCAGATTTAATCCTGGCAATTGTCAAACCTTTGATCGTCCACGATGATAAGATGTCCATCGAAATCAAAGAGACAAGTGAGTTCATGGAATATCACTTGCATCTTGATGCCGAGGATGTCGGCCGTGTGATCGGGAAACAGGGACGTGTCGCCAGAGCGATCCGTACAATTGTATACAGTGTCAGAACCAAAGGCACAAAACGTGTCCGCCTTGTGATCGAAGGGGCCGAATAATCCGCTTCAATTGCGGATCCGGTCTTTTCCGTTCGGTGGATGCCTAACTTAATAGCGAATAGATAGAAGCGGATGATGATACAATTGTAGCACTTATCCCTTCTATTTTATTATGTACAGAAACGTTGACAGTATGATTTATGTAAGGAGAGGTGAAAAATGGAAAAATTTTATGATGTCGGAAAAGTTGTGAATACGCAAGGGCTTAAAGGTGAAGTGCGTGTCATTTCCAGCACTGATTTTGCGGATGAACGCTACAAAAAAGGAGCTACGCTCTACTTGTTCCGCGAAAACAGTGAGCCAATCACTCTGAAGGTAGCCAGCCACCGCGTGCACAAGAATTTCAATATGCTGACATTCGAGGGATATAACCGGATCGAAGATGTCGAACCGTTCAGAGGGGGAATCCTGCGAGTTTCGGAAACGCAGTTGGAGGACCTTTCGGATCATGAGTTCTATTATCATGAAATCATCGGATTGTCCGTCGTCAGTGATGCCGGCGAAGAATTGGGTATCATCAAAGAAATCTTGCCGCTTGGGGCGAATGATGTGTGGGTTGTATCCAAACCAGGCCGAAAGGATTTATTGGTTCCGTATATCGCTTCCGTAGTGGAAAAGGTATCTTTGGAAGATAAACAGGTCACAATCCACATTCTAGAAGGAATGATGGACTGATGAAGATAGATGTATTGACATTGTTTCCGGCGATGTTCGAAGGTCCTTTGTCCGAGTCGATCATCGGAAAGGCGATCGAGAGCGGTCGTGTTTCGATCACTTGCACGAACTTCCGCGATTATTCCGAAAATAAACACAATTCCGTCGATGATTATCCTTTCGGCGGCGGGGCAGGCATGCTACTGCGGGCGCAGCCGATCGTGGACGCGCTGACGGACATTGATGTCCAGTCTCCCGAAACCAAAAAAAGGATTGTCCTTTTGGATCCATCCGGAAAAACCTTCAACCAGGAACTGGCGGAAGAGTTTGCCGAAGAAGAGCACATTGTCTTCATCTGCGGCCATTATGAGGGCTTCGATGAACGCATCAAACAACATGTGACGGATGAAGTTTCGATCGGTGATTATGTTCTGACGGGCGGCGAACTGGGCGCGATGGTCATGATCGATGCGACGGTCCGGCTGTTGCCGGCAGTATTGGGCAATGAGCAATCGAACAAGACCGATTCTTTCTCGACCGGCTTGCTCGAGCATCCCCAATATACGCGACCGCGCGATTTCCGGGGGGATGTCGTCCCTGAAGTGCTTTTCAGCGGCAACCACCAGAAAATTGCCGATTGGCAAGAAAAAGAATCTTTGCGCAAAACCTGGCTGAGACGTCCGGAAATGTTGGAAAAGATCACTTTGTCGAAAAAACAGCAAGATTGGTTAGCGGAGATACTGCTGGAAGAAAAGGCAGATAATCAAGCGCAATAGTGCACTTTAAAATTCAAACAATGTAAACGAAAAATACTTTACACGTCAAAATTATTGTGGTAGAATTCTACAGGTGAGCAGAGAGACTGCTCCATAATACGATATTCCGCTGTGCTGAAAGATTGTGTATGAATGTCGGTTGGAAGGAGAAAAAAACATGAGTCAATTACCATTGATTGAAGCAATTACACAAGGACAATTACGTAGTGATATCCCTACATTCCGTCCTGGAGACACTGTCCGCGTCCACGCTCGCGTAGTCGAAGGAACAAGAGAACGTATCCAATTATTCGAGGGCGTAGTCATCAAACGTCGCGGATTCGGAATCAGCGAAACTTATACAGTACGTAAAATTTCAAACGGTGTCGGTGTGGAACGTACATTCCCATTGCACACACCTCGTGTAGCTCAAATCGAAGTTGTTCGCTTCGGTAAAGTGCGTCGTGCAAAACTTTATTACTTGCGCGCATTACACGGAAAAGCTGCTCGTATCAGAGAAAAACGTCGTTAATATTCCGCATGACATATGGAAAGGTCTGGACTTCGGTTCCGGACCTTTTTTGTATACCGTGATGAGCGTATTTCTTGGGAAAAATGTGCTATACTTGTAGCACCATATATGAAAAGAGTGATAGTTTTGACGATATTAGCAGCGCTTGATCAAAAATTCCAAGAAAAAGGCATGCCACTGAAAAGTCATCCCATCCAAAATGGTCAGTATTTGTATCAAGGGAAATTCAATCTCGATAAAGAACATTCCTTGCCGTTCGGTGTAGTCATCGCCAAAGATGAGGCCGAAAGTGATTTTCAGATCAGTTACAGAAAATTGGCTTACCTGAATAATTACGCTGATAAAGTGAAGCTTTTGGAACTGATCAATGAATTGAACCAAACCAAGACTTTTTATTATACACTTTGCCTGGCGGGGGATGGTGAGATTTTCCTTCGACTTTTGGGCCGCTCGACAACGGATGTCAAACCACTATATGATATGCTCGTGATCGGATCGAATATCGCAAAGGTCATGACAGCAGAATTAAAAAGCAAATTTCCGTCGCTTGGGATCGAATGATCAGCAAGCCGGACGTAAGACGGATAACGCAGGAGGTACTTTCAAGAAGATGAAACAAAAATTAATCGCTTTAGATTTAGACGGAACTACGCTCAATAATCAGTCGTTGTTGAGCGATCGGACCAAAAAGGTGCTGGCAACGTTGCAAAAGGATAACCATTTGGTAATGATCGCAACTGGCCGTCCATACAGAAACAGCAGAGAATTTTACGAGACACTCAAGATGACCACCCCATTGGTGAATTTCAACGGTGCGCTATGCCACAATCCAACCGACAACAACTGGAGCAATTATTACCACAAGACACTTAACAAAGATTTTGCGATGGATCTGATCGAACAACGTGAAGAGATGGGCATCGATTTCATCTGCGTAGAAGGCAAGGAGAAGCTTTTCGCATCCACCGCCACGCTGCCATCAAACGAATATTTCCCAAAAAATTTGCTGGCGACGCAGATCACTTCGAAGGACACGCTGTCGGAAAACCCTACTTCCATGAATGTGTTTTCGGAGGAACGGAATTTGGGAATCATCCGTGACCGGATTTTGGCGCGTTATGGGAATGCCATTGAAATCCGTACATGGGGTGGCACGATGCCCTGCCTCGAAATCGTATCCGCCGGCGTCCAAAAAGCGCTTGGCGTTGAAGTGGTCGCGAATAACTACGGCATCAAGCGGGAAGATATCCTTGCCTTCGGTGACGAGGATAACGATATGGAAATGATCCGTTTTGCGGGCCACGGGGTCGTCATGCAGAATGGGATCGCGGCATTGAAGAATATCGCGGACGATGTAACAAAACATACGAATCACGAGGACGGCTTGGCAATCTACCTGGAAAAATATTTTTGCCTGTAGCAGCCGATCAGAGCTGAAAAAGAGGGATAAATGTGATTTCAATCGAAAGAAAAAGCATAAACAACATACCGATTCTGGAAATCGTTGAAGAAGACAAGAAAAACGAAACGATTCCGCTCGCGTTCTTTTTTCATGGCATCACGAACCAAAAGGAGAGAGGCTTGGAGCCCGGCTATGCCTTAGCCAGCAACGGCATGCGGGTGATCATCCCCGATGCCTATCGTCACGGCGAACGCAAAGATGAAGCCTATGCTGGCGAACCGGCGGCGGAATTCTGGTCGGTAGTCCTGCAAAACATCAAGGAACTTCCAACTATAGTAGAGATTTACGTTGAAGCGGGGTTGGCAAAGAGAGAGAACGTTTCGGTCACAGGGCTTTCGATGGGAGGCATCACGACCTGCATCGCTTTGACGCAATATCCATGGATCCATTCGGCAGCCTGCCTAATGGGAAGTCCGGATCCGATAGGGTTGTCCCATTGGGCATTGAAGTCCCGTTGGGTGGAAGGCCTGCCGCCGATTGATGATGAGAAGGTAAAAGCATTGATGGCGCCTTTTGAACACCTTAGCCTCAAAGAACATCCGGAATCGCTCGTGGAAACGCCATTTTACATCTGGCACGGCACAGCCGACGAGAGTGTTCCGTACGAACAGATGGCTCAGTTCGTCAGCTCCATCAGCGGGGAAGATTTTGCGGATAACATTTGTTTCCGGTCAACGGAAGGTGCAGGCCATCGGGTCCCTTACGCTATTTTTGAGGAAATGGCAGCATTCTTGGGGAACGCATATTAGCGTTGAATTTCTATGCACAAACTGTTATTATCTAATTAATCCAGAAAGGTAAGAGGTGTTTGCAATGACTGAAGAAACAACTCCCCAATATTCGCAAGAAGAATTGGAAAGCATAAAAGAACGCGTCTTAGCGGCGCTTGAGCAAGTGATAGATCCGGAATTGGGAATAGATATCGTCAACTTAGGTTTGATTTATGAAGTGGAACTGGAACAGGATGGATTCTGCCTGATCAAAATGACACTCACCACAATGGGCTGCCCATTGGCGGATGTCATCACTGATGAAATTCACCGTGCTTTGAAAAGCGTTCCGGAAGTAACCGAAACGCAAGTGAAATTGGTATGGTATCCTGCCTGGACAACAGACAGAATGTCCCGATATGCACGTATCGCGCTGGGAATCCGATGATAAGAAGAGCAACAAAGGAAATCACCTTTGCTGCTCTTTTTTTCGGGTTATCATTTGACCAATTTTGACCATGGCCGTATACTTGTCATATAAAGGATACATCAGTAGATTTTCGAGGAGGTCCCAGCATGGAAATGGAAAAAATGACGACGGCCCTGCAGGAGGCGATCGCAGAAGCGCAGCGTATCGCCATGGTGCGCAAGCACCAAACCATCGATGTGGCGCATCTGTGGAAAATATTTCTGCAGCCGGATAGTTTTGCGCGTAATTTTTACGTCGATGCAGGAGTGGCGGTCGATGCGTTCGAGTCGGCCGTTGACAAGGAATTGGATAAAACCGTGGTGATTGAAGGCACTTCCGTCCAGTACGGGCAAACATTCAGCCAGAATCTGTACAATCTCTTTCTGGAAGCGGATCGCAAGCGGTCAGAGTTGAAGGATGATTTCATCTCAACGGATACGGTGCTTTTGAGCTTGATGACGCTGAAAAACCATCCTTTGGCCAAATTCCTGGAAAAACAAGGCATGACGGAAAAAATAATCGCTGAAAAAATAAAAGACATGAGAGGCGGAGACCGCGTGACTTCACAAAATCAGGAAGATCAGTACGAAGCATTGGAAAAATATGGGATAGACCTCGTGCAAGCGGTAAGGAGCGGGAAACAAGACCCGGTCATCGGCCGGGACGAAGAAATCAGGGATGTCATCCGCATTTTGTCGCGCAAAACCAAAAATAATCCGATCCTGATCGGTGAACCGGGCGTCGGCAAGACCGCCATCGTGGAAGGCTTGGCCCAGCGGATCGTGAAAAAAGACGTGCCGGACAACCTTAAGGACAAGACGATCTTTTCGTTGGATATGGGCTCGTTGATTGCGGGAGCCAAGTACCGTGGGGAATTTGAGGAACGCCTGAAAGCGGTATTGAAGGAAGTGAAGAAAAGCGATGGCCGCATCATCCTTTTCATTGATGAGATCCATACGATCGTCGGGGCGGGAAAAACCGAGGGGAGCATGGATGCCGGCAATCTGCTGAAGCCTATGCTGGCCAGAGGCGAATTGCACTGCATCGGAGCGACTACTCTGGACGAATATCGCCAAAATCTGGAGAAGGACAAGGCGTTGGAGCGAAGATTCCAGAAAGTGTTGGTGAAAGAACCGACAGTCGCCGACACGATCAGCATTCTGCGGGGGCTGAAGGAACGTTATGAAATCCACCACAGCGTCAATATCCATGACAATGCACTCGTTGCGGCAGCTACGCTTTCCGATCGCTACATCACTGACCGGTTCCTGCCGGACAAAGCGATCGATCTTGTCGATGAGGCTTGCGCGAACATAAAAGTGGAAATGAATTCGATGCCCACCGAGCTGGATCAGGTGAGCCGCAAACTGATGCAGCTCGAAATCGAAGAGGCAGCCCTGAAGAAGGAATCCGACGAATTGAGCAAGAGAAGATTGGCGACTTTGCAAGTCGAGTTGGCCGATCTGCGCGAGGAATCAAATGAATTGCGCATGAAATGGGGCAATGAAAAGGAAGAAGTCGAAAAGTTGCGTGCCAAACGTGAGGACCTGGAGGACGCGCGCAGACAACTGGAGGACGCCGAGGCAAATTATGATTTGGAACGGGCCGCAGTTTTGCGTCATGGCAGCATCCCGCAGATGGAAAAGGAATTGGCGGCTTTAGAAAAAGAAAATGCAGCCCGGAGAGGCAAGGAAGGAAACCTCGTCCAGGAATCGGTCACGGAGAACGAAATCGCGACAGTGGTGGGGCGCATGACCGGCATACCGGTGACGAAGCTGGTTGAGGGCGAAAGGGATAAACTCCTGAAATTGGAGGAAACGCTGCATAAGCGGGTCATCGGCCAAGAGGAAGCAGTGGAGAGCGTCACGAATGCCGTTCTGCGTTCGCGTGCCGGCCTGCAGTCGCCTAATCGACCGATCGGGTCCTTCCTGTTCCTGGGACCTACAGGGGTCGGGAAAACGGAATTGGCGAAAGCCTTGGCGGAAAATTTGTTCGACTCCGATGAACATATGGTCCGGCTCGATATGAGCGAATACATGGAAAAATTTTCGGTTTCCCGTCTGATTGGGGCACCCCCGGGATATGTGGGTTATGAGGAAGGCGGCCAGCTGACGGAAGCAGTCCGCCGAAGCCCTTACACAATCATTCTTTTGGATGAAATCGAGAAGGCGCATCCGGATGTTTTCAACATTTTGCTGCAAGTATTGGATGATGGACGCTTGACCGATTCGAAGGGGCATGTGGTCGATTTCAAAAACACCGTTCTGATCATGACCAGCAACATCGGGTCGCAGCTTTTGCTGGAAGGCGTCCAACCCGACGGTACTATCCCGGAAGATGTGGTGAAAGAGGTCATGAAGGTATTGAAAGGCTCATTCAAACCAGAATTTTTGAACAGGATCGATGACACCATCCTCTTTACGCCATTAAGCAAAGAAGATGTCAAAAAGATCATCGTGAAAATGGTCGAGGAGCTGTCCGGTCGATTGGCGGATAAACAGATCCAGCTCTCCGTTTCTGATGAGGTTTCGACTTGGATAGCGGAAAATGCATACGATCCGATTTACGGAGCGCGGCCGCTCAGAAGATTCATTTCAGCCGAAATCGAAAATCCCTTGGCTCGTGCCATCATAAAGGGAGAAATCCATGAAAATCAGGCGGTGACGGTAGCCCTGGTTGGGAATCAGGTCGGATTCCTGACCGTTGACCTCGATGAATTTCAACAATAATTTGACAAGTAAGTAGGCAGAGAGGAAGTCCTGAAAGGGATTTCCTTTTGTTATTTCTGTATTTGCGGTAAAATGATAGTATAAATTTTCTTATTTTCCTGAGTGCGACCGTTTGTTGTTTTTATCGGAACAAAGCAGAAGGAGGCGTTCATTTTGCTGTTTTTGGTTATAGGTTTTCTGTGTCTGGTTTTTATGCTGTTCACTTCGAGGTATTACGTCTTTGGGGGAGCGGCGATCCTGAGTTTTTTGTTGTATTTCCTGTATTTCGGGAGCGGGAACTGGCTGACTTTGCTGCTTTTCCTGTTCGGGATCATGTTGGTGGTCGTGGAGTTGTTCATACCCGATTTCGGGCTGGTGGGGATCGCGGGGTTCCTGATGGTCGCTGCGGGTCTTTATTTGAACAATGAGCGCATTTTGGAAAGTGTGCTGGATGTGAGTTTGGCGATCATCATATCCGGGATAGCGACGTCGGTGCTGTTGAAAAAAGGCTATAAATTCCTGCCGGACCGCAGTAAATTGGTTCTCGATACATCCTTGAATCGTGAGCGCGGTTATTCGTCCAGCCAGGACTATTCCGAATTTGTGGGAATGACCGGCACAGCCAAGACGACATTGCGGCCAGCCGGAAAAGTCGATATCGGAGGTGTGGTGCTCGATGTAGTCAGTGACGGTAAGATCATATTGGAAGGGAAACGGATTCAGGTTGTGCAGGTTGAAGGGGTCAAAATTACAGTCAAGGAGTTGGATGGAGAATGACAGAAGGATTGATAGGAATCATCTTTATTGCGGTATTTGTCGTACTGTTTTTATCTTTGTTTTTCCGCTTTGTGCCGGTTGGTTTATGGATCACAGCCTACTTTTCGGGAGTGAAAGTCAAAATTTCGAATCTGGTCGGAATGCGGTTGCGCCGAGTAGCACCCTATATGATCGTGCAGCCGATGATAAAAGCCACGAAAGCTGGACTGATGATTGATATAAATGAATTGGAGGCACATCATCTTGCTGGTGGGGATGTCAATATGGTCATTGATGCGCTGATTGCGGCGCAGCGTGCCAATATCGATTTAGGTTTTGAAAAAGCAGCTGCCATCGACTTGGCTGGCCGTAATGTGCTGGAAGCGGTAAAGATGAGCGTTAACCCAAAAGTCATCGAGACGCCGATCATCGCGGGTGTCGCCATGAACGGGATTGAAGTAAAGGCCAAAGCGAAAGTTACGGTACGTGCCAACATCGAGCGTTTGGTCGGCGGTGCAGGCGAAGAAACAATCATCGCCCGGGTCGGAGAAGGGATCGTCACAACCGTTGGATCCGCTAAGATGCACACTTCCGTCTTGGAAAATCCGGACTCCATTTCCCAAACGATCCTGAAAAAGGGACTGGATTCGGGTACTGCTTTTGAGATATTGTCCATCGATATCGCTGACGTTGATGTCGGCCGGAACGTGGGCGCAAAACTGCAGGCGGAACAAGCGGAGGCGGATAAGCGGGTGGCCCAAGCGAAAGCGGAAGAACGCCGGGCTTTTGCGGTCGCTGAAGAACAGGAAATGATCGCTGAAGTGCAAAGGATGCGGGCGAAAGTGGTCGAATCCGAAGCGCAGGTGCCATTGGCATTGGCAGAAGCATTGCGCAACGGCAATATTGGGGTAATGGATTATTATAAAATGAAAAATATCATAGCGGATACAGAAATGAGGAGCAGCATTTCGGAGTTTCCGGCAGATAGAAGCGATCCGGAATGACTAGCCTAGCCTTTCTATTGCCGATTCTGTTGCCGATCCTTTTCCTGGTGTTCTTTCTTTCTGTGCTCATCTCGATAGTCAAAAGGATAAACCGCCTATCGGAGAACGCCAGACTGAAATCGGGCACATCCCAAGCCGCTGTCCTGCAGCAGACGTTTCGCCAGTCATTGGATGGTACCGGAAATGAAAATGCGAAACGACTGATCAAAAAAATGGCGACAATGAAACCTGAACAACTCTATGGCTTTTTCCAGGAGCATCTGCCCGAAAAATATCTTGGGGAAGTCAGCCGAATTTTGACCAACAGAAATTGGCGAAGGGAAATCCTGCTTTTCGTAAACCGTGAAAATTTATGGCAGTTGCTGTTGCGAGGGAGTCCGCCAAAAACAGACAACGGCCAGAACGGCATGGAACTTACGGATGAAAATGATGAGGTACAGTTGTTTACGGACTATGATATGGATCCGGCCATTGGTTTGGCCGATGACTTCAATTTCTTTTCCGAAGACCAAAAGGAATTAAAGACTGCCAAAAGAATGGAGAAATCCACCATCCAGAACAAGCAGAAACATTCCGGCAATCAAAAAGCATTGATGCGAGCCGTCATTGCCAAAGAAATACTGGATAGGCCGGACTTTGACAGCAAATAGGAGATTGAAGGAGACAGATGGATGCTTAGAGAGATTGGACTGAACACTTTAGCGTATATGCACAAATTTGCGGACAATAAAGTGGAACAAAAGGAAATACTGAAGGAAATCAAGGAAATGGGCTTCCCGATTGTGGAAGTCAGAAGAGAATACATCCTGTCCGGCAAAACGGAAATGAAGGAAATAGCCAAGCAAGCCTCAGATTCTGGCTTGAAGGTATTCTATTCCGTACCAGCGGAACTGTTTACAGCAGGCGCGTTGAATGAACAACTGGGCAGCTATTTTGAGGAAGCCACCCTATTAAGCGCAGTCCAGCTGAAATTGACATTAGGGGAATTTCGAGGATTCACAGACAAGCTGGCTGAGGAATTACGGGAATTGTTGACGGTCTTTTCGGTTCATTTGACGATCGAAAATGATCAGAGCGCAAAGAAGGGCAGCCCGGCTGTCCTGATGGGTTTTATTGCTGAAGCCCGGAAAGCCTCATTGGACATCGGACTGACTTTTGACACGGGCAATTTCGTGTATATCGACCGCGATCCGTTCATTGCGGCAAAGGAAATGCGCGAAGCCGTGACCTACATCCACATCAAGAACGTTGCCAAAACGGACGAAGGGATTGTTTTATCCGGTCTGGAATCCGGGTTAGTGGATATGCGCCGTCTTTTGAAGTTGTTCCCGGACTCTGTGCCGGCCAGCATCGAATATCCGTGCGGCGTCGGCGACGAAGTAACAAAAACCATCAGCTCTGATTACAGAAAAATCCGATCTTGGTGAATGCCCTCCGAGGGTTGCCTGTCAGTCGCCGGCAAGTCGATCAGAATAAGCGACAAAAAATGCAATCCGGAACGTCCGGATTGCATTTTTTCATAGGGAATACAAGAAAATAAGGAGCGACTGTGGTATACTGATTGCCGGATATCTATAAGAAAGAAGTGAATACATTGACTGAACCAGCGATTCGTTATCGCCTTATCAAAAAAGAAAAACATACAGGTGCGCGTTTGGGAGAGATCATCACCCCCCACGGTACTTTTCAGACACCCATGTTCATGCCGGTAGGTACTTTGGCCACAGTGAAGACGATGTCTCCTGAAGAATTGAAGGCAATGGGCTCTCAGATCATTCTGAGCAATACTTATCATCTATGGCTCCGACCGGGCTCCGACTTGGTGGAAGAGGCAGGAGGCCTGCATAAATTCATGAATTGGGACAGAGGGATCTTGACCGATTCAGGCGGCTTCCAGGTCTTCTCATTGAGCGAGAACAGACAGATCACCGAGGCTGGCGTGCATTTCCGCAATCATCTGAACGGTTCGAAAATGTTCCTTTCACCGGAAAAAGCGATCCATATCGAAAATCAACTGGGCGCCGACATCATCATGAGTTTTGATGAATGCCCGCCTTACAGAGAAAGCTACGATTACATCAAAGCATCTGTCGAAAGGACGACCAGATGGGCGGAGCGCGGTCTTGAAGCCCACAAAAAGCCAGATCAACAAGGCCTGTTCGGCATCATCCAAGGAGCAGGATACAAGGATTTAAGGCTGCAGAGCGCCAAAGAACTGATTTCCCTGGACTTCCCAGGCTATTCGATCGGCGGACTGTCGGTCGGCGAGACGAAGGAAGAGATGAACGGTGTGCTCGATTATCTGACGCCAGTCATGCCCGAGAACAAACCAAGGTATCTGATGGGCGTAGGTGCGCCGGATTCCTTGATCGACGGAGTCATCCGCGGTATCGACATGTTCGACTGCGTCTTGCCGACCCGTATCGCGCGGAACGGCACTTGTATGACAAGCAGCGGCCGTTTGGTCATCAAAAATGCGAAATATGAACGGGATTTCCGTCCGTTGGATGAAAAATGCGGGTGCTATACCTGCAAAAACTATACACGTGCATACATCCGTCATTTGTTCAAGGCTGATGAAACATTTGGCCTGCGCTTGACAACTTATCATAATCTCCATTTCCTGATAAATCTGATGAACAATGTGCGCCAAGCCATCATGGATGACAATCTGTTGGAATTCAGGGAAGCATTCGTGGAAGAGTACGGCTTCAATGTTGAAAATCCGAAGAAGTTTTAGGTTTTGGGTGGTAGTCTAACTTAAAGTTTGGTAAAGTGGATGATAGATATAAATAATCCACAGATGGAGGAAAATGTATGGATACAGTAATCATGATTGCCTTTTATGGGGTGTTGTTCGGCGTAATGTATTTCATCCTGATCAGACCACAAAAAAAACAAGCGCAAAAAACGCAAGACATGCTGAGTCAAATCAAGCCAGGGGATAGAGTAGTCACCATCGGCGGATTGCACGGAATTGTCGAAGAGATTAATTCGGCTGATAATACTGTCGTGTTGGATTGCGAAGGAATCTTTCTGACTTTTGAAAAACGCGCTATTTCACGTATTTCAAAAGTTGCCACAATCACAACTGATGATGCGATTGTCGAAGATTATGCAGCCGAATCCGAACAGACACAAGAAGACAAAAACGAAGAGTAAAGCGATTTGATTCAGCGGAAAGGAGGGACGGCGGTTGCCGAATATATCAGAGAAACAATATGATCAATTGGAGCCTTGGTTCAAATTGAAAGCAACCGAGTTCAATCAACTGGGCTACGAAAACATCCAAGTCGACGATATCTACCGCTATTTCAAGGAATTTTCTTGGAAGCACACGGTCCCTCCGCATTATTACCAGCAAATCCGGGATATCATGAAAACGACGGTAAACCATTACTTCGACTTTGTTGCTTTGGAAGCGCAAGTCTATAAGGTCTCTTCATTGGATGAAATCAATTTTGATGATTTTCTGTAAATCGTTTCACGCAAAAAGCACAATACTTCAGAGTATTGTGCTTTTTTATTTTGGGAGTTTGGCGAAAAGCCTCGGGATTTGCTTACATTCATTATTAACCTTGATTTAATAAAACCTAATAATAACGTATGATTTGGAAAACCAAACGTATTTTCGTATAATATCCTTGTGAGGTGCTTGATTTTTTGATGGAATCGCCAAAGCGGGACGATTTTAGCCCTTAAAATCAAGCGGAATAATTTTATCACTCAAATATGAATCGCTAAATACAAAAAAAGGAGGGCTTGACTATTAGGAAGCGGATTTATTCGGTTTGGTTGCCTCAGAATGACAGGGATTGATCGGATAGGGACGCTTTTCGACCATATGTTTTTTCGCTGTAAAAATTATTTCAAAAAAACTTTTTTCAGAATGAATCCCGAACAATGATAATAAATTCACAAGCAGAAAGTTGAGATACAGAACGTTTCCATAAACTATTTGTGAAAACCGGCAGAGGCGAAAACACCCTTTGAATACGCTTACAGAGCCTGTTTGGAAAATAAGTGAAGAATATCACATTTATTCGCTTTACAAACGAAATTCCATGAAATATAATAAGCATGTGAAAAGGATAACATACATTTTAGGAGGATCTCACATGAGTAAAGAAAAAGTAGTTTTAGAAGAGAAAAAACCCATGATGACTGCAAAAGAAGAAATCAGCAACTACACTGCTAAAGCCCAAAAAGCTTTGACTCTATTTGAAGATTATACCCAAGAACAAGTCGACCACATCGTCCACGAAATGGCATTAGCTGCAATGGAGCAACATATGCCACTTGCAAAAATGGCAGTTGAAGAAACAGGCCGAGGCGTTTATGAAGATAAATGTATCAAAAACATGTATGCCGCTGAAAACATCTGGCATTCAATCAGAAAAAATAAAACAGTCGGAATCATCGAAGACAATAAAGTTGATCAAATCATGAAGGTTGCCGCTCCTGTAGGCGTTGTTGCCGGTATCATCCCGACAACCAACCCAACTTCGACAACAATCTTCAAAGCAATGATCTGTATGAAAACAAGAAACCCGATCATCTTCTCTTTCCACCCAAGCGCAGAAAAATGTTCGGCTGCAACTGCAAAAGTTGTTTACGATGCTGCCATCAAAGCAGGCGCACCTGCTGACTGTATCCAATGGGTAGAAGGCGTATCAATGGAAAAAACAGCTGAATTGATCAACCATCCAGAAGTTGCTGTCGTATTGGCTACAGGTGGAGCTGCAATGGTTAAAGCTGCTTATTCTACTGGTAAACCAGCATTGGGAGTTGGACCTGGTAACGTTCCAGCTTACATCGAAAAATCAGCAAACATCAAACGCGCTGTAAACGACATCATCGTTTCAAAAACTTTCGACAACGGTATGATCTGTGCTTCAGAACAAGCTGCAATCGTCGACAGCGAAATCTATGATGAAGTCAAAAAAGAATTCCAACTGCACAATGTATACTTCGCTAAACCTGAAGAAATTCAACAATTGGAAGACGTCGTGATGAATGATGCCAAAACTGGCGTGAGACCGAATGTTGTCGGTATGCACGCTCGTAAAATTGCTGAAATGGCTGGATTGAACGTTCCTGCAAACACTAAATTGTTGATCGCTGAATTGCCGGGCGTCGGAGCAGAATACCCAATGTCAAGAGAAAAATTATCTCCAGTATTGGCTATGATGAAATCAGACAGCGCAGAGCATGGTTTCCAACTATGCAAACAAATGCTTGATTTGGGTGGCTTAGGTCACTCGGCTTCACTGCATACTCGCCGCAATGATTTGATCGAGCAATTCGGAAAAGAAATGAAAGCTTGCCGCGTTCTTATCAACTCTCCATCTTCTCAAGCTGGTATCGGTGACTTGTACAACAATAATATCGCTTCATTAACTTTGGGTTGCGGATCTTACGGCAGAAACTCAGTTTCTCATAACGTTTCTGCATTAGATTTATTGAACGTGAAAACTGTTGCTAAAAGGAGAAATAATATGCAGTGGATTAAATTGCCAGAGAAGGTTTACTTCGAAGAAAATTCAGTTAGATACTTACGTGACATGAAAGATGTCGAAAGAGTCTTCATCGTCTGCGACGACGGCATGGTCAAATTCGGCTATGTGGATGTAGTCATCGAACAATTGAAACAACGCAACAACAAAGTATCTTACGCAATCTTCTCGGATGTTGAACCTAACCCGACAACAAACACTGTAAACCGTGGTACTGAAAAAATGCGCGACTTCCAACCGGATACAATCATCGCGATCGGCGGGGGTTCTCCTATGGATGCTGCCAAAGCGATGTGGTTGTTCTATGAGCACCCAGAAAGCGACTTCTTCGGCGCTAAACAAAAATTCTTGGATATCCGCAAACGTACTTACAAGATCAAGGATATGGAAAAAGCGAAACTTGTCTGCATCCCTACTACATCAGGTACTGGTTCGGAAGTAACGCCATTCGCGGTTATCACAGACAGCGAAACACACATCAAGTACCCATTGGCTGATTACGCATTGACTCCGGATGTTGCCATCGTGGATCCACAATTCGTATACAGTGTTCCTAAATCTGTAACTGCAGATACCGGTATGGACGTATTGACGCATGCCATCGAATCTTTTGTTTCCGTATTGGCAAACGACTACACTAAAGGTTTGAGTTTACAAGCCATCAAGTTGGTATTCGAAAACTTGAGAAATTCATACAATTACGGCGACCAAGAATCACGCGAAAAAATGCACAATGCTTCTACTATGGCTGGTATGGCCTTCGCGAATGCGTTCCTGGGTATTTCCCACTCGATCGCACACAAAATCGGCGGTCAATGGGATCTGATCCACGGCCGTACGAACGCAATCCTGTTGCCGCATATCGTCCGCTACAATGCGATCGATCCGCAAAAACATGCGTTGTGGGCTAAATATGAGTACTTCCGTGCAGACGAAGACTACGCTGAAATCGCTCGCTACCTAGGTCTCAAAGGCAACACGACTGCTGAATTGGTCGAAGCTTTGGCGACTGAAATCACTAAATTAGGTCAAGACATCGGCATCAAGATGAACTTCCGTGATCAAGGCATCACTGAAGAAATGCTTGAACGCGATGCAGACCGCTTAGCTGAATTGGCATTCGAAGACCAATGTACAACAGCTAACCCTAAACAACCGCTTATCTCAGAATTGAAAGAAATCATCTACGCAGCCTACAAAGGTTAATAGTAGATAAAGGAAAGCCGGGACACGCTCCCGGCTTTTTTTGTTGTCCGAAAAAGTATTTATGATACGCCAAAGGATCAATCAATCCGGCTTGTCCATCTTGCCCAATAGGCTCCGCTAATTTGTCGCCAACCATCCTTCCCAGACGCTTAATCGTGGTATATACTGACGGCAAAAGGACTATTCTGGATTTTAGTCTTGCAATAAAATCCAGTTGTCGTATAATATAAAATATAGTTTAGGTTTGCCTAAAAAAGGAGGGAGCGCATGACGCCGCACAAAGAGGATTACCTGAAAGTGATCATGGAACTGGGTGGGGACAAACAGCTTGTCAACAATAAGCAGATCGGGCAGGCTTTATCTGTATCTGCCGCTTCCGTGACCGAAATGTCAGTCAAACTGCTCAAGGATGGCCTGATCAGCCACATCCCGTACCAAGGGGTGCAAATCACCGAAAAAGGCCAATTGATCGCAAACAAGCTGATCCGGAAACATCGACTTTGGGAAGTGTTCCTCTCGGAAAAATTGGATTTCAACTGGGATGAAGTACATGATGAAGCGGAACTGTTGGAGCATGTCTCATCGGATCGGTTGATCGACAGTTTGGATGCCTATCTAGGTTTTCCTAAATATGATCCGCATGGGGGCGTGATACCCGACAAAGAGGGCCGGATCGAAGTTTATGAGAGTAAACCTCTGATTGAACTGGAAGCGGGCAGCCGCTTCATCATCAGGGAAGTTGATGACAATCAGGAATTTCTGGCGTATCTGCTCAACAAGGACGTAAAGTTAAGCGTGCCGTATCTGCTGACAAACGTGGAGCCGTACGAAGGCCCGTATACTTTTGAGGCGCAGAATCACCAGACTTACCAAATCAGCTTCAAAGCGGCAAGCAAAATTTATGTGCAATGAATCAGTTTAGAACGAGGAGAACAGTATGCAGATTGGGATCTTGACCTTTAAGGAACCCGAAAATGATAAAAGCAGAAAGATTATCCACTTGGATATGGATGCCTTCTATGCTTCAATCGAGGAAAGGGATCATCCGGAACATCGCGGCAAACCGATCGTCATCGCGAATCATCCGAGAGATACCGGCCGCAAAGGGGTTGTGACCACAGCCAATTATGCCGCCAGGGAATTCGGCATCCATTCGGCGATGAGTGCGCAGAAGGCGTTTGAACTCTGCCCCGAAGCCATCTTTATTCCTCCGCGAATGAGCCATTACAAAATCGTTTCCCGACAGATCAGGGGAATATTCGCGCGCTACACCGATTTGACAGAACCTTTGTCGTTGGATGAAGCTTATCTGGATGTCACCAAGAATAAGCAGAATCTGTCGAGTGCGACAATGATTGCCCGAAGAATCCAGCGAGAAGTCTGGCAGCAAACGGGCCTGACCTGCTCGGCCGGGGTTTCCTACAATAAGTTCATCGCAAAAATTGCTTCCGACTTCCGGAAACCGGCGGGTATGACTGTGATTGCACCAAACGATGCCGCCCAATTTTTGCTGGGGCTGCCTATCGAAAAGTTTTATGGCGTGGGCAAGAAGACCGTCGAGAAGATGAAGCTGTTGGGCATCCATTCCGGAGAGGATCTCTATCTGTTTGATCAAAGTGAATTGATTTCGCAATTCGGCAAGCATGGATATATCCTTTATCAACGGGTCAGAGGCATCGACAACAGAACTGTTGAGCCCGAAAGGGAAAGGAAATCGGTCGGAAAGGAACACACCTTTACACGGTTCCTGACCGATGAGGAACAGGTCAGAGTGGAACTGAAACAAATCGCTTTGGCTGTCCAAGGAGCGCTTCATACCAGTAAGCTGCATGGGCGGTCGCTTGTGTTGAAAATCCGCTACGCCGATTTCGATACAATAACCAGAAGAAAGACCCGTATCGAACATTTTTCCCAAACGGAGGATATTTTCCGGCATGCCTGGGAACTTTGGTTGGACAACGGCACGATAGAACGGCACGTGCGTTTATTGGGGATTACCGTAACGCAGCTTGATCCGATCCATTACGAGAACATTCAGTTGCCATTATGGGATACGAAACATCTGTAGAAGAAATCATTCATTATTAGGTTATAAAGGGGAGATAAAAATCATGTTAGAGTCATTCAGTCAATTAAATCCAGTTATGCAAGCATTCATAGCGGGATTGTTCACTTGGGGTTGTACCATCATAGGTGCCTCATTTGTGTTTTTCTTCAAATCCGTCAACCGCAAAGTTCTTGACGTTATGAGCGGCTTTGCTGCCGGGGTCATGATAGCGGCATCGTTCTGGTCATTATTGGCTCCATCCATTTCCCATGCCGAAGAGAATGGTTATGGCGTCATGGCGTGGGTTCCGGCAGCGGTCGGATTTCTGTTGGGTGGCGTATTCCTGCGCATGACCGATAAAATCGTTCCCCATCTGCATTTGGGTGAACCGATGGAAAACCGGGAAGGGCCGCAGACACAAGCTTCCCGAAATCTGTTATTATTCCTGGCGATCACGATCCATAACATACCGGAAGGGTTGGCAGTCGGAGTCGGTTTCGGAGCGGTCGCAGCCGGCATATCCCAGGATAATACGTTATTGAGCGCCATCGGATTGGCGATCGGTATCGGTATCCAGAACATACCCGAAGGATCCGCCTTATCCATGCCGATCCGGGCTGATGGGAACAGCAGGCTGAAAGCCTTCAATTACGGGCAGCTTTCTGCCATCGTTGAACCGGTAGCAGCTGTCATCGGGGCAGCTGCCGTAATATCCATGAGCGCGATTTTACCTTACGCGCTTGCATTCGCAGCCGGAGCCATGATCTTTGTTGTTGTCGAGGAACTGATTCCGGAGTCGCAAACGAACGGAAACAGCGATATTGCCACGATGGGACTTATGGTCGGCTTCACAGTCATGATGATCCTTGACGTTGCGTTAGGATGATGAATAATCCGTCAAAAGGTCTTCCGAGCGGAAGGCCTTTTGACGTTGGCGGAACAAAATAATATCGCTCGCTTTTCGTTGTACTAATGAACTGTTTCATGATACGATGAACACTGAATAATACAGTTTTTTCTTACAGAGAAAGGTGAGTAATCGCATGAGGATATCTTTTCACGGGCAATCTTGCGTATGCATTGAAACAGCTGGACCGAATCGCGGTTCCGATCCACTACAACACTTTTTCGTTGATCGAACAGGATCCGAATGATTTTCTGTCCCTTCTGGAGGAGGGAGTCGGTCTCATCATGCAGCCCGGAGATTTCATTTCACTATAATAGAGAAAGCAAGGGAGTACACTATGGCAACGAAACACGAGCAAATCATTCAATATATCGAAACGATGCCGGTTGGAGAAAAGCTTTCCGTCCGCACGATAGCAAAAAATTTGAACATGTCTGAAGGGACAGCTTACCGGGCCATCAAGGACGCCGAAAATATCGGATTGGTTTCAACCATCGAACGTGTAGGCACCATCCGGATCGAACGCAAGTCGAAAGAGAACATCGAAACGTTGACTTTCGGGCAAATCTGCAAAATCATCGATGGGGATATTTTGGGCGGGAAGAAAGGCTTGGACAAGACTCTGAGCAAATTCATCATCGGCGCAATGCAACGCGAGGCCATGGAGCGATACATTTCACCCGGCTCACTTATGATTGTGGGTAACCGGAACGATATCCAGGAATTCGCATTGGAGAAGGGGGCGGCTGTCCTGATCACAGGGGGATTCGATACGGATGAGAGCATCGTCCATTTGGCGGATCAGGTCGAAATGCCGATCCTGCGCACGACCTATGACACCTTTACCGTGGCGACAATGATCAACCGCGCCATGACGGATCAACTGATCAAAAAGGAAATTATGCTGGTGGAAGATATTTACACCCCGATTGATGAGACGAAGTATCTTTCCTTGGATGACACCGTCTTCCAGTACCGCAACCTCAATACCGAAAGCACCCACTCGCGTTTCCCGATCGTCAATCATAATATGCGTCTTGTCGGTATCATCACGGCGAAGGACATCCTTGGAAAAGCAGACGCGCTTTCGCTTGAACGGGTAATGACCCGGGATCCGATAGTCGCAAAAACGCACATGAGCGTCGCGAGCGTGGCGCACCGGATGATCTGGGATGGCTTGGAAGTGATGCCGGTGGTGAAAGATAACCTGCAATTGCTCGGCATCATTTCCCGCCAGGATGTCATGAAGGCCATGCAGCTTGCCCAGCGCCAGCCGCAGGTCGGCAATACGATCGAGGACCAAGTCGTAGAAAACCTATCCTTGACCAGTTTGGAAGACGGCGACAGCTTACCCGCTTATCGTTTCAGGATCACACCGCAAATGACGAACAGTCTTGGGACCGTATCGTTCGGGGTGCTCAGTGAAGTATTGGCGAGCACGACCAAGAAAATTTTGTATGCGTTGCAGAAACGGAATGCTGTGATCGAGCAGATGGACATCTATCAATTGAAGATGATACAGATTGACAGCATCATAGAGATACGTTCAAAAATATTGGAGTTGGGAAGAAGATCATCCAAATTGGATGTCGAAGTCTATTTAGAAAATTCACTGGTCAGTAAAGCGATCGTCATTTGCCAACTGATGGAAAAATCCTAGGGGGTGAACAAGTGGTAAATCCGATTTATGCAGATATAGTCAGTAAGATTCAAGCGTACGCCACCATCATCATCCACCGGCACCTGCGTCCGGATCCGGACGCGCTAGGTTCACAGAATGGCCTCGCCAGCTTGATCAGGCAAGCCTATCCTGAGAAAAAAGTGTTCGTTGTCGGAGAAAATGAAGACAGTCTTTCCTATCTCGGCAGCATGGATACCATTCCGGACGAGGCCTATGAAGGCGCCTTGGTGATCGTCACGGATACCGCGAATCAGCCAAGAGTCAGCGACAAACGTTTTGTCAACGGGGATTATTTGATCAAAATCGATCATCATCCGAACGAAGACCCCTACGGAAATATTTGCCTTGTGGAGACGCAAGCCAGCAGCAGCAGCGAAATCATCGCAAAAATTTCCTTTTCAACTGGGGATAAGCTGCCGATGAACGATTCAGCTGCGCGACTGCTGTACGCCGGCATCGTAGGCGATACGGGCAGATTCCTCTATCCGGCGACTACGTCAGTGACTATGGAGATAGCCTCGAAACTGATGCAGTTTGATTTTTCCGCGTCGGACATCAGTCAAATGATGAACACGAATTCATTGAAAACGGCCAATTTATCAGGGTTCGTCCTGCAGAGTTTGACGATCAATGATGTCGGGGTTGCCAGCATCATCCTCTCCCAAGAAATACTTGGGAAATTCGGAGCGGTCGACAGCGACACCGCTCCGGTTGTCCCCTTGCCGGGCACTGTGGAGGGCGTGTTATGCTGGGGGATTTTTGTGGAGCAGTCGAACGGCACCTATCGCTGCAGACTGCGCTCAAAAGGTCCGATCATCAATGAGGTCGCAAAACGGCACGGTGGCGGCGGCCATCCGCTTGCGAGCGGAGCGAACGCGAAGGATGAGAAGGAAATAAACGACATCATTTTGGAATTGGAAGAATTGGCGATCGAATGGCAGAACATGCATTGATGAAACAGACTTGCATCAAAAAAGGCCGGACAAAAGCGAAACGACGCTTTTGTCCGGCCTTTAGCCTTATTCTTTTTCCTGTTTCTCTTTGTAACTTTGGCTCCAGTTGAATTCAGTCCAGTTGAATCCGTCCTGCTCAAGCAAAGCGTCGCTTTCTTTTGGTCCCATCGAGTGGCTCTCATACGCAAAAAGGCTATCCGTGCAATCTTCTTGGGCATCCCATACTTTACGGATTTGATCAACGAAGTGCCAGGACAGCGCGACCTCATTCCAGTGGGAAAAGTTGGTCGGATCGCCGTTCAGGCAATCCAATAGGAGGCGTTCATAAGCTTCAGGGCTGTTTGCCTGCGTCTCCTCATCGTAGATGTGGTGCATACGGATGTTCTTCATCTCGGTTCCTTGGCCGACCCGTTTCGCATTCAGTCGCAGGGAGAATCCTTCCAACGGTGAAACGTGGATGGTCAGCACATTTGGTTCAGCGATTTCTTCGACATTTTCGGTCGGGAAGATATTCATCGAGACGTGCTTGAACTGGATATGGATGTAGGTTTCTTTGGAAGCCATCTGTTTACCGGTCCGGATGTAGAAGGGAACACCTTTCCAGCGGAAATTATCCACTAATATTTTGCCTGCCACAAAGGTTTCCGTTGATGAAGCCGGATCAACGTTCGGTTCCTCCCGATAGGCTTGCAAAGCTTTTGCAGGGTTTCCGGCATATTGTGCCCGGATAAAGTTGCGGTTGACCTCTTCCGGCGAATTGTACAGACGCAAGGAACGAAGCGCCTTTATTTTCTCGGAACGGATATCTTCGCCTTGCAAAGATAGCGGTGGTTCCATGACCAATAAAGCGACGATCTGAAGGATATGATTTTGCACCATATCGCGCAAAGCGCCATTATTATCATAGTAAGCGCCGCGTTCTTCCACGCCCACAGTCTCGGAGAGGGTGATCTGAACGTTATCGATGTATTTGTTGTTCCACAGCGATTCGAAAATCATATTGGAGAATCGGACAGCAGAGATGTTCTGCACCATTTCTTTGCCCAAATAATGATCGATGCGGAAGATTTGGTTTTCGTCAAACGATTTGCGCAGTTTGGTATTCAGTGCATCCGCGGATTCGAAATCGCGCCCGAAAGGCTTCTCGATGATTAAACGGTTGAAGCCGTCTGCCGTGATCAATTTTTGTTCCTTCAGTTTTTCGGCGATGATACCGAAAAATTCCGGAGACATCGCCAGATAGAAAATGCGGTTCCCTGACAGCGAATACGTGGCATCCAAGGATTCGGACAAGACCTTCAATTTGATGTAGTGTTCCGAGTCGTTGACGTTGTGTGCGATGTAATAGAAGTGGGCTGCGAAAGAAACAGCTTCTTCCTTATCCTCGGTCAAATCTTTGATGGAATCCAGGACCACTTCGCGGAAATGTCCATCGGACCAGTCTCGCCTCGCTGTCCCAATAACGGCAAAATTATCTTTGATGAATCCTTTTTTGTATAAGCGAAATAATGATGGATACAGTTTACGGTGAGCCAAATCACCAGTTGCTCCAAAAATAGTGAACAGAGCAGTATTTTGGGTAATCATTACATGCCCCCCTTTTATTATGATTAGATTTCATTCATTATACTATTATCATTTACCCTTGGCAATGAAAGAAAGCGTCTGTTTTCATGTTGGTGGCATCCTTGACAGGGTGCTCCCATTTGTTTGTGTAAGTATATTGCGAATAAATTTATGGGCTCAATTTTCATATTCTTATTTGAAATTAAGGTTTAAATCTTTTGCGTGTGTTATAATGGTAAGGCATAAAATACGCAGAAGAAAAACAAGAGGTGTAAACGTGGAATTTAAAGACTTTCAATTGAAGCCATTTTTGCTGGAAGCAATCAGCAAATTGAATTTCAAAGAACCGACCGATATCCAAAAACAAATTATCCCGATCGTTCGGACCGGCAAGAGCGTGATTGGCCAATCCCAGACAGGAACAGGGAAAAGCCATAGTTTTTTGCTGCCCCTGATCGACGCTATCGATCCTTCAAAAAATGAAGTACAAGTTGTCATCACTTCACCCAGCCGTGAGTTAGCTGAACAATTGTACCAAACAGCCAGTCAACTGGTCTCAAACGCGCCCGAGGAAATCCGTATCGTCAGCTACGTAGGCGGCACAGACAAGAAACGTCAAATGTCGAAACTAGTCAACAACCAACCGCATATCGTCATCGGGACTCCCGGCAGAATCCTCGATCTGGTAAATGAGCAGGCTCTGAAGATCCATACCGCATCCAAGATGGTCATCGACGAGGCAGATATGACGCTGGACCTAGGCTTCCTGCATGACGTCGATCAGATTGCCGGCCGCTTGCCGGAGAAACTCCAGATGCTGGTATTCTCCGCTACGATTCCAGAGAAACTGAAGGGTTTCCTGAAGAAATATGTCGAAAACCCTGTCGTAGTCCAGCTGAAACCGGAACATATCATTGCACCTGCAATCGATAATTTGTTGCTGTCCACTAAAGGGCAAGCAAAAATTGATGTTCTCTACCAAGTGTTGACGATGGGGGAACCGTATCTGGCATTGATTTTTGCCAATACAAAACAAAATGCCGAGGAAATCGCTGACGGATTGAGACAACGAGGCATTCAGCCTGCGGTCTTGCATGGCGATGTACCGGCTCGCGAACGCAAACGCATCATGAGAAGAGTCCATAATCTGGAGTACCAATTCATGGTGGCTACCGATTTGGCGGCACGCGGCATCGATATCGAAGGCGTTTCACACGTCATCAACTATGAATTGCCGAAGGACATGGAATTCTTCGTTCACCGTACGGGCAGAACGGGACGCAGCAACCTAAAAGGAACTGCGATCACTTTATACGCACCGGGTGAAGAAAAAGCGATCGACGATCTCGAAAAGTATGGCGTCGTTTTCAAACCGGTCGCCATCGAAAAAGATCAACTGGTCGAAACCTACGAAAGAAAACGCCGTGAGATGAGAAACGCTCCGAGCCAATTGGAACCCGATCACCGCATCCGCGGAATGGTGAACAAGGCCAAGAAACAAGTGAAGCCTGGCTATAAACGCAAATTGAAAGAAAATATTGCCAGCCAGCAGAAACGCAAAAGAAGAGCAAGCAAAACCCGCAACCACGGATAAAAGATAAGAAAAGCTGAACGGGTTCTTTCAGGGCTTACCCGTGAAGCTAGCCAACAATATAAAAAAAGAGGCCGCAGCAAGATCTTTCGATCATGTGCTGCGGCCTCTTTTTCGGCTTTCCTGCTAATCCTTAAGGGCTTTGTAGAGATAGAAAATACCGATGAGCGCTATCGCTTCATCCTGGATCGTCGGGTAGAGCCCGAAGCCGTTCAAGAGGCTGAAAAACAACACCGGGACGACGGAGGCTACCAGCGCCATCTTTAGGATTTCGCGGAAAGGGAGTTTCTTCCGCATAAATCCTGTCAATACATTCGCGAACAGCGCGATTATCAACAGCGTCAGAAGTACACTGAATGAAGAAATGAAAAGACTGAACAAAAGCATGATCACGCCGGAAAAAAGTTGATCGCTCGAAAAATTGCGCAGCAACTTCTTGAACGACTCGCCCGTAATGTCATCTGCCTGCTCGTATGGCAACCTGAATGGGACATCTTGAGCGTAGAGGGTGAAGGCATCCTTTGAAAAGACGAGGCTCAAAATCAGATCAGGCGATGACATCTCTTTTTCGAGTTCTCTCTGCGTGTATACTTCCTGGCTATCGAAAGCCAATAGGACCGTGTCGGTTTTATAGATGAATCCTTTTTCCGTAGGATCCTCCAACAGCAAGGCGCTGTCCGCAATAGTGAACGAAGGTATTTTTTCCGCTATCAGACCCGCATCCGCCGAAAATTTTTGCAGGGTGGTATACCCATCCAGAAACAGGGGGATGCTGACGGTAAGCGAGAGCAAGAAGAAGAGCAAAAAGGCTGAGCCCTTTTTTAAGGTTTTGGCACCCAGTAATTGTTTTGGCTCCATAAAACTATCTTTGACTAAACTGACGATTGAGATTGTGATCACCGCTTTCTGCATCATACTAACCCAGTCTATCGAAAATGGATGCATTTAGCAATCAAAAATTGCTACGGCTTCGAGGCATTATTTTTGATAAAGTAAGCAATAGATGATACAGTTAAATCAGTCAGAAATCACTAAACTATTTTAGGAGGAATTTAACATGGCTTTTACATTACCGGCACTACCTTATGCGTACGACGCTTTGACACCATATATCGATGAGGAAACGATGCACTTGCATCATGAGAAACACCACAACGCTTACATCACAAACGTGAATGCAGCATTGGAGAAACATCCTGAATTAGCTGATAAAACAATCGAGGAATTATTGGCTGATTTGAACAGCATTCCGGAGGACATCCGCACAGCGGTAAGAAACAATGGCGGTGGACATGCGAACCACAGCTTATTCTGGACAGTTTTGGCACCTAACGCGGGCGGAGAGCCTACAGGAGCTGTCAAGGATGGAATCGAAGAAGCGTTCGGCAGTTTTGATGCCATGAAGGAAAAATTCTCTGCAGCCGCTGCAGGGCGTTTCGGATCCGGCTGGGCTTGGCTCGTAGTTTCCGACGGTAAATTGGAAATCACCTCCACTCCAAACCAAGATTCACCGATCAGCGAAGGCAAAACGCCGATTTTAGGTCTTGATGTATGGGAGCACGCTTATTACTTGAACTACAAGAACGTGCGTCCTGAGTACATCAAAGCATTCTGGAACCTTGTGAACTGGGATGAAGTCAACCGTCGTTTAGCGGCTGTAAAATAAGCAACAAAGTTATTGCAATCCACTTAAAGGATTCAGGGCACCCGCTCTGAATCCTTTTTTTCTTACTGTCATAATATTGTGATGGACGATGGACCGCAGTTTGCGACCTTTCCAAGCGCGATTATTTTACTTTCCGGAGGCTATCGGATAATATATATCTTGTAAGATGTATGTGTGCGGTGAGGATGAATTTGGAAAGGAGACGGTATCGGGATGGAGGAATCTATTTTCGAAAGGCCGCTGGAGGATCAGCTTTGTTTCGAGGTTTATCGGGCAGCGAATAGTTTCGGAAAAATGTATAACCGCGCTTTGAAAGATTTCCATTTGACATTCCCTCAATATCTTGTCCTGTTGGCTTTGTGGGACGATGACAACATTTTGATCAAACATATCGGGGAACGGTTGGGGATGGGGATCGGAACGTTGAACCCCATATTGAACCGTCTTGAGAAACAGGGTTGGCTCACAAAGGAACCATCCCTTCTGGACAAGCGCGCTACAATCGTTTCCTTGAGTGAAAAAGCCGTCACTTCAAAAAAAGCGATCCATTTTGCTGTTTTGTCCGAAGTGAATGCCTGTAACCTTGAAGGCATTGATGGCTTGTTTTTGATGAAGCAGTTGAAGCTGCTGAACCACGCGATGAATCAGACCGATTCGGGGGCTGGCTAGAAGTGGATGGCCCCCTATTTGAGGCATCATGCTATTCTCATCAAAAATAGTTACAGCAACAAAAAAATAAAGGAGTTGAAATGATGTTTTTAGCTTGGAAAGAAATTAAACATTCAAAAACAAGGTTTTCATTGATCATCGGTGTCATGGTGCTGGTGTCCTACTTAGTGTTCTTTTTGGTTGGCCTTGCCTATGGATTGGCCCAGGACAATCGGACCAGTGTAGATAAATGGGATGCGGATGGCATCATTCTGACGGACGAGTCAAATACGAACATCAATATGTCCATGATGCCAAAAGGGGCCATCAATGAGGTGGATGCTGACGAAGCGGCTGTAATCGGAATAGCCCCGAATGTCATCAGGAAAAAAGGGACGTCTGGCGATGATGCAAAGATAAATACAACTTTTTTCGGTATCGAATCGGATCAATTTCTGATGCCTGAAGTAATCGAAGGAAAAGCTTTCCAAAATGATGATGAAGTCGTTGCAGACATCAGTCTGAAGGAAGAGGAGGGCATAGTCATTGGGGACGTTCTTCAGTTGGCAGGATCGGACAAGGAAGTTGAAGTAGTCGGATTCACTGAAGATGCCAAATTCAGTGTCGCACCGGTTTTGTATACGACTGTCTCCTCTTATCAGGATGTGCGTTTTGAACAGATCGACGAGTCCGAGGAGGGGCGCATCAGTGCTATAGTAGTGCGGGGAAGCGATGATACGATCAAAGGGGTGGACACTGGGGACGAAGATCTGGAAGTATATCCGATCGCGGATTACATCAATGAAATTCCGGGATACACTGCTCAGGTGTTGACATTCGGTTTGATGATCGGCTTTTTGGTCGTCATTGCGGCCGTGGTGATCGGCATTTTCATCTATGTCCTTACCATGCAGAAAACCAGCATGTTCGGGGTCATGAAGGCGCAAGGAATTTCAAGCGGCTATATCGCCAAATCAGTCGTCATCCAAACATTCCTGTTGGCAGCAATCGGAGTCGGCATCGGATTGCTGTTGACGGGAGCGACAGCGCTAGTCCTGCCGCCTGCTGTACCATATCAGACGAACTTGTATTTTCTGAGCGGCATAGCTGCTCTGTTGGTCATCATGGCCATGATCGGCGGCGTGTTTTCCGTCAGGGCGGTTGTTAAAATAGACCCATTAAAGGCAATCGGATAGGAGAGACAGCAAATGAAATTAATCGAAATGATAGACGTTTCCCGGTCATTCGGCGAAGGTGAACTTAAGATAGATGCGCTCAAAAAAACGAACATAGCCATAGAGGCGGGTGAATTTGTAGCCGTAATCGGGCCGAGCGGATCAGGAAAGAGTACTTTTTTGACCATCACAGGGGGGCTGCAGACCCCTTCTTCCGGAAAGGTTTTGATAAATGGGAAGCCATTCAGCGAAGTAACCGAGAAAAAACGCGCCAAACTAAGGTTTGAAGAGATCGGGTTTATTCTGCAAGCCTCTAATTTGGTCCCTTTTTTGACTGTCCAGGATCAGCTGCATCTGGCGAACAAGGTGGAACGAAGTAAAGTGGACAAACAAAAACGGGATGAATTATTGAAGGAATTGGGAATCTTCGATTTGAAAAATAAATTTCCGAGTGACCTCTCCGGTGGTCAAAGGCAAAGGATCGCCATAGCGAGAGCCCTATACCATGATCCGTCAGTCATCCTTGCCGATGAACCAACCGCCAGTCTGGACACTCAGAAGGCATTTGAAGTGGTGGAAATCCTGGCCCGAGAAACAAAATTAAAGAAAAAAGCAACCATCATGGTCACGCATGATGAGCGCCTGATAGATTACTGCGATAAAGTCTTTGTGATGAAAGACGGCATCTTGTCTGAAAGAATCGGCGGCTGAAACAACAACGGAATGGAGGAAGAAAAGATGGACAGCATCAAATTGTATTTCCTGACATTTTTTGTGTTCTTTTTAGTGGATATTGTCTGGTTGGGAGTGTTATCGAAAAATATTTACAGCAAGTACTTGGGGCATCTCATGGCCCCGAATGTCAACTGGGTGGCGGCGATAATCTTTTATCTCTTGTTCATAGGCGGCCTCGTATTTTTTGTGGTCCATCCGGCCCTTTTGAAAGAAAGTCTGCAATATGCCATTTTGGCTGGCGGTTTTTTCGGACTTATTGCGTACGCGACGTATGACTTGACCAATCTGGCTACTTTAAAGGATTGGCCGCTCACGATCACCCTGATCGATTTGGCCTGGGGAACATTTTTGAATGCCGCGACAGCCGGGATCACGTACATTGCGGCCCAAAGATTTCTCTAAAAAACGAAAAAAGATTTAGATGCGGATGGAGGCAGGATGATGAATATTTCAACATTGGATAGCGAGAGGCTTTACAATTCTTTTGTGTCAGGCGCGCAGGAAGTCATAAAAAACAAAAACAGTCTGAATGAAATCAATGTATTTCCGGTCGCTGACGGGGATACCGGCAGCAACCTTTCTTCAACCATGCATGCGATCATTCTGGAGGCGAAAATCTCTGGATCCGTCAAGGAAACGATGAACAGCATAGCTGATGCGGCTTTGACGGGTGCCAGGGGCAATTCCGGCATCATCATTGCCCAATACATCAACGGGATTTTTCTCAGCCTGATGGATGAGGAAACGATAACCATTCCTTCGTTTGCGGAAACGGTCAAAAATGCGGTTCCTTATGCCTATCAGGCTATTTCCAATCCGGTGGAAGGAACAATCATCACCGTCATCCGTGAATGGGCGGATGCTGTGTACAGCCATAAAGATCTTTCGGCCACCTTCTCCGAATTGTTTTCAAAATCACTGATTACGGCCAACAAATCTTTGGAGGCGACGACCTCGCGTTTGAAAGTGCTGCAGGATTCGAAAGTCGTCGATTCCGGCGCGAAGGGGTTTGTCTACTTTCTGCAAGGATTTGCAACGTTTTTGCGCACCGGAAAGCTGGATCTGGAGGTCGGCGATGAATCGGAAGACCTTGCTTTCAATGAGGAACTGATCCATAGCCAAGGCGAGATACGCCATCGCTATTGTACCGAAGCGCTGTTGTCCGCGGATTCGATAGATCTGGAAGCGTTAAGAGCGGAACTGACACTCTACGGGGATTCCTTGATTGTGGCAGGCAACAACCGCAAAGCCAGGATCCATATCCATGCCAATGCGCCGGAGCAGGTGTTCCAGGTTTTGCGCAAAAAAGGCGTCATTCTGCAGCAGAAGGCGGACGATATGATCCGGCAGAACGAGTCGGCCTTTGACCGGAAATATGACATTGCACTGATTACGGACTCGATCGCAGACGTTCCGCAGGCAATACTCGACCGCTATCAAGTGCACATGTTGCCGCTCAACCTGAATTTTGACAACACTTCTTATCTCGATAAGGTGACGATGACCCCTGAACTTTTCTACCCCCTATTGGAAGAAGCCATCGAATACCCGAAAAGTTCGCAGCCGAATCCGATTGTTGTCGAGAAATATCTGGAAACGGTGCTCTCCCATTACGATCAAGTCATCATTGTGACTGTCGCGAAAGAGCAGAGCGGAACCAACAGCGTGTTCCGGAATGCCGTAACCAAAAAGCTGCACGAAGGCAAAAAAATCGCTGTGATCGATTCAAAACGGAATTCCGGGGCGGAAGGGTTGCTTGTCATGAAAGCTGCGGAAATGATCGCCGCAGAAACGCCTTTCGATGAAATCGTCGCAGCGATTGAAGGCTTGAGGGACCGGACAAATATCTTCGTCAGCGTCAACAACCTGAAATACATGGTGAGGTCCGGACGTCTAAGTAAAGTTTCAGGGATGGCAGCTATGTCGATCAATCTCAAGCCTGTCGTATCCATCGATGCGCAAGGCAAAGGTTCGATCGCCGAGAAGGCATTCAGCGAAAAAGGCAATGAAAAGAAACTGTTCAGATTGCTGGAACAAGTGAATGCGCAGGAGAAGGTTTCAAGGTATGCGATCGTGCATGCCAATAATCCCGAAAAAGCAGAAGCGTATCGTAAGCGCAGCGTCACCTTGCTTGGCAAGGAACCTGAGTACATCATGAACATCTCCACAATCGTCGGTATGAGTGCGGGGGTCGGCACTGTGGCGATTTCATATATGTGTGAGGAGGAATCGTAAGATGAATGCTTTTCTGTTAAGCGCTCTGGCGCTCTGGATCTTTTTTACGATCGTGTTCGTAGGTGCGCAATACCTGAACAATAATTCGATTGTGGACAGTTTTTGGGGACCGGCCTTCTTGCTGGTCGCGATCGTGACCTTCCTGACATCGGATGTCCTCGGGGTGCGGGCGATCGCGTTGTTGACGATGGTTGCAGTATGGGCTTTGCGTCTCTTTTTGTACATCACGGTCCGCAATTGGAACAAACCTGAAGATTACCGATACATCAACATGCGGAAACAATGGGGAACCTCTTTTGTGCGTCTGAAAGCTTACGTGAATGTCTTTATTTTGCAAGGGGTTTTGGCTTTTGCCGTATCTTTGCCGATCATCGTTACGAACACTTCGGCAAATCAGGAGTTGGCGCCGTTCCATTTTGTGGGCATCGGGTTATGGATTGTCGGATTTCTCTTCGAGACGATCGGGGACGCGCAACTCAAACGGTTCAAAGCCAATCCAAGCAACAAGGGCAAGCTGATGATGGAGGGTCTGTGGCAGTACACGCGCCATCCGAATTACTTTGGAGAGGCCGCGATGTGGTGGGGCATTTTCATCGTAGCTTTGGATGGATGGGGCAGCCTGTACATGATCATCAGTCCGATCGTCATGACGTTACTGCTGTTGTTCGTATCAGGTGTCCCGCTGCTTGAGAAGAAGTATGCAGACCGCGATGATTTCGCAGCTTATTCCAAACAGACAAATAAATTTTTCCCATGGTTCCCAAAATAATTAAAAAAATGAGAAAAGCGGCGGGAGCGAATTCCCAGTCGCTTTTCTCATTTCTTTTTACGATATTTCTTCAATAAAAACGCACCAGTGATTGATGCACCCGTGATTGACAGCCCGGTCATCAGATAAGGGCTGCGGTACGTCAGTGCGATTGTATGTTTGCCTGGGCTGATCGGAACCGCCAGCAAGCCATTCAGAGCGGTTGTTGTTTCGGCCGTTTCGCCATCAATCGTCACTTCCCAGCCCTCGCTGTAGGGAATCGTCGTCAGCAGTACCTCATCTTCAGCCCCAATCGTGACCGACCCTGTGATGTGCGTCTGGCTGAAAGAGTCAATCGTCATGCCTTCCGCCTGCCGCGCAGCAATGGTTTCCTCGAACAGAGCTTTATTCAGTTCGTAAAGTTTCAGGTCCTGAACCCGTATCGAGTCCTCGCGCAGTTCGATCGTGAAGGTGATGTTCTCACCCTGCTGGTTGCTTGCGATGTTGATGACCTGATCGTTCCGGTAGGTCGTATAATAATCCAACTTCAGATTATCCACATAAAGGGTTGCGTTATCGTCGTCGATGCCCGCATCCAGAATCAGATAATACGGATTGTCGCTGGCAGGCGTGAACTGGAATTCAATCCTGGAGATTGCCCCATCAACCGACCGATAGTAGGTTGTGTTCTGGGCATCCTCAGCAGCGGATGTGACATTCTGGAAGACATTGGAATCGAACGGACGCAAGGAGAAGTAAGGTTCGATGCTTTCCTGATTGTTGAAGGCATCCAATAGCTGTTCCTGCATCAATATGGGCTGATCCTCGATCGGATCGAGATCCAATACACTGTCGGAAACCCCGAATGCCAATGACAACGCGTAGGGATTTTTGTAGGTGGAGGATCTGTCCGTTTCGGAAAAAAGACTGTACTGGGTCAGGTCCGGACGGGTGGAGTTGCGGTTCAACCGGTACACGCCGTCATTGAGGTCATAAAAGGTTTCCGGCAACTTCTTGTCCTGGATGAAATACTTCACGCCGAAAAGTGCATCCGTAAACAAAGTCCCGGTTGAATATACGATAAAGCCGTTCCCGTCCGGAAAGCCCAGTGATCCGAACAAGGCGGGGATTTCCTTTTCGAAAGTGGAACTGAAATGATTGATTCCTGCATAATTGGCTTGGAAACTGTCGTTTTTGGAACGTTGGAACGTTTTTTCGATCCGGTAGAAGGTATCTGCAGGTGTCCGCACATCAGCCAGCATCGTATTCAGATTCGTTTGATAATCGGCGAATTCGTCCTGCTTGACGTAGCCCAACCGAAACAGGTCGATGGCTGCATTCGCCGTCATCTCTGCGGTGACCACGAAAAGTAAAGCGTAGGTCAGCCATTTTCTGGGCTTATCCCTGAACATCAGCAACACCAACACAAGGACAGAAATGATTGCCGTTATCAATACTTGGACTGGCTCAAGAAATTCAAAATCCTTTTTCAGGACGTAGATGGCGGTGGCTGCATTCGCGATCAAAAGACAGCACGCCAGCGCAAAGGGAAACGGGCGATAGGAGCGCAAGGCCCGGAAGCCGTTCAACAGGAAAAAAAAACAAACAGCGAACGAAAAACGGTAAGGGTACCAGATCGGATATTGTCCGGCATGCCAGATTTTGTTAAGAAACTGGACATTCATCGCCAAAAAAAAGAGGACGGTCAGCGCAAACGAGGTGAATCGTTCTTTTTTTGAGAAGGCGGGATGAACAAAATAATAGATGTACGCAGTCAAGGCGACAGTGCCGATGAAGAGATTCGGATGTCCGCTTGGCATCTGATCGAAATTGAACGCACCGATGTAAAACTTCGAAACGACTTCAAAAGGATCATAGGCGAAACTCCAATCGATCAGGCTGTTGGCATAGCTTGCTTTGCTGCCCAAAAGCGAGTAAAAAGTGGGGATCAGCAAAACGGAGCCAAAGCCAGCCCCCAGCAAAGAATAGCCGATGAAACGAGCCGATTGGGTGAAAAAGTGCCTTAGGTGCGTCTTCGGGCCGGCAACTTCTTGTCTGGAAAATGCAAAAAAGTAATAGAAGACCAAAAAAACACAGATCATGAAGCCGATGTAATAATTGGAAATCAGCATCACTCCGAGAAAGAAGCTGTAGGAAAGGCCGCTCTCACCCGACAGCAGTTTTTCCAGACCCAGAATGATCAGGGGCAGGAAGACGAGCCCATCCAGCCACATGACATTCAATTGGTTGACGATGACGTAACCCATCAAGGCATAACTCAATGCGAAGGACGGAACCAACAAGCCTTTGCCCTCGAAACGGGAAATCAGCAGATGAGCAAAAGTCAAACCTGAAGCCGAAACCTTCATCAGGATCAAGAGGGTCACCGCCAAAGGCAATTGGGACTGCGGAAACAGCAGAAAAATGAGGTTGAACGGACTCATCAGATAATAAGCCCACAACCCCAACATCTCTCCACCGAATGACTTAGTGAATGAAAAGAAAATGGCGGAAGGATCGGATAACAAGGTTGTGCGGTAATAGCTGAAAAAATCCACATATTGCTGGCCTAGATCCACAGTCAGCAATGTGCTGTTGCCGAAAGGATAAACGCCCATGGTTGCATAAATGACAGCCAGCACAAATAAAGGCAGTAAGGATGAAAGGAAAAGCATATTTTTCTGCGGGGATAGAGTTGTGAAACGCTTCAGCATGCTGCGCATTCCTCCTTATGAATCGAAAATTTTGTGGCGTCCTGCAGAGTCGGCTGACCGTGAGGGAACGCCCGTGATAGTTGAAGCGGAAAAGTCACAAGCGCTTCTGCTATTTTAGCATATCCCATTGGTTTTATGAAGAATCTGGGCATGTATCGGCATATCCGGAATTGGCACATGTTAAAAATTTATTGCTTCGTTTGTAATGCATTCTTTTTTTGCTATAATAAGTTGTTGAACTATGGTTTTAGGAAGGTGCAAAATTGGAAGATAATACCCAAAGCAAAAGAAAGAGAAAATCGCATATCCCGTTTCGCTTGAACCTGCTCTTTTTTATTGTGTTCTCGCTGTTTTCCGCGGTGATATTCCGCCTGGGATACCTGCAGATCGTTCGCGGAGATGAATTCGAAGCCATCGTGAAACGCACCGAAACGACACTTGTGACGGAATCAGTGCCGCGCGGTTTGATATATGACAGAGACGGCAACATACTTGTAGGCAACGAGCCGCAGCATTCCATAACTTATACCAGAGGAGCCAATACGACGGCCAAGGAAATGGCGAAGGTCGCCTCTTCATTGGCAGGTTTGATGAACGTCAGCATTGAAGAACTGACAGAGCGAGACCTGAAGGATTACTGGATGGCCGTGAACAACGAAGTCATGTTGGAACGCCTTTCGGACGATGAAAAGCTGTTGCCGGGTTCCGAATTGTATAAAGTGGAGCTCGAAAAAGTAACGGCGGCAGATATCGCCTATTCAGATGAAGAAAAAGAGATTGCCGCTATTTTCAAGCGGATGAACAGCGCGTATGCTTTGTCGACCACGAGCATAAAAAATAAAGACGTTTCGGATGAAGAATTGGCACGAGTGAGCGAAAATCTGTCCGGTTTGTCCGGCGTGGATGTCGCGACTGATTGGGTCAGAATCTATCCGGAGTCCGACTTGTTGAAGAGCATTTTGGGTGGGGTGACCAGCGAAAAGATCGGTTTGCCGAGCGACAAAGTCGCCACTTATTTGGCCAAAGGCTACGCCAGGAACGACCGCGTCGGGAATTCCTACTTGGAGCAAGAATACGAGTCGGTGCTCTCGGGCACGAAATCACAATGGGAAACGATCACGGATCAATCAGGCGAGGTTGTGACGCGGGAAGAATCCTATGAAGGAAAAGCCGGGGATAACTTGGTCTTGACCATCGATATCGATTTTCAAAAGGAAATCGAACAGATTGCCACGGATTTCCTGAACAGCAACGTCGATTCCTATAACGACCGGATCTACATAGTGGCTTCGGATCCGAATACAGGAGAAATACTGGGCATGACCGGGAAGCAACGCTCGACAGCCAACGAAATTGTGGATGATGCACTGGGCGTCATCAATTCCAGCTACGGCATGGGTTCGGCTGTGAAGGGCGCGATGGTGCTGACCGGATACATGAGCGGCGTCATCAGCACGGACAACAATGTCCTCGTCGATGAACCTTTGCAATTCCAAGGTTCAAAACTGAAAAAATCAGTTTTCAACCCGTACGTCGGCAACCAAGTGGCCATCAACGACATCGAGGCGTTAGCCCGCTCATCGAATATTTACATGATCAAATTGGCGATGCTGATGGGGGGACAATCCAGCTATGAATCGGGAGGAACCTTGAATATTTCTCCAGATCTGATCGACGAGCTGCGCAGCTACTTTGCCCAGTTCGGCTTGGGTGTGAAGACGGGGATCGACTTGCCGAACGAAGGCAACGGACTGACCGGATTCAGCCAAGCGGCAGTTAACGTAGTCGACCAATCATTCGGACAGTACGATCTGTACACGACCCTGCAATTGTCGCAATACATCAATACCATCGCCAATGGCGGAACCCGCTACGCTCCGCAATTGGTTTCGGAAATCCGCAGCACGGATGCGAACGGATCGTTGGGGGCGCTGGAAACGACTTTGGAGACAAAAGTGATGAACCAGGTCGACGTCGACGCGGAAGCGATGGAGCGTGTCCAGCAAGGCTTTTACCAAGTGACCCACAGCACGGACGGAACGGCGTATTCGACATTCGGGAAAGATCCGAACAATGTCGCCGCCAAGACAGGTACGGCTGAGGCCTTCTACGACGGGAACAATGAGAGTCTGAAGAATGAAAGTGTCTTTAACTCCACCTTTGTCGGTTATGCGCCATTCGACAATCCGGAAATCACTATAACCGTCGTGGTCCCTTATCTCAGGTCGGAAACGGGCCGGGCCACTCCGATAGCCAAGAAAGTGTTTGATGCTTATTTCAAGACAGGGGATTACGCAACGCCAGCGGAATAAGCGGTCAGCTCGGAAGAACCATCGCCTGACGCCTTTCAAATGGATACAAAGAAGGTGCCGGAACAAGGATTGCAACATCCTTGTTCCGGCACCTTCTGTTTTTGTAGAGCGGGTTATTATTCCAACGTGATGATGTCGGCGATGACTTCATAGCCCATATCCTGGGACAACTGATACTCTCCGACATTGATTTTCGTGACAAGATTCCGGTCATTCATATACTGTTCAAAGACAGCCCGATCCGTAATGAGTCCCGCACTGACAAGATTGTCTATGACGACCGACATCGGTTGTCCGGAAGCAATGACAAAAGTGACGGGTGCGTTCGCGACAGGGACAGCTGAACTTTCGGTTACGCTCGCTGCTTCAGCGGGCTCACTGGAGGCTACGGCTGCTCCGTCGGCAGGCACGCTGCTTTGTGATGCCTCATTCAGTTGTGTCTGCAATTCCAATTCCGCCAAAGTACTTTCATATTTCTCTTGATAATCCGTTGAATCGGTATTTGCTTCTCCGTTGAAGGTGCTGCCAGGGAATGCTTCCGGATAGAAGAGCTGGAAGCCGGCCAACAGCACGGCAGACAACAAAAAACCGATGGATAAAAAACGAAGCTTTTGTTTGTTCACTTTATTTTCTCCTCTATACGATTGATTGCTCTATGTAGTTATCGACAACGAGTTGCACGGTGGTGATAGGGACGGACAGTTGCTCTGCAATCTCATCAAACGTTCTTCCGCTTGTATACAAAGTGATGATGTGCTGTTTTGTCAGATTGTGTACTTTTTTGACGGTCTGCGAGTCTTCGGAAACGGGAATTTCCTTACCCAATTCCTCTTCTACAGCGATGAGTCGTTGCTTCAATTCATGGATTTCTTCCGTTAATTGTAATGTGTATTCACTCATCTCATCAGCGAATTTGCGATCATTATCTTTGACGAAAAATGATGCAAACAGCAATATGATTGCGATTGTCAGTAAGACAATCACGATGGTCCATTGTTCCATCTTTGTCACCTCAATTCTTCTTTTTGACGCCTGATAACATTCTAATGAAATTCGCTTGTTTCTGCAACCTTATCTGCAATTTAATTGGCTTAATGCTCAAAAAAAGTGGACTTGCGCAGAAGTTGTTCAAAAAATAGTGGCATATTTTTTTCATAAGTGATACAATGAGAAACGCAGAAGATGATTCGATCTTCAATTTTTTTATGTTTGGAGGGAAGAATATGCGGTTAAATATTACATTGGAATGTACGGAGTGTAAAGAACGTAATTACTTAACAAAGAAAAACAAACGTAACAACCCGGACCGTCTTGAAGTGAAAAAATATTGTCCACGTGAAAGACGCGTGACTTTGCATCGTGAAACAAAATAATTAAAACGACAACAGGATATCCTGTTGTTTTTTTATTTTGTCCGGATGGATGTTTTATGCAGCAGAAAGGGTATGCAACAGACGGCTAGAGGAGGTAATCTGATGAAAGAACGGATAAGAAAAGAACTGCTTGGGAAATTGAGGGATTTGCCGTCCCAAGATCGGATCCGGATGGAGCAAGAGCTGACGACAGCAGTCTGCAACAGCGACGAGTGGCGTGCTTCAAAGACGATAGGCGTCACATGGTCCAATTTTCCGGAAATCGATACGCACAAAATCATCCAAACAGGGCTAGAGGAAGGCAAGCGGATGGTCGTTCCTTATTCCGGCAAGGACCGTGTGATGACTTTTCATGAATACTTGCCGGATACCGCCATGGCGAGGAGCAAATTCGGCATCATGGAACCTGTCGACAGGAGCAACCCGGTTCCCCCTGAAGAAATCGACCTGCTGCTTGTTCCTGGATTGGCGTTTTCGGAAACGGGTTATCGCATCGGGTTCGGCGGCGGCTACTATGATCGCTATCTGGCCTCGTACAATGGCCGGACCCTGTCGCTGCTGTTCCCCTTTCAATTGTTCAAGGATCCGGATTGGAAAATCGAAGCTTTTGATGTGCCGGTCCAAAAGTTGTTGACGGCAGTATTCTAGTATAAAATAGGATAATAATGGAAGGAAGTGTCATGATGCGGTCATATAACACCAAAAGATCCTATTTACCGGATCAATTCTCTGTAACACACTTGTTCTTGGCCATTCAGATCGTCATTTTTCTGCTGATGACCCTGAACGGCGGGAGCACCAATGTACTGACGCTTATCCTTTTCGGCGCCAAATTCAATCCGGCCATCGCGCAGGGGGAATGGTGGCGTTTGATAGCGCCTATGTTCATCCACATAGGTTTCACGCACATCCTGGTCAACAGCATCACGCTTTATTACTTGGGCACCCAGATGGAAAGCCTCTACGGCTCTTTGCGGTTCGCGCTCATCTATCTCCTTAGCGGATTGATGGGGAACCTCATGAGCTTTGCCTTCAATGATTCGATTTCCGCTGGTGCAAGCACCTCCCTTTTCGGGTTGTTTGCCGCGGCCATCGTTCTGGGGCGCCAGTTTCCTTACAACGCTGGGATCCAGCTGATGGCCCGCAATTTTACGATGCTGATTTTCCTGAATTTCTTCTTCGGCTTTTTTTCCTCAGCAGTCGATAATTTCGGGCATCTTGGCGGGGCGCTTGGCGGAGCGCTTGCGGCCGTGTTCATCGCGATGCCGCGCACAGCCAAGAGCAAAAATGTTCAAAGGCTTCTTTTTCTGGTCATTTATTTTGTGAGCGCTATATTCTTTGCTTATACGGGTTTAATGAGGACAGGTTTTGCGTTATACTAGACATAAATTGAACTATTGGAGGAAACGACGTGTATAAAAAATTTATCGGTATTGATTTAGGCGGCACTTCAGTGAAATTGGCTATCTTAACAGCAGAGGGCGAAATCCAGCAAAAATGGAGCATCCCCACGAACATCAACGATGAAGGGGCTCACATCGTGCCTGATATCATTGCTTCAATCAAACACCATCTGGATCTCTACCAAATGACTGCGGATGATTTTCAGGGCATCGGCATGGGGTCTCCGGGAGCGGTGGACCGTGAAGCAGGTACTGTCGAGGGAGCCTTCAACCTGAACTGGAAAACACCGCAGCCTGTGCGTGAAGAAATCGAGCGGGAAATCGGCATCCCTATTTTTATCGATAATGATGCAAACGTTGCCGCACTCGGAGAAAAATGGCGAGGTGCCGGTGCGGATGACCGCGACGTTGTATTTGTGACGCTTGGCACAGGTGTCGGCGGCGGAATCATTGCGGAAGGGAATCTTATCCACGGTACTGCAGGTTCAGGCGGCGAAATCGGCCATATGACAGTCGAACCGGGCGGATTCGACTGTACTTGCGGGGGGAAAGGTTGTTTGGAGACAGTGGCGAGCGCAACAGGCGTCGTCAAATTGGCCCGCAAACATGCGGAAGAATATGCCGGCAATTCGCAGCTCAAAGTCATCATCGACGATGGCCAGGAAATCAATTCCAAAATGGTTTTTGATTTGGCGAAAGAAGGGGACGAGTTGGCAGTCCTTGTTGTCGATCGCGCTGCCTATTATTTGGGTTTGGCCTGCAGCCATATCGGAAATCTTTTGAATCCAGCGTATATCGTCATCGGTGGCGGTGTCTCCGCAGCCGGGGAATTCCTTTTGGAGCAAGTAAGGACCTACTTTGCTGAATTTTCATTCCCGAACGTCAAGAAGACTACGCATATCAAATTAGCCGCGCTCGGAAATGACGCCGGAATAGTTGGGGCATGTTACCTTGCGCTGACGGAAATCAGCAAATAAATCATCCCCTGCAAATGGGGCCCTGAACATTTTCAAAAAAGAAAATGCGGGAGGATGGAGGATGGCATGAGAAAAAGGGAACTAACGTCGATCATTCTCTCGCTCTCAAGTGTTCTTATTCTGACGGCCTGTACACAGCGATTGTCGTATCCTGATCAATCAGGGGTAAATGAGCAGAGCCTTTCTTCCAGCACCAACATCCCATCAATCCCTAAGGATGATTTCCTTTACACTGTAGGATGGTTGGACGATCAGACTATTCTTGTCGCATTGGAGTCAAATGGAGAATACGGCCTGTACAGCCATGACCTGCTCACAGGTGAAGAACGGCCGATCCGGACTTTTTCAGATCGGCTTGTTTTTGCTGCGGTTTCCGCAAATGGCCGGCGGATTTTGGTCCAAGTCGCAAGTCAACAGGGAAACAACGTTATGATGATCGACAGGTCAGGGAACTTACTTGCCGATATTCATTTTTCCGCTGGGCTTTTGACGAGCGTTTCCTGGAATCCGACAAACGAAGGGAAGTTGTTCCTTTCCTCCCAAAAAACAGCGGGCAGCCTGGTAAATTACCTTTGGGATCTGTCTTCGAATGAAGCGTGGACGGAAATGTCGATCACGGAGGAAATGCCGGTTTGGTATTCGGAAAATATGTACCTCCACCGGGAAATCGCGACTGATGGCGTTTCTGCGTTGGTGTTGAGTGACATTCGTTTTCCCGGAAAAGATACTGTCATCGATCGGGAAATCCTTGCTTACGGACTGGAAGGCGAATCAGTATGGGTGGTGACCCCTTCGGATTTCAATGAGGAAGAGTTGCTTGTCGTTTCCTACTATCCGCTTCTGATTACCCAAGGCTATATTGTCTTGCCGCGCATCACCGATGGAAGCGGACTTGTCATTCCTGAATTCAAAAAAGGCAATGATTCGGACGAAACGTTTGCTGTGCTTCCGAAAAAGGAGCCGGAGGGCATTGCCGGCATCACCTATGGACTCGCGAAAATCGCTTTTTCCGAAAACGCTTCGGAGGTGCTGACTGAAGTCGAGCGAATGGATCCGATTTCCGTTTCGCCGGAAGGGACCTACGTGCTCTACGGGAATCGTTATGAGTATCTGTACGATGTGGAACGCAAGGGCTGGATACAATTGTCGGAATAGAAAAAAAGTCTTTAAAACTGTAGCAATACGCTTTGCACAAGTGTAAAATATGAGAGCAAGAGTATCGAAAGGATGGATTTATTTTGAATTTAACAGGAATTGATATTTTTAATATCGCATTATGGATATTCATCATCGGATATGCCATTTATCAAGCTTATTTTTATTTCCAAAGAAAGAATGCGGCTACAATGCTGACTGCAGAGGAATTCAAAAAAGATCTGCGGAAAGCGCAATTGATCGATGTCCGCGAAAAAACGGAGTTCGATGCAGGGCACATTTTGGGAGCGAGAAATATCGCTTATTCAGCTTTCAAGCAACGCTATCAAGAAATCCGCAAAGATCAGCCGATTTATCTGTATGATCAAAATTCCATGTTGAGCGGACGCTGCGCAGCAATACTGAAAAAGAATGGCTACAAAAATATTTTCATCCTGAAGGGCGGCTATGCCGGCTGGGACGGGAAAGTCAAAAAGAGCATCTAAGTAAATAAAAAAGGTTCCCGGAATCAGCTTATGGATTCCGGGAACCTTTTTGAGTGTTGCTTCTTACATATTTATGAACAAAGAGTACAAGACGGAAAGGACCGATCCGCCGACCATGGCCAGCAACATGATCCAAATGATGAATTTGCTGAATTTATTGAATTTTGAAGAGGTAGCACCAGTTTTCTTTGTCAACATTATTCCCACCTTTTGTTTTTTACATGGCATAGTTTACAACAATAAATTATAAAAGTAAATGTTGGAGAATCAGGGGAAAGAAAAGAAAGCCATTATTTTCAATTGTATGCTTTCCATTTAGTCGAATTTTTGTTAGGATTAAGATTATAGAATGATGTGTTTATCATGAAGGGAGAATTTATTTATGTCAAAACAGCAAATTGGCGTTGTCGGGATGGCCGTAATGGGCAAAAATCTAGCATTGAACATTGAAAGCAGAGGTTATTCCGTATCCGTATTCAACCGTTCAGGTTCAAAAACTGAGCAAGTGATCGCGGAAAACCCAGAGAAAAAACTGGTTCCTACTTATACTATCGAAGAATTTGTTGAGTCTTTGGAAAAACCAAGAAGAATCATGATGATGGTAAAAGCTGGGGAGGCAACCGACAAAACGATCCAATCGTTGCTGCCTCACTTGGATAAAGGCGATATCCTGATCGACGGAGGGAATACTTTCTACAAAGATACGATCCGCCGCAGCAAAGAATTGGAAAACTCAGGCATCAATTTCATCGGAACTGGCGTTTCCGGTGGGGAAGAAGGCGCATTGAAAGGCCCTTCAATCATGCCTGGCGGACAACGCGATGCATACGATTTGGTTGCACCGATTTTGGAACAGATTTCCGCTAAAGCTCCGGATGGCGAACCTTGTGTAGCCTACATCGGCAAAGATGGCGCTGGACATTACGTTAAGATGGTCCACAACGGAATCGAGTACGGGGATATGCAATTGATCGCAGAAGCCTATGACATCATGTACAAGTACCTTGGCATGTCAGTGGAAGAAATTGCTGCAGTCTTCATCGAATGGAACAAAGGCGAGTTGGACAGCTTTTTGATCGACATCACTGCTGACATCTTGACTAAATACGACCCTGAAACAGGCAAACCAATGGTTGAGATCATCCTGGATCGCGCCGGCAATAAAGGCACTGGCAAATGGACTTCACAAAGTGCCTTGGACTTGGGTGTGCCGTTGCCGTTGATCACTGAATCCGTTTTTGCTCGTTACATCTCCGCTTTGAAGACAGAACGTGTCGCTGCCAGCGAAATTCTGACTGCGCCGGCTGTTACTGCTACAGAGGGTCTGGATAAAGCTGCATTTGTTGAAAGCATCCGCAAGGCGCTGTACTTCAGCAAAATCATGAGCTATGCGCAAGGATTCGCTCAAATGCGCGTTGCCAGCGAAGAAAATGATTGGGATCTGAATTATGGCGAAATCGCTAAAATTTGGCGTGCCGGCTGCATCATCCGTGCGCAATTCCTGCAGAACATCACGGATGCTTACGAAAAGAATCCTGAATTGCAGAATTTGTTGTTGGATGACTACTTCGTGGACATCACGAAACAATACCAAGGAGCTGTACGTGAAGTGGTTGCTACGGCTGTGGTTGCAGGCGTTCCGGTACCGACATTCTCATCTGCGGTAGCTTATTTCGATTCTTACCGTTCAGCTGTCTTGCCTGCGAACATCATCCAGGCGCAACGCGACTACTTTGGAGCACATACGTATGAACGCACCGATAAGGCTGGTTCTTATCACTTCGAGTGGGATAAAGAAGTGGAAGTTCCGCAAGACTAAAGGGATAAAACGCCATTCTGGCCAACACTTACGTCATCCGAAGCTGTGCTTCGGATGACATTTTACTATCAGGATCATTTAATCAGGAAAAATTCCCGACAGTGTGTTAAAATAAAATGAAATTGTAATGGCATGTTGTTATTATTCAAATGAGACATTAGGGGAGAATTCTATGGAAAATAGAGACAAACAAAGAATATTGATTATCGAAGATGAAAAAAATCTGGCGCGTTTCATCGAGCTTGAGTTAAAACACGAAGGCTACGAAACGGAAATTTGCTACAACGGCAGAGCCGGTCTGGAAGCAGCCATGAACCAGGACTGGGATGTCATCCTGTTGGATCTGATGTTGCCGGAATTGAACGGCATCGAAGTTTGTCGTCGCCTGCGTCCCGTCAAAGATACGCCGATCATCATCATGACCGCCCGCGACTCCGTCATCGACCGTGTGTCGGGATTGGACCACGGAGCGGATGATTACATCGTGAAGCCATTTGCCATCGAAGAACTTTTGGCCAGGGTGCGTGCTTTGCTGCGCCGCATCGACATCGAAGAAGAGCAACGCAAGGTGAAACAGACGACCGTCACCTATCGTGATTTGACGATCGAAAAGGAAAATCGTGTCGTGCGACGTGGCGACGAGCACATCGAACTGACCAAACGCGAATACGAATTATTGTTGATCCTGATGGAAAACATCAACGTCGTCCTGTCAAGGGATGTATTGCTGAATAAAGTATGGGGATACAAGACAGAAGTGGAAACAAACGTAGTGGATGTATATATCCGGTATCTGCGCAATAAAATCGATGTAGCCGGCCAAGAAAGTTATATCCAAACGGTTCGTGGCACCGGATACGTCATGCGCTCATAATACTATGCGCAGAATCAATTATATGCCAACCAAAAAAAGAGGAAATCCCAAGTCCATTCGGTGGAAATGGGGTTTTCTTTTAAGTATAGCTTTCTTCATGCTGTATTTTATGTCCGCATTGCTGATGCTGAATGCCTACAAAAGCTATCAATACGATCAGCAAAAAGATGAAGCCGAAAACTTGCTCTATTCGGTCCAATCCGCCTTGTCTGAAATCGACACGAAGCTTTCAGTCAACAGCGTGGAAAGCATGTTCGAAAAAATTTCTGTTTCCACTGTGACGAAAGGCCTCCAGTCTGTCGGCAACTATCCGTTTTTGGAGGATCTCAAGAGCAGAGGGGCGAACATACGCGTATTCGATACAGATGGACAGCTGCTCTATGAAACCCAGAAGAGCTATACGACATTCATCAAAAATCCCGATACTTATGTGCGCGAGACAAAACTGAACGATCTTGAAGCATTTGTCGCAGGCGGCCCGATCCTCAGCGAGGAGGACTCCTTCCTGTTAGGGTATGTGCAGATTGTTTTCCGATTGAATGATTATCACAAAGTCGTCTCACAGATGACACGGTATTTCTGGTCAGTGACGGCAATCGTGCTTGTTTTATCCACGGCTGCCGGATACGGTATCGCCTTTTACTTCTTCAGGCCCATCAAACAGATGGTCGATACGATGGATGCGATCGAAGAGGATACATTGTCGGAGACCCGCATCAAAATATCGAAAAACAAAGACGAATTCACCGACCTTTCTGTCCATATCAACGGCCTCTTGGATAAGATGGCGCTGTACGTCACCCAGCAAAAGCAGTTTGTTGAGGATGTCTCGCATGAACTTCGGACGCCAACGGCCATTGTTGAGGGCCATCTGAAATTGCTGAACCGTTGGGGCAAGGAAGATCCGCAAATCCTGGATGAATCCCTTGCCGCTTCCTTGACCGAAATCCAGCGGATGAAGACGTTGGTTCAGGAGATGCTGGATCTCTCCCGTGCGGAACAAGTCGAAATGCATTATAAAAATGAAGTGACGCCGATCCGGAATGTCGTGCTGCACACGTTCCATAATTTTAAGATGCTGTATCCGGACTTCGTGTTCAATCTGGATGATGATTTGAATCGCGAAATTTATGTGAACATCTATCGCAACCATTTTGAACAAATACTCGTGATATTGATGGACAACGCTGTTAAATATTCGACTGATCGGCATGAAATCCATCTTTCGATTTCCGAATCCATGTCCTACGTCCAGATTGCCATCCAAGATTTTGGCGAGGGGATGTCCCAGGAAGATCAGCAGAAGATCTTTTCGCGTTTTTACCGCGTCGATAAAGCCAGATCGCGGAACAAAGGCGGGAACGGTTTGGGTCTGTCGATCGCGAAAGAATTATTGGAAGGTTATAAAGGCGACATCACCGTCGAAAGCGTATTGGGGCACGGATCTGTTTTCCGCATCCAGTTGCCGATTTTGAAGAATTATACACCGGATGAGGAGCTATAGGTTCTTGTCAGGGAAATACTCCTTATAAGCAAAAAAAATGAACTACAAAAAAAGCAGGAAGCGGCTCACACATGAGTTCGCTTCCTGCTTTTTCTGTAGTTGCAATTAAGGTCTTGGTTGTTTGCCTGCGTTGCGGCCTTTCTTGCTTTCTGTTTTTTGATTATCGGCGGACAAGGCTTTTGCCGCTTGGGTCGGTGCTGAAGGGGAGGAAGCTGGCTTAGCCATTTTCACGTTCTTCTTGATCGGGCGATCCTTCATCTCTTCTTCAACTTGTTTTTGGATTTTAGGTTTGATCATGTGGTTTTGAAGTGCAGTCTGGGCTGCGGCGAAAATACCGCCAGCCAGCCAGTAAAGGGCCAACCCCGCTGGTGAGGACCAAGAGAACATCAGGATCATGATCGGGTTCATCAGCATCATCGATTTCATCTGTGATTTGGTTTCCTGCGGCATGCCGATAGTGGAAACGTAGCCCTGGATCACATAGGCTAAACCAGCCAAGATTGCCAACAGCGGACTGCTGACACCTAGGTTGATGCCAAGGAATGTGCTTGCGGAAATTTCCGGCGTCAAATTGACGGCCTGGTACATAGCAGTGAAAATCGGCATCTGGATCAGAATCGGTAAGCAACCGACGCCGCCTGTCATGCTGATGTTGTTTTCTTTGTACAATGCCATCATTTCTTGTGAAACTGCCGCTTTTTCCTCAGGTGTCGCTGCATTTTTTTGACGGAATTGGATGTCCTCCAATTCTGGTTTGATATACTTCATTTTTTCCTGCTGTACCATCGTTTTTTTGATTTGGGTAAAATTCAAGGGCATGATGGCCAAACGGACAATGATTGTGATGGCGATGATGGCCAAACCATAATTGCCGTTGAGCAGTTCCGCCAGCATAACGATCAAATTGCCTGTAGGCACCACCAGATAATCATATATAAAGCCAGTCGGGTTTTTATTCTCATCATATTGCATGCAACCTGTAAGAACCACTAACAGGGACAGCATTTCCGCGGAAAGCAATAACTTCTTTTTGAGTTTCATCATTCACGTTCCTTTACAATTTTTCGATAACATTACTACTATACCTGAAGGGGAAAATATATTCAATTGGTTACGCGAAAACTTATGTAATTTTCAATGCTGGCGTCCTCTTCGAGCGTACAGGCATCAACTTTGCCGCTTGGGGAGGGACTGCGTTTGACCGCCGCGATGAAAGCATCGATTTTATCGGTCGGCCCGACAGCCTCTATATAGACACTTCCGTCATCCTCGTTCCTGACGATGCCGGAAATGCCGATCTGATCCGCCACCATTTTTGTCATATAACGGAACCCCACGCCCTGTACCCGGCCGTTCACTGTCATCTTGATTTTTTTCATAATAAATTCCCTCCAGATTCTAGGATGCGCATACGTTGCAGCTTTTAATTTCAGTTTACAGTCTTCGTCAAGAAGTTTCAATCCCGATACCTTGCGCGGGAATAATTTTCCGGGCTGTGCTATACTTTTTGCAACAAAGAAGGCTTTAAACAGTGAATAAAAATCTTCTCAAATGTATGCAAATCTTTTATTTTCGATTCCATTTCCTCTATACTTTGCGTATAGAAAGGGATGATGCGAGATGATGCTGACTAAGAAGGTCCGATTGATTCTGACCGACGAAACTTCCAAACTCTACCAAGCAGCCGGCGTTGCCCGCTGGGCCTACAACTACACAATCCGGATGCAGGAAATGAACCATCGCTTCGGTGGGGCATTCATCAGTGACAATGAACTGCGGAAGCACATCACCAAGATGAAAAAGCGCAAGAAATATGCCTGGCTGAACGACGTTTCCAACAATGTCGTCAAACAAGCGGTCAAGGATGCCTGCAGAGCCTACAAAGCCTTCTTCAATGGGCAAGCCCGGCATCCCCGATTCAAGACCAAACGCGGCTCCACCCCGAGTTTCTACAATGACTGCGTCAAGCTGAAAGTGAAAGGCAACCGCGTCCTTTTGGAGAAAATCGGTTGGGTGAAAACCAACGAACCGTTGCCCGTGGGCTGCAAATACTATAACCCGCGCATCAAGTTCGACGGCAAATATTGGTATTTGACCGTGGGAATTGAGGTGGAGACGGAAAAAGCCGCGTTGGACGGCAGGACCGTCGGCGTGGATGTCGGCATCAAGGAGTTGGCTGTCACCTCCGATGGTGTGTTCTATGAAAGCATCAACAAAACAGCCTCCGTGAGGAAAGCGGAGAAACGCCTCAAGAGATTGCAGCGGCGTGCAAGCAGAAAATACAAGAAGGGAACGCCTAAATCTAAACATCTCCTAAAACTAGAAGGTGAAATCCGAAGGCAGCACAGACGCTTAGCCAACATCCGAACCAATCATGTCCATCAAGCAACGGCGGAGATCGTGAAATCCAAACCCTCCCGCATTGTGATGGAAACGCTGAACATCCGCGGCATGATGAAGAACAAGCATTTGGCTAAGGCGGTCGCAAATCAGAAACTCTCTTTCTTCAAGCAATGTCTGCATTACAAATGCGAACTGCATGGCATTGAATTTGTAGAAGCGGACCAGTGGTTCCCGAGTTCCAAGTTGTGCAACAACTGCGGAACGCTCAAACAGGACCTGAAACGCAGTGACCGAGTCTATCACTGCACGTGCGGCCACCATTGCGATAGGGATCTGAACGCAAGCTACAATCTGAGGGATTACCAAGCAGTCTAACGGTAGCTCGGATATGTACGATTCGTTGCATCGGAATTTACGCCCTCGGAGTGCTACAACAAACGAAAGTAGTCCGTCAGGACCAAATCGGGCACGAAGAACAGGGAAGCAAACATAAACTAGATTTAGTTAGATTTATGGCAACGGTGATAGCATGTACCAGGTGATACGGACCGAGGGAGAATATGAACCTTGGTGGTTTTTTGAAGATTGGATGGATTTCATTGTGGAATCGACAGATTATGCCGATTTCCAGGAGGCAGTCGCTGCCTATGGGCGGGCAGCGGAAAAGCTATCGGTAGTCTACCCATTCCAAAAAACAAAGGAAACCTACCTGACTGCCTACTGGTCAGACAGAGAAATCCGGTTTTGTGAGAATTGCGATGACGATGTGCAATTATATCATGGACTGATGCTTTTGCAGGACAGGAAAAAACTTCTTCAAGAATGACGGATCAAATTCCAAAAAGCTTCTGTTGCCTGCATTGACGGGAAACAGAAGCTTTTTGTCCGCGCGGATTGATTAAAAAATAGCCTCGTAAAGGGTTCGTTTTGTAGTATAATGAACCGATACGGGTAATCAAACGAACAATCTATGGACCGCTGTTTTATGCAGACGGGCAGTGGTTTTGAGTAAATGATAAAAAGGAGTTGGCAAGTTTGGCGAAACGAACGACGACAACAAGAAAGAAAAAGAAGGCGACCGGGCAGAAGATATCTTACGAGCTCATCGGCGTGCTGTTTCTTTTCAGTGCAGCCTTAGGAATCGGGCAACTCGGTTTTGCCGGTATAGCGCTGGCGAATTTTTTCCGTTTTTTTGTCGGTGAAACCTATCCGATCAGCTTGGCGCTGTTCGGTGCCTATGGTCTGTACCTGATTTTGAGAGGGAAAGAACCAAAAATAAGAAAGAACTGGCTGATCAGTGGCATCCTGCTTTATTCAGCTGCATTGCTTTATCTCCATTCGCAGGCTTTTGAGACAGTCGTAATGGAGGGGGCATCGGTCGTTTCCGTTACGCTTGCCCGCTTTTTGGTCGATGTCAGACAAGCGAATACGGCTTCAGAGATGGGCGGTGGATTGATAGGGGCAGCCTTTTATTCCGGAACCCATTTTTTGGTTTCGCAATGGGGCACTTACGTCATCATCGGCTTGCTTGTATTTTTTGGGGTGGCGGTCATATTTGGCTTCACGACGCATGATGTCATGGAAGTCGTGCGCAAAGTTGCCTTGATCTTCGGGCACAACAGTAAACGAGCGGTGCTTTTCACGAAAGATAAAGTGGCCAGCTCGATCATCGATTCGAAAGCAGTGAAGAAACCGACCAGGTCCAACAGCATTTCGAGCGAGAAGAAACCTTCACTAGTCGAAAAAGCCAAAAATCAGATCAAGAGCGAATCGGCAGCGAAAAAATTGATGAAGGAAGAAGCGGAAGCTTTGAAAGCTTCAGAAAAGGAAACACTCGCCGAGAAAGAGCGCGAACCCGTTCAGCTGAAAATCGACAGTTTCCAGCAGCAACTTGAAAAAGCAGCCGAACACAAACATGCGGACAATGAAAAGAGCGCGTCCGCCCAACCGGTCAGCCTTGCAAAAACAACGGCGGGAGGCGGCGAGGAAGACAATAGCGGCGATCTGGAGTTCGAAATCACCGCCGAGCAGGAAAACAGGGATTACCAATTGCCGCCTGTGACTTTATTGAATGAAATCAAAGCGATCGATCAATCGAATGAATATGCGACAATCGAAAAAAATGTCAAAAAACTGGAGGAGACGTTCGCAAGCTTCGGTGTGGAGGCCAAAGTCACGAAAGCGAACCTCGGGCCGGCCGTGACCAAATATGAAGTCCAACCAGCTGTCGGAGTGAAGGTCAGCAAGATCGTGAACCTCAATGATGATCTGGCTTTGGCTTTAGCGGCAAAGGATATCCGCATCGAAGCGCCGATACCCGGCAAATCCTTCATCGGCATAGAAGTACCAAACAGTGAAGTCAGCGTCGTATCCTTCCGGGATGTTATGGAAGGCCAAAAGCACACAGACAAGCTGTTGGAGGTTCCGTTAGGCCGGGATATTTCCGGCGTTGTGCAAAGCGCGAATCTGACGAAGATGCCCCATCTGCTGATTGCGGGCGCAACCGGGAGCGGAAAGTCCGTTTGCATCAACGGCATCATCACGAGCATATTGATGAAAGCCAAACCGAACGAAGTGAAGATGATGATGATCGATCCGAAAATGGTGGAATTGAACGTCTATAACGGCATTCCGCATTTGCTTACGCCGGTTGTCACGAATCCCCGCAAGGCGGCGCAAGCACTCCACAAAGTTGTGACGGAAATGGAAAGAAGATATGAATTGTTTGCCGGCACCGGTATGCGCAATATCGACGGCTATAACAATCTGATTGTCGAATACAATTTGGAGAATGGGGAAAATAACCCTACGCTGCCGTACATCGTGGTCATCGTGGATGAGTTGGCCGACTTGATGATGGTGGCCAGCAATGAGGTGGAAGATGCGATCACCCGCTTGGCTCAGATGGCACGGGCCGCGGGAATCCACATGATTTTGGCCACACAACGCCCAAGTGTCGATGTCATCACCGGCATCATCAAAGCGAACGTCCCTTCCCGGATTGCGTTTGCCGTGTCCAGCTCGATCGACTCGAGAACGATAATCGATGGCTCCGGGGCAGAGAAGCTGCTGGGAAGAGGCGATATGCTCTTCCGTCCGATGGGGGAAAACAAACCGATCCGTGTGCAAGGAGCGTTCATTTCCGATGAGGAAGTCGAGCACATTGTCACTTTCGTCAAAAACCAGCAGGAAGCGAACTATGTCGAGGAAATGATGCCGACCGAATCTGTGGCTGCTGCAAGCGAAGAGCCGGAAGATGATCTTTTCGGGGAAGCTGTGGAATTCATCAGATCGGATGAAACGGCGAGCATTTCCAAATTGCAGCGGAGGTTCCGGATCGGCTATAATCGGGCAGCGCGGCTGATCGATGAGATGGAAGCAAGAGGGATTGTTGGACCGGCTGACGGAAGCAAGCCGAGAAAGGTGAACATTAGCGAAGGGATATATGAAAATGATACGGATATCCCCTTCAATTCTGAGGTTTAATCCGCAGCTTTCTGAAAAATATATGGATATTAAATGAAAAAACGATTACAAAACAAGTCAATATCGTTTATTTTTTGAGGGATACATGATATGATATTTTTTGTAAGAAGCTTGTACTTACAAGTTCAAAAAATTGAAGTTTATTGGAGGGGTCATGGTGAAGAAACAAAAATATGTTAGTTTATTGGCATTAGGTTTAAGTGTCAGCACAATCCTGGCAGCTTGCGGCGGCAACGGAGACACGGCTGACAGCAGTGCAACAGGTTCCGGGACAGCAGGGGGAACGGAAGATAACTTCACTATCGCGATGGTTACCGACGTCGGTGGCGTGGATGACAAATCATTCAACCAAAGCGCATGGGAAGGCCTTGTTGCATGGGGCGAAGAGAACGGCAAAGAAAAAGGGATCGATGGATATGATTATATCCAATCAAATGCCGATTCGGAATTTGTGACGAACTTGAACACTGCCGTAAACAGTAATTTTGATCTTGTGTTCGGTATCGGATACAAATTGAAGTCAGCGATGCAGGATGTGGCAACACAAAACCCGGATACAATGTTCGCCATCATCGATGATGTCATCGAAGGCGAGAACACAGTTTCAGTATCATTCAAAGACAACGAAGCTGCTTTCTTGGCTGGTGTCGCTGCTGCCAAAACAACCAAAACCAATCAATTAGGCTTCATCGGCGGACAAGAGAGCGTCGTAATCGATCGCTTTGAAGCTGGATTCGTAGCTGGTGCCCAATCCGTCAATCCTGAAATAGATGTAAAAGTTGAATATGTGGGCTCGTTCGGCGACGCTGCCGGCGGAAAATCAAAAGCTGCAGCAATGTACGCAAGCGGAATCGATGTCATCTATCAAGCTGCCGGAGATTCCGGAAATGGTGTATTCTCAGAAGCTAAGGATATCGTAAAAGCTGACCCTTCAAAAGAAATCTGGGTAATCGGCGTTGACCGTGACCAAACAGAAGAAGGCTTGTTGACGCTTGATGACGGCACTGAAAGAAACCTTACTTTGACTTCAACGTTGAAGGGTGTAGGCACTGCAGCTAAGGATATCGCCACATTGACGATGAACGGCGAATTCCCGGCAGGGGAAGTGTTGACATTCGGTTTGGCTGAAGAAGGCGTCGAGCTGACTGAAGGCCAATTGAGCGCAGATGCTTTGGAAGCTGTTGCTAAAGCGAAAACAGAAATTTTGGAAGGGACGCTTGTTGTTCCTGAGTCTCCAGAAAACTAATCACTTTTAAAAATCTTTAAAGAAGCAGCTTGATTCCGGTTAGGATATTGAGTTGCTTCTCTTTTTTTCTGCGCATCGTCCCCAACTAAAGATTGTTCCGCACAAAAGGAACAAACAAATGTTTGGTTTCCGTGACAAACAAAAGTGGATAGGATTTTGGAAATACTTTATAATAGGTGTGAAATAGTGTTTTACGGTATTATATTTTATAAGCGTGTCTCACTGCTGCATGAGGGAATGCATGCATTCAATTTTAGTAAGGGGTGGAATCAGCATGACAGAAGAAAATTATGTCATTGAGATGATTGGCGTAACAAAAGCTTTCGGCAATTATAAAGCGAATGATGATATTTTTCTCAGCTTGAAAAAAGGTGAAATTCACGCTTTGTTGGGTGAAAATGGCGCGGGCAAGTCGACTTTGATGAATATACTCTCGGGCCTTTTGGAGCCGACCAGCGGAACCATCAAGGTCAAAGGGCAAGAAGTCAAGATCAGTTCCCCGGGTGTTGCCGCCAAATTGGGGATCGGAATGGTGCACCAACATTTTATGCTGGTCAAGGACTTCACGGTTACCGAAAACATCATTCTGGGCAGCGAGCCGAGCAGACTCGGTGTCTTGAATAAAAAGGCAGCCGCTGACGTGATTGCGGATCTGTCCAATAAGTATCGCTTGGCAGTCAATCCGTCCGCCAAAATCGAAGACATCACTGTCGGGATGCAACAAAGGGTCGAAATCCTGAAAACATTGTACCGTGGTGCGGATATCCTCATTTTTGACGAACCGACGGCAGTGCTGACACCGCAAGAAATCGACGAATTGATGTCGATCATGAAGGAATTGACGAAAGAAGGCAAGTCGATCATCCTGATTACGCACAAACTGGATGAAATCAAAGCCGTGGCAGACCGCTGCACGGTTATCCGCAAGGGTAAGAGCATCGGCACTGTCGACGTGAAGCAGACATCCCAGCAGGAACTGGCCGATATGATGGTGGGACGTTCCGTTCTGTTCCGCACAGTCAAAAAACCATCCGAGCCGAAACAGGCTGTTTTGGAAATCCAAGGATTGACGGTCAAGGAGAGCCGCGGACTGGAAGCGGTGCGCAATTTGACGCTTACGGTACGGGCCGGCGAAATCGTCGGAATCGCCGGAATCGATGGGAACGGTCAGAGCGAATTGATCCAAGCCATCACCGGCCTTAGAAAAGCTGAGAGCGGGACCGTCAAACTGAACGGTAAAACCATCACGAACTTGGCTCCGCGCAAAATCACCGAGGCAGGCTTGGGGCACATCCCTGAGGACCGACAAAAGTTCGGCCTGATCCTTCCGATGCGTTTGGACGAGAATATCGCGCTGCAGACTTACTACCAGGAACCATACAGCAAAAACAGTTTCCTGAATGATAAAGCCATCGAAAACCACGCCATCGAACTGATCAGAGAGTTTGATGTGCGCACCCAAAGCGAAAAATCGACGGCGGGTTCCTTATCCGGCGGGAATCAGCAAAAAGCGATCATCGCCAGGGAAGTCGATCGGAATCCTTCGCTGTTGATCGCAGCCCAACCGACCCGAGGATTGGATGTGGGTGCCATCGAATTTATCCATAAACGCTTGATCGAGCAAAGGGACAAGGACAAAGCGATTCTTTTGATGAGCTTCGAGTTGGATGAAATCTTGAATCTGTCCGACATCATCGCCGTGATGTTCGAAGGCGAAATCGTTGCCTACGTCAAGCCGGAGGAAACCTCCGAACAAGAACTGGGCCTATTGATGGCCGGCTCTTCTTTGGAAAAAGCCCGGGAAGAATTGGAAAAAAACAAAGAAGAGGAGGCGAGCATTCATGAGTAATCAACAAGGAGCCACTCGCATCCAGGGGGTCATCGTACCTTTACTTTCAGTCATATTAGGTCTTTTGATCGGCGCAATCGTCATGTGGTCATTCGGTTACGATGCCATCGCAGGTTATTCAGCAATGCTGAAGGGAGCATTCGGATCGCCGTTCTATATAGGCGAATTACTGCGCGAAGCCACCCCGTTGATTCTGGTCGCATTGGGCTTTGCGGTAGCCAACACAGCCGGTTTCTTCAATATCGGTGTAGCGGGTCAAACCTTATTCGGCTGGTTGGCATCCGTCAGCGTCGCCCAGATGCTGCCTGAATTGCCCAAAATCGTATTGCTGCCTTTATGCATTTTGGCGGGTGTTGCCGCCGGAGCTTTGTGGGCGGGCATCGCCGGCGTCTTGCGGGCTTATTTCAATACAAGTGAAGTTATTGTCACCATCATGCTGAATCATACAGCTTTATACATCAACAACCACATCGTCAGGAATGTTTTGACGGATTCCGGGGATTCCACGGCCAGGATCACCGAAAATGCCAGTCTGAGGGTGCCGTTCCTATCGGAAGTGACGCGCAATTCGACCCTGCATGCCGGCATCTTCATTGCCCTCATCATGATTGCGGTGGTTTGGGTGCTGATGAAGAAAACAACATATGGGTTCGAATTCCGTTCAGTCGGATTGAATCCTGATGCAGCCGATTACGCAGGGATGAACGCCAAGAAGAACATCATTTTGGCCATGTTGATCAGCGGCGGGTTGGCCGGTTTGGGAGGCGCAATGGAAGGTTTGGGGAATTTCCAAAACATGTTCGTTCAAGGTGCGATGCCGGCAGTCGGATTCGATGGCATGGCCGTAGCCTTGTTGGGCATCGGTAGCCCAATCGGCATCCTCTTTGCTGCACTTCTGTTCAGTACGCTGAAAATCGGTGGAACGAGTATGCCGCTTATGTCCGGGGTACCGGTGGAGATTGTCGATATCGTGATTGCGTCAATCATCTTCTTCGTCGGCGCGAGCTATATCATCCGACTGTTGGTAAAAAAACTGTCCAAAGTCAATAAAAAGGAGGTGGCGTGAGATGGACTTGCTAGCGATTCTATCGATTATCGTATCCTCGGCTTTGATTTATTCGGCACCTCTGATCTTCACTGGTCTCGGCGGAACATTTTCGGAACGGAGCGGTATCGTCAACGTTGGACTGGAAGGCACGATGGTCATGGGGGCATTCTCAGCCATAGTCTTTAATCTGAACTACGCCGACAATCTGGGCAAACTGACCCCCTGGGTTGCGTTGCTGGTTGCGGGGGCAGTCGGCATCTTCTTTTCGATCATCCATGCAGTTGCCACCATCAATTTAAGGGCGAACCATATCGTTTCCGGAACGGTCATCAACATGCTTGCCCCAGCGCTGGCGGTATTTTTGACTAAGGTGCTTTATGAAGGGAAGGGTCAGACAGCCTTCATCGTGCAGAATTTCGGGAAGACAAGTTTCCCTATATTGAAGGATATCCCGGTCATCGGTCAGATCTTCTTCACGAACACGTCAGCTCCGGCCTATGCAGCGATCGCAACGGCGCTTGTCTGCTACTTCATCATCTTCAAGACGACTTTCGGCTTGCGTCTGCGTTCGGTTGGGGAACACCCGCAAGCGGCAGATACATTGGGGATCAATGTCTACGTGATGCGCTACGCGGGCGTGTTGATTTCCGGCTTTTTGGGCGGTGTGGGCGGCGCCATCGTCTCCCAATCGATCAGCTTGAATTTTTCCGGATCAACGATTGCCGGTCAAGGATTCATTGCCATGGCTGCCATGATTTTCGGCAAATGGAATCCGGTCGGTGTTATGGGTGCGGCAATCTTCTTCGGTTTCGCCCAGAGTCTGGGAGTCATCGGAAGCTATATTCCGGTCATCCAGAATATCCCTTCCGTTTACCTCCAGATCGCACCGTACGTCATTACGATCATTGTGCTTGTAGGTTTTATCGGCAAATCCAGAGGCCCGGCCGCTAACGGTACGACTTACATCAAATCAAAGTAATCTCTGAAAGTGAGAAGGGTTGGCTCATCGAGTCAGCCTTTTCTTTTTGCACTAGCCATGGGGATAAGAAGCCCAAGAATGGCATAATTGAAAAAAAACCTGAATTAGAGTATAGTTTTCCCTATCGACAAATAAAATAGCTTACAGGACGTGAAATGGATGGAATATAAATTAAAGCAAGGCGTTACGGCCTATATCGCGCCTTCCGACAAATACAAAACCGTATTGATCCAATACAAATTCAGGGCGATCTTCGGCGGTAGAACCGCAACGGAACGTTCTTTGGTGAAGAATATGCTCGAAACGAACAGCAAGCAGTACCCTAGCCAAAACGAGATGGATCTGAAGCTGGCCAGCCTTTACGGTGCGACGCTACATACGCAATCCCAACGCTTCGGCAAGCAGCATGTGGTGACGATCAGCCTGTCCGTCGTCAATGATAAATTCATCGGAGGCGACGATAAGCTTTTGGAAGAGGCGTTCGCTTTTCTGGAAGAAATCATCTTCAGGCCCAATGCCGAGGACGGAAAGTTCCATGAGAAGACTTTTTTGAGGGAAAAGGGAAATCTGAATAATTATTTCGAGTCTCTGATCGAAGACAAGTCAGCTTATGCGCGTATGCGCTTGAACCAAGTGCTGTTTGAAGGGACGGATCAGGCTTATCAAGGCATCGGTGATGCCGGGTTCCTTGAGGATATCACAGCGGGCAGTCTGTTCGAATGCTATGAAGAGATGATCGGGTCGAATCAGTTGGACATTCTCGTTTCGGGTGATGTTGCGCCTGAACGGATACTGAAAATATTGGCTGCCCAAAAGCTTTCGGACAGGAAAGAAATCGAAAAAGAGGTATTCTATCACCGCGAAAAGAATTCGGAACCCGTCACTTCAAGCGAGGCCAAAGACATCAATCAAGGCAAGCTGTTTTTCGGGTTTTCCTCACCCGTCTATTACATGAATGACCATTATTTTGCCGGGTTGGTTTTTGATGGACTGTTTGGGGGATTCCCTCATTCAAAACTGTTCCAGAATGTCCGTGAAAAAGCGAGTTTAGCCTACACGGCTTCAAGCGGATTGGACTTCCTGCGCGGGGTCATGATTGTTGGCACCGGCATCGAGTTTGATAAGCGGGAGCAAGTCGAGGAAATTGTTTTGGCACAACTGCAGGATATGCAAGCGGGTGATTTCCCGGATGCGCTGATTGCACAGACAAAAAGCATGCTGATCAACCACTTCAAACAAAATGACGATTATCAAGGCAGAAGTTTGGCAAAACGGTACCAGGATATCCTCATCATAGAAAATCCTCTTTCGCAGGAAGAGTGGATCGCCGGCTTGAATGCGGTGACGAAGGAGCAGATTGTTGCTGTTGCGGATAAAATGACTTTGCAAGCGATATTTTTCTTGAAAGGCGAGGCTACAGATGAATAAAATACACTATGAAGCTCTTGACGAAACCGTCTATACGGAAGTGTTGGAAAACGGCTTGCAGGTAGTCCTGATTCCGAAAAACAATTATTCCAAAACCTATGGCATTTTCACGACTAATTTTGGCTCGATCGATAACCAGTTTGTGCCGATAAACGGAGACAAGGAAATCAAAATTCCGGACGGCATCGCACATTTCCTTGAGCACAAATTGTTTGAAGGCGAAGACCATGATGCTTTTGAAGATTTTGCGAAGTATGGCGCTTCAGCGAATGCCTTCACTTCCTTCACGCGCACAAGCTATCTCTTTTCGGCCACGGATAATGTCAAAGAAAACACGAACAGCCTGCTTGACTTCGTTCAAGATCCGCATTTCACGGCGGAAGGCACTGAAAAGGAAAAAGGGATCATTGCCCAAGAAATCCGCATGTATGAAGATAATCCGGGATGGCAACTTTTTTACGGGTTGCTGCGTAACCTTTATCCAGAACATCCGCTTTCCGTCGATATAGCCGGAACGGTGGACAGCATCCAGGCAATCTCGCCGGAATTGCTGCAAATCTGTTATGACACGTTCTACCATCCGTCCAACATGAACCTATTGATGATCGGCAATTTCGCTCCCGAAGAAATGATGGATACGATCAAACAAAACCAAGCCGGTAAGATTTTTCTTCCGGCCAAGCCGATCCAGCGCACTTTGCCGCCAACCTCGATTGAGGACATCATTCCGTACAAAGCAATCGAAATGGATGTGCAGCGTCCGAAAGTGATGATTGGCGTGAAAGGTTTGGATGCGGATGTGACCGGAAACGAAGCCGAAAAATACAAAATCTGTGGATCGCTGTTGCTGGAACTGCTTTTCGGCAGGAGCTCCACGCATTTCATTGATCTATACGACAGCGGTTTGATCGATGACAGCTTCGGCTACTCCTTCAATCTGGACCGTTCCTTCCATTTCATGGCCATCGAATCGGATACGGAAGAACCGGAACTGCTGGAGGAAAAACTGAAACGGATTCTGTTGGATTGGGAAACGGATGCTAATCTGACGAACGAGAAATTTGATTTACTGAAGAAGAGCATGATCGGAGAACAATTGCAGGCTTTCAATTCCCTGGAATACATCGCAAATCACTATAGCACATTGCTGTTTTCTGGAGCGGAACTTTTCGAAGTCGTTCCGTTGATCGAAGAAACCAGTCTGGAGGACATCCGAAGATTTGCCGAGAGTTATCTCAAAGAACAAATCATGAGCTCCTACGTGATTCTCCAGAAGGGAGCAAAACAGCAATGAAAGCTGCTTTGGTGACGGGGGCCTCCGGGGACATCGGCACATCCATCGCAAGGGATCTGGCAGGTTCAGGCTGGTCGCTTTACCTGCATTATCATTCCAATCGAGAAAAAATCAATCGGTTGCTTTCGGAACTGCAATCTGCCTATCCCAAACAGGAATTTTATCCAATCTGCCTGGATTTTACCGATGAAGCGGGTGTTTCGACACTTGCTGACCATATTTTTTCGCTCCAAGCGATTGTTTTTGCGCACGGCAAGACTGAATATGGATTACTTCAGGATATGACGTCCCTGCAAATGGATATTTTGTGGGAAACCCACGTCAAAATGCCTATCCTGATCATCCAAGCGCTCCAGGAAAAAATCGCCCGCTCGCGCAACGGACGCATCGTCTTCATCAGCTCCGTCTATGGAGAGGCCGGCAGCGGGCTGGAAGTGCTCTACAGCACCGTCAAAGGGGCGCAGATCGCCTTCGTGAAAGCCTACAGCAAGGAAGTGGCCTCAATCGGAGTAACCGTCAATGCCATCTGTCCGGGAGCAATCGATACGCAGATGAACGCTCATCTGGAGAGCGATGAAAAAGAGGCCCTTCTTGAAGAAATCCCTCTGGGCAGACTGGGTAAACCGGATGAGATCAGCTTCTGGGTTTCCCAACTACTGAAGGAAGACAGTCGCTATATGACGGGACAGGCTATTTACGTATCCGGCGGATGGCTCAGGTAAAACAGTATAGGAACTCCTTGTGAAGGAGTTTTATGGTATAATACCCATGGCAACTTCGGGATTTGCAAGTGAAGGCAGGTGAAGAAATGGTTCAAATTGGGGAAATCCTAAAAAGTGCTAGACTTTCCAAAGGGTACACATTGGACGATCTACAGCAAATGACTAAAATACAGAAGCGGTATTTGATTGCGATTGAAGAAGGCGATTTTGAGATTATGCCGGGCAATTTCTATGTGCGTGCCTTCATCAAGCAATACGCAGATACTGTGGGCTTGGATGGCGACCGCTTATTAGGGGACCATGCAAGTGTGATTCCGGAAATACATGGGAGCAGCCAAGTGGAGGATTCCGTTGCTTTTTCTCCCACTCGCTCCGAGACCAAAAGAGCTTCTAAAAAGACGAATTTCAATTATGGCGGCTCCGTCCAGAGCCAGTTGCCGACTTTTCTGTTGGCTGTGGCGGTAGTTGCCATCGTGCTGGTTGTCTGGAAGGCCACCTTGAACAATGACGATGAGCAGGTTCAGATCGAAGTGGCTTCGACCATCAGTCAGACAACCTTGGCATCGCAAGAGACGGTTTCAAGCAGCACCGAGCAGACAGACAGTGCCAGTGTCACAGAACAAGCAGCCCAAGTGGCCTTGGTTTCGTCTGCCGATGGTTATGCGGAATATGACGTCACCAGTTTGTCGTTGCCATCGGAATTGAAAATCTCCACGGTGGCAGGGGGCAGTTCCTGGATCAGCGTAAGCGTAAACGGGGTAGTCCAAGAGCCTACCGGGATCGTAAACGGTGAAAATCCGCTGACGATCGCGCTGCCGGTGGACGCAAGCGCGATTGAAGTCATAGTCGGCGTGATGCCGGCAACAATCATCGAACTGGATGGCACAGTTGTCGCAATGCCGGCCGATTATCAAGAGATTCAGACCCAAACCTTATCCTTTACCATCCAAGGTGCAGAATAAGTCAGGACACATTAAAGGAGTTGCATAAGTTGAATTTACCTAATAAATTGACAGTGGTGCGGATTTTGATGATTCCGTTGTTCATGATCGTCACCTTGGTCCCATTTGATTGGGGGACCCTCACGATTGCCCAATCACAGATTGCGGTCAATCAACTGGTCGGAGCCGCCATTTTTGCCGTTGCCAGTTTTACGGATTGGCTGGATGGTTACATCGCGAGAAGGGACGGGTTGGTCACCAACTTCGGGAAATTTGCTGATCCGTTGGCGGACAAGATGCTTGTCGCCACTGCCATGATCGTGCTTGTCGGGCAAGGCCTGGCTCCGTCGTGGATCGTCAGCATCATCATCAGTAGGGAACTGGCAGTTACGGGCTTGCGCCTGTTGTTAGTAAAGGAAGGCGAAGTCATGGCAGCGGCATGGCCGGGGAAAATCAAAACGGCGACGCAAATGGTAGCCATTATTTTGTTGTTCTTGGACAATTATCCTTTCCAGGCAACCGGCATACCGGTAGCGGAGATCATGTTGTATCTCTGTCTGGTTTTCACCATCTACTCAGGGGTGGATTATTTCATCAAGAACAAACACGTTTTTGTCGGATCCATGTAGTTTTATAAATAAGAGGGGCTGGGTTGCATCAGTTTGCAATCCGAACAAAAGGAAACGCGATTCTTTTGTGCCCTTCTTTTTCTTTTTTTTGCAATTGAATTTTTTGTTTAATTTGAGCGAATACTATGGATGTGAGGGATTAAATATGAATGCAGAAATCATATCAGTCGGAACGGAATTGTTGATGGGGCAAATAGTGAATTCGGATGCGGCATTCATCGCCAAGGAACTGACCGGGTTGGGCATCGACTCCTATTTTCAGACGGTTGTCGGCGATAATCCGGGAAAAATAAAAGAAGTCATCAAAATAGCTGAATCACGAAGCGACCTTTTGATTTTCACAGGAGGACTCGGCCCTACCCAGGACGACTTGACCAAACAGACCGTGGCGGATCACCTTGAGGAAGAGCTCGTCATGGATGAAGCGGGATTGATGCATATCCGGCAATGGTTCGAGCGTTCGGGAAGGAGCATGACGAAAAACAATGAGCTTCAAGCATTGGTGTTCAGGAGCGGTATTGCCTTTGCGAATCCGATCGGACAAGCGCTCGGCACCTATATCGAAAAAGATGGGAAAGCCTATTTGCTGCTGCCGGGCCCGCCAAGAGAACTTGAGCAGATGTTTCTACAGTTTGTGAAGCCGTTCCTTTCCAGCAAGTATGAAAATCAGCAAGTCATCTTATCGAAGACGCTCCGGTTTTTCGGAATCGGCGAATCTACCTTGACAACGCAGTTGGATGACCTGATCCGCAATCAGACCAACCCGACGATAGCCCCATATGCCGGGAAATACGAAGTGACCTTGAGACTTACCGCAAACGCCGCAACAGAAGCGACCTGCAGGGAGATGTTGGATGAAAAGGAAGCGGAAATATTGGCTGTGGTCGGGGAATATCACTATGGTGACGGGGACGAATCCAGCCTTGCCGAAGTGGTAGGCAAGAAATTGTTGGAGGGCAAACGCTCCATCAGTGCAGCCGAAAGTTTAACCGGAGGGCTTTTTCAAGCAGAGCTTGTCAAAGTTCCGGGCATCAGCGAAGTCTTCGCGGGAGGCATTGTTTCCTACCAAGAGGATGCTAAACAAAAGGTTCTGGGTGTTCCGGAACACGTTCTCGAGACGTACGGAATGGTCAGTCCGGAGTGCGCTGTGGCGATGGCTGAGCGTGTGCGCCAACTGTTTGGCACCCAGTTGGCCATTGCTTTCACGGGTGTTGCCGGGCCTGACCCTTTGGAGAACAAGCCGGCCGGGACTGTATGGATTGCCTTAAGCCAAAAAAATGGACCGACCGCCGTCCAAGGCTTCCGCTTTTCACGCGATCGCCTCGGGAACAGGGAACAGGCGGTCATGCAGGGATTTGATATGATTCGGCGGAATCTGATGGATTCTGCTTTCAAGGAATAAAAACGAACATCTGTTCACTTTATTCTTGCTTTTTTGTCCAGAAAAGGATAGTATTACGTTGTGGTGTTAATGCATGCAAATGAAAGCTTGGAGGAAACAATAGATGGCTAATTTAAATGAAAATAGACAAAAAGCCCTGGATGAGGCTCTGAAAAAGATAGAAAGAAACTTTGGTAAAGGTTCAGTCATGAAACTTGGCGAAAAAGTGGACACACAAATATCCACCGTACCAAGCGGTTCGTTGGCTCTTGATGTTGCGTTGGGCGTAGGCGGCTATCCGAGAGGCCGTATCATCGAAGTGTACGGTCCCGAATCTTCAGGTAAAACAACCGTTGCGCTCCATGCGATTGCGGAAGTGCAAAAAAAAGGCGGCGTTGCTGCGTTCATCGATGCTGAGCATGCTTTGGATCCAAAATATGCTGCGGCTTTGGGTGTGGATATCGACGAATTGTTGCTTTCACAACCGGATACAGGTGAGCAAGGACTGGAAATCGCTGATGCTTTGGTGTCCTCCGGAGCTGTCGATATTGTGGTCATCGACTCGGTTGCCGCACTGGTTCCGCGTGCTGAAATAGAAGGCGAAATGGGAGACTCCCATATGGGCCTGCAAGCACGTCTGATGTCCCAAGCTTTGCGGAAACTGTCCGGATCGATCAACAAAACAAAAACGATCGCCATCTTCATCAACCAAGTCCGCGAGAAGATCGGCATCATGTTCGGCAATCCGGAAACGACACCGGGAGGAAGAGCGCTTAAATTTTACGCTACTATCCGTCTTGAAGTCAGAAGAGCGGAACAGATCAAGAGTGGTACAGACATCATGGGTAACCGCACAAAAATCAAAGTAGTCAAAAATAAAGTTGCGCCGCCATTCAGAACAGCTGAAGTGGACATCATGTACGGCGAAGGCATTTCCCAAGTCGGCGAAATCATCGATATGGCTTCCGAGAAGGATATCGTCAACAAGAGCGGCGCATGGTATGCCTACAAAGGCGAACGCATCGGCCAAGGCCGCGAAAACGCCAAAAAATTCCTGCTTGAACATCCAGAGATGCGAGCTGAAATCGAGAAACTTGTCCGTGACGAATACGGCATAGGTGATAAAAAAGCGGTAGAGGCAAAAGCAAATGAAAAAGACGAGCTGATCGAATCGGTCGACCTGTTGGACGATTAAAAAAATATTTTTCAAGAGGCCGGGATCAAAATCCGGGCCTCTTTCTTTTTTTAAGCGGAAAAAGAGCAATATCGAAACAGGAATAAATCTATTTTGGTTATGTTACCGTTTTATCGTTGACATGTCAGTATTCTACGTTTAGAATGAATTTATGTGTATCGCTTCATTCTGCACATTGTAAAACTAATTTTTATTCATTTTTTTTGACAACAAAATTAAATAGATACGGAGGTGAAACTATGGATATATGGACTTTAGCCTTCGCTATCATAGCTTTAATTTTTGGTGTCGTTGTCGGATATTTATATCGAAAATCGAATCACGAAAAAGAAATAGCTGGTGCCAAAAATACCGCTTCCCAGATTCTTGAAGATGCTCGTAAAGAAGCAGAAACAACGAAAAGAGAAGCTATGTTAGAGGCGAAGGACGAGAACCACAAATACCGCTCAGAAATAGAAGATGAATTGCGCGAACGACGCGGTGAGGTTCAAAAACAAGAAAATCGATTGATCCAAAGAGAAGAAAATTTGGATAGAAAAGATGCCAGTCTATCGAAACGTGAGCAATCTATCGAGTCAAAAGAGGATAATCTTGTCAAAAGACAAAACGCTTTAGTTTCTGAGGAAAATCGCATTCAAGCATTGGTGGAAGAGCAACAACATGAACTGGAAAGAATCGCCACCTTATCCCGTGAAGAAGCAAGAAAGATCATCATGGACGAAACGGAAAATCAACTGTCGCACGAAATTGCGGTCATGATCAGAGAGTCTGACCAAAAAGCGAAAGATGAAGCAGATCGTAATGCGAAAAACATTATCCTGCAGGCGATCCAAAGAAGTGCAGCCGATTTGGTTTCGGAAGCAACGGTTTCAGTCGTTACATTGCCTAACGATGACATGAAAGGCCGGATCATTGGCCGCGAAGGAAGAAACATTCGGACTTTGGAGACTTTGACAGGTATCGACCTGATCATCGATGATACGCCCGAAGCGGTCGTGTTAAGCGGATTTGATCCTATCCGAAGAGAAATCGCGAAAATGGCTTTGGAGAAATTAATTCAAGATGGACGAATCCATCCTGCAAGAATTGAGGAAGCAGTTGAGAAAGCCCGTAAGGATATGGATGAACGCATAAGAGAAATCGGCGAACAAGCAACTTTTGAAGTTGGCATCCATTCTTTGCATCCTGATCTGATTAAAATTTTGGGACGTCTGCATTTCCGAACCAGTTATGGACAAAACGTCCTGAATCACAGCATCGAAGTCGCGAAACTTTGCGGTGTAATGGCTGGGGAGCTAGGCGAAGACATTAATCTGGCCAAGCGCGCAGGTCTGTTGCATGACATCGGAAAAGCTCTCGATCATGAAATAGAGGGTTCGCACGTTGAAATCGGCGCAGAAATCGCCCAGAAATACAAAGAAAATCCGGTTGTCATCAATGCAATTGCCTCACATCATGGCGATGTTGAAGCAAACTCAATCATATCAGTATTGGTCGCATCTGCTGACGCTTTATCTGCTGCTCGTCCGGGCGCAAGAAGTGAATCTCTTGAAAACTACATCCGCCGTTTGGAGAAACTGGAAGGAATTGCCACCAGTTTCGAAGGCGTGGCAAGCAGTTTTGCTATCCAAGCGGGACGAGAGATCCGCGTGATGGTCAAGCCAGATCAGCTTGACGATTCTCAAGCTATACGTGTAGCTCGTGAGATTAGAAAGAAAATCGAAGAAGAACTAGATTATCCGGGACACATCAAGGTTACGGTTATACGCGAAACAAGAGTAATTGAATATGCCAAATAATGAAATACCAAACGGGACATGCTATTGTCCCGTTTTTTGCTTTTCATGGATATCCTGTTTGCTGGACAAGGCGGCAACGGCTTATCGAAACAGACAAAATATGTTACTATAAAAAGACTAGAGTTTAGAGAAGAGGCTGAAAATGAAAGTATTATTTATTGGGGATGTCGTAGGTTCAATCGGCAGACAGATGCTGCAGGACACACTCCCGCAACTGAAGAAACATTACCGCCCGCAAGTGACCATCGTGAACGGGGAGAACGCGGCAGGCGGCAGAGGCATAACGGAAAAAATTTACAAAGAATTTTTGCAGACCGGTGTCGATGTCATCACCATGGGGAACCACACCTGGGATAATCGTGACATATTCGAATTCATCGGAACAGCCAACAAGATGATCCGTCCGGCTAATTTCCCGGAAGGCACTCCCGGCATCGGCTGGACGATCATAAAAGTGAACCAGCTGAAATTGGCTGTGGTGAACCTGCACGGCCGCGTCTTCATGAACAGCCTGGATGATCCTTTCCGCAAAGCGGATGAAATACTGGAGCAGGTCCGCAAGGAAACGAATTGTATCTTTGTCGATTTCCATGCTGAAACGACCAGTGAAAAACAAGCGATGGGCTGGTATTTGGACGGGCGCGTTTCGGCTGTGGTCGGTACGCATACGCATGTACAGACAAATGATGCACGTATTTTGCCTGACGGGACAGGCTATCTGACGGATGCCGGAATGACCGGGGCTTACGACAGCATCCTGGGCGTCGAAAAAGAGATCATCATCCAGAAATTTCTGACGCAAATGCCGATCCGGCATGAAGTGCCCGAAAAAGGCAGGAAATTGCTTTCCGGTTGCTATATCGAAATAAATGACCAGACCGGCAAGTGCGTGAAAATCGAGAACATCGTGATCAATGAAGATCGTCCATTTGGAGGGGAATTCTATTGACCCAAGAGATGCCTATCGAAGGTCCGGCAGAAGTGGAATTGCACAGACTGATCGAAATACTGAAAAAAAATGAAGTGATCGTCCGCTATCAAAAGGCCGAAGAAAACATAAAAGAAAACCGGACGCTGGAACAATTGATCGAAGCCATCAAAAGCAAGCAAAAAGAAGCCGCGGCTTTTGAGCATTACGCTAAGCCGGCAGCGGCAGAAAAAACAGTCGCTGAATTAGCGGAGCTGAATAAGCAATTGAAGGACAGCATAGCGGTTCAGCAATACCGGGAAGCTTTATGGGATGCCAACGAACTATTGGAGAACGTCATCGGCATCATCCAGCGCGGCGTCGATGACGCCATCGAAAAAGAGGAACCGTGAGGACTGAAGAGATATATTGATTGAGGTGAAAGAAATGCCACAGAAGACGAAACACACGCCCATGATGGAACAATACTTATCCATAAAAGAGCAGTATCCGGATGCGTTTTTGTTCTACCGTTTGGGCGATTTCTATGAATTGTTCCATGATGATGCCATGAAGGCCGCAAAATTACTGGAAATCACGCTGACGAGCCGCAACAAAAATGCCGATGAACCGATCCCTATGTGCGGGGTCCCCTTTCATGCTGCAGCTGATTACATCCGGAGGCTCGTTGAGATGGGGCACAAAGTCGCCGTTTGCGAACAGATGGAAGATGCCAAGTTGACAAAAGGCATGGTGCGGCGGGAAGTCGTGCGGGTCATTACGCCCGGGACATTTCTGAACGAGAACGGCAGCGAGAGCAAGACAAATAATTACTTGGCGAGTGTCCTCCGGGACGAAGCTGGCGGGTACGCGTTGGGATATGTCGATATCGGAACGGGGGAGCTGAAAGTCACCCTCCTGACCAACGAAGATGCTGTATTCAACGAGCTCCAAACATTGCCTTTCAAAGAGATCGTCCTGGACACAAAAACAGCTGACGGCCTGACGGAAAAGTTGGAAAAGCATTTTGGCATCCTGGTTTCCATTCAGGATAAGCTGATTCCGGAAACGGATTTCCAGGATCTGGTTGCGCAATTGCCGCAACAATCGGAAAAGGATGTGCTTGTCCTGTTGCTGAGCTATCTTTCGGATACCCAAAAGCGCAGCCTGTCCCATCTTCAGAAAGCCGTCGCTTATCAAACGGATGCTTTCCTGAAGATGGACACGTATGCGCGGCGCAACCTTGAGTTGGCCGCATCGATCCGGACGCAGCAGAAAAAAGGCAGCCTGTTATGGACGCTGGATGAAACCAAGACGGCCATGGGCGGGCGTATGCTGAAACAATGGCTTGAAAAGCCGCTGATCAACCTGAGCGACATACTCGAAAGGCAACGGAAAGTCGAGTCGCTGGTCAATCACTATTTTGAACGGATGGACATCAATGATTCCTTGACATCGGTGTATGACCTGGAACGTTTGGTCGCCAGAGTATCGCTCGGCAACGTCAACGGCCGCGACCTGATCCAGCTGAAAACCTCTTTGCAGCAGATTCCGGGATTGGTCCAAGCCATCGCTGCAATCGACGAAGCCGATGTTTGGCAGGATGTCATCGACCAATTGGAAGCTTATCCAGATGTCATCGAACTGATCGAGCGGGCGATCACGGACAATCCGCCGATCCAAATCACGGAAGGCAATATCATCCGCGATGGTTACAATGAACAATTGGATCGCTACCGCGATGCGATGAACAACGGGAAACTTTGGATAGCGATGCTGCAAAAAGAGGAAAGAGAAAAGACCGGCATCAAAACGCTGAAAATCGGCTACAACCGCATTTTTGGCTATTACATAGAAGTGACGAAGGCGAACCTCGCCGCGTTGCCTGAAGGGACATACGAGCGCAAGCAGACGCTCGCCAATGCGGAACGTTTCGTCACGCCTGCATTGAAAGAGAAAGAGACGCTTATCTTGGAAGCGGAGGAAAAATCAGTCCAATTGGAGCATGAACTCTTTATTGCCTTGCGGGAAGAGATAAAAGGATACAGCCGACAATTGCAGGCACTGGCCAAGCTGGTGGCGGAAATCGATGTCCTGCAGTCATTCGCGCACGTCAGCGAAGCCTATCATTTCTCCAAACCGGAATTGAGCAACAGCGACCGCAATCTGTCCATCAAAGAAGGGCGCCATCCGGTCGTGGAACGTGTCATCGGCAAAGATAAATTTGTGCCCAACAGCATTTCCATGGATGAGGATAACCATATCCTGCTGATCACGGGGCCGAACATGTCAGGCAAGAGCACCTACATGCGTCAGGTTGCCCTGATCGTCATTCTGGCCCAAATGGGTTGCTTTGTGCCAGCGGAGAAAGCCTATCTGCCTATCTTTGACCAAATTTTTACCCGTATAGGCGCAGCGGATGACCTCTATTCCGGACAGAGCACTTTCATGGTCGAAATGGTCGAAACGAACCAAGCGCTGCGATTCGCCACCGACAAGAGTCTGATTCTGTTCGATGAAATCGGCAGGGGAACGGCGACGTATGACGGCATGGCCTTGGCGGAAGCGATATTGCGTTACATCGATCGTACCATCAAAGGCAAAACGTTGTTTTCGACGCATTACCATGAGTTGACCCAACTCGAAGCCGACTTGGCAGGGACAAAAAATGTTCATGTAGGGGCCATCGAACAGGACGGAGAATTGGTGTTCCTGCATAAACTGATGCAGGGACCAGCCGACAAAAGCTATGGCCTGCATGTGGCCAAATTGGCCGGAATGCCGGATGAACTGATCTCTGAAGCGCAGATCATCCTCAATTCATTGAATGAGCAGCATGTGCTGCATTCGGGATCGGAAGTTCCTGATCCGGATGGCGCAGTCGAACAATTGGCGCTGTTCCAGGAAAACGCGATGCAGCCGAACGAGAAGCACATCCTGGATGAGTTATCGGACTTGGCGCTGGAGGATTGCACACCGATGCAAGCCATGCTGATGATAGACGGTTGGAAAAAGTTGCTTAAATCGCAAAAAAGTAGGTGAAAATGATGGCCAAAATCAGGGAGCTTTCCCAAATACTGACGAACCAGATCGCTGCCGGAGAAGTGATTGAACGTCCGGCATCGGTCGTTAAGGAATTGGTTGAGAACGCCATCGATGCGAACAGTACGCAAATCGATGTCTTCATCGAAGAGGCTGGATTAAAAAAGGTGCAGGTCACCGACAACGGCGACGGCATCGCGGCGGACGAGGTGAAACTTGCTTTTACGCGGCACGCGACCAGCAAAATCTACACACAGGATGATCTTTTCCGCATCCACTCGCTGGGGTTTCGGGGGGAAGCTTTGCCCAGTATCGCTTCAGTTGCCAAAGTTTCGATCGAAACGGCTGTCGCTGATCAAAGCGGCACCTATTTGTCCATAAAAGGCGGCGTCATCGGCGAGGAAAGGCCGAACAAATCCCGTAAAGGGACTACGATCATCGTTGAAGACCTTTTCTACAACACGCCTGCCCGTCTGAAATACATCCGTTCCCTGCAGACCGAATTGTCGAACATCACAGACATCATGAACCGGATCGCCTTAAGCCATCCGGATATCGCTTTCCGTCTGCATCATGAAGGCAACCAACTTCTGCATACGGCAGGCAACGGCGATCTGCGCCAGACCATCGCGGGCGTATACGGCACATTGACTGCCAAGAAGATGAAACTGATCGAGAACGAAAATTTGGACTTCAAAGTGAAGGGCTACATCAGTTTGCCGGACACGACGCGGGCAAGCCGTAACTACATCACCTTGATACTGAACGGGCGTTTCATAAAAAATTACGCCTTGAACAAAGCGATCATCGACGGCTATGGGTCCAAGCTGATGGTCGGAAGGTACCCGCTCGCCGTCATCGTGATGGATGCGGACTCCCTGCTGTTGGATGTGAATGTCCACCCTTCGAAAAAAGAAGTCAGGATCAGCAAAGAAAAAGAACTCGGGGAATTGATCCGGAGCGCTGTCGCTGCTGTTTTGCGGACCGAAGAACGCATCCCGAGCGGCATCGAAAATCTGAAATTCAAACGCCAAAGTCCTGCTGAGCCGGTCCGGACCGAGCAGTTGAGCGTCTCTTTCCGGTCATTCGATCAAGAACTCGTGCAAGAAACGGAAGCGAACCTTCCGGCAACAAATGCTCAGGAGGATTTCCGGTCTTTGGAGACTTCATGGAACAACGGGCCGGTGCACAAAGAAAGCGAAGAACGCCCACCAGTGTGTGCGGATGCTGGCACAATCAGTGATCAGCCAAAACAGGACCGCAATGAGCCGAACGTCCCGCAGCTGTCCTTCGATAAAAAAAATCCAGCTGCCCATGAAGAACCGATCATGAAAACCGTCCAGAAAATCGAAGCGGAAACAGAAAAGGGACCCGCGAGCAAGCGGCCGTTCCCCGACTTGCACTTCTTCGGCCAGATGCACGGAACTTACCTGTTCGCGCAAAACGAAACCGGGCTCTACATCATCGATCAGCACGCTGCTCAGGAACGCATCAAATATGAATATTATCGTGAGGAGATCGGCAAAGTTTCCACAGATCTCCAAGGTTTGCTGATACCGATCATATTGGATTATCCGGCGAATGAATTTCATCTGATCCAGGAAAGCCGCGAGGTGCTGGAAGAGATGGGACTGTTCCTGGAACCGTTCGGCCAGAACAGTTTCATCGTCGAAAAACATCCTGCCTGGTTCACGCCGGGTGAGGAGGAAGAAATTTTGAAGGAACTGGTTGAGATGTTTTTGACTGAAGGGGATATCTCCATCAAAAAACTTCGGGAAGCCACTGCCATCATGATGAGCTGCAAGCGCTCGATCAAGGCGAATCATTTCCTCAGCGACAAGGAAGCGCGCCAATTGCTGGTCGATCTTGCCGAAACGGACAACCCGTACAATTGTCCGCATGGCAGGCCTGTGCTGATCCAATTCTCCAACCAGGATATGGAGAAAATGTTCAAGCGGATTCAAGACCCGCATTGAGGGCGTATCATTTCTTATTTCTGCCTATATATTGTAAAATTATGATAGTTACAAAGCAGATAGGAGTGGAAAAAATGGTGCAAATCAATGATATTTCCGAAATGATGGGCGAACTGAACAAAGAAAGTTCGATCCAGGCCTTGGGCAGCAAAACGGGTGTTGATGCAAGCATTTTGCCGAAATTGGCTGTCGTTGCAATTCCCCTGATCCTACGGGCATTAAGCAAAAACGCAGAGTCAAAAGCAGGAAAAGATTCCTTATCAGATGCATTGGAAAAACACAAAGGTCAAACGAAAGATGTATCCTCGATCGAAGACGTGGTCAAAAAAGTCGATACGGATGATGGGGATAAAATATTGGATCATGCCTTCGGGGACAAGGATAAGGTCGTGGATCAGATCGCTGCCCAAACAGGCATCAGCAAATCCGAGGTTGCCAAGGTTTTGGCTTCCATGGCGCCGATGATTTTGGGTATGCTGGCTGACAAAAAGGATGCTGATGGATTGGATGCCGACGGTGTGGCCAAACAGACCGACATCTTCTCCAAACAAGCTGAAGAAACAGCCACAAACAATTTCGACATCACCGATCTTTTCCCTAAGCAATCCGGAACTACGCCATCGGCAACAGGCGGATTGGGCGGCATTCTGGGGAGCATTTTGGGGAATCTGTTCTGATCCAAACCTGAAGAAGCGCGTGCGAAGCAGAACAAGACTTTTTTGTTCTGCTTTTTTGCATTTTTTGATATACTGGAGCAATGAAAAGAAAGGGGCTGGTTTCACGATGGGAAATAAAGAGGAACAATTGAAGCGCTTGACGCCTTTACAATATGAAGTGACACAGAACGAAGCTACGGAAAGGCCTTTTTCCGGCGAATACGATGATTTTTACGAGAAGGGCATCTATGTGGATGTCGTGAGCGGAGAGCCGTTGTTCAGTTCTGCCGACAAGTACGATGCAGGCTGCGGGTGGCCTTCTTTTGCAAAACCGATTTCCACTCTGAAGGAGCTGGAAGACCGCAAGTTGATGCGCAAACGCACGGAAGTCCGGAGCGCTCAAGCAGATTCCCACCTGGGGCATGTTTTTGAGGACGGCCCAGCAGAGTTGGGCGGACTACGCTACTGCATCAATTCGGCAGCCCTGCGCTTTGTTCCGTACGATCGATTGGATGCGGAAGGCTACTCGGAATACAAACAATTATTCGAATAGGCAACAAAGGAAAGTCCCATGGCTGTCGGTCCTGGGATTTTTTTGTTGCTTGCACATGGCAAACGAATGTTCCCACACATAAGATGGCGGAGCGGCTGTCATTTTCGTTCTGTTTTATGTTATGATAGAGAATGAATGACAATCAGGAAATGAAGAGTAGGAGTCAGATGATGTACGAATACATAAAAGGTAAATTAGTCTATGTGGGGCCGCTTTATGTGGTGCTGGAGAACTGTGGCATCGGCTACCAACTGCAGGTTGCGAATCCTTTCCGGTTTTCCGGAAGCCTGAACCAGGAGATGACGTTTTATATCTATCAGGCAGTCCGCGAGGATGCGATCACACTGTTCGGTTTCAAGGACTACACGGAAAAGCAGTTGTACTTGAAGCTGATCAGCGTCTCCGGAATCGGACCGAAGAGTGGCTTGTCGATATTGGCGAGCGATGATCATCTGGGTCTGATCCAAGCGATCGAAACGGATAACGTGGGCTATTTGGTGAAATTCCCTGGTGTGGGCAAAAAGACGGCCTCGCAGATCATCCTGGACTTGAAAGGCAAACTCGGCGAATTGCTGCCCGATACGTATTGGATGGAAGAACATCCGGTCCACGAAACAGCTGGCGGACAGTCCGCTGTATTGACGGAAGCTTTGGAAGCTTTGGCCGGTTTGGGATATTCGGACCGTGAAGTGAAGAAAATACTGCCGCTATTGGAAAAAGAAAACTATTCCAGCGCCGAAGAAGTGCTTCGTACGGCATTCAAGCTACTTTTAAAAGGGTGATATAGATGACAGCTGAAAACAGAATCGTTTCCGGAAATACGGAAGACCTAACAGAAGATTTGATTGAAAAAACATTGCGGCCGCAAATGATGGCGCAATATATCGGCCAAGACAAAGTGAAGAATGAACTGAAAGTTTATATCCAAGCCGCAAAAGCGCGCAGCGAAGCTCTCGATCACGTATTGCTGTACGGGCCTCCCGGGTTGGGGAAAACGACATTGGCGACGGTCATCGCCAATGAATTGGATGTCCGGATCCACAGCACGAGCGGACCGGCAATCGAGCGGCCGGGCGATCTGATGGTATTGCTCAATGAGCTGGAAGCGGGGGACGTCCTGTTCATTGATGAGATCCACCGATTGCCGCGGATCGTGGAAGAAGTGCTTTACTCTGCCATGGAGGATTATTATGTGGATATCATCATCGGGCAAGGGCCGACAGCCCACCCGGTACACTTTACGCTGCCACCGTTCACTTTGGTCGGTGCCACGACAAAAGCCGGCAGTCTGTCGGCTCCCCTGCGCGACCGGTTCGGGATCGTTTCGCGGATGGAATATTACAGCCTTGAGGATCTCCGGCAGATCGTCCATCGCTCTGCGGATGTTTTGTCCACGAAAATCGATGAGTCAGGCGCTGTCGAAATCGCTCTAAGATCCAGAGGCACCCCGCGTGTAGCCAACAGGTTGCTCCGGCGTGTGCGCGATTTCGCCCAAGTTTATCGCGACGGCCTGATCACGAAGGAAATTGCCGACAAAGCTTTATCCATTTTGAGCGTGGACAATAAAGGGCTCGATGACCTGGATCGGCAAATATTGACAACGATGATCCGTTTTTATAATGGCGGCCCCGTAGGTCTTTCGACGATCGCCGCCAACATCGGGGAAGAAATGGAAACGATAGAGGATATGTACGAACCCTATCTGCTCCAATTGGGCTTCCTGCAGCGCACTCCGCGCGGCAGGGTGGCGACCCCGATGGCATATGACCATTTGGGAATTACGTACGATACAGAAAATTAAGCGAGGTATTTTATCAATGAGGACAAGTGATTTTGATTTTGATTTGCCGGAAGAGCTGATTGCGCAGACACCACTGCTGGATCGCTCATCATCCCGGCTTCTTGCCCTGGACTCCAAGACTGGAGAAATCACGGACAAGCATTTTACCGACATGGTGGAGGAGCTTCAGGAGGGCGATGCGTTGGTGTTGAACAATACGCGCGTGCTGCCTGCGCGGCTGCACGGCGTCAAGCCGGATACCGGCGGCCATATCGAAGTGCTGCTTTTGAACAATATCCAAGGGGATGAGTGGGAGACGCTCGTCAAACCAGGAAAACGGGTCAAAGTCGGAACAATCATCTCTTTCGGGGATGGACGATTGACTGCTGAAGTGACGCAATCATTGGAGCACGGCGGCCGTATTTTGAATTTCAAATATGATGGCGTGTTTTTGGAGATATTGGAATCGCTGGGCGAAATGCCGTTGCCGCCATACATCAAGGAGACGTTGGCTGATCAGGAGCGTTATCAGACCGTTTACGCCAAAGAAGTCGGATCGGCAGCGGCGCCTACAGCCGGGCTGCATTTTACGGCCGATCTGCTTGAGCAGTTAGCCGATAAAGGTGTCAAGATCGTCTATCTGACCTTGCATGTGGGCCTGGGGACTTTCCGTCCGGTATCGGTCGATGATATCGCCAGTCATGAAATGCATTCGGAATTCTACCAGTTGACGGACGAGGCGGCACAAACGCTGAATACGGTCCGGTCCAACGGAGGCAAAATAGTGGCGGTGGGAACGACTTCGGTGCGGACGCTGGAAACGATCGGCACGAAATTTGAAGGGGAGATCAAGGCGGACAGTGGATGGACCAAAATTTTCATTTCACCCGGCTATTCCTTCAAGGTTGTGCAAGGCATCATCACCAATTTTCATTTGCCGAAATCGACATTGGTCATGCTGGTCAGCGCTTTTGCCGGCAGAGAAAGCGTCCTGTCCGCCTACGAGCACGCAGTCAAGGAAAAGTACCGCTTCTTCAGCTTCGGGGACGCCATGTTCATAAAATAGCACAAAAAACCTTCAGGAAATTGATACCTGAAGGTTTTTTCGTTTTCTCTGCCGTCTTTGGAACGAACTATCGGTTATTTATGGGAGGCCGTCTTCGGCATCAACGCAGAAACAAGAACTACGATCAGCGCGGTAAAGATACCCGTCATGGTTGCGATCATAAAGTCATAGCTGCCGCCGGATAAGGCGCTGCCCAGATAAACAGATACTTGCCCTAAGATAAATCCCCAAAAAATGATTGCAATATATTTCATGTCGTTTACACCTCTTCTCGAAGTTCATTTTATCACTTTTTTTTGAGATGACAAGCATTACTTGTCCAACGACTTTTTCGCTTCTTGGATTAGGACGGGTACGCTATAATGATAGTATTGATTAGAAAAAGGAGGCTACAGACATGTCTTTTGTGCATTTGCAGGTCATCAGTGCCTATTCTCTTTTGCAGACGACTACTCGAATAGAGGATTTGGTGCGCAGCGCCAAGACAAAAGGCTATCAGGCCATCGCACTGACGGACCAAAATGTTCTTTATGGTCAAGTCGACTTCTTCAAGCTTTGCAAAAAGTACGCTATCCAACCCATTTTGGGCATCCAATTGGATTTGCCCGGAATCATCAGCAAAGAGCGCTCCTTTCCGGTGGTTTTGTTGGCAAAGGATTTCGAGGGCTACAAAAAGTTGATGGCTTTGTCGACGGTCAGGAATCAGGATGCTTCGGATAAGGAATTGCTTTCCCTTTTGGAGAATGATACAAGCCGCCTCATCGCGATTACGCCCGGAGAAAAAGGCGAGATCGAGAGTTTTTTGATGGGAAATGACCCCGAGAACGCCACGGCAGCCAGTTTGGCCTGGAAAAAAATCTTTACCGGAGCCAATTTTTATTTAGGCGTTCAGCTCCACGAGAAAATGAAGCCGATCATCCCACAACTGAAGCGTTTATCGCAGGAGACAAACATACCGACTACGGCTATGCATGACGTCAGATATCTCGAGCCGAGCGACAATTTTAGTTGCCGTGTCCTGAAGGCAATCGAAGCGAACGAAAAAGTGGATCTGCAATCGGAAGCGTTGGATGGCATGTACTATTTGCCGTCCTGCGAAGAAATCGAAAGAAAATTTCGGGAAGCTGATTTGGTGGGTTCCGCTGAAACGACCCAGAAAATTGCGGATGGAATAAACATCGAATTGCCGTTGCATCAGTCGCTGTTGCCGCGTTACCCGTTGCCTGCCGGGACGACACCCCAGGCATACCTCAGACGGCTCTGTGAAGAAGGGCTGCGTCAGCGGGTCGGGGCTCCTGATGCGGAATATGAAAAACGTTTGGCTTACGAATTGGAAGTCATCCATGAAATGGGCTTCGATGATTACTTCCTGATCGTTTGGGATGTGATGGCGTATGCCCGAAAAGCGAAGATCATGCCCGGAGCCGGCCGGGGATCTGCCGCAGGTTCGCTCGTGTCATACGTCCTGCGCATCACCCATGTCGATCCCATCAAATACAATTTGTTGTTTGAGCGGTTTTTGAACAAAGAGCGTTACAACATGCCGGATATCGATTTGGATTTTCCGGACAATCGCAGGGATGATGTTCTGCATTATGTCCGGGATAAATACGGTTCGGACCACGTCGCCCAAATAGCCACATTCGGGACACTGGCGGCAAAAATGTCTTTGCGTGATACGGCACGAGTATTCGGACTCACAGTCGCGGAGGCTCAGGCCTGGTCGAATGCAATCCCGAATCAATTGGGCATCAGTCTGGCGGAGGCAAGGCAGAAGTCAAAAGAATTGCAGAACCTGATCAGCGCGACTGATGTGAACCGCCTTTTGTACGAGACCGCTGAAAAGATCGAAGGCGTTCCGCGGCATGTTTCCACTCATGCGGCAGGTGTCGTTATCAGCGACAAGCCATTGAGGGATATTGTGCCTTTGCAGAAGAAAAACAGCGAGCTGTACCTGACGCAATACACGATGGGCAACATCGAAGAAATCGGGTTGCTGAAAATGGACTTCCTGGGTCTGAAGAATCTGACGATACTGAACGATGCCGTGCAACTGGCCAGCGATGCGCACAAAAAGAGCATCAACATTTGGGAAATACCGATGGATGATGATCGGACGCTTGACATATTCCGAAGGGCGGATACGAATGGGGTGTTCCAATTTGAATCCCCTGGCATAAAAAATGTATTGCGCAAGCTTGGGCCGGAATCGATCGAAGATGTCGCCGCCGTCAATGCGCTCTATCGGCCGGGTCCGATGGAACAGATCGACCTCTTTGTTTCGCGGAAAAAAGGATTGGCAGCAATCGATTATCTCCATCCGGATCTGAAGTCCATCCTTGAGGTAACCTACGGGGTGATGGTTTATCAGGAACAGGTCATGCAAGTGGCTTCCAGGATGGCCGGCTTCAGCCTGGGGGAAGCGGATATCCTCAGAAGAGCGATAGGCAAAAAACAAAAATCGGCTATCGATGAAGAAAGAAGACACTTTATTGAAGGGTCGCTGCAGCAAGGCTACTCCGAGCAGACAGCCGAGCAAGTGTATGATTACATCGAGCGGTTCGCCAATTACGGTTTCAACCGATCGCATTCGGTTGCCTATTCCTTCATAGCCTACCAGCTTGCCTACATGAAGGCGCATTTCCCGGAAGCTTTTTTTGCTGCTTTGCTGAATTCCGTCAACCAACACTCGGATAAGATGAGGGAGTACTTCATCGAACTGAAAAGGCGCAACATCAACGTTTCCTATCCGGACATCAATACAAGCAACTGGAAATTTGCACTGCAGCAGCAGACGATCCAATTCGGCTTGGGCGGAATCAAAGGCCTCAGACGCGATTTTATCCAAGAGATCATTAAAGAGCGCCAAGCCCATGGGCACTATCAGGATTTCGTCCAATTTTTGAGGAGGATCCATCCGAAGTGGCTGAAGGAGGAAAATATCACACCGCTCATCTACAGTGGGGCATTCGATAGCTTCGGGCATTCGCGCGCGACACTGCTGCAGTCGCTGCCGGGTATGCTGAACAGCATCGATTACAGCGGAAACAACATCGACCTGTTTTCGATACTGGAACCGAAATATGTCGAAACCGAAGAACTGCCCCTGCTGGAATTGTTGGATATGGAGGAAGCTGCGCTGGGCCATTCTTTGAAGGGCCACCCGATCGACCAATTCGGCAAATTGTACAAAAACGGTGCAATTGTGTACGCCACCGAGCTGGCATACGACAAAAAAATGCGCACGATGGGATTGATCAAAGACATCAGAAGAATTCAGACGAAGAAGGGCGACCCGATGGCCTTCGCAAACTTGACCGACAGTACAGGCGAAATCAGCATCACGATTTTTCCCGAGTACTATATCCGGTTCATGAAACTGCTGAAGGCAAACCAGTTACTTGTCGTTGAAGGCAAGCTGGAGCGGTCGAAACAAGCCGACAAAACGAATTTTTTGGTCACGCACATCTGGGATGCAGAAGCCTATCAGGAAATGATGGGTCAAAAAAAAGAGAATGTCTTCATCCGCTTGACGGCGGAAAACAACACGCCTGAATTGTTCAATAAAATGTATCGGATACTGAACAAGCAACCGGGGGACCATCCCGTCATCCTTTACAACGAAGCCAAAAAACAAACGGTGCGGTTGACAGCTGAAAACTGGGTCACCATTTCGGCCGAACTGCTTGAATCACTCCAGACTGTTTTTGGAAGCGGAAATGTTGCTGTCAAATGAAAGCAAAAAGTTGATATCCGGATACTGTTTTCATAAAAACAGAAGTTGCCCAGACTTGTTCAACCGTTTTGGTTGAGCTTGTCTGCAACGGAGTAGCCGAATACGGGCGGTAGTAATAACAATTTGTCCGAATGTGGCGATATTCCGGACAAGAAGCCCTTAATTTTCATTGTTTCTTTTTTAACAATCAAAAAAACGTGAAATTAAAAGACATTTTCATAAAAAGATGATAAGATAGTGAAGGACAAATTCAAAAAATATTTAATGCATGATTTTTTTTGGAAATTGAGAGTTTTTAACTTTATTGATGAGGTGAAGTCAAATGAAACGTATTGCAGTTTTGACCAGTGGTGGAGATGCACCAGGAATGAATGCAGCCATTCGCGCCGTTGTGCGCAAAGGCATTTATGACGGTTTGGAAGTATATGGCATCAATTATGGCTATGCTGGTATGGTAGCCGGAGATTTCCGTCGTCTGACGATCGATGATGTCGGAGACACAATCAGCCGTGGGGGCACAATTTTATATTCTGCCCGCTATCCGGAGTTCGCAAAACTTGAAGGACAGCTTAAAGGGATCGAACAGTTGAAGAAATTCGGCATCGATGGCCTGATCGTAATCGGGGGAGATGGATCTTACCGTGGAGGAGCAGCGCTTACTAAATTAGGTTTCCCGACAATCGGTATCCCAGGAACAATCGACAACGATATTCCCGGAACGGATTATACGCTTGGTTTTGATACTGCAATCAATACAGTATTGGAATCTGTGGACAAAATCAGAGATACGGCAACAAGCCATATCCGTACATTCGTTGTTGAAGTAATGGGCAGAAATGCCGGAGACATCGCATTATGGACTGGTATCGGCAGTGGCGCGGAATCCATCGTCATTCCCGAAAAAGAATTTACAATGGAAGAAGTAGTTGCTGAAATCCAGGAAGGCAGAGCGCGCGGCAAAAAACATACGATCATCATGTTGGCTGAAGGCGTAATGTCAGGGGTTGAATTCGCAGAGAAACTTTCCAAATTCGAAGAATTCCATACACGTGTCACTGTTTTGGGCCACGTGCAACGCGGCGGATCCCCATCAGCGAAGGACCGCGTATTGGGAAGCATCTTCGGTTACAATGCCGTTAAAATGCTGGAAGAAGGCAGAGGCGGTATTTGTGTAGGCGTCAAAGGCGATGAAGTTGTTTTCAACGATATCATTGACACGCTTGAGAACCAAAAACACTTGCCTTTATTGTCTCTATACCAAATCAACAAGGAAATTTCTTTCTAACGAAAAGTTGACTTACGTTTTACAAAATATAAAATGAGGTGCTTATTTTCTATGAAAAAGACAAAAATTGTATGTACAATCGGACCTGCCAGTGAATCTGTGGAAACACTCGTTAAATTGATGGACGCCGGCATGAACGTTGCCCGCTTGAATTTCTCGCACGGGGACTTTGAAGAACATGGTGCACGTATCGTCAACATCCGCGAAGCATCAAAAATCACCGGCAAAATGTGCGCTATCCTTTTGGATACAAAAGGACCTGAAATCCGTACAAACAACATGAAGGACGGCATCGTGTCGTTGATCGCCGGCGAAACAGTAAGAATCTCCATGACAGAAGTTGAGGGTACGAAAGATAAATTCTCAATCACTTACCCAGAATTGATCAACGATGTTGTTGTCGGAAACCATATCCTATTGGACGACGGTTTGATTGACCTTGAAGTGACTGAAATCGACAGAGAGAATAATGAAATTGTTACCTTGATCAAAAACTCAGGAATCCTGAAAAACAAAAAAGGTGTCAATCTGCCAGGAATCAAAACTAACTTCCCGGGGATCACACAAAAAGATACTGACGATATCATCTTCGGTATCGAAAATGATGTCGATTTCATCGCAGCGAGCTTCGTGCGTCGCGCAAGTGATGTATTGGCAATCACTGAAATCTTAGAAAAACATAATGCAACCCATATCCAAATCATCCCTAAAATCGAAAACCAAGAAGGTCTTGACAACATCGACGAGATCCTGAAAGTTTCTCAAGGTTTGATGGTTGCCCGTGGTGACTTAGGTGTGGAAATCCCAACTGAGGAAGTTCCTATCGCACAAAAAATGTTGATCAAAAAATGTAACGCTTTAGGCAAACCAGTCATCACAGCAACACAAATGCTTGATTCCATGCAACGCAACCCACGTCCTACACGTGCTGAAGCAGGGGACGTTGCCAACGCAATCTTTGACGGAACTGATGCAGTCATGCTATCCGGAGAAACAGCTGCTGGGGATTACCCGGTCGAAGCTGTTACAACAATGGCTACAATCGCAATCCGTACTGAAGAAGCGATCGTTGGACAAGATGCATTTGCTTTGAAAGCATACAGCAACACGGATATGGCTGAAGCAATCGGTCAATCGGTTGGACACACAGCCCGCAACCTTAACATCCAGACAATCGTTGCCGCTACTGAATCTGGACATACAGCGCGCATGATCTCTAAATACCGTCCGAAATCACATATCGTTGCAGTCACTTTCTCGGAGCGTCAAAGACGCGGATTGGCACTTTCATGGGGTGTGTATCCATTCGTAACCGAAAAACCTGATTCAACTGATGAAATGATGGAATTGGCTGCAAAAGTTGCCAAAGAAGAAAAATTCGCTAAAGAAGGCGACTTGATCATCATCACTGCCGGCGTACCAGTAGGCGAACGCGGAACAACAAACTTGATGAAGATCCAATTGATCGGAACCAAATTGACTTCCGGCCAAGGTATCGGCGACAAATCTGTCATCGGTAAAGCTGTTGTGGCTCTTTCAGCTGAGGAAGCAATCGCTAAAGCTACAGAGGACTGCATCTTGGTGTTGAAGAACTCCGATAAAGACTACACGCCTGCATTTGAAAAAGCTGCAGCAGTAATCGTTGAAGCTGGCGGTTTGACAAGTCATGCTGCTGTTGTCGGCATCGCAAGCGGCATCCCGGTAATCGTAGGAGCAGCAAATGCGACTACATTAGTGGAAGACAATGAATTGATCACAATCGATTCTCGTCGCGGCATCATTTATCGCGGTGCAACAACTACCATCTAAGCGTAACTAAATTAGAGAGCATCTGTGGGTCTGGGACGAGAGTCTCGGACCCATTTGCTTTGCTTATGCACGATGGGACATCTGTTTACACAGGCCGATAGGATAATATGCATAAATATCACAAATATCACAAATATGACAAGCTCATAACAACGACGCTTTGGAAATCGTTTTGTGATATGATAAAATGGAAGAAATACAGCGACGGAAAGACCGTCTGGAGGAAAAATATGAGCAAAGTACTGGGTACAATCATTACAGGTGTAATCGTGGACGAAAACGAAAAAAGTGTCTTCGTTCAGAAAGACGGCATCACCTACCGATTGGATAAAGAAGAGTCGGAAGCAGCATTGAAATTGGGGGACACTGTCAAAGGATTTGTGTACGAAGGGATGAACAAGCAACTTCGCATGACCTTAAAGGAGCCAGCGAGCCTAGTAGGGAAATATGGTTGGGGAACGGTTGTGGCAGTCCGGAAAGACTTGGGCGTGTTTGTGGACATCGGTCTTGACGACAAAGAAATTGTGGTCTCCTTGGATAACCTGCCCGACATCAAATCACTGTGGCCGAAAAAGGGAGATCGGCTTTTGATTGCCCTGGAGCAGGACAGCAAAGATCGCCTGTGGGGCATCATCGCCGACGAACCGGTATTCCGTTCCATTTCCCGTACACCGGGTGAGGAATTGAAAAACAAGGATGTGACCGGGACTGTCTTCCGTCTGAAATTAGTAGGGACGTTCATCTTGACGGACGATCATTACATCGGATTCATTCACCCATCCGAGCGGGAAATCGAACCGCGCTTGGGCGAAGTCGTCAGCGGTCGGGTCATCGGAATCAGTCCCCATGGCATGCTGAATCTGTCCTTGAAGCCGCGAGCGCACGAAGCAATCAGTGAAGACGCAGCCATGATTTTGGTATTGCTGGAGCAGAGCCCTACGCACAGTTTACCTTACTGGGACAAGAGCGATCCGGAAGCGATCAGAGAATACTTCGGCATCAGCAAAGCACAATTCAAACGGGCTTTGGGCCATCTGTTGAAGGCCAGACTGATCGTCCAGGAAGATGGACACACAAAATTAATCAAAAAGGATTAGGTCTTCAGCCTGTCCTTAAAGGAGCCGACAGCAGTGACGGAATTGTCATTAAACACCATCAAAAAACAATTGCAGGAGGCAGGATTCAAGCTCACTCCACAACGGGAAGCGACTGTCAGCGTGCTGCTGGAAAAGGAAAAGGAGCATCTGAGTGCGGAGGAGATTTTCCTGTTATTGCGGCTTAAGCATCCTGATATCGGACTTGCGACGGTCTATCGTACTTTGGAAATCTTGACCGAACTGAACATCACCTATAAAGTTGTGTTTGAAGACGGCTTATCCCGCTACGATTTAAGAAGGACCAGCAATGAACACTTCCATCATCATCTTTTGTGCATCGAGTGCGGCAATATCGAGGAAATACACGAGGACTTGTTGGGTGAGGTCGAGAAAGATGTCGAAGCCCGCTATCAATTTGTAGTGAAAGACCATCGATTGACTTTTCATGGCATCTGCCGGGAATGCCAACAAAAATTGAGGAACAAATAGCCTGCAAAAGGACGAAATGGGTCAAAAGGATATGGAAGAAGAAATCAATGCATACGGGCGTTATTTGAGGATCGAGAGAGGGTTGTCGGATAACACAATCATCAGTTACCAAAGGGACCTCAGAAAATACAGCCTTTTTTTGGAAAAGAATGAAATTCATGCATTCGGGGATGTCACCAAACCGGATGTCCTTTTATATCTTCAATATTTGAATGAGGAAAAATTAGCGACAGCCTCGATCGGAAGGATGATCACCAGTCTTAGGAAATTCCATCAATACCTAAAGCAAGAAGGATTGATCGCGAATGATCCGATGGTCACCATCCAAATGCCGAAAAAGCAGCAAAAGTTGCCGAAAGTGCTCTCGATGGACGAAATCGAACGCTTGATGGCTTCGCCGGATGTCAAAACCGTCCTTGGCTTGCGGGACCGCGCCATATTGGAACTGCTGTACGCTACCGGTCTTCGCGTCAGTGAACTCATCAACATTACGATGAGCGAAATCCATTTGGATATCGGGTTCATCCAAACAATCGGGAAGGGCGACAAAGAAAGAATCGTGCCGTTGGGGGAGGAAGCCGCCTTCTGGATTTCGGAATACTTGTCGGATAGTCGTCCGGCTTTGGCGCATGGGAGGAAAGAAACAGCCTTCCTGTTCCTGAATTTCCATGGCAATGGCTTCACCCGCCAAGGGATCTGGAAAAATCTGAAGCAAACCGTGCGGGATGCCGGCATCCAAAAAAATGTATCGCCGCACATGCTGCGCCATTCTTTTGCGACGCATATCCTTGAAAATGGGGCGGATCTGCGGATCGTGCAGGAACTGTTGGGGCATGCCGATATTTCCACAACCCAGATTTATACGCACATCACGACAGAAAGAATGGCAGAAATCTATCAAAAGTATCATCCTCGTGCTTGAAGCGTAACGGATCAAGTGCGCTGAGGATAAGGGAGGAATAAGATCATGAAATTTAATCGCATCCATTTGATCGTGTTGGATTCAGTCGGCATAGGCGAAGCGCCAGATGCCGACAAGTTCGGCGATGTCGGGTCGGATACGCTGGGACACATCGCTGAAGTCGCCGGGTTGAAAATTCCTAATCTGGAAAAGTTGGGGTTGGGAAACATACGTGAACTGAGCGGCGTGAAGCCCGACAGCGCGTCCCTTGGCTACTACACAAAACTAGAGGAACAATCCGTCGGTAAAGATACGATGACAGGCCATTGGGAAATCATGGGGCTGAACATCCAGTCACCATTCCGCGTATTTCCTGAGGGATTCCCGCAAGAATTGATCCGGAAAATTGAAAACCATACAGGCCGGAAAATCATCGGGAACAAGCCGGCCAGCGGGACGGAAATCCTGGATGAGTTCGGTGAGCACCAAATGAAGACAGGTGACCTGATCGTCTACACCTCGGCGGATCCGGTGCTGCAGATTGCCGCACACGAAGATGTCATTCCGCTTGAGGAATTGTACGCAATCTGCGAATATGTCAGAGAGATCACATTGGAGGATCCCTACATGATCGGGCGGATCATCGCCAGACCGTATATCGGCACTCCAGGCCATTTTACCCGCACAAGCAACCGGCACGATTACGCCTTGAATCCATTCGGGCAAACGACGCTGGACTATTTGAAGGAAGCAGGCTACGATGTCATCGCAGTCGGCAAGATCAATGATATCTACAACGGCCAAGGCATCACGGAATATGTGCGCACGAAAAGCAATATGGACGGCGTCGATCAGTTGCTGACTGTCATGGAAAAAGATTTTCGGGGCCTGAGTTTCCTTAACTTGGTCGACTTCGATGCCCTGTTCGGACACCGTAGGGATGTGAAAGGGTACGCCAAGGCAATCGAAGACTTCGATGCGCGTATTCCCGAGCTATTGGCTGCTTTGGAGGACGATGATTTGCTGTTGATCACTGCAGATCATGGGAATGATCCAACGTTCCCGGGGACAGATCATACGCGCGAATATGTTCCGTTATTGGCTTATTCGAAAAAAATGGCAGGCCGCGGCAAGATCGATCAAGGCAAGTTTGCGGACATCGGCGCGACCGTATCCGATAATTTTCGGGTGGCCGCCACTGAAAACGGCCGCAGCTTTTTGGATGAATTGGACTAGTGAGGTGTGGGAATATGACAAATGATCAAAACAATGTGCGGATAGCCGCCGAATTTTTGGAAGAAAAAGGTTTATCGGAACCTGAATTCGGGTTGATTTTGGGTTCGGGATTGGGCGAATTGGCTGATGAGATAACGGACGCAATTGCGATCCCCTATGAGGAAATCCCTTATTTCCCTTCATCGACAGTTGAAGGCCACAAAGGCCAACTTGTATACGGAAACCTGAGCGGAAAAAAAGTCATCGCCATGCAAGGCCGCTTTCATTTTTATGAGGGCTACGGGCTTGAAGCGGTCACTTTTCCGATCAGGGTAATGAAGCATCTGGGCATCCATTCCTTGGCGCTGACAAATGCGGCAGGAGGCATCAGCTATGCCTTCACGCCCGGGGATCTGATGCTGATCACGGACCACATCAATCTGACGGGACAGAATCCCTTGATCGGTCCGAATGATCCCGAGCAAGGGCCGCGTTTTACGGATATGAGCCAAGCCTACGATGCCGATTATCAAGAGAAAATAAAACAAGTCGCTTCAGAGATGGGGTTGGATCTGAAGGAAGGCGTTTATCTCGGGTTGACAGGCCCGACTTATGAAACGCCAGCGGAAATCCGTATGTGCCGGGTGCTGGGTGCAGACGCTGTCGGCATGTCCACAGTGCCGGAAGCCATAGTAGCGCGTCATGCAGGTTTGCGCATTTTCGGTGTTTCCTGTATAACTAATTTAGCATCAGGCATGCAAGCAACCCTAAATCATGAAGAAGTCGTCGAAACGACTACCCGAGTCAAAGAGACGTTCAAGGCCTTAGTGAAGAATGTATTGGCTGCCCTGTAACAAACGGGTCATGAAAACAGCTCCCGCATATCGTTGCTGCGAAGAGTCGTAACCGTTCAGAATGATGCATCCCAGAACGGTCATCGGGGTAAATACAAAGTGAGAAGGAGATCGAAGTGTTCATTTCTTATAATCAATCATGTGAAAAAATAGCTATGGGACTGCTTTCTTATGTGACAGATCTAAAAAATGTAGCGAGGCTGAAGCCGGAAATGGAAAGCTACATCGAAAATGTCGATAGGAAACTATTCTTGTGGAAAGATGAAGAGACAGATAACATCGTTGCGCTGATAGGTGTGGAAATAGATGAAGCGATGGTGCTGGTTCGTCATATCGCTGTCTCGCCTTCCTTCCGGAAAGAAGGCATTGTCCATCAGTTGCTGGACGGCTTGCAGCAACACTATCCCACAAGCGCAATCAACGGGACGCTGGAAACCGCGCCTTTCATCGCCAAATGGAACCAGAAGCAACTGAACCAATGCGATGAGGAAACGAGTGGATCATTGTGAGCGAACAAAATGAACTCACCCTCATATTGCCGGATTTTGAGGGGCCGTTGGATCTCCTCCTGCACTTGATCAAAGAGCTGAAAGTCGACATTTTCGATATTCCGATTGCGGAAGTGACTTTTCAATATCTGCGTTACTTGGACACGATGCAGGAGATGAAATTGGATGTTGCCGGCGATTATTTGCTGATGGCTGCGACGCTGTTGGAAATAAAGAGCCGCATGTTGCTTCCCAAAAAAGAAGTGACCTTCGAAGAGGAATTCTACGAAGAGGGTGAGGATCCAAGGGAAAGCTTGATTCAGCAGCTGGTGGAATACAAGCAATTCCAGGAAGCCGCCAAGGCATTGAAAACCATGGAACAGGAGCGAGGATTGTATTTCACCAAGCCGGCAACGGATTTGGAGGAACTTCAACAAGCGATCCCGCTGGCCCCAGGTGAAGTTTCTGCGGCAGATCTGATTGCTGCCCTTCAGAAGATGTACCAGAAACTGCAGAAAAAGAAGCCGCTTCAGGCCAGAATGGAACAGGAGCAATATACGGTGGATCAGACGATGACTTGGATCATGGAGAAGTTGGAGAACCTGCCGGATGACGCTGACCCTCGGCTTCCTTTTACGGCTTTCTTTGAAGTGCAGACCAAATCGCAGATAGTGAATACGTTTTTGGCGATGCTGGAATTGGTCAAAGAAAGAAAAATCAATTTTTTTCAAGAGGCTACATACGGAGATATTTTTTTAATACGCAACATGGGAGTTTTAGCAAATGAATAAAAAAGGGGCACTGGAAAGTCTGCTGTTTGTGGCAGGGGATGATGGCTTGAGTATGGATGAGATCACCTCTTTATTGGAGATCACCACATTGGAAGCCCAAAATTTATTGGCCGAAATGCGGACGAGTCATAATGACAACATCCACTCCGGGTTGACGCTTATCGAAACCCGCAAAAGATACCAACTCGCCACAAAAAAAGAGTATGCAGAACTCATCAAAATGTACGCTGTTTCGCCATTCGCGACCCACTTATCGCAAGCTGCCCTAGAGACGCTGGCGATCATCGCATACAAGCAACCATTGACGCGGATGGAAATCGATCAGATTCGCGGTGTGCAGTCAGCAGGGCTGGTCCAAAGACTGTTGCTGAGAGGGTTGATAAAGGAAATCGGACGTTCCGAAACGCCGGGAAGACCGATCATTTACGGCACAACCGATTATTTCATGAATTATTTCGGATTGACCACAATTGAGGATCTTCCCAACGTGGAGGAATTATTCCAAATGCAGGATAATGAATCCTTCGACCTTTTTGATTTTCCTGCGGACGAAGATACAGATAACCAACTTGCTTTTTTTAAGACAGATTCCATCATACCGGAATAGGAACGACCGGCAAAAACAAATAAGAATAATAGGTGAATAAATGGAAAGATTACAGAAAGTTATTGCTCATGCAGGAATAGCGTCACGGCGAAAAGCCGAAGAACTGATCACTTCTGGTGCAGTCAGCGTAAACGGAAACAAGGTAACGGAATTAGGAGTCAAAGTGTCAAAAAATGACAGAGTGGAAGTGAATGGCTTACCGATCTATCGTGAACAGCCGGTTTACTACTTGTTCTACAAGCCAAAGAACACCCTCTCGTCTGTGAAAGATGATAAAGATCGGACTGTCGTCACTGATTTCTTCAATGTGAAAGAGCGGATCTATCCGATCGGCAGATTGGACTATGATACGACCGGTCTGCTGCTTCTGACCAATGACGGTGAGTTTGCGAACCTGTTGACCCACCCAAAATACCACATCGACAAAACGTATGTCGCTAAGGTAGGGTGCATCCCTACGCGCTCCGATCTGAACAAATTGGAGAACGGAATCGTGATCGACGGCAAAAAAACAGCGAAAGCGCGCGCTAAGTTGATTTCTGCCAATTCCCAAAAAAATACGGCAATCATTGAATTGACCATCCATGAAGGGTGGAACCATCAAGTCAAAAAAATGTTCGAAAAAATTGGTTGTCCCGTCGAAAAACTGAAAAGGGAATCGTTCGGGTTCCTTACCCTCGGCGATCTGAAACCGGGGCAACACCGAGAGCTGAAGGCGTTTGAAATCGATAAGCTGAAGAATATGGCTCTTGCGAACGAAAAAGCATCAAAAAGGTAGTTTTCTTATCGAATCAGAGAGGATGATCACGATGACAAATTCCAGCGGGAAAATATTGATTGTGGATGACGAAGAGCGCATCCGTAGATTGCTGAAACTCTATCTGGAAAAGGATGGCTACGAAACAGCCGAGGCAGAGGATGGAACAACAGCGGTAGAGATGATCCTGAATAACCATTACGATTTGGTGTTGTTGGATATCATGCTTCCTGGAATGACCGGCATTGAAGTAGCCAAAATTGTCCGCAAGGAAAAAGAAATACCGATCATGATGATCACTGCCCGCGGCGAAGAGAACAATCGCGTAGAAGGCTTCTTGTCCGGAGCGGACGACTACATCGTGAAGCCGTTCAGTCCAAGGGAAGTCATGTTACGGGTCGCAGCCATCCTGAAGCGGACGAAACCTTCGGAATCGGAATCGAGCACAATCGAATATCCGATGCTGAAGATTTTTCCGGATGCCCGAAAAGTATTGGTTGACGAGGTGGCCATCAATTTGACGCCCAAAGAATTTGAGTTGCTGCTTTACCTTTCAAAGTCGCCGGAGAAAATTTTCACGAGGGAAGTTCTATTGAAAGAAGTCTGGAAATACGAATTTTTCGGCGATCTGCGCACGGTCGACACGCACGTCAAGCGGTTGCGTGAAAAACTGCTGAAGCAATCGAAACCTGTTTCAAAAATGATAGTGACCGTTTGGGGGATGGGTTATAAATTTTCCCCGAATGATGACCAAGCAGCAGACGATAAACAATGAGAAGGACGAGCATATTCCTCAAATCATGGGTCCTATTGACTTTTTTGACTGTAGCCATCATGACTTTGATGTATATCGGCCACGCGATCATCAGTGTGAACTCGATCGAAGATACCTATAATAAGCTGCTGCAAGAGAAAATCACCGCATACAAGGATACGATTATGAGCGACCCTGAAGCTTATCTCACGCAAGCGTATACTGCACAGTCGTTGGATCCGGAATTGTCCTACTACATCAAAATGGGCGATCAGAGCCGTTTTGTCGTACAAAATCCGGATCTGAAAGGGCAGTCCGTATTGCTTCTGGAGAACATTTTGGCGGATGATCAAGTTCTGGATGCAATCGACAGTAACGCGGATGATTTCAGCAGGATCACCATTGAAGACGAGGAAAACAATCCTTTGCTTTTGATGGTTTTTGTTCACTCTTTTGAATTGCAAGGACAATCCGGAATGCTCGTCATCGGTTACGAACTGAATGAATTCCAGGCTTATGATCTGAACGCAAAAAGCATCACGTTGTTGTTGTTGACCGTTTATCTTATGGGGACGATCATCTATTATCAGCATCTCATCAGGAATGTTGCTGAACCGTTGGAGGTTATGACGGATATCGCCTTCAAATACTCACGGAATGATTTCTCCAAGCGGATCACGTTCGAATCCTACGACGAGATATCCGGATTGGGTACCGCCATGAATAAGCTGGGAAAGACCCTCCAAGCCACGACGTTGATGAACAGGGAAGAGCGCGAACTGTTGAATCATCTGTTCGACTCCTTGCCGACAGGGATCCTTTATTTTGACCAAAACTTTCACTTGAAATTAGTCAACGGACCAGGCCAAGAATTTTTGGATTTTTGGCGAAGGGCGGATCCGGATGCGGAAGCTAGGGCGATACCGCATCAGTTCAAGGAAATGGTCGAGCACGCCTTCAACACAACAGCCGGGACAGAAGCGGATCTCAGTTGGTCTCAGCGGCACTATAATGTAAAAGTGACTCCGGTCATCCAGACCGATCTGCAAAAAACTGCCGGCGTCCTGATTGTGCTGCAGGACATAACGAACGAACGGCAGTTGGATATCATCCGTGGTGATTTCATCACGAATGTATCCCATGATTTGCGGACGCCGTTGCAGATGATCAAAGGCTACAGCGAAGCCATCATCGACAATATCGCTGAAAGCAATGACGAGAAAATTGAAATGGCCCAAATCATTTTGGATGAAACGACCGAGATGAACAAAATGGTGAACAACCTTCTGGATCTGTCGCGCATGCAAGCGGGCTACATTGACTTGAATCGGCAAACCGTCGATCTCGCGGCTTTCTTCGACCATTTGACAGGCAGGTTCGAGAACAGTTTCAAAGAAGCGGCCATCCAATTCACTTATGAACTGGCTGATGGCATCAAAACCTATCCCTTCGACGAAGAGAAAATGAATCAGGTATTTTACAATCTGATCGATAATGCGGTACGTTATTCAGCCGAAATCGGTACGCGCAGGCAAAAATTCATCCATATCACCGTCCGTTTGGATGATATGTTGGATAAGGTTGTCTTTGAAATCAGCGATAATGGCATCGGCATCCAGGCGGAAAGTTTGCCGTTCATTTTCGAGCGTTTTTACAAAAACGATAAATCGCGGACCTATTCGAAACAAAAAGGGACCGGCATCGGGCTTTCGATCGTGAAGACAATCGTGGAAGCGCACAACGGGGAAATTGAAGTCCATAGCGAACCAGGTGTAGGGACGACTTTTTTGGTCCGTTTTCCATTGCACGCGGCTTGAGTGAACCGATCGGAAGATAGCCTTAAAACCATTATCTCGAAATCGTGATAAAATACTTGACAAGCATTCGTGCATCGCTTATAGTCTATATATAACAAAAATATGAATAAGATTCGTCTTCAGGGCAGGGTGAAATTCCCGACCGGTGGTGAAAGTCCACGACCCCGCAATGGTTCATTGCGGGCTGAACTGGTGTAATTCCAGTACCGACAGTACAGTCTGGATGGAAGAAGATGGGGTTTCTTTGGATTGCAATTTCAAAGGCTCTATTTTTTATGTGTCCATTTGAGGATGATAAAAATAGGGTCTTTTTGGATTTGGAGAAACCTATCTCTGAGACAGTCAACAGGGAGGATTCATTAACATGCAACAAAACAAAACAAAAAGATTGGTCGGCATTTCACTATTTGGGGCACTGGCATTTGTGCTTATGTTCATCGCTTTCCCGGTAATTCCAGCATTTTCTTATCTGAAGATCGACTTCAGCGATTTGCCGATTTTGCTATCGTTTTTCCTTTACGGACCAGCCGGCGGGATCATTTCCGCTGTCATCCGATCCGTTTTGCACTATATTCAAACAGGCGGGGACATGGGCTATCCGATCGGGGACTTCGCTAGTCTGCTGGCGACGCTCTCTTACACATTGCCTGTCTATTACCTATTGAAAAAAGCAAAGACGAAAGCAGGCGTCATCTTGGCCTTGTTGACGGGCACTTTGGTGTTGACTGTTGTCTTATCGGTAGCCAATTGGTTCATCATCACCCCTTTATATATGCATCTGTTGAACTTTGAGATGGGTTCCGTCAAAGAATTGGTATTGGCTGGCATCCTGCCTTTCAATATCATCAAAGGCCTTGTCGTCAGTGCGGCCATCCTATTGGTGATGCCGAAGTTGAAGCCTTGGTTGGCTCACAATAAAGTGCCGTTTGCTCAGTAAAAACTTGCGGTTCACGATTTGATCTTTTCAAAAACGAGAGGCTGCACCCGAATCAGTGATGATTGCGGGTGCAGCCTCTTTTGGATTGTGCCTGAGCAAAAGCTAGCCCACAATCACTGCTCACCTGGAGGGAATGGCCGATTGGAACGCAAGATGGCGCCGGTTGGGCATTTACGGTAGGCATCCAAAAAGGCCTCAAAGCGTTCGGCGGGTACCGGCACGTTTCCCGCATTCAAATCCATCTTGGTGAAAGCTATCCCTTCGGAAGTGTAATCAAAGAGATCCGGTGAAATTATTTGACAAAGTCCACAAGCGATGCAGCTATCCTGGTTTACTTTGGTATAATACATAACAGAAGTACCTTCTTTACAAAAATTTGGTGGTGATAAAATGAAAGATCTGACTTATATAGAGTATCTTTTTTTGGATTGCATTTCAACCGGGCGCCCCATCAAGGAAGCGACTCTTTTTTATATACTGATCGGCAAACGGACCGTGTCCACTATGCTTCAGTGCCGCCAATATGATCTGGAAGCCTATTTTGCTGTTATGCCTGGCATGAAACCGACAGTGTTGAAAAAAGGACTCGATCGTTTGGTTTCGGATGGCCTGGTCACCGGCAGCGATGGCGAAGGCCATCTTCTCACAGAATCGGGAAGAAGAACAAAAACTGGTTTCTTCAGCAATCATGCGCGTTTCTCCTTGGCAAACCAAATGGAATATTCCCTCGTTCAGGGCGTTTTGCGTCGTCGATTGCTGTTTCTGATCCAAATCCTTTCCGAAATGCTGCATAAAAATAAACAGTACTATCCCATTGAGAGGGAAGCGAAAGAACAGATTTGGATGAAGCGCTTATTGGCGCAGCATTCCGGAGAAAAAGCATCTTTTGCACGCAGTTGCGGAGAAGAATGGCATACGTACCTTTCGCGGCTGCCTGAGAGGGATGCAGGGCTCTTTGCGCTCCAATTTGAAGGCAATGACCATTTAAGGAAAACAACCGGGCAAATGGCTGGGCTGTTCTCTTTGGAGGAAGCCGAAGTGAGGGTACTGCTGCACCAAATTTGGCTGAGCTTGTATGCTGCATTAGAAAACGAACCGGAAAAATTTCCGGTCCTTTCTTCGGTCATGCTCATGACGATAAATGAAAATGGCTTGGCTTCCGCAAGCGCTGAAACGACGATGCGGTATTTCAGACGAGGACATGACCTAAACGAAATCATTTCGATGCGGGGGTTGAAACAGAGCACGATCCAAGATCACTTTGCCGAAATCGCACTGATTTATCCCGAATTCCCGGCTGAACAATTCATGGATCAGGAAAAATTGCAGTATCTGCAACAGCTCGTGGAACAAAAAACGCGTGTCGATTACAGGGAAATCCAAAAAGCATTTCCCGAAATCAACTTTTTCGAGTCCCGTTTGATACAAATAAAAAGCGAGGTTGCTGTTAAATATGGATGAAGCACAATTGAAATCGGAACTTCAGAAATACTTCGGCTACTCGGCATTCAAGGAGGGTCAATTGGAACCTATCCGATCCGTTTTGGCGGGCAAACACACGCTGGCCACTTTGCCGACGGGGACCGGAAAATCACTGATATACCAGTTGAGCGGCTACCTTTTGAAGGGAATCGTTGTTATCGTTTCGCCCCTTTTGTCTTTGATGGAAGACCAAGTGGCCCAACTGAAATATATGGGTGAAAAAAGGACGGCTTCATTGAACAGCATGCTTCAGTTCGAGGAAAGGCAAAGATTATTAAGCAACCTGGATCGAATAAAGTTTTTGTTCCTTTCTCCCGAAATGCTGCAGAATCAAGTTGTAATGAACAAACTCAAGCAGATACCGCTTGCTTTGTTTGTGGTCGATGAAGCGCATTGCATTTCCCAATGGGGCTTGGATTTCCGTTCCGATTACCTTTTTCTGGGGGCCGCAAGGAAAGAATTGGGCAACCCGTTGACGTTGGCGCTCACCGCAACCGCGACGCCGGCTGTGATGGCTGACATCATCGGATCCTTGCATATCGATGGAAATGACTTGAACGTATTTGAAGGTGCGGTCGACCGTGCCAATATTTATTACAAGGTCGCAGCAGTGCCTCCAGAGGCGAAAAACGAGTACCTCCTTGAACTTTTGGGGAAATATCCACACCCAGGCATCATTTACTTCTCCAGTAAGGCACAAGCTGATGCGGTCGCTTTCATGATCCGCAAAAAAACAGACTTGCGCGCGGAATCCTATCATGCCGACCGTACTAATGAAGACAGGATCACCATCCAGCATCAATTCCTTCGGGATGAGCTTGACGTCATTTGTGCCACAAGCGCATTCGGAATGGGGATCAATAAACCGAACATCCGCTATGTGATCCATTATCATATGCCGAATTCGCTTGAGGAATACGTGCAGGAAATCGGGAGAGCGGGGCGGGACGGCCAACAGAGCATGGCAGTCCTGTTGTATTCGGAAACAGACTTCGACTTTAAAGTGAAGATGCTGCAAAGCGATTTTCCGAATGATTACGCGATTGAGAGCGCCGTCAAGAATAAGGCGATCAATCCCGATTATGGGAGTCCGACCGAGCAAACGTTGCTGCTGCATATCCTGCGGCAGCGGCTCACAAAAGAGGAAGCGAAGCGTTTCATCTCGACCCGCCGCGATCTCAAGAGAAACTTGCTGAAGAGCATGAAGGGATTTGCCGAAACCAGTGATTGCAAACGTGAGTACATCTCCGCTTATTTCGGGAAAAGCTGCCTCGTCAAACCTGTCTACTGCTGTGACAGCTGTGGGAACGAGGACCCACTTTCGGAAGGGCCCCGCGATGCAGGGAATGCGGTTCCAACGGAAGGGCCGCCGCATTGGGGAAAAATCCTGTCCGACCTTTTTCTTTTATAAAATTTAACCCAAAATTTGCGGAAATGTGCTACAATTAGCATGAATCACTTATAGGAGGAACCCGAATGGATAAAAAGAATCGCAATCGCAATAATGGAGAGCCTTGGTCACGTAAGTTCGGCGAAGATGAAAATCTGAAGAGCCGGCAATACTCACGATCGGCCAGAAATACAAAAAATAAAGAAGTAGCACCTCTATTAAAAGTATTGCTGTTTCTCTTTTTGGCTATTCTGATCATTCCTTTTGCAACCATCTATTTTAATAAACAGAATCAAAATACTCCCGCACCAAAAAGTGCTGAACAAGTGATGATCAATAAAAGAGTGGCCAGTTCCAGTGTCGAGAGCAGTGAAGAAGCGTCTTCGGAAGAGGCCGAATCATCCAGCGAAGTCGCTGAGAGCGTCACGGAACCGGCGATTGTGGAAGTCCCCAGCTCAAGCGCTGCGCCTGCAGTGGTCGAAACGCCGGCCGAAACGGTTGAGGAACCGGAAACAGCAACCGGGGAATACAATAATTCCTACACGATCAAAGCGGGTGACAACCTGTACAGGATCGCTTTGAATCATGAGATGACATTGGATGAATTGATGCAGGCTAACGGCTTGGTCAGCACAGAAGCGCAAATCGGTATGGTATTGAACGTTAAATAACGAAAGCCGTCTTACAAGGCGGCTTTTTCAATGAAATCGTATAAATGAAGTCGGAGGTTTATTGTGAAAAAAATGAATATTGCCATCGATGGTCCAGCATCGGCAGGAAAAAGCACCATCGCGAAAAAAGTTGCGGAAAAGTTGGGATACATCTATCTGGACACAGGTGCGATGTATCGCACGTTGACTTATGCGGCTTTATCCACCGGAGGCGATCTCCATGATGAAGAGGCATTGAATAAGTTGCTGCAAGGAATCAAGATAACCTTTTCGACTGCCGAAAAGGAAATGCAACGTGTTTTCTTGAATGACGAGGACGTTACCGAATTGATCAGGTCTGAGGAAGTGACCCAAAACGTCTCCTTGGTTGCATCGTTCGCGAAAGTGCGTCAAGAGATGGTTGCCCGCCAGAAAAGCATCGCACGGTCCGGCGGCATCGTAATGGACGGAAGGGATATCGGCACTGTCGTATTGCCTGATGCAGACGTCAAAATTTTCATGACGGCGACTGCCGAAGAAAGAGCGCTGCGACGCTACAAAGAAAACATAGCGAAGGGTATGACCGCTTCCTTGGAAGAACTGACGGATGACATGAAGCGCCGCGACCATTTGGACAGCACCCGGACGATTTCACCGTTGAAAAAAGCGGATGATGCCATCGTTTTGGACTCTACACATATGGAAATCGACGAAGTGGTGCAGAAGATTCTCGGCATTATCGAAGCGAGCCTAAACCCCTTACAAACATTGGATTAACAATACTAGACGATTTTAAGCAAAAATGTTAGAATGATTATATGCAGTATTACGCTTTCAAAAATATAGAGTCAAGGATTAACTTCCCAGTCGAAAGGCGAGGGAGTTAAGGGACCTAGCCAATCGGTTGCCGCAGACTTTTAGGAGGAATAGTTACATGTCAGATTACATTGAAAACCCAGAGTTAAATGAAGAAGAGTCCAATAACGTTGAACAGACTATGCAAGATGTGTTGGATGAAGCATTATCCATTGAGGTGGGCGATACTGTCAAGGGGGAAGTTTTAAGCATCCAAGATAGACAAGCCATCGTAGGAATCATTGGGGGCGGCGTTGAAGGAGTCATTCCTTACAACGAATTATCTGCAAAACCATTCGATGAAGTTACAGAAATCCTAAACGTAGGTGACGTTGTGGATCTGGTTGTCATAAAACAAATCAAAGACAAAGAAAATGGAAGCTTTTTACTTTCGAAGCGTCGCGTTGATGCTAAAATCGTTTGGAAAGAGATCCAAGATAAATTCGAAAACAACGAAATCATCGAAGCACCGGTCAAAGACGTCGTCAAAGGCGGACTGGTCGTTGATGTCGGCGTGAGAGGATTTGTTCCGGCTTCAATGGTCGAAGATCATTTTGTGGAAGATTTCAGTTCTTATAAAGGCAAAACAATGACCTTTAAGATTGTTGAACTTGAGCCAAGCGAAAACCGCTTGATTTTATCGCATAAAGCGGTTGTGGAATCAGAAAAAGAAGCCAACAAAGGCAAGTTGATGGATGAATTGGTAGCAGGGGACATTGTTGAAGGAACAGTTGCGCGTTTGACTAACTTCGGAGCATTCGTTGATTTGGGCGGCGTGGATGGTTTGGTTCACATTTCACAAATTGCCCACGAGCATGTGAAGAATCCTGGTGACGTTTTGGCAATCGGGCAAACCGTCAAAGTCAAAATCTTGTCCATCGACAAAGAAAATGGCCGTGTATCCTTAAGCATCAAAGACACGTTGGCTGGTCCTTGGGATGCGATCGCTGAAAAAGCACCGATCGGAGCTGTATTGACCGGTGTTGTCAAACGTTTGACAAGCTTCGGAGCATTCGTGGAAGTTTTCCCTGGCGTTGAAGGTTTGGTGCACATTTCCCAAATTTCGCATCAGCATATTGCGACTCCGCATGAAGTGCTGCAAGAAGGCCAGGAAATTCAAGTCAAAGTACTGGATGCAAAAGAAGATGAGCAACGCCTATCTTTAAGCATCAAAGCTTTGGAAGAAAAAGCTGCGAATGAAGCACCTGCAGCTGAAGGCAAAAAAGAGAAAAAAACCGAAGAATATGTGGCTGACGATTCAGACGGAAACTTCACATTAGCAGATTTATTAGGCGACAAGCTTTCAGGTTTGAAAGATGATTCTGAAGCCTAATCAGCAAGGAAAATGAACATGTGAGGGCATGGAATTCCATCCATGCCCTTTTTTTGTTGTTATTATTGACGGATGTGTGTTATAACTGACATGGACGAAAACATTGAGAAAACCATATACAGTGAGCAAATACCCAAAAAGTTTTGTGTTGTAGAGGAAAAGAAAGGCGGAGGTTAGATGCCAAATCCAGTAGTAGCCATAGTAGGCAGACCAAACGTAGGGAAATCAACAATATTCAATAGACTGGCAGGAGAGAGGATTTCCATAGTCGATGATGTCTCGGGTGTCACTCGCGACAGAATTTATGCAAAAGGAGAATGGTTGGGCAAAACATTTAATATCATCGATACAGGCGGGATCGATATCACGGATGAGCCTTTTATGAGCCAAATCAAATTGCAGGCCCAAGTGGCGATCGAGGAAGCCGACGTCATCATCTTTTTGACAAGCGTCAGAGAAGGCGTGACGGATGCCGATGAGAACGTCGCGAGAATCCTCTATCAATCCGATAAGCCTGTCATCTTGGCGGTAAATAAAGTGGATAATCCGGAAATGCGTGCCGAAATATTCGATTTTTACAGTCTGGGATTAGGCGAACCCTATCCTGTATCAGGCAGCCACGGCTTAGGTCTGGGAGATCTGCTTGATACGGTTGTAGCGAATTTCCCATCAGAAGAAGAGAACGCGGAAGAAGAAGACATCATCAACTTCAGCTTTATCGGCCGTCCGAATGTAGGCAAGTCTTCATTGGTGAATGCCATATTGGGGGAAGAGCGCGTAATCGTCTCGGATATTGCAGGCACGACCCGCGATGCTATCGATACGATGTTCGTTGATGCGGAAGGCGCAAAATTCCGGATGATCGATACAGCCGGAATCCGGAAAAAAGGCAAAGTCTACGAGTCCACGGAGAAATACAGCGTCATGCGTGCCATTCGCGCAATCGAGCGGTCGGATATCGTTATGGTCGTGCTGAATGCGGAAGAGGGCATCCAGGAACAGGACAAAAAAGTTGCTGGTTATGCGCATGAAGCAGGCAAAGGGATCATCATTCTGGTGAACAAATGGGACACTTTGGAAAAAGATAATCATACGATGAAGGAATTCGAGGAAAAAATCCGCAAGGAATTCCAGTATCTTTCTTATGCGCCGATCATGTATGTTTCCGCGGTGACGAAACAGCGGTTGTCCCAGATTCCTGCTAAAATCAAGGAAATCAGCGGAAATCAAAACCGCCGTATCTCTTCATCCTTGTTGAACGATGTGCTGATGGATGCCGTTGCGCACAATCCGACGCCAACAGACAAAGGCCGTCGCCTGAAGATTTACTACATGACGCAAGTGGCCGTAAAACCGCCGACATTTGTTGTTTTTGTCAACGATCCGGAATTGTTGCACTTTTCTTATGAGCGTTTCCTTGAGAACAGAATCCGTGATTCGTTCAATTTTGAAGGAACGCCATTCCGTTTGATCGCCAGACAAAAAAAATAAAAAAATAAATTACCTTCCCAAAGGCATTAAATCCACTATAATCGTTGCAGTAGCACGGTTTGTGTGATATTCTTTATTAGAAATATCTTTTCAATTCGACTGCGGTATTTCAGAACTGTTTTTGGACCACTCAAAAATAGTTTTTCCATGTTTTGTTGTGTTATCAAAGAAAGCATGTATTCTTCTTCTTTAAAGGAGGTGAAAGGACAACATGGCAAACAAAGCTGAATTAATCGAAAGAGTTGCTGGAAAAACAAACTTGACTAAAAAGGATGTTACAGCAAGCGTTGATGCATTATTTGAAGTGATTCAAGAAGCATTAAAAGATGGTGAAAAAGTTCAAGTTATCGTTTTGGTAATTTTGAAGTTCGTGATCGTGCAGCTCGTAAAGGACGCAATCCTCAAACTGGGGAAGAAATCCAAATCGAAGCAAGCAAAATTCCTGCATTCAAACCAGGTAAAGCATTGAAAGATGCAGTTAAATAATTAATGAAAATGAAGCTGAGGCCCCGCGGGGCCTCAGCTTCATTTTTTTTGAAATATTTTGAGGGAGCGTTAAAGGGCAGTGCCGGTGTCCTTGGCAGAGAAAAGCCTGAGGAACAAATAGATACAGATGCTGAACTTTATGATAAAATATAAAGGAGGAGCACCAGCAATCAGAGTGTATTTGAAGGAGCAGTAGACGAATGAATAATGAAGCACAGGCAATGATAGAAGCCATTCAAAATAATGATTTGGATGCGGCTGTCCAACTGTTCAAGCAATCAGTTGAGCAATCCGTCCTGGAGAACAACAGCGCCGATTTGGCCGAATTGGCGGAAACGATGCATGCCTTGGGTTTCCTGAGTGAAGCAAAAGAGGCATTCACAATATTGAACAATCTGGCCCCGCGTATGCAGGATTGGAATATTGCCTTGGCAGAAATCGCCATCGACGAGGACGATTACGACCGAGCTTTGGATATCCTGCTGAGGATCGATAAAGAAAGCGACGTGTACCCGCAAGCGTTGTTGACGATGGCTGATGCTTATCAAGTGCAAGGATTGTACGAAGTCAGCGAAAAGAAAATTTTTGAAGCAATGGCGCTGTTGCCGGACGAACCCATCTTGGATTACGCGCTGGCGCAGCTATACCATTCGATCGGGGAGTACAAGAAGGCGATCCCGATCTATGAGGAACTTGCATACGGAAGCGGAGAAATCGCTTCCGAAACGCAGCTGAATTTTTTCCTGGGCGATTGCCATAATGCCATCGGCGAATTCGAGACGGCCTTGCAGTATCTGGAAAAAATCCCGGCTGATGAGCATTTCCCGGACAGTTATTTCCAACTCGGCTTCACCTATTTCCAACTCAAGGAATATGCGCGCGCCATCACCATTTTCAATAAATTGCTCGAAGCGGACAATGCTTACCTGAGTGCATACTTGTATTTGGCGAATGCGCTTGAGGCTGAATTGGAGTTGGAAGAAGCGCTCGCTGTGATGGAACAGGCCATCTTGCGGAATCCTTATCAGCATGAATTTTACACGACAGCGGCTAGGCTGCAATTGAAACTGAACAGGGAGCGGGATGCGGAAAGAAATTTGCGGGAAGCGGCAGCGCTTGAACCGGACCTTTCCAGTATCCACTTGGCTTTGGGGAACCTGTTGCTGAAACAAGGAAGATTCGAGGAATTGGTTGCTTACGTTGCAGACCGGGCAGAGCAGGAAGACAACGATCCGCAATACAATTGGTTGCTTGCTGCCAGCCATAATGCTTTGGAGGATTATGATTCGGCAAACAAAGAATATGAGGCTGCTTATCCGCATTTTGCCGATAATGAGGCATTTTTGCTGGAGTATGCAGCATTCTTGAGAGAGGAAGGCAACTGGGAAAAGCTGAGTGAGGTCATTCACCAAGGGTTGGCTCATTATCCCGCCAACACTGAGTTGCTTCAACTCCATGATGATCTGCACCATTTCGATCAATAAGTTGTCATCCCATCGGATAGGAGGTTTTAAAATGATGAATCCTACTTTGGAGGAGAAAAAAAATTTTATTTCTTGGTTTATTCAGAATTATCAATTGAAGCGCAGAGAGTCCCTTTGGATACTCAATTATCTGCTCAATCATGAGATTTTATTGAAGAATATCCATCTGATTGAGGAAGTCCATACAACGAACAGAGGAATGGGATTTGCCGTAATCGGAAATCCAAAAGATGCTTTCATGTACTACAAAGACGGGAAGACATTCGAAGATCCCGAGCAAGCATTCCATGATTTGCGGTTGAATTGGAAAGAGGATTTTTATTTGGAATTGTTCTTTGATCAATCCTATCAGGTCCTTTCATTTTTTGGTGTTTTGGAGGACAATCCATACCTCCAAGAATCCGAAATTTTCGATAAGGATCTGGAAGAAATCGTTGAAAAGTCATTAGAAAAGTTGGCGGTGAAGGATCGCATCCATTATCTGAAAAAACAGATCGATATCGCGTTGATCCAATATGATGAAACCAGCTTCAGAAAGTTCACGAAAGAATTAAAAGATTTGGAAGAAAAAAATATGATCTGATACAACGTTGATATGGCGCGGAACATGCGTGCCGGCAGCGTTAAACGGAAGGGAACGTGTAGAATGAAAATTGTAGTTTCAGGATTCAAAGGCAAAATGGGGACCGCCTGCACAAACATGGTCTTGCGTCAGGAAGACTTTACTTTGGCGGCTGTATACGATCCTTTCGCAACAGAAAAGCAACTGGACGAATTGCCGCAATACGCCGGCAATCCTGTGAAAGTGTTCCGTGATAAAGCTACCCTCGTCAAGGAAGTTGAAGCGGATGTTTGGATCGATTTTTCCAGACCGGATGCAGCCTATGACAACACGCGGTTCGCGCTAGAAAACGGCATGCGCCCCGTAATCGGCACTACCGGTTTTTCCAGCGAGCAACTTGAGGAATTGACCAACTACTCAAAAGAGTTGGGTCTGGGCGGCTTGATTGCCCCGAATTTTGCGATCGGCGCCGTGCTGATGATGGAATTCGCAGCCAAAGCAGCAAAATATTTCCCGGATGTGGAAATCATGGAATTGCATCATGAGAACAAGTTGGATGCACCGAGCGGCACGGCCATCAAAACAGCCGAATTGATTTATGCAGTGAGAGGCGATCATCCGCAAGGGCATCCGGATGAGAAAGAATTGATCGAAGGCGCAAGAGGGGCTGATTACCATGGCATGAAAATCCATAGTGTCCGCTTGCCGGGTCTGGTCGCGCATCAGCAAGTGCAATTCGGCAGTGCCGGGGAAGGCTTGATCATCCGCCACGATTCCTATGACCGCGATTCTTTCATGAACGGCGTAGCCCTTTCCTGCAGAAAAGTAATGGAAATCGATCGTCTGATCTATGGATTGGAAAACTTCCTATGATCATAGACGCACCGGAATTTCAAAAGGCGATACCGATCATCGAAGCCATCGAACGGGCGGGGTACGAAGCCTACTTTGTTGGAGGAAGTGTGCGCGATACGCTGCTGCATCTGGATATTTCCGATGTCGACATCGCCTCGAGCGCTATGCCTGAAGAAATTCAGCGGATCTTCCCGATTACCTTTGATGTAGGCATCCAACATGGAACGGTGATGGTTTTACATGAGCGGGAGACATACGAAATAACAACTTTCCGGACAGAGTCAAAGTACGAGAAATTCCGCAGGCCGGAGAAAGTCGAGTATGTGCGCAGTCTGCAGGACGACTTGAAAAGGCGAGACTTTACGATCAATGCGATTGCGATCGATCGGCACGGGAACATCAAAGACTTCTTCAACGGGCAAGAGGACTTGGCGAACAAATTGATCAGGGCGGTCGGCAATCCGGAAGAACGCTTCAGGGAAGATGCCTTGCGCATGATGCGCGCAGCCAGGTTTGTGAGCCAGTTGGATTTTGAAATCGAACAAGCGACGAAAGAAGCCATCGTCGAATATCATCCGCTCCTTTCAAAAATCGCGGTAGAGCGCGTGCGCGAAGAGTGGAATAAGCTTCTCATCGGGAGAAACCGCAAGGGCGGGATCAAGTTTTTTGTCGAAACACGTTTATTCCAGATGTGTCCTGGCTTCCAAAATCGGGAAAAGGCATTGATCGACTTGGCTTTGTTTCCGCTGCAATTCAAAGGGATAACAATCGCCTGGACTGTGCTGGTCCATTTCCTTGATCTGAAGGACGAAGCAATCGAGCCATTTTTGCGGCAATGGAAGTGTTCCCGCAAGGAAATCATGGACATACGCAAAGGCGTGCAGGCGCTCAACAAGCGCCTGCGGCAATTCTGGGACTATCCACTTCTGTTCGAAACAGGGATCGAAATCGCCCTGGAGATTGAAGCCATCATCGAAGGATTCGGGTTGCCGAACCAGAGCGAAAATTTGATCGAATTGAATGAATCCATGCCGATCCATACGCTGAAAGACTTGGCCTTGGACGGAAAAGAATTGTTGTCCTTGCTTGGCATCAAACGTGGCGGTCCTTTCGTAGGCGAGATATTCGAAGAATTGAAAACGCTGGTATTGGCAAACAAACTGGAGAATAGCCCCTCCGCACTAAGGGATTTCATTATGAAAAGAAGGATGATTTATTTGGACGAGACATTCGCAGCCGCCTATACCGTCGGGCAAAAAGATTTGGCTTCCGAGATCGGTTCGGGTACGTTGCCGGTTCTGGCGACGCCGGCATTGTTGGCAATGATCGAAAATGCCTGTATGGGAATCGTCAAGGAACATCTTTCCGAAGGCGACACGACAGTCGGGATCCATTGCGATCTGCACCATAAAAAAGCCTCTCCCATCCACGCAGAAATAACGGTGACAGTCAGAGTGACGGAACACAGAGGAAACAAATATTTCTTCGAATGCGCAGCCCATTCCCAAGGCCATGAAATCGCATCGGCAAAGCACACAAGAGCCGTCGTCAATGCGAATGAATTCATGGATAGCCTATAGCAGCATAACTTACTTTTTCTTGTCATCGGAAGTGTATTGGTACCCACTTATTAAAAAATATGATAAAATAGTTACATATTCAAAAAGTAAATATATCAGGAGTGATTTCGATGAAAAAAGTAATGACAGGTTTGAGATTTATTTTTAGAAACGGCGAAACATGGACGATCAAGCGTGAATATATCGGAGATCTATGGATCAAACAAGTCACAACGAGCTATGGCCGAATCGGCAACAGTGATTTCCAGGAAATCCACCCTTGCGAATCTTTGCGTATCGAAATTAACCAAGAAGCAGATCACGTCAACACGAGCGATATCAATCTGGGCGGGCTTGAGCAAGGCATGTTCGAACGTGTTGCGAGCCATCAGGACATCGAAAAAATGGATATCCTTTACCAAGATGAGGATCACCCAAAATCCGACGTCATTGTAGAAGTGGACCGTATCTACTTCCCTTACAAAGCATTGGATATCGATGGATTCGACAATGAATATCAATCTTCATTCGTTTCATCAGAAAACAAATTATATATCGTGATCGATCCGGAAAAAAATGTGAAAGACATTTATCCTGACATCGTTTAGTGCATCCAAAAAAAATGGATCCTTGCTGGCAAAGCGAGGGTCCATTTTTTTGGCGTCGGGTCGTCAGCCTATCCCTGCCAGCCATCAAAAAAATCCGATAATTATCGCTTTTCCGGTAACAATAGCCGCGACATAGGATATAATGAGGTCAGCTGCATACAATGCACAGTTTGATCGGAGAGACTTCTGTTTCAATGAGATAGTTACAGGGGAAGTCTTTCGGAAAGAAATACCGGAACAGGAGAAGCTTCTGTTTATTTAGGAGATTACTTTTATGAAGAAAACCTATGCCATTGTCGATCTTGAGACAACGGGATCCAGCTTCAAACGAGGGGATCGGATCATTCAATTCGGGTGTACCTTGCTTCAGGCCGGCAAAATAGTACAAGAAATCAATATAACCATCAATCCCGGCAGGAAAATCCCGGATATCATCGAAAAGTTGACGGGGATCAAGAATAAGGACGTCAAAGAGGCCCCCTATTTTGAAGACGTCTGCGATTTCATCTACAACACGCTGGAAGGGTGCGTATTTGTGGCGCACAATGTGCATTTCGACTACCATTTTTTGGACAGCTCCTTCCATGAGGTCGGCATGCCACCGCTCTCGCTGCGCGCGATGGACACGGTGGAGTTGACGAAAATCCTCTATCCGACCTTATCCAGTTATCGGTTGGGCGACTTATCAAAACACTTCGTCCTGACGCATGATAGTGCCCACGATGCCGCAAGCGATGCACATGCGACTGCGGAACTTTTTCTCCAATTGAAGGAGAAAGCCAACAATTTGCCGTTGGTCACGTTGGAAAAATTGAATTTCTTGTCAGCGCATTGTCAGGTGGACAACGATTCCTTTTTCTACGAAAGTTATGAAACCGCCAAAGAGATGCGCTCGCCCCTCCCACCGAAAATCTTTGTCAGAAATGGGTTGGCGCTGAAGGAAAAGGAAATACTTTCGGAACAGACTGCCTACAGAGCAAAAGAAGTTTCCGACTTCCCGGAAGTGGCCAAAAGACTGATGGGAAATCACGGTTTGGAAATCCGATCGGAGCAGATTGAGATGATGCAGTCACTTTTTGATTTCCATCAGTCAGAAAATCCCCGAAATCTGGCGATCGAGGCTGCACCGGGCATCGGCAAGACTTTGGCGTATTTGTTGCCGGCTGCTTATCAGGCGACTCCGGAAAAAAAAGTCCTGATCAGCACATCCACGCTGCTTCTGCAGGAACAGATCATGGACAACGAATTGGTCCGGTTGCGCAAAATGCTGCCGTTCGAGCTGCAGGTAAGCTCATTGAAAGGGAAGACGAACATCATCCATCTGGAGAAATTGGCGGCTTTGACATTGGAATCCCTCACCAAAAAAGAATCCTTGATCATGATGAGCATCTACGTCTGGTTGACCGAGACGGAAACCGGCGACATCAGCGAATTGAGCCAAGCTCAGAGCTTCGATTTTTTGTGGGAAAAATTGACTTTTGAGAGCCACGAATCCCCGCTGAAAGGGAGGTGGGCCGATGATGATTTCTTCTCCTTCAACAACAAAAAAGCGGAACAATCCAGCCTGATCGTCACGAACCATTCTTTTTTGAGTCACCACATCGATGACCTGGCTATTTTTGACCAGTGCGAATCCATAAAATTGATCCTCGATGAAGCGCATCAATTCCCGCGCGTCTATCAGGATGCGCAAAAAAAAAGTGTGGCTTTGTCCATCCTGAAGCGGCGATTGAAGCGATCCGGCTACTTCCTGCGGGACTTTCGCGAGGCAATGGAGAAGGATGCCGAGAGCGATTCCCTCGACTATGATCTGTTCAACCTCGAATTCGCGGTCGATCAATTACAGCAGGAATGTGCCCATTCGGAAGAAGTGTTGATGCGCTCCCTGATCAATGAGGTGGGGGAAAAGGGTGAAGTCTACCTTGATGAAAATTTTCAGGTTGAGACCGGAATGAAGAAAATCTTCAAGAAAATGCACCAGTATATACAGGAAACAAGGCTTGCAGCGATGCGTTGCCTGGACAAAACAAGCTTGAGGAACGATCCGGTCATGGGTCCGCGCGCAAAGGCGCTGCTGGATGACTTGGAAGCGGTCCGAGACAATCTGCAATACTTTATCGAAGATCGCCCGGGCACGTATCATGTGCTGCACTACATTTGGGATAACGACCTGCTTTCGCTGAGGGTCGAGATGAACCAGATCGATCTGTCTGAAGAAATCCATGCCAAAATCAATGAGCGATTCGGCAGAACGGTCTATTTGAGTTCGACACTCAAAGTGGATGACTCGCTGGACTACTTCAAAAAAAAAGTCGGAGAAGCCGAATTACAGGAAGCGTATTTTGCTTCACCCTATAACTTGAGTGAACGATTGCGGATCTTCCTTCCGTCTGACATCACGGCCATCACAACGTTGGATGATAAACAAGCCGCCAGGCAGATCGTTTCGACGTTGCAGGAAATCGTCCTCCCACAACAGGGCAAAGCCTTAGTTCTGTTCACAGCCAACCGCTTGCTGGAGGAGGTCCATAGCCAACTCAAAAATGCTGTCTCTGCCGGATTCCCGGGAACGGAAATACTCGCTCAGGGTTTCTCCGGCAGCCGGAGAAGGATGCATAATCGCTTCATGTCGGCCGATGCTGCCATTTTGCTGGGTTCTGCTTCTTACTGGGAAGGCATTGATTTTTCTGATCAAGCTGTAGAAATTTTGGTGATCACCAGGCTGCCGTTCGATCCGCCGCATCGTCCTGAAAATGCAGCCTTCCAAGCCTATCACCAGGACAAAGGCAAGAAGACATTCTATGAAGAGTTTCTCCCGCGAGCGATGATCCGCCTGAAACAGGGAATAGGCAGACTCGTCCGTTCCAGGAATACGAAAGGCGTCGTCATTTGTCTGGACGACAGATTGATCAAAAGCAATTATTCCAAACGGATGCAGCAGATGCTTCCGGAGGGCGTAGGGATAAAAGTAGCCGAGCAGGCTGAAATAAATGCGGAAATTCAAGAATTTCTGAAAAAATAATGCGGCGGGATATTCCATCAGCCTGAAGTTTAAGGTATCATTAATAATCAGGTGAGATTGCGATTAAGTTTCAAACAAAGATAAGGAAGTGGTAGATGTGAAGAAGAATATCATTGTTGGGACGATTGTGATTCTCTTCCTGATGATCGTCAGTTCCTACACGATATTTTACCGAAGCCAGCAGCCGATCATGCAAGCCGAGAAAGAAGCAACCGCCATTGCGGAAAAGAAAGCCAATATCCGGAAAGTCCAAGATTTTTATTGGTACAATGGATCTGAGACGTATTTTTCACTGGCTGGCATCGATGACAACAACGAAGAATTGTATGTCATCATAAAGAAAGACGGCGGTGAAACCACTATCCTGAACACAGCGGAAGTCATCACCGAAAGTGAAGCTAAATCAATCACTCAGGCGGATAAGAACCCTGAACGGATTCTGGAGGCAAGGCTGGGGATAGAGAACGAAGAACCAGTTTGGGAAGTCACCTACAAAAATGCAAACGATACGATTGGTTACTATTTGATATCCGCTATTTCTGGGAAATGGCTCAAAGATATAGAAAACATATAAATTGGAGTGATTGAGATGGTAAGAATTTCTGAAAGAATGAAAAAAATAAGCGAATCCCCGACATTGGCGACGTCAGCAAAAGTCAACGTCATGAAAGCGCAAGGTAAGGATATCCTTAACTTGACCGTAGGGGAACCGGACTTCGATACGCACGTTTCAATTCTGAATGCGGCAGTAGAGGCAATCCAATCAAACAAAGCGAATCACTACACCCCGACTGCCGGTATCCTGCCATTGCGTCAAGCGATTGTGGATTACCATCAGAAGTATGACGGAGTCAGTTACGCCGTCAATCAGGTCATCGTGACTGAGGGGGCAAAAAATGCTTTGTTTGCGCTATTCCAAGTAATTCTCAATCCCGGAGATGAAGTCATCGTCCCTGTGCCGTATTGGGTGAGCTATACGGAGCAGATCAAGTTGGCGGGCGGCGTTAACGTGCTCGTCGAAACAGCGCCTGAAAAAGGCTTTAAACTGACTGTGGAAGATCTGGAAAAACATCGCACCGAAAAAACGGTTGCTTTGCTTTTGAATTCGCCGTCTAACCCGACCGGTATGATCTATACGCCTGAAGAACTGAAGGCGATCGGCGAGTGGGCGGTTGCGCATGATATCTTGATCATCGCCGATGAAATTTACTACCGACTGACTTATAACGGAAATGAAGCCATCTCAATCGCTTCCCTATCGGAAGAAATCAAGAACCAGACAGTCATCATCAACGGCATCTCCAAAACGTACGCTATGACAGGCTGGAGAATCGGATACGCAATGGGAAATGCGGAGATCATCAGTAAAATGATCGAATTATCCAGTCATTCGACAAGCAATCCTGCCGGACCAAGCCAATATGGCGCTTTGGCTGCATTGACCGGGCCGCAAGACTTTGTCGAGGAAATGCGCGCAGCCTTCGAAGCGCGTCTGAACTTCTTCTATCCGCTGGTTGCAAGCATTCCTGGTTTCAAGGTCACGAAACCTCAAGGCGCCTTCTACCTGTTCCCGAACGTTAAGGAAGCCGCTGAAATGTGCGGGTTTAAAGAAGTGAAAGACTTTACGCTGGCTCTGATTGAGGAGGCAAATGTTGCCTTGGTTTCAGGCGATGGTTTTGGATACCCTGATTACGCCAGAATAAGTTATACTGTCAGAGAAGAACTATTGGCAGAAGCAGTAGATCGCATCAAAAAATTTATCGAAACCCATAAAAAATAATCTGTTTTTTATGGCAAAAGGGGCAGACGAGATTGACACTTATCACAATGGACCAAGCAAAGGAATATCTGGGGCAAGAGATTTCCATTGGTGCTTGGGTAACCAATAAAAGAAGCAGCGGGAAAATCGCCTTTCTGCAATTGCGTGACGGCGCCCATTATTTCCAAGGCATCGTTTTGAAAAATGATGTCGGAGAAGAGTTGTTCGACGTCGCAAAATCGCTGACGCAAGAAACCTCTTTGATCGTTAAAGGAATCATCCAGGAAGATACCCGTTCGAAGCTTGGCTACGAATTGCTCGTTACAGGCATAGAAGTGCTGGGAGAAAGCCAGGATTATCCGATCACGCCTAAAGAGCACGGCACGGATTTCCTGATGGATCATCGTCATCTGTGGCTGCGCTCATCCAGACAGCACGCCATCATGAAAATCCGGAACGAAATCATCCGCGCTACTTATGAATTCTTCAATCAGGAAGGCTTCATCAAGGTGGATCCGCCGATCCTGACCGGCAGCGCGCCGGAAGGGACGACCGAGCTGTTCCACACCAAGTATTTCGATGAGGAAGCTTACCTGTCCCAGAGCGGACAATTGTACATGGAAGCGGCAGCGATGGCCTTCGGAAAAGTATTTTCATTCGGCCCGACTTTCCGTGCCGAAAAATCGAAAACGCGCCGCCATCTGATCGAATTTTGGATGATGGAGCCGGAAATGGCCTTCATGCATCAGGACCAGAGTTTGGAAGTCCAAGAAAAATATGTCGCTTATCTGGTCCAATCGGTACTGGATAATTGTGATATCTATTTGGATACGCTGGAGCGCGACAAAGAATTGCTTAAAAAATACACGCAATTGCCTTATGATCGCATCAGCTATGATGACGCTGTAGCCTTATTGAACGCAAACGGGTTTGACGATATCGTTTGGGGAGATGATTTCGGATCGCCTCATGAAACCTTCATCGCGAATCAATCGGACAGACCGGTATTCATCCTTAATTACCCGAAAGCGATCAAGCCTTTTTACATGAAAGAACATCCGGATCGTCCGGAAGTCGTTTTGTGCGCGGATATGATCGCTCCGGAAGGATACGGAGAAATAATCGGCGGCAGCGAACGTGAAGTGGACTACCAACGCTTAAGCGAACAGATTGAGAAATTCGGGCTGAGCAAGGACGACTATTCATGGTATTTGGATTTACGCAAATACGGTTCAGTGCCTCATTCCGGATTCGGATTGGGACTTGAAAGAATGGTGACTTGGATCTCCGGAACCGAACACATCCGTGAGTCGATTCCGTTCCCTCGTCTACTGAACAGAATCTACCCTTAACCAGGGCGTTTCGCGAATCTGAATTTAATCACAACAGAATGGGAGTGGGGCAAATAGCAGCTATTTGTTCCACTTTCTGTTTTTCCAAAGGAGTTTTTTGATAAGATGTCATATAATGAATTAACAAAATGGATCGAATCAGGGCAGACGCTGATCCCTAATTTTTTGCTGCAGAACTACAAAAGGATCGGGCTTGCGGATACGGAATTCATCTTTGTGCTGCAGCTGAAAGCTTACATCGATAAGAACATACCGTTTCCGAATCTGGCACTGATCGCCGAAAATATGGGCATTGCCGAAAAGGATGTCTTTTCCTTGCTGCATAATCTGATGCAGAAGCAAATGATCTTGATGGAGACGAAAAATGATCTCGCCGGCAAAGTGGAGGATTCCTATTCCTTGGATCCGATCTATCAACGGCTTTTCCAATTGATGGAACGTTCCGAGAAAAAACAGCCCATCCAGCAACAGGGTAAGAATATCATGACCATGTTCGAGCAGGAATTCGGGCGGAATTTATCACCCATCGAGATGCAGACCATTGCGAGCTGGATCGACATGGACCACTATCCGCTCGAATTGATCGAATCAGCCTTGAAAGAAGCGGTATTGAATCGCGTCTACAGCCTGAAATACATCGACCGCATCCTTTTGGCCTGGGAGAAGAAAAACATCAGGAGCGTAAAAGATCTGATCCAGCAGCAATCGACGCGGCCCCAAAGCAATCAGGACAAGTTCGATGAAAATGCAAGAACGGATGCGCCGATGGAAGTGCCGCTGTACAATTGGCTGGACACTGACGCGGACGCATAGGTGGGGTGAAATATGCTATCGAAAAGAAAGACTGTAGAAGCCCTGGATGAGATGGCGGCGCTGTTCCCGAACGCGCAGTGCGAACTGCTGCATCAGAATGTGTTTCAGCTGTTGATCGCAACACTTCTCAGCGCCCAGGCAACGGACGTTTCCGTCAACAAAGTTACGCCAAGCCTGTTCGGCCGATTCTCCACGCCCGAGGCTTTCGTTGCGGCTCCGCTCGAGTCGATCATGCAAGAAATCAGGACGATCGGTTTATACAGGACCAAAGCCGCCAATATCCAAAAATGCTGCAAAATGCTGCTGGAGGACTTCGGCGGCGAAGTGCCACGCACTCTGGAAGAATTGACCAAGTTGCCCGGAGTAGGACGCAAAACAGCAAATGTCGTCATGAGTGTCGGTTTCCATATTCCGGCAATCGCGGTGGACACCCATGTGGAACGGATAGCCAAACGGCTGCGCATAGCTCCCCAGAAAGCATCGGTTCTGGAAGTGGAAGAGCTGCTGATGAAAAAAATTCCGCGGGAGCGATGGTCGGATGCGCATCACCAGATGATCTTCTTCGGAAGGTATCATTGCACAGCCCGAAACCCGAAGTGCGACGTTTGTCCGTTGCTTTCGATGTGCCAGGAAGGCCAAAAACGCTTAGGTTTGAAGTGAAGTGAAAGAAAGTAGCTTCCGCAACAAAAAACAGCCAGCCCCTTCATATCGGGACTGGCTGTTTTCTTATGGATTCTGGGCTGCTTCTTCGTCATTCTGTGCGGCGGGGGATGCTTGGTCGCTTTCCGCCGAACTGGAGGACGAAGAAGAGGAGTCTTTTGTTGCATTGTCTTCGTCGTCGGGATCCAATTCGGAGGATTCCTGTGCCGGATCGGCGATGGTCAACTGGATGGAAGAAGCAGGTGAGGTGCTTGAACCGACCTTGACGACCAAGGAAATCGTGATTGTGCCTTTTCCAGGGTTATCGATGACGACTTTGGTATCGGTTGTCGTTTCAGATGCGTCGCCTGCTGTCACCGTATATTGCGATTGTGCGTTGGAGTCGGTGCCGCTGGCCGAATATTTATCCCATTCGATGGTCAATTCATCCTTACCGGTGTCGTAGCTGGCTTTCAAACCGGAAGGCGCCAACAGCGTCACGCCGTATTTCTTGGAGGTGGAAGTAGGTTCCGTTCCTTTGACGAAAAGTTCTGTCGCAATCAGACTGCTCGGCGTATTTGGACCGGGCTTCATGATCGGATCTGTGTACTTTTCGATCGAGACTTGGCTGACCGATGCGGGCAGCGTCCAATCAGCATAGTCGGTATCTTCGGACACGTAGGACATCAACTCCCGATAAATATCGCGCGTCAGGCTCTGTGTCTGGTAATCCAAAAAGTTTCCGTATTCCTTGGAATTGTCATAGCCGACCCATACCGAAATGGAATAGCTTGTCGAATATCCGGCGAACCACGCATCGGGTGCAGCGTAGGGCACGTTTGTACCGCCGACTGCAGCCAACTCCTCATCCGTGTAGTTGGTTGTTCCGGTTTTACCGGCCTGCGGCAAGCCGTATATCTGGGCGTTCTTTGCCGTCCCTTCAGTGATGACGTCCTTCAGCATATCGGTGATCATGTAGGCTGTGGACTCCTTCATCGCTTCCGTTCCGTTCGGTTCGAAGGTGAATTCTTCGCCTTCCGCAGTCGTCACGGATTGGACCGTATAAGGCTCGTAGTAAGTGCCCCCGTTAGCGAAAGCTGCATAGGCTGCGGAAAGCTCAATCGGTGTCGCTTCGCCGCCGATGGCATTGGATTCGACCAAATACTCCTGGCCATCGTTCGTGATCGTGATGCCTAATTTCTGCAGGAAAGAAAAGGCGCTATCGGCACCGACTTCCTGGAAAGTCTTCAATGCCGGAATGTTCCGCGAATCGACCAATGCTTCGCGGATAGTCTGATCACCTTTGTACTTGTTGTCGTAGTTGTTGATTTCGCTGCCGTCGGAGTAGCTGTAAGCCTCATCGACGACCAATGTGCCTGTCGAATAATCCAGGTATTCGATGGCCGGTCCGTAAACTGCCAATGGCTTCATCGTCGAACCGATGCTGCGTTCGAGTGTTGAGGCGCGATTGAGTCCGAGCTGCACATTTTGGTTGCGTCCACCGATGACTGCCTGGATGGCACCAGTGTTGACATCGACCATAGAAACACCAGTCTGCAGTAGATCATCCGGAAATTCGATGTAATCGTAGGTATTTACGATATCGTACAGACGTTGCTGGGCATCCATATCGATATTGGTTGTGATCGTCAGTCCACCTTCATAGACGTCCAAGCCGGTCTTTTCGGTGACTTCATCGATGACGAGCTGGATATAAGGATCAATCACCAGTGAGGTGTTGACGTCACCGGAGTGATCGAGTACGCTGCCATCAATTTGGACAGTTTTCGCTTCGGCGCTTTCTTCTGGGGTGATTTTCCCGTTTTCGACCATCATGTCGAGAACGAGGTCACGTCTGGCTTGCGTGGCCGACGGGTTATAGATCGGATCATACAGGGAAGGGGCTTGCGGCATGCCAGCCAACGTGGCGGCTTCAGCAAGTGGCACGTCCGTGATGGTCTTTCCGAAGAAATATTCGGCGGCCGTTCCCATGCCGTATACGTTGTTGGACATGTAGACTTTGTTGATATAGAAAGCCAAAATCTCGTCTTTCGTATATTCCCGTTCCAGTTGCATGGACATCCAGGCTTCCTGAGCCTTTCGCTCCAGTGTTTGGTCTTCGGAACTGGTTGAAAAATAGGATAATTTTATCAATTGCTGGGTGATGGTGCTTCCGCCTTGCGAAATGCCGCCTTGTTGGAGGTTCGCGAACAAAGCACCGAGGATCCGGATCGGATCGACACCCTTGTGATCGTAGAAACGCTGATCTTCAATCGATACGATGGCATCCTTCAGGACTTGCGGAATTTCTTCAGCGCTGACCAATGTCCGGTTCTGGTCGTTGCCGCCGATCTCCTTGATTTCGTTTCCGTCCGGGTCCAAAATGGTTGATGCCACTGTTCCGATCAGCTTTTCCTCGGTCAGTTCAGGAGCGGAAGAGACGTAGTAGAAGAACAGCCCCGCCCCGGAAGCGAGTCCGATCATCCCTAAGGCCAGAACTCCGAAGATTATTTTCTTCCAGAGCGGCATCCCGCTTTTTTTTGTTTTCGTCTTCGCTTTCACGGCCGTTTTGCGGGGGCCTTTCGTTTTTCCGTTCTTCTGTCTGTTGTTTGCGCGTGATCGTGTATTGTTGCCTTCATTCGGCATGTGGTTCACCTCTTAATTATTTGATTGTGCGTTCAAGCATTTTATCCACCGCATCCAGATAAGCTAGGCGGGGATTGAATCCGTAGGCCACCTCGATCCCGTTATCCTCAATGTAAGCCAATGGAATCGATTTACGGCCATTATTCAATGTATTCTCCCAAAAGTCAATCAGATAGGAACTGTTCAGCAAGAAAACGCGGTTAAAGAAGGAAAACCGGATCAGTACGAACGTGATTCCTTGCTGTTGGATACACCTTTTCATGTGGATGATCTGGTGCTCATGGAAGTTGCTCAGCGGGATGGCTGTCTTGTTTTTTGTTTCTTTGGCCTCAAAGTCCAGGTAATGACCTTTATAGACACCGTTGTAGTCGGTGGTGGAGGATTGCCGGTAGTAGGCCTCCTTGATGACGGCTGCGCTTCTTTTTGGGTAATCCACTTTGACGACTTCGATAGGCGTCGGTTTTTTGTGGATGACGGCCTTTCCTGACGACAGGTAATGCTTATTGCTGCTGTTGATCTCTTCTTCAAGCGTCATTCCCCGGTTGCTGTATATGAATTCTTTCCTCTTTGCGGTTTTCGGCGTATGCGACTCGGCATGGAACTTTTTGCCGTTCGGATAATTTACGGCCACTGACAATCACCCCCATTGAATGATTATACCAAAAACATACGGTGAAAGAAATCTAAGAAAGCGTTAAAATCGACGGCGAAAGCGTTGATAGCGGGCATGTTTTTTGCACGAAAACGGATTAATTAAGCACTTTTTGTTTACAACATCACTTTTCTAGTGTAGTATTGGAGAGTGTGCAATATCAAATTAATTGCAATAAAATCAAGATTTTTGGAGGAAAGTAAATGACTGCAAACTGGGAAAAAACAGGCACTAACGATGGTGTCTTAACATTTGAAATTTCAGAAGAAATCATCAAACAAGAAATGGATAAGGTCTTCAACAAAGTGAAAAAGAACGTTTCCGTTCCTGGATTCCGTAAAGGTAAAGTTCCTCGTCACGTATTCAACAATATTTACGGTGAAGAGTCTTTATTCGAAGACGCATTGAACGGCGCTTTGCCGGATGCTTATTCTCAAGCTATCGAAGAAGCTGGATTGGATCCTGTTTCTCAACCAAAAATTGACATCAAGAGCATGGAAAAAGGCAAGCCTTGGGTCATCACTGCTGAAGTAACAGTGAAACCTGAAGTGAAGCTTGGAGAATACAAAAATCTTAAAGTTGAAAAACAAGACCGCGTCGTTACAGATGAGGATGTAGAAAACAACTTGAAAGAAAAACAAGAGCGTCAAGCTGAATTAGTGCTTAAAGAAGAAGGCGCAGAACTTGGCGACACAGCTGTAATCGACTACGAAGGATTCGTCGATGGTGTGGCATTTGAAGGCGGCAAAGACCAAAACCATTCTTTGGAGTTGGGTTCTAATCAATTCATCCCAGGTTTCGAAGAACAATTGGTCGGCGTTAAAGCTGGAGAAGAAAAAGATGTTGTCGTGACTTTCCCTGAAGACTATCAAGCTGAAGATCTTAAAGGAAAAGAAGCTACGTTTAAAGTAGTCGTACACGAAATCAAAACAAAACAATTACCTGCTTTGGATGACGAATTCGCAAAAGATGTCGACGAAGAAGTAGAGTCATTGGACGAATTGAAAGCTAAAATCCGCAAGGAATTGGAAGAAAGCAAAAATGCTGCAGCTGACGAAGCTGTTCAGGATCTAGCTTTGAGACAAGCAGTGGACAACGCTGAAATCGTAGAATTGCCGCACGTGATGGTTCACGATGAAGTGCACCGTCAAATGGATCTTTTCCTGAATGATATGCAACGTCAAGGGATCTCCCCTGAATTGTACTACCAAATCACAGGTACTACAGAACAAGACTTGCACGTCCAAATGGAAGCTGATGCTGACGTACGCACGAAAACATCCCTAGTGTTGGAACAAATCATCAAAGATGAAAACATCGTCGTTTCTGAAGAAGAAATCGCTGCAGAAATCGAAGAGTTGGCGAAACAATACAACATGGATGCAGACCGTGTCCGCGGACTGGTCAGCCCTGATATGCTGACAAACGATATTCAAATGAAGAAAGCGATGAGCATCATCACTGATTCAGCAATCGAAGAATAAGAAAAGTTGAAACAGAATAAAGAGATCGGGACATTGTCTTCCATAGTCAGTGTCCCATCTGTTTATACTCAGGGATATATTCGGGCTGTAACCCCACAAGGTAAACGAATCATATTCTTTTTCAATTTTTCCTTTCTGTGTTAAGATGTAAACCGTTCGAAAGCGGTCAGGATCACTGCGCCAAAGCAATCGGCAGATCCTGGTAAGTTCTGCTGGATCGGAAAGTAAGTATATAGGGAGGAGAATGATTGTGTTCCATGATGAAAGTGTCGGGACAATACATTGTTCATTCTGCGGAAAATCTCAGGACCAAGTGAAAAAGATCATTGCGGGGCCGGATGTATATATTTGTAATGAGTGTGTAGATCTGTGCAAAGAGATCATCGAAGAAGAGATCTATGCACCAAGCGAAGCGGTATTCACCGAGGTGCCAAAACCGCAGGAAATCCAAAAGATTTTGGGCGAATATGTGATTGGCCAAGAAAAAGCCAAACGGACGCTATCAGTAGCGGTCTATAATCACTACAAACGCATCGGCCAAATGAGCATGATGTCAGAAGATGATAATGTAGAATTGCAAAAAAGTAATATTTGTTTGATAGGTCCGACAGGTTCGGGCAAAACATTCCTTGGCCAAACATTGGCGCGCATCCTGGATGTCCCGTTTGCGATTGCAGATGCGACAAGTCTGACGGAGGCCGGCTATGTTGGTGAGGATGTCGAGAATATCCTATTGAAGTTGCTACAGGCTGCCGACTTTGATGTCGAGCGGGCTGAACGAGGAATCATCTACATCGACGAGATTGATAAGATTGCCCGTAAAGGTGAAAATGTATCGATCACGAGAGATGTGAGTGGTGAAGGGGTTCAACAGGCGCTGCTTAAAATTTTGGAAGGCACTGTTGCGAACGTTCCACCGCAAGGCGGCAGAAAACACCCGCAGCAAGAGTTCATCCAAATCGATACGACGAACATTCTGTTCATCGTCGGGGGTGCCTTTGATGGCATCGAAACGATCGTGAAAGAACGTCTTGGCGAGAAAGTCATCGGCTTCGGCTCTCCTCAAGCCAAACATTTGGAAGACAAGAGCATCATGCAGCAGATCATACCGGAAGATTTATTGAAATTCGGTTTGATCCCGGAATTCATCGGTCGTTTGCCGATAATGGCTGCGTTGGAGAAGCTGACGGAAGACGATTTGGTTCATATTCTGACACAACCAAAAAATGCCTTGGTTAAACAATATAAAAAATTGCTTGAGTTGGATGGCGTCGAATTGGTATTCGAAGATGACGCATTGCGCTCCATCGCCAAGAAGGCACTGGAAAGAAACACAGGTGCCCGCGGATTGCGCTCCATCATCGAAAACATCATGCTGGACATCATGTTCGATATCCCAAGCAGAGATGAAATCGTGAAGTGCGTCATAACGGACAACACAGTCAACGGCACCGATGCGCCGTTGCTGTTCGATGAAGACGGCAAACAGATTAACTGAACATGAGCTTGCGTTTGAAGTCCGGCGAATCAGACAATTTCCAATCTGATTTCCGGATTTTTTCGCCTAATCATGGCAGTCGATTGCGGCAACAGTATTAAGCGTCGTTTAAATTGCAGACGGCTTTGAAAAGGAGTGGAAATAAATGCACGTAAAAGAAGCGGAAATCGTAATGAGTGCGGTCGATCCGAAACAATACCCAGACACCGGGTTTGCTGAAATCGCTTTGGCGGGGCGTTCCAATGTGGGCAAGTCATCGTTCATCAACAAGCTGATCAATCGCAAAGCGTTGGCGCGGACATCGAGCAAACCGGGAAAGACCCAGACTTTGAATTTCTATCTGATCAATAACTCATTTTACTTTGTGGATGTTCCGGGTTATGGTTATGCGAAAGTTTCAAAGACGGAACGGGCGAAGTGGGGCCAGATGTTAGAGACGTACTTCACACAACGTGATACGTTGCGGCATGTCTTTCTGATCGTCGATTTTCGTCATGAACCTAGCGAAGACGATATTCAGATGAAGGATTTCATCGAGTATTACAACCTTCCTTATTCGGTCATTGCGACCAAATGCGATAAAATACCGCGCGGGAAATGGAATCAACATTTTTACCGCATCAAAAAAGCTTTGAATCTTCCGAGCGACGAGTCCTTGATCATGTTCTCAAAGGAAACGGGTGAGGGCTTCGAAAAGGCCTGGACATTGATTGAAGGAATATTGGCTGAGTATGATGAAGAGGCGCAGGATTAGAGAGAAACAAGAGAAAAACAATGGGCAACATCCTACTATTGGATGTTGCCCATTCTTCGTCCATTCGTTATGATGGGATAGACAAGGTGCTTGTCGTCGAACGAACAGGACATAGGAGGATTATATGGAGAGTGAAAAAAAGCTGAGCCGTTATACGACTGAAGAAAAAAGCTGGATCATGCAGGATTGGGCGAATTCGGCATACTCCATCATGATCACAACGGCGGTATTCCCTTTGTATTTCAAGTCGATCGCGGAAAGCGGCGGGCTGGCGGATGCTGACTCGACAGCTTATTGGGGATATGCGAATGCGGCAGCCACCCTGGTTGTGTCGCTGCTTGCCCCTGTATTGGGAGCCGTCGCGGATTACAAAGGGTTCCGCAACCCTTTGTTTACGGGCTTCACCTTGGCCGGCATTTTCGCAACAATCGGGTTCGTATTTGTGCCTGCCGAAAATTGGCTGTTTCTGTTGGGATTGTACATGTTATCTGTGGTCGGTTTTTCCGGAGCGAATATTTTCTATGATGGCTCATTGATGGACGTGACGAGCGATGGAAGGATGGACCGCATTTCATCTGCGGGATTCGGCTGGGGTTATATCGGCAGCTCCATCCCTTTCGTCATCTTCATTTTTTTCCAATTGACCGGTATTTTGCCATTGAGCACGAGCGGCATTGTGAAGGGCGGCTTCATCCTTACAGCCATTTGGTGGTTCGTCTTCACAATACCTTATTGGAAGAATGTCAAGCAGAACTATTACATCGAAAAAGAACCGCGCGTAATCCGCATGAGTTTCATCAGATTATGGGAAACACTGAAGAACATCAAGGAATACAGACAAGCCTTTTTGTTTCTGTTGGCTTACTTCTTCTACATTGACGGGGTTGGGACCATCTTCAAAATGGCGACTGCGGTCGGATCGGATATCGGGCTCTCTTCGAATGAACTGATCGTCGTCATGCTGGTTGTCCAGTTTGTTGCTTTCCCGTTCTCCATCCTCTATGGCCGCGCAGCCAAACGGTACGGCAACAAGAACATGATATTTGCGGGGATTGTAACCTACATTTTCATCTGCATTTATGCCCTGCAGTTGGACTCGCTGCTGACATTCATCATTTTGGCGCTGCTTGTGGGTACAGCCCAAGGGGGCGTTCAGGCGTTGAGCCGATCCTTATTCGGCCAACTGATCCCGAAAGAGCGGGCGAACGAATTTTTCGGTTTCTATAATATCTTCGGGAAATTTGCGGCTGTGGTCGGGCCATTGCTTGTCGGACTCATCTCTCAGATGACCGGCAACTCCTTGGATGGGGTTTTTGCCCTGATCATCCTGTTCGTGATCGGCGGGATACTGCTGTTTTTGGTAAAAGTTCCGGATCTGCAAGCAAACCAGCAGATTTGAAAGCAAAGCTGTCCCTTTGAATTAATATTTGCATGTGTTGCACAGATGTGGTAAAATCTAATTTGCATCTTTATGCTCGTTTTTATAAAATGAAGAGAATTCTTCAAGGTGGGAGACATTTGGCAGAACGTATTTCAGAAGAAAAATTAGCGCAAATCAGAACCGAAACGAATATTGTTGATGTCGTCAGCCAATATGTACAACTCAAAAAAAGAGGCAAGAATCATTTCGGATTTTGCCCGTTCCATGACGAGAAGACCCCCTCTTTTTCTGTCGCAGAAGAAAAACAGATTTTCCACTGTTTCAGCTGCGGAAGGGGAGGGAATGTTTTTACTTTCTTGATGGATGTCGAGGGTATTTCATTCGTTGAAGCAGTCATTAAGACAGCCGAATTAAGCAACATCGCCTTGGATTTCTCGTACGAAAATCATGCACCGGATAATCCGCTGCAGTCAAAGAAAGAAAAGCTGATCCAAATCCATGAGGAAGCAGCAGCTTTTTACCATCAGGTCCTGATGAATACCGTTACGGGGCAAGCTGCGCTGGATTACATGATCCAACGCGGCTTCACGCCGGAGACACTAAAAGAGTATCAAATAGGCTTTTCTCCTTCCAATCGGACAGCGCTCTTTCAAATGCTAAAAGCGAAGACATTCGATGAAGGGCTCCTTCAGGAAAGTGGTATATTCACGGATAGACAAGGCCAAAACGAACTTTACGATCGGTTCTCGGCCAGAATCATTTTCCCATTGCGTAACGCTAAAGGAAAGGCAGTCGCTTTTTCCGGCAGAATTCTGCATGCTTCCCCTGTGGATGACACAGGTTACCATGAAGCAAAATATCTGAACAGTCCGGAAACGCTCTTGTTCAACAAACGTGATTTCCTTTTCAACTTCGATAAAGCCCGCAGTGAGATCCGCAGACATTCCGAAGTGATCCTTTTCGAAGGGTACATGGATGTCATATCCGCTTGGCAAGCAGGTGTGAAAAATGGCGTCGCCTCGATGGGAACCAGTCTGACGGATGAACAGAACCGGATATTGACGAAGACGGCCGATAAAATAGTCATTGCCTATGACGGCGATCGTCCCGGTGTCGAGGCGACCAAGCGCGCCATTGAGATACTGGAACGCAATAAGCACTTCGATATCTCGATTTTCCCGCTGGAAGCCGGCATGGACCCGGATGAATACATCCAGCAGAAAGGTCCGGAGGCATTCGCCAAGGCGCTGAAAAATAACCGCGAGACAGTCATCCAGTTCTATTCACGCTACCTCAAGATGAATCTGAACCTGGATTCCGAAAAAAATCGCATCACCTATATCGAAACCATGCTTAAGGCGCTGGCTCCCTTGGATTCTCTGATCGAAAGAGAGCTCTACATGAAGGATATCGCGGATGAATTCAGCATACCGATCGATATCCTGCAGAAACAATTGAAGGGTTATCAACAAGAGGTGCTTCAGCAGCGGCCTGGACGCGAACCGCTCAGGCGGGCTGCGCCGCATGATGCTGCGCCCCACGCGATGTATCCGAGTACGAACAAACGCAAAGTGACCCAGGCAGAGCAAAGTGAAAAGCAACTGCTTTACCGTCTGTTTCATTTCGAGGAAGTCTGGTCGTATCTGAATGAGATTGATGCGGATTTCAATTTCATCCATGACGACTACCAGACGATCTACATTTTGTATGAAGAGTTTTTCAGGCAGACTGGGTTGGTCGGGAATATCGACCAATTTTTGGACCGCATCAATAATCAGGCTCTTCAGAATGTGATTACGGAGATCGAATGGTTCCAATTGGATTCGGAAGTCACCTATCAGGAAATTCAGGATCTCGTCCATATCATCCGGGATAAGTCGTCCCTTCAGGATCAACTGACAAAAAAACAGGCTGAAATGAAGGAAGCCCGAAAGAAAAATGACAATGAGCGTCTGAAGACAATCATGTTGGAAATTGTTTCCCTTTCAAAAGAATTAAAAGCAACAAAGAAATAGCCCGCATCGAATGGAGGAATCATTTTATGGCAATCGAAAAAAATGATCAAGGTTTAACGTTAGAACAGGTGACCAAAAAACTGATCGCAGAACACAAATTATTGGGGTCCGTCTTCTACGACGAATTGGCCGATAAAATAGCTACACCTTTCCAATTGGACGCGGACGACATGGATAAACTGATACAAAAAATGGAAGACGGCGGTGTCAGTGTCGTGGACGCAGACGGCGGTCCGACTGCTCGTCAACTTGCTAAAGAAACGGTAAAGCCTGAAAAACCAGCTGCAGCCAAAAAGGATGAAGAGGAAGACCTGATGGCGGTGCCACCCGGAGTGAAAATCAACGATCCGGTGCGCATGTACTTGAAGGAAATCGGCCGCGTGCCTTTGCTGAACGCAGAGGAAGAAGTCAATTTGGCCTTGCGCATCAAAGATGGCGATCAGGAAGCGAAACAGCAATTGGCTGAGGCCAATTTGCGTCTGGTCGTTTCCATCGCGAAACGTTATGTAGGCCGGGGCATGCAATTCTTGGATCTGATCCAGGAAGGCAATATGGGTCTGATGAAAGCTGTCGAAAAATTCGACCATACGAAAGGGTTCAAATTCTCCACCTATGCCACTTGGTGGATTCGTCAAGCCATCACCCGCGCCATCGCCGACCAAGCCAGAACGATCCGTATCCCTGTGCACATGGTGGAAACAATCAATAAATTGGTCCGGATCCAACGGCAATTGCTGCAGGACCTCGGACGCGAACCGACGCCGGAAGAAATCGGCGCCGAGATGGACCTTCCGACTGAAAAAGTCAGAGAGATCCTGAAAATCGCCCAAGAGCCCGTTTCCTTGGAAACCCCTATCGGGGAAGAAGACGATTCGCATTTAGGCGATTTCATCGAAGACCAGGAAGTCCTGAGTCCGGCTGAGCACACTGCCCAAACGCTTCTGAAGGAACAACTTGAGGAAGTGTTGGACACTTTGACTGACCGTGAGGAAAACGTCTTGCGTCTGCGTTTCGGCCTTGATGACGGGAATGTACGGACTTTGGAGCAAGTGGGAAAAGTATTCGGCGTTACCCGTGAGCGGATCCGCCAAATCGAAGCAAAAGCTTTGCGCAAACTGCGTCACCCAAGCCGCTCGAAACAATTAAAAGATTTTCTTGAGTAATAGGCGCCTAACCCGAGGTATTGCACTCGGGTTTTTCTTATGCCGTTTTCTGAATGATATAAGGATTAGTGGGATATATGAAATGGAATTATGCTAAAATAGAGCTATCAGCAAAAATGGAAATGGAGGGATGAGGTTGAACATTCAACAATTATCCGTAAGACTCGAGGCAGTCGCAAGTTTTGTGCCGGAAAACGCCAGACTGGCCGATATAGGCTCGGATCACGCCTATTTGCCTTGTGTTTTGGCAGCGCGCGACGTCATCAGTTACGCATTGGCAGGGGAAGTCGTGAAAGGCCCCTTCGAATCGGCAGCGGAACAGATCAGAACATCAGGAGTAGGCGATCGCGTCAGCGCCAGATTAGGCGATGGCATGGATGTGATCGAACCGATGGATCTTATAAATGTCGTCACTATCTGCGGGATGGGTGGGGATTTGATTTCCAAAATTCTGGAAAAAGGCAGATTGAAGGGCAAGTTGGTTGGTGTGGAACGACTGATTCTTCAGCCCAACAACGGAGAAAAGAAGCTGCGTGAATGGCTGATCGGCCACCAATTCAAAATCATCGACGAAACGATATTGGAAGAAAACGGAAAGATTTATGAAATCATCGTCGCTGAAAATGCAGAGACAACAGAAAAATACTCCGATCTGGAATACAGTTTCGGCCGTTTCTTGCTTCAGGAAAAAAATGAGACTTTCCGCAAAAAATGGCTGTCCGAAATCGATAAATGCCAATACATATTGGACAGCATGCAAAAAGCAAGCAACAATCTTAATGAAAAAGAACAGCAAGTGATCAATAAAATCAATGAAATTAAAGAGGTGCTGGAATGAAAAGCATTACTGGTTATGAATTCATCGAGTTATTCGAATCGCATGTTCCGACTTGGCTGGCAGAGGATGGGGATCCGGTGGGTCTCCATTTGGGAGATTTGAGCCGTCCGGTCCGCCGTATTTTGGTTACGCTTGATGTCCGCCCGGAAGTCGTTCAGGAGGCCATCGAGAAGCAAGCCGATTTTATTTTCTCCCATCATCCGCCAATCTACAGACCGCTAAAAAATCTGGATGTTTCAGATAAGCAAACGAAAATGTACGGAGATCTGCTGAAGCATGATATCAGCGTGTATGCGGCCCACACGAATCTGGACAATGCGAATAACGGAATGAACGATTGGCTATCTGAGGCGTTGGGGCTTTTGGATGTCGAAATCATGGATGTCACGAAGCGTGTGCCTGTAAAGAAAATATCCGTATGTGTGCCGAATGCCGAATGCAATAGTGTCCGCTTGGCTATGACCGATGCGGGAGCAGGGAACATTTCCGACGAATACAGCCACTGTTCCTTTGAGACGCAGGGGGTTGGCCGCTTCACGCCGCTGGAAGGTGCAAAACCTGCCATCGGCCATATCAACGAAGCGGAGGAAGTCCAAGAGAAAAAAATTGAGATGGTCGTCGAAGACAAATACTTGGCTGACGTCTTGGAGGCGCTGTATGAATCGCACCCATACGAAGAGCCCGTCTATGAAGTCTACACGATCAATAATTTCCAACGCGAATACGGCCTGGGAAGGGTCGGTAATTTGTCTTTGCCGATGTCGTTGCGCTCCTTTATCCAGTACGTCAAGGATGTTTTCCAGATCGAGGGCCTGCGTTTTGTAGCGGCCGATTTGGATCAGACAATCAGCCGTGTTGCCATCTGTGGCGGGGATGCCGGCAAATATTATCGGAAAGCAATCAAAAAAGGCGCGGATGTGTACATCACTGGTGATGTCTACTACCACACAGCTCACGATATGCAAGCGGATGGACTGACCGTCATCGATCCGGGCCATCACATCGAACAGATCTGCAAACCGAAATTATTGGAACTATTCAATGAATGGAAAAAAGAAAATGAATGGGATCTGGAAGTCATCGCTTCCGAAATCAACACGGATCCTTTCATTTTCGACAGTCAATTGTGAGAGGATGTCAATACATGCAAGAGAAATTAGTGGACCGTTTTTTGAAATACGTTAAATTCGAGACAAGATCGGATGAAAAAAGTCTGGCAGTGCCTTCCACCCAAAATCAGGTAGACTTCGCAAAAACGGTTTTGATGCCGGAGCTGGAAGCCATCGGACTTTCGGATATCCAATACAATCCAGCCAATGGCTTCGTGACGGCATTTTTGCCGCGCAACTCCGAAAAAGCGTTCCCTGCCATCGGGTTCATCGCCCATATGGATACGGCTGATTTTGAAGCGGCAAATGTAAATCCGCTTATTTGGGACCACTATGCGGGCGACAATCTGATTTTGGATGCGGAAGCGCAAGTGATCCTTTCGCCGAAGGAGTTCCCTTCTTTGAAGAACTACATCGGTCAGACTTTGATCACAACCGACGGAAAAACGTTGTTGGGTGCGGACGACAAAGCCGGCATCGCCGAAATCATCACAGCGTTGGAAGCGATAAAAGCAGCGGATGACATAGAGCATGGGGACATCAAAGTTGCTTTCGGGCCGGATGAAGAAATCGGCCGTGGAGCTGATCTCTTTGATGTGTCCGGTTTCGGCTGCGATTTTGCCTATACGATGGACGGCGGTCCGTTGGGGGAACTTGAATACGAAAGTTTCAATGCCGCCCAAGCGATCGTAACGATCCATGGCAAAAATGTGCATCCTGGAACTGCCAAGGACACGATGGTGAATGCGATCAAGTTGGCCATCGCTTACGACAGCGCGTTGCCGCAAAATGAAGTCCCTGAAAAAACCGAAAAGCGCGAAGGCTTTTATCACCTGTTGGGCATTGAAGGCAGTGTGGAAGAAAGCAAAATGACCTACATCATCAGGGATCATGACAAGGATCTTTTTGAGGACAGGAAAACGACCATGCTTACGCTTGCGGAGCGCATGAACAAGGAATTGGCTGAAGAACGCATCACTATAGAAATGCACGATCAGTACTACAACATGGGGGAAGTGCTGAAAAAAGATATGCGTCCAGTCGATTTGGCGGAAGCGGCGATGAAGTCGTTGGGGATACCCCCGATCATCGAACCGATCCGCGGCGGTACGGATGGCTCAAAATTGTCCTTCATGGGTCTGCCTACTCCGAACATCTTTGCCGGGGGAGAAAACTTCCATGGGCGCTATGAATTTGTGTCTGTCCAATCAATGGAAAAAGCAGTAGCGGTCATCGTGGAAATCATCAGACAAAGCCAGGGATACGGAAAGTAATGAGAAACCCAGTGCTGATTTATTTCCTCGTGGCGAATGCCGTGCTCTTCATCTTGATGGGCATCGACAAAAAGAAAGCTCGGCAAAAGGCTTGGCGCATACCGGAGCGCAATCTGCTTCTGCTGGGCCTTTTCGGCGGTGGCCTGGGCGGACTGTTAGGGATGCATCACTTCCGCCATAAAACCAAACACCTGACTTTCAAGGTAGTCTTCGCTTTGGGCACGCTCTTGATCGGGATAACAACTTATTTCGTATTTATATGAGAACAAAAACTGCCGCTATTTCCCATTCGGGAGATAGCGGCAGTTTTTTGCGTATATGACAATGTAAACGAAAGCGCGCATCACCGTTGGTGTGTTACACATTTGCAAGATGTTTCATGCATCCAAAATGATGGCTAGCGGAATAAGCCTGCCTCTCGGAAATTAGATAAATCTGACCCATTGCGCTCTGCGATGCTCATTCAGGGCCAGATTTCCTAAATTTCTTTCGAGGCAGAGCGGGCTTATTCCGCTTTTCTTATTTGTTTTTCATCAGGAATTGGAAGGATACGGCTTCGGGGCCGGCGTGGGTCATGACGCTGGCGCTGGCATAGGAAGTGTGCATCTGGGCATTGGGGAAGGCGCTTTTCAGCATGCCGATGATTTGGTTCGAATATTCCGACAAACCGTCATGCGTGATGCCGATCGCTTCAACATCCGAGTATTTTTGTTTCAGATCTTCGATGATCTCTTCGTAGCGTTTTACGATTGCTTTTGTGCCGCGGCCTTTCATGTCGGTAGTCAACGCGCCGTCGATCATTTTCAGGTTCGCTTTGATGTTCAGCAGCGTCGTGATGCGGCCCATCGTTTTTCCGATGCGTCCGCCCTTGACCATGTTTTCCAGGTTGACGATGCAGATGTAAAGCAGGGTGCGTTCCTTAACGGCAGTGACCCGAGGCAATGCTGCTGCCGCAGTCAATCCTTCTGCGGCACATTTTGCGGCTTCCAACACTTGGAAGCCGGTAGCCCTTGCGCAAAACTTTGAATCGATGACTGTCACTTTGCCGTGGGTGAGCTTAGCCGCCTGGTGAGCAGAATTCACGGTTCCGCTCAATGTTTCGGTGACGTGGATGGACAGAACTTCACTGCCGTCTGCCGTCAGTTCATTGTATTTATCCAAGAAAGTGCCCATGGCTGGTTGGGATGATTTTGGCAATTCCTTGCTGTCCATCATTTTTTCGAGGAATTCAGGCTTGGTTATGGTGATGCCGTCGTAATACAGCACGTTGTCGATCATGGATGAAAGCGGGATTACGGTGATTCCATATCTGTCAATTTCTTCTGCGGACAATTCCGTTGTGGAATCGGTCACAATTTTGAAGTTTGGCATGTTGATTCTCCTTAAGTACAGTCGTATTTCCTTAAGCATAGCAGATTTTGCAGAAAAAGTAACGCAGTTCTCATTGTGATTTGTAAGCATATTCTTCTAATCTTGATGTTTTTTCATGTAGAATAGATTATGCTATAATAGGTTAGTTGTAGAAGAAAGTAGGTTGCAGACAATGGACGGAATATTACCTTTATGGAAAGAACGCGGCATGACTAGTCACGACTGCGTATTCAAACTGAGAAAAATACTGAAAACTAAAAAAGTCGGGCACACCGGCACTTTGGACCCGGAAGTTGATGGCGTTTTGCCGATCTGCATCGGGAAAGCCACAAAAGTCGTCGAGTTTTTGACGGACACGGATAAAGCTTACGAAGGGGAAATCACTGTCGGGATCGCCACAACGACTGAGGACAGCCAAGGGGAGACAATCGCGAAAAAAGCTGTCGATCAAGCACTGTCTTTGGCTGAAATCGATGCAGCGATGGGAGCCATGGTTGGCGAAAGCATCCAAGTTCCGCCGATGTACTCCGCGGTCAAAGTGAACGGGAAAAGGCTCTACGAATACGCCCGCAAAGGGTTGACCGTCGAAAGGCCGCAAAGAACCATCCACGTCATGCGCTTTGAACGGACTTCGGAACCCGTCTATCATGCGGAAGACCAAACGCTGTCCTGGCGCTTCCGGGTCACTTGCGGAAAAGGGACCTATGTACGGACTTTGGCCGTCGATCTGGGCGCATCCCTGGGTTATCCGGCTTACATGTCAAGTTTGACCCGCACGATGAGCGGAGCCTTCACGAAGGAAGATTGCCTGACCCTGCAGCAAGTGGCTGAAGCAATGGCGAACGACGAGATTGACGCGCACCTGAAACCGATCGACTCGGTATTCGCAACATATCGGCAGATCGCGCTTGATGACGAGCTGTGGGACAAGGTGAAAAATGGGGCAGTTCTGCCGAAAGAGGGGCCATTCGAAACAATCGATGCTCCGGTTTTGTTCACCTACCAGAGCAAAATCGTGGCGATGTACGAACCGCATCCTAACAAAGCCGGTTGTATCAAACCCAGAAAAATGTTCCTATAATAATCATCAAGGAGTTGCTAACGCAATGGAAATAATGCATATACACCATCCCTATGACCAAAAACAGATGCCTGACGAGCAAATCGTACTGGCGTTGGGATACTTTGACGGCGTCCATAGAGGACATCAAGAAGTGATCAAAAGAGCAAAGGAAGTTGCCGAACAGAAGAAGCTGAAACTGGCCGTCATGAGCTTCAATCATCACCCGAGCATCGTGTTCCAGAAGATGAACCCGGAAACGATGCAGTATTTGTCTACAGTCAACCGCAAAGCCGAAATATTGGAGAGCCTGGGTGTTGATTATTTCTTCGTCATCTCTTTCACATCTGCCTTTGCCTCATTAAGGCCGCAGGAATTCGTCGACCAATACATTTGCGGCTTGCATGCTGCCGCAGTCGTTGCCGGTTTCGATTACACCTATGGCCCTAGAGAAATAGCGGATATGAAACAATTAGTGCATTATGCGAAAGGCCGCTTTGAAGTCATCGAAGTTGCCGAATTGAAGAATGAAGCCGAAAAAATCAGTTCCACGCATATCCGGGAAGCATTAGCCGAAGGAAACATGGAAAAGGCGAATGAATATTTAGGCTATGTCTACCAGATTGAGGGCACGGTCATCCATGGCGATGCGAGGGGCAGATTGCTGGGGTTCCCGACCGCAAATATCCAGACCGAAAAACACACACGCTTGCCAAGGAACGGCGTCTACATCGTAAGCATCAGGGTGAACGGAACCTGGTACCGCGGCACGGCTTCGATCGGGCACAACATCACTTTTGAAGCTGGTCGCGACAAGACTGTTGAAGTTTATATATTGGACTTCGACAAAATGATTTACGGCGAGGACGTAGCCGTCAGATGGCACCATTTTATCCGCAGCGAGATCAAATTTTCGGGCGTCGATCAGCTGATTGCGCAGCTGAAAAGCGATGAAGCGGACACGATTGCCTATTTTCAGGATCACCCCTTGGATGAGGTGACACTCTAAATGGCAGCCGCTTATTTGCACATCCCGTTCTGCGAGCACATCTGTTTCTATTGCGATTTCAATAAAGTGTTCTTGGAAGGGCAACCGGTCGATGAATATGTGGATGCTTTGATCAAGGAAATGCAGTTGTCGAAGCAGCTGCACCCTGAAGAAACGATAAGCACGTTCTATATCGGCGGCGGCACACCGACGACACTGAAAGAGCGCCAGCTGGAGAGGTTGTTGAACGGCATCCGCAGCACCTATTCCTTGCCGAAAGGCGCCGAGTTCACGATGGAAGCCAATCCGGAAAGTGTTTCATTCGAGAAACTGAAGATCATGCGTGATTATGGGGTCAACCGTTTGAGCATGGGGGTCCAATCCTTCAATAACGACATCCTAAAAAAAATCGGCCGCATCCACACAGCCGAGCAAGTGTATACCTCCGTGGCCAACGCCCGCAAAGCCGGATTCGAAAACATGACCATCGATCTGATCTTCCGACTGCCGAACCAAACGATGGCCGATTTTGAAGACAGCCTGAAAAAAGCCCTGGAATTGGATTTGCCGCATTACTCGATCTATGCCCTGATCCTTGAGAACAAGACGGTGTTCTATAATTTGATGCGTCAAGGGAAACTGCCGTTGCCTTCAGAAGATACAGAGGCCGATATGTACGCCTTGGCTATCGATACGATGTCAAGGAACGGCAGGAGCCAATACGAAATTTCCAACTTTGCGCTGCCGGGCTATGAATCCCAACACAATCTCACCTATTGGAAAAATGAGTCCTATTTCGGTTTCGGGGCTGGTGCGCACGGCTATGTTGATGGGGTCCGTTACCACAATCATGGGCCGATCCAACAATATCTGGCGCCCTTGCGCGACAATAGCCTGCCGATCATCCGTCAGCAGCGGCTGTCGAAAAATGAACAGATGGAAGAAGAGATGATCCTTGGTCTGCGCACGATGGCAGGCGTCAGCCAAAAACATTTTGCCGTTAAATTTCAGACTCCGCTGTTGGATCAGTATGCTGCCGTCATTTCGGATTTGGTTGCGGAAGGCCTGCTTGTGATCGATGGCGACAGGATCCGTTTGACCCAGAGAGGTGTTTTCCTCGGCAACGAAGTATTCCGTTCTTTCTTGATGTGAATCCTTTCGTTGCCTGTGGGGTGCCGATAATGTTATGAAAAATGATTGTATTCCGTTGACAAAGCCTGTTACCCGTGATAAATTTATTTATGGTTAGCACTCATTGTGGTCAAGTGCTAAAGTGAGGTGAAAATCTTGTTAACAGAAAGACAGTTGCTAATTTTGGATTTAATTGTCAGGCATTACATTGAATTCGAGGAGCCGATCGGTTCGAAGACGCTCCTCAAGGAATCTTCCTTACCTTTAAGTTCCGCAACGATCCGCAACGAAATGATGCGGATTGAAGAACTGGGCTTTCTGGAAAAGATGCATTCTTCATCCGGCAGGATACCTTCCATCCAAGGCTACCGTTACTATGTCGATCAACTTTTAGGCAAAGAAAGCGAAGAAGTCGCTGACGAGGTCAAACAAATGATCAAGCACGGTTTTCAGAATCCGTACCGTGAAGTGCAGCAGGTCGTCGAAAAGTCAGCTGAAATGCTTTCCTTCCTGACGAATTACACTGCTTTGGCGATCGGGCCTGAAACAAAGGACAGCCGATTGACGGGCTTCCGACTTGTCGCGCTCAATGAAGGCCATGTGATGGCGATATTGGTGACTGATAAAGGACATGTGGAAAATCAGATTTTTTCTGTTTCGTCAGGCTTCTCAGCCACTGAGATGGAAAAAATCGTCAACATCTTCAATCAGGAACTGGTCGGCCGCACGCTGCAGGAAGTATTCGTCAAACTGCAAACGGACATTCCGGTGATTATCCGGAAGTACGTCGATGCAAAAATCGATTTCACAGCGATCTTCAATGACATCGTGGCGAAGTTGGAGCATGACCGCTTCCATGTAGGCGGCAGCATGAACCTGCTGAACCATTTGGATGCGACGATGGACAAGAATAAAGTCAAAGCCATTTTAAGCATGCTGAATGGGTCTCCGGACATACATGCGCTTTTTTCAAACCCCAACGATGGCGTCGGCGTCAAGATCGGAACGGAATTGAACAATGAGCTGTTGCATAATTTTAGCCTGATTACGGCTACCTATGACACGGCCGGCAACGGTAAAGGCCTGATCGCATTACTGGGGCCAACCAATATGCCTTACCAAAAAATGATCAGCATCATGAAATTTATGCGCTATGAACTTTCTGATAGCTTGAATGATCTGAACAAATAAGCACGACAAAGGAGATTTTGAAGTGGACAATAACGAAGAATTAGTGGACCAACAGCAATCGACCGTTGATACAACGGTGGAAGAGGGCCAAGAAACAGTTGCGAAAGTAAGCGAGGTTGAAACATTGCAAGCAACCTTGTCCGAAACGGAAGACCGCTTATTGCGTCTACAGGCAGAACTTGCCAATATCCAGAAACGCAACGCGAAAGAAAGACAGGATGCGGCGAAATACCGTTCCCAATCATTGGCGCAGGAATTGTTGCCGGTGATGGACAGCCTGGAGCGCGCATTAGCGATTGAGGTGGAAGACGAAAAATCTCTGAACCTGAAGAAAGGTTTGGAAATGGTCATGAACCTGTTCACGGAAGCTTTCGCCAAAGAAGGGATTTCTGCGATCGATCCGATCGATCAGCCTTTCGATCCGAATTTCCACCAATCCATTCAAATGCAGCCGGCTGCTGAAGGGCAAGCGCCTGATACAGTCGTCGCGGTAGTGCAAAAGGGATATGCGCTTAAAGAACGTGTATTAAGACCCGCAATGGTTATTGTGGCAGAATAATTTAATTGATAAACATAAAAATTTCATATAGAGGGGAATAACATCATGAGCAAAATTATCGGTATTGACTTAGGAACAACAAACTCAGCTGTAGCAGTATTAGAAGGCGGAGAAGCTAAAATCATTCCAAATCCAGAGGGAAATCGCACGACACCATCTGTCGTTTCATTCAAGAATGGCGAAATCCAAGTGGGCGAGGTTGCAAAGCGCCAAGCAGTTACCAACCCGAACACAATCAGCTCCATCAAACGCCACATGGGCGTTGCTGGCTACAAAGTGGAAGTGGAAGGCAAGAGCTACACGCCGCAAGAAGTTTCAGCGATGATCCTTCAGTATCTGAAAGGCTACGCAGAAGACTACTTAGGCGAAAAAGTTGATAAAGCCGTCATCACAGTTCCAGCTTACTTCAATGACGCACAGCGTCAAGCGACTAAAGATGCCGGAAAAATCGCCGGTCTGGAAGTAGAGCGTATCGTCAACGAGCCGACAGCTGCAGCTTTGGCATACGGTTTGGACAAAACCGATAAAGACGAAAAAATCCTTGTATTCGATTTGGGCGGCGGTACATTCGACGTTTCCATCCTTGAATTGGGGGATGGCGTGTTCGATGTATTGAGTACAGCCGGCGACAACAAATTAGGTGGGGATGACTTCGACAACAAGATCATCGACTACTTGGTTGCAGAATTCAAGAAAGAAAACGGAATCGACCTTTCAAACGACAAAATGGCGAAACAACGTCTGAAAGATGCTGCCGAAAAAGCAAAAAAAGATCTATCAGGCGTAACTTCAACTCAAATCAGCTTGCCGTTCATCACTGCCGGCGATGCAGGTCCGTTGCACTTGGAATTGACGCTTACCCGCGCTAAATTCGATGAAATCACTTATGACTTGGTTGAACGCACAAAAGGTCCTGTACGCCAAGCATTGAAGGATGCTGGTTTGGCCACTTCCGAAATCGATGAAATCATCCTGGTCGGTGGTTCAACACGTATCCCTGCAGTCATCGAAGCAGTCCGTAAAGAAGCCGGCAAAGAGCCGAACAAATCCGTTAACCCGGATGAAGTTGTGGCAATGGGCGCTGCCATCCAAGGCGGAGTCATCTCCGGTGATGTAAAAGACATCGTATTATTGGACGTTACACCTTTATCATTAGGAATCGAAACAATGGGTGGCGTGTTCACTAAATTGATCGACCGCAATACGACGATCCCTACAAGCAAATCGCAAGTCTTCTCGACTGCAGCCGACAACCAGCCTGCAGTTGATGTGCATGTGTTGCAAGGTGAGCGTCCGATGGCAGCCGACAACAAAACCTTGGGTCGTTTCCAATTGACGGATATTCCAGCAGCACCTCGCGGCGTTCCTCAAATCGAAGTATCATTCGACATCGACAAAAACGGTATCGTCAACGTTCGCGCTAAAGACTTGGGAACGCAAAAAGAACAAACGATCACCATCAAATCATCTTCCGGTCTGACAGACGAAGAAATCGAAAAAATGGTGAAAGATGCGGAAGCGAATGCTGAAGCCGACAAATTGCGCAAAGAAGAAGTTGAATTGCGCAACGAAGTGGATCAATTGATCTTCCAGACTGACAAAACATTGAAAGAGCTTGAAGGCAAAGTCGACGCTGATGAAGTGAAGAAAGCCGAAGAAGCCAGAGACGAACTGAAAGCAGCGGTTGAAGCGAATGATTTGGAACAAATGAAAACGAAGCGTGACGCTTTGAATGAACTTGTTCAAAACTTGACCGTCAAACTTTATGAGCAAGCTGCTCAAGCGCAACAACAAGAAGGCGCGCATGACACAGCAACCGACGATGGTGTCGTAGATGCCGATTTTGAAGAAGTAGACGACAAATAGTCAACTCTAACGGGAGGAAGCCAACGCTTAACTGCATTGGCTTCTCTCACTGTATAGAGATAAAATGTTCAGATGAAGCCAATCAATGGAGGCGAAACAATGGCGAAAAGAGATTATTACGATGTCTTGGGTGTGTCGAAGGATGCCACAGACGATGAAATAAAAAAAGCTTACCGGAAACTTTCCAAAAAATTTCACCCGGATATCAATAAAGAAGCGGGTGCAGAAGACAAATTCAAGGAGCTTGCTGAAGCTTATGAAGTCTTGAGCGACGGAAACAAACGCGCGGCCTATGACCAATACGGACATGCCAGCACCGACCCCAACTTTGGGGCGGGCGGCGGTTATGGCGGCGGCGGGTTCGGTGGGTTCTCCGGCGGATTTGAAGACATCTTTGATTCCTTTTTCGGAGGCGGCGGCGGTCGCGGCAGAAATCCGAATGCCCCCCGTCAAGGCTCTGATTTACAATACCGTATCCACCTTACATTTGAAGAAGCGATCTTCGGGAAAAAAGAAACCATCCGTTACAAGCGTGATGAAGAATGTAAAACCTGCAGCGGTTCCGGCGCAAAGCCGGGTACGCAGCCGAAAACGTGTTCGAAATGTCATGGTTCAGGAGCGGTCGGTGTCGAACGGAATACACCTTTCGGCCGCGTAATGACGCAGGCGGTCTGTGATGTCTGCGGCGGAACAGGCAAAGAAATCACGGATAAATGTACAACGTGCCACGGCAAAGGGCATGTTGAAACCGATCATTCTGTGGCAGTCACAATCCCTCCTGGCGTCGACGATGGACAACAGATGCGTTTGAACGGCCAAGGGGAAGTCGGCAGCAATGGCGGCCCTTATGGCGATCTGTACGTTGTTTTCCAAGTGGAACCAAGCGATATTTTCGATCGCGAAGGAACAGAAATCTATTACACGCTTCCGATCAGCTTCGCCCAAGCCGCTTTGGGTGACGAGATTGAAGTGCCTACCGTGCATGGAAAAGTCAAGCTGAAGATTCCTGCCGGCACACAGACGGGCACGAATTTCCGCTTGAAAGGCAAAGGGGCGCCGCGCTTACGCGGAACCGGAAATGGTGATCAGCACGTCAAAGTGACTGTCGTCACACCGAAAAACCTTAACGAGAAACAAAGAGAGGCAATCCGCGCATTCGCAGCAGCAGGCGGCGATACGTTGGTGGAAGATGAAGCCAATTTTTTCGATAAAGTCAAGGACGCCTTCAAAAATAAAAAATAAATAAGCTGAATGAACCGCTGCGTTGGAAACGACATCGCAGCGGTTCATTTTTTTTGCCCATATACTATTCTGTTAGAGTTTTTGTAACTAACATGAGGGCGAACGACACTTTTTTTATAGAAAAAGAATAAATATTCGCTAATTTTTCGATGTAAGGGGTTACATTTCGAGAGAATAGGATTATAATGGAAGTATCAAATAAAAGAGGTGACGTAAATGGCTACTATAGAATCGTTCAACAGATCCGAATTAAAGAAGTCCAACCCTTTGCTTACGAAATTCCGGACAACGGTCGAAACAGCTTTTTATGGCAAAAACATGCAGGAAGTCACGGACATGACGGAAGCCTATGAACTCGCTCTGAACGCTGCAGGAGTGATCGTGACCGATCTGCCTGTTCTCCATACAAAAGAATTGGGATTGCCGGATGATGCAAAAGTCCTCGTCGAAAACGGCGGGAGAATCATCGGCCGCACTGCCCGCGCCAGACGTATCGTCGGCGAGAACAAAGAAGAAGACGAACTCCTTGAAGGCATCATCCGGGATGTCATTTATAAAAACAGACTTCGCCACTACTATAAAGCGACGGGGTATGTGGGCCTGGATAAAGATTTCATCATCAAGGCGCATATCGCCTTTCCCGAAGGAAACGAAAACAATCTCTATTCCTGGCTATTGAACTTCCAGTGGAACAGCCCGGAATATCAGGAAATGTTCGCGCAGTCGAAGCTGTACAATGAAGGCGATATCTACATCTATACGGATCCCGACTGGCGCCATCCGGATTATCCGCTGGGTGTGGCTATCTTCGAGCCCGACAGAAACGTTGCCTGCATCCTGGGAATGCAATATTTCGGTGAGTTCAAAAAAGGCACACTGACGCTTGCTTGGGGGACCGGTCATCGGAATGGCTTCGTTGCTTGCCATGGCGGGCAAAAACACTTCCGCCTGCATGATGGCGGTTCGTATGTTGCTTCCTTCTTCGGGCTTTCGGGGTCAGGCAAATCGACTTTGACCCATTCCAAACATGACAACAAATATGAAGTGAAAGTGCTGCATGACGACGCCTTCCTGATCGATTTGACGGATGGCTCCTCCATCGCTTTGGAACCTTCCTATTTCGACAAGACCCAGGATTATCCCGCCGATCACCCCGAACAGGACTATTTCGTGACTGTCCAGAATGTGGGAGTGACCAAGGATAACGACGGCAAAATTGTGCTGGTGACCGAAGATATCCGAAACGGCAACGGACGTACGGTCAAATCACGCTATGCCACTCCGAACCGCGTGGATAAGTTCGAAGAGCCGATCAATGCTGTCTATTGGATCATGAAGGATGATGCCTTGCCGCCTCTGGTCAAAGTGGATGATGCGGTCCTGGCAGCAACTTTCGGCACGACATTGGCTACGAAACGGACGACTGCGGAAACACTGAAGAAAGGCGAGTCTGCCGATAAATTGGTCATCGAACCATTCGCCAATCCTTTCCGGGTCTATCCGCTAGCGGAGGATTATGACGGCTTCAAAGAGTTGCTGGCTCATGAAGACGTAGACTGCTACATCATCAATACTGGATTTTTCATGGGCAAAAAAATACCGAAGGAAGTGTCTTTGGGTGTCATCGAAAGTGTCGTTGAAGGGACTGCATCATTCAAGCCATTCGGTGACGCGCCGCATCTCAGCTATCTGCCGGTTGAAGGATTCAATCCCGATTTTGAAGACAAAAGCTATACGAGGTTAGTGAGAAAACGCATGCAGCTGCGGGAAGATTTCTTGGAAGAATTCAATGCTGCCAATCCGAGTGTGCTGCTGCCTGATGAATCCATCCAATCATTGCAAAATATCATTGATGCTTTTTAATTTTCGATGAGAAAGAATCCGGTGGGGAGCCTTCGGATTCTTTTTTCGCTTATTATCCAAACAAAAGTGAGAAAGGATTGCCAATCTGAGGCGGCGTCTTGTCATAAAGGCTTTAGATTGGTATAATTTTCAAGTGAACGAATGGATGTCAGAGAAAGTGAGCAACGATAATGAACTTAGAAGAGATGAAGCAACGACAAAAAAAGATCAGAAATTTTTCCATCATTGCCCATATTGATCATGGGAAATCCACATTGGCGGACAGAATTCTCCAAATGACTGATACAGTCGCCGATCGTGACATGCAGGCACAATTATTGGATTCCATGGACCTCGAAAGAGAACGGGGCATCACCATAAAACTAAACGCCGTCGAATTGACTTACAGGGCCAATGACGGAGAAGATTATATCTTCCATCTGATCGACACACCGGGACACGTCGACTTTACGTATGAAGTATCCCGCAGTTTGGCAGCCTGTGAAGGGGCTATCCTGGTAGTGGATGCGGCGCAAGGGGTCGAAGCACAAACCCTCGCCAACGTTTATTTGGCTTTGGACAACAACCTGGAAATCGTGCCTGTCATCAACAAAATCGATTTGCCTGCCGCAGATCCTGAACGTGTAAGGGCTGAGGTAGAGGATGTAATCGGGATCGATGCCAGCGATGCGGTTTTGGCGAGCGCAAAAATCGGCTTGGGTATCCCTGAGCTGCTGGAACAGATTGTTACAAAAGTCCCGGCTCCGGAAGGCGACTTGGAAGCACCTTTGCAAGCCTTGGTTTTTGACTCGGTCTATGACCCATATCGGGGTGTCGTACTGAATATCCGGATCAAAAACGGTGTGGTCCGCCCGGGCGACATGATCAGATTCATGGCTAACGGAAAAGAGTACGAAGTCATTGAAGTAGGGATTTTCTCGCCGAAGCCGATCAAACGCGACTTTTTAATGGTCGGTGACGTCGGTTATCTGACTGCGGGCATCAAAACGATCCAGGATACACAGGTCGGTGACACGGTCACGTTGGCGAACAATCCTGCCAGCGAAGCCCTGGCCGGCTACCGCAAAATGAACCCGATGGTATACTGCGGCATTTACCCAGTTGATGCATCGGACTTCAATGACTTGCGTGAAGCTTTGGAAAAACTGCAATTGAACGATGCTTCCCTGCAGTTCGAGGCGGAATCTTCGCAAGCGCTCGGTTTCGGTTTCCGTACCGGATTTTTGGGCATGCTGCATATGGACGTCATCCAGGAACGGATCGAGCGCGAATTCGATCTTGATATCATCACGACAGCGCCATCTGTAATTTATCGCGTCAACAAGACCGATGGCGAATTTTTGGAAATCGACAACCCTTCGGAAATGCCCGATGCGACTACGATCGAAAGCGTCGAAGAACCATATGTCAAAGCGAGCATCATGGTGCCTAACGATTATGTCGGCGCCGTCATGGATATCGCCCAGAAGAAACGCGGCACTTTCGTTACGATGGATTATTTGGATGATTTCCGCGTCAACGTCGTCTATGAAATGCCCCTGGCGGAGATCATCTTTGATTTCTTCGACAGATTGAAATCAAGCACGAAGGGATATGCTTCCCTTGACTATGAATTGATCGGCTACCGTCCAAGCAAACTGGTCAAGATGGATATCCTCTTGAACGGTGAAGCGGTCGATGCCTTGAGTTTGATTGTGCATCGCGATTTCGCCTATGCCCGCGGGAAGATCATCACAGAAAAACTGCGCGGATTGATCCCGCGCCAACAGTTCGAAGTTCCGATCCAAGCGACGATCGGCAACAAAATCCTGGCAAGGACAACCATCAAAGCTTTGCGCAAAAACGTACTGGCTAAATGTTACGGCGGGGATATTTCCCGTAAGCGCAAATTGCTCGATAAACAAAAGGAAGGCAAGAAGCGCATGAAGCAAGTCGGATCCGTCGAGGTCCCTCAAGAAGCCTTCATGGCCGTGCTGAAGATGGAAGAGGACTAACCCAAAAGCGATCCTGCATATTTTTCGGAATAGATACAATTAGAGAACGCACCTGGATGATGATATATTCCAGGTGCGTTTTTTTATAATTGAGAATGGGTGTATCCAAATGAGAATGGTGATTGTGTTTTTTGTCCCGCATTTTAAGTTGTAGGCGTGTGGATTTACCTCGTGCTAAATTTCCGATGACTTCCTCCGGAATGGCAAACAGATTCCCGAATCGGGATTCCCTATATATTCAAAGGTTTTTGGGAGGGGGAATCCACTCTTTCCAAAAATGGAAAAATAATTATAGTTCTCAAGTGTTAAAACTTGACCGATAATGAGGGATTCTATATAGTTATTGATAGGTATTATTCTAAAATAATTATTCTAATTGGAGGAATTTATATGTCATTAATCGGAAAAGAAATAGTGGAATTTAAAGCGAATGCCTATCACAAAGGTGAATTCATTGAAGTGACATCAGAAGACCTAAAAGGAAAATGGAGCATCGTCTGTTTTTACCCTGCAGATTTCACTTTCGTTTGCCCGACTGAGTTGGAAGATCTTCAGGATCAATATGCAACCTTGCAAGGCCTGGGCGTAGAAGTTTATTCCGTATCGACAGACACACACTTCACGCATAAAGCATGGCACGATCATTCACCAGCCATCGGCAAAATCGAATACACCATGATCGGAGATCCATCGCATGCGATTTCGATCGGGTTTGATGTTTTGGATGATGAAGGCTTGGCACAACGCGGAACGTTCATCATCGATCCGGATGGCATCGTGCAGGCAGTGGAAATCAACGCTGACGGCATCGGCCGTGATGCAAGTGGTTTGATCGATAAAATCCGCGCAGGACAATATGTCCGCACCCATCCAGGCGAAGTTTGCCCTGCGAAATGGAAAGAAGGCGCGGAAACATTGAAACCCAGCTTGGACTTGGTAGGTAAAATTTAAGGAGGCTTCCCATGGCACTTGATACAGAAATAAAAGGGCAACTTGCCCAATATCTTGAACTGTTGGAATCGGATGTAGTTTTTAAAGCCAGCCTGGGCGAGGATGAAAATTCCGGGAAAGTCAGCGAGTTTCTGCAGGAAATTGCCGGAATGTCGGCGAAGATTTCTATCGAAAATGCAACGCTGTCCCGCACACCCAGTTTTACGATCGCACGCCCTGGAACGGAAAGCGGCATCACGTTTGCCGGCCTTCCGTTAGGGCATGAGTTCACTTCGTTTATCCTGGCTTTGCTGCAGGTAAGCGGGCGTGCGCCAAAAGTGGATGACAGCATCATCAAGCGCATCAAAGCAATCGACAAAGAACTGCATTTCGAGACCTATGTCAGCTTGACTTGTCATAACTGCCCGGATGTTGTCCAAGCGCTGAACATCATGTCCGTCCTGAACCCGAAAATCTCACATGTTATGATCGAGGGCGGGATGTTCAAGAATGAAATCGAAGCGAAGAAAATAATGGCTGTTCCGACTGTTTTCCTTAATGGGCAATCATTTGCCAGCGGGCGTATGACGATCGAACAATTGATCGACAATGCCGCCGGTCCGGCAAGTGCGGATGAGTTCTCCGATAAGGAAGTATTCGACGTCCTTGTTGTGGGCGGAGGACCTGCCGGAAACAGCGCAGCCATCTACGCTGCACGCAAAGGCATCAACACCGGCATGGTTGTCGAGACCTACGGCGGACAAGTGATGGACACTGTCGGCATCGAAAACATGATCGGTACGCCTTACACAGAAGGGCCGAAGCTGATGGCGCAAATCGAAGCGCATGTGAATCAGTACAAGGTCGACATCATGAAAGGCCAACGCGCTAAAACTATCCGTAAAAATAACCTGATCGAGGTCGAACTGGAGAATGGAGCAGTGCTCAAAGCCAAGACCGCTATCCTTTCGGTCGGAGCGCATTGGCGCAACGTGAACGTCCCCGGGGAAGAGGAGTTCCGCACGAAAGGCGTCACCAACTGTCCGCATTGCGATGGCCCTTTGTTTGTAGGCAAAGACGTTGCTGTCATCGGCGGCGGCAATTCCGGCATAGAAGCGGCGATCGACCTGGCCGGGTTAGCGAAACATGTCACCGTGCTGGAGTTCTTGCCGGAATTGAAGGCTGACCAAGTATTGCAGGACCGCATCAAATCTTTGCAGAACGTAACGGTCATCACAAATGCGGCGACGAAAGCGATCACCGGTTCTGAACAAGTGGAAGCCATTTCCTACGTGGACCGCGCTACGAATGAAGAGCATACCATCGCTCTTGAAGGTGTCTTCGTTCAGATCGGTTTGGTTCCGAACACGGCTTGGCTGAAGAATTCCGGCGTCGCATTGAACGAACGCGGTGAAATCATCATCGACAACCACGGTTCAACCAATCTGGAAGGCGTATTCGCTGCCGGCGATTGCACAAACAGCGCTTACAAACAAATCATCATCTCGATGGGCGCCGGAGCGACTGCCGCTTTGGGCGCATTCGACCATCTGATCCGCCAATAAGCTCAAATCCAGAAAGGGATTTCAATTGGAATTCCTTTTCTGGATTTTTTAATTTGACGTGAATGTAAGCGGTTTTATCAAGGGAATAGCCATAAAACACGTTCTTTCTTCAGGTCTATGTGCTAAAATGTATGTAAACATGAAGAATTTGGAGTGATGGTTTTGAAGACGGATATCGAGATAGCTCAAGGAAATGAGATGCTTCCGATCAAAGAAGTAGCGGCAACCCTATCCCTGACAGAGGATGATCTGAAACTGTACGGCAAATACAAGGCAAAAGTGGACATCAAGAAAATCAACTCCTTGAGTGAAGAGGCAGACGGCAAGTTGATCCTTGTCACTGCCATCAATCCTACCCCGGCAGGAGAAGGCAAATCGACTGTTACAGTCGGCTTGGGCGATGCCCTGACACGCATCGGCAAGAAAGCGATGATCGCGATGCGCGAACCTTCTTTAGGGCCGACGATGGGCGTCAAAGGCGGAGCGGCTGGCGGCGGCTATGCGCAAGTGCAGCCGATGCAGGACATCAACCTGCATTTCACCGGCGATATGCATGCCATCACAGCGACGAACAATACCTTATCAGCTTTGATCGATAACCATATCCAACAAGGCAATGCCTTGAACATCGATCAGCGCCGGATCACCTGGAAACGCGTATTGGACATCAATGACCGTGCTTTGCGCAACATCGTCATCGGCTTGGGCGGACCGATCCAAGGCGTTCCCCGCCAGGATGGCTTCGATATTACTGTAGCGAGCGAAATCATGGCGATCCTGTGCTTATCGACTTCACTGACGGATCTGAAGAACCGGATCGGGAATATTGTCATCGGCTATACGTTTGATCGCGTACCCGTCACTGTCAGAGACTTGAAAGTGGAAGGCGCATTGACCTTGTTGATGAAGGATGCGTTGGAGCCGAACCTGGTGCAGACGCTCTACCATACACCGGCATTTGTGCATGGCGGACCGTTCGCCAATATCGCGCATGGCTGCAACAGCGTCTTGGCAACCAAAACGGCCTTGAAATTGGCCGATTACGTCATCACGGAGGCCGGTTTCGGAGCCGACTTGGGCGCTGAGAAGTTCATGGACATCAAAGTGCCGCAGCTGGGCAAGAGCCCGGATGCAGTCGTGATCGTGGCGACCGTTCGCTCGTTGAAGATGCACGGCGGCGTGTTGGTGAAAGACCTTAACAGCGGCGAAAATGTCGAAGCGGTCAAAGCGGGCTTCGCAAATCTGCAGAAACATATCGAAAACATGCAACAATACGGCGTGCCTGTCGTTGTGGCGCTCAATGAATTCACGAACGACACCGCAGCTGAAATCGAAGCGGTCGTCAGCCTGTGTGCGGCGCAGCAAGTCGAATGTGTCCTGACGGCCGTATGGGCAAAAGGCGCTGAAGGCGGAGAAGCCTTGGCGAACGCTGTCGTTCAAGCAATCGATGAAAACACGAAGGCTTTCGTTCCTCTGTATGTGGCGGAAGACAGCAGCATCGAAGAAAAAATCGAAACGATCGTAACCAAAATCTATGGCGGCACAAGTGTCGTCTATTCCAAAGAAGCCAAAAATCAACTGCGTCAGTACAAGAAGAATGGCTGGGACCGTTTGCCGGTATGTATGGCAAAAACGCAGTATTCCTTGTCCGATGACCAGAAAGCGATCGGCCGTCCGGAAAACTTCGACATCACTATCCGGTCCTTTGTTCCGAAAATCGGAGCCGGGTTTGTCGTTGCCTTGACGGGGGATATCCTGACCATGCCGGGTCTGCCGAAAGAACCGGCTGCCCTAAGGATGGACGTTACCGAAGACGGAGTCGTTACAGGCTTGTTCTAATTTCATAGAAACTTTAGAAAAGAGAGGGCTTCCCCCTCTCTTTTTTTTGGGCGTAGAATGTCCCGATATGTTACAATGTCAAGAGACTATCAAGATCCCTGAACATAAAACGACATGGATTGAAAACAAAGGATGATTGCCACAAATGAAAGATTTTAATGCCATTGAGTTAGAAAAATCCTACGGGATGAAGAGACTCTTCAATAAAATATCCTTCACGATCCGTGAAGGTGAACATATCGGTCTGATCGGCCAGAATGGAACCGGGAAGAGCTCGTTGTTGGAGATCATTGCGGGAATCGACACACCGGATGCAGGCACCCTGGACGTGCCCAGCGATTATCGGATCGGCTATTTGGCGCAGGAGCCCCAACTGAACAAAGACGCGACTGTTTTTGAAGCGGTCTATGAAGGCGAAGCGCCCATCATCAAGACGGTCCGCGCCTACGAGGAGGCATTGGAGTTGTTGGCGAACGACAGCTTGAATCCGGACAATCAGAACCGGTACAGCAAGGCCGAAGCTGACATGAATGCGCAAGATGCTTGGCAAACGGAGGTTCAGATCAAATCCATCCTGAACAGGTTGGGTTTGGATGACATCACGAAAAAAGTTGGCGAGCTATCCGGTGGGCAACGGAAACGCGTCGGCTTGGCGCAGGTGCTGATCCAAGCGCCGGACCTGCTGTTGCTGGATGAACCGACCAACCATCTCGACATGGACTCGATCACATGGCTGGAGAACTACCTGGCCCAATACAAAGGCTCCGTCCTGTTGGTGACCCATGACCGCTACTTCCTGGAGAATGCCGTCACGAAGATCATCGAACTGAAGAACGGCGGATTGGAAGTCTATACAGGAAACTACGAAGACTATTTGGCCCAAAAGAGCGAACGGGAAGCCATCCAGCAAAAAATGGACGAGAAGCAGCTGAAACTGTACAAGAGCGAACTGCAGTGGATGCGCAAGGGCGCCAAAGCGAGGACGACAAAGCAACAGGCGCGGATCCACCGTTTCGAGGATTTGGAAAAGGCAACGCAACAAAGCACAGCCGATGCCAAACTCGAAATCCAATTGGATGGTTCCCGCTTGGGCAAACGCGTCTTCAATCTGGAGCATATCTCGCTGTTTGCGGGAGATAAACAGATTCTCAATGATTTTTCCTACATATTCCAGTCGACCGATCGCATCGGCATCGTCGGCAAGAACGGGGCAGGCAAGACGACTTTCCTGAATATGTTGGCGGGCGAAAAAGAAATCGCCGGCGGGAATCTGATCATCGGAGAGACCGTCAAAATAGCCTATTACAAACAGCTTTCTGAAGTGCTCCCTGACGATAAGCGCGTCATCAATTATCTGCAGGAAATCGCAGAAGAGGTGAAGAGAAGCGACGGCATCGTTGTCAGCGTCACGGAGATGCTGGAGACCTTTCTGTTCCCGCGCGAAACGCACGGCAACCTGATCAGCTCATTATCAGGAGGGGAAAAACGCCGCCTTTACTTGTTGAAGCTGCTGATGACGAAACCGAATGTGTTGCTGATGGATGAGCCGACGAACGACTTGGATATCGATACGCTGACGGTGTTGGAGGATTACTTGAAAAGCTTCGGCGGAGCCGTCATTACCGTTTCGCATGACCGCTATTTCTTGGATAAAGTGGCCGACAAGCTGTTGATCCTGAATGATGAAGGCAAACCGGCCGTATTCTTTGGGGATATGAGCGAATATTTGCTGGTAGCCAGTCAAAAGGAGAGTGAGGCCGCTAAACAGGAAAGCAAGAAAGCGACAGCGACTGCCCTTTCTGAGGATGCGGTAAAGGAAAAGACCAAATGGACCTACATGGAGCAGAAGGAATGGGAGACAATCGAGGACGACATTTCCGAACTTGAGGAAAAAAGCCAGACGTTGCAGAGCGCGATGGCCGAAAATGCTTCGGACTTCGAAAAGTTGACCCAATTGCAGCAGGAGCTGGACAACGCAGAAGCTGCGCTTGCTGAAAAATGGGAACGCTGGGAATACCTCAGCCAGTTCGTCAAAGATTAATGTATATAGGAGAACAAGATGACAAAACAATATTTGGATTTAGCAAGAACCGTCCTGGAAACAGGCGCGACGAAACACGACCGTACCGGCACCGGCACAAAAAGCATCTTCGGATATCAGATGCGCTTCGACCTCGCTGAAGGCTTCCCGATCCTGACGACCAAGAAAGTTGCTTTCGGCCTCATCAAGAGCGAACTGCTGTGGTTCCTGAAGGGCGACACGAACATCAGATACTTGTTGGAAAACAACAACCATATCTGGGATGAATGGGCATTCGAGCGCTACGTGAAATCAGAAGATTACACAGGACCGAATATGGATGACTTCGGACATCGGGTCCTGAAGGAAGAGGGCTTCAAAACAATCTACGATGCCGAGATGGCCAAATTCCGGGAAACGATTTTGACGGATGCAGCCTTTGCAGCCAAACACGGTGAATTGGGCAACATTTACGGGTCCCAATGGCGCCACTGGAAAACGACGCAAGGGGAATTCATCGATCAGATCAGCGATGTCATCGAAATGATCAAAAAGAACCCTGATTCCAGAAGGTTGATGGTTTCGGCCTGGAATCCGGAAGATGTCCCTTCGATGGCATTGCCGCCATGCCATACCCTGTTCCAATTCTATGTCACCGATGGGAAGCTCAGCTGCCAACTGTATCAGAGGAGCGCGGATATCTTTTTGGGGGTGCCGTTCAACATAGCCAGCTATGCCTTATTGACGCATCTGATAGCAAACGAAACGGGTCTTGAAGTCGGGGAATTCATCCACACATTCGGGGATGCCCATCTGTACCTGAATCATATCGAACAGATTGAATTGCAGCTTACCAGAGAGCCTTTCGCTTTGCCTGAGTTGGTGCTGAAGCATCCGGAGAAATCCATTTTCGAAATGGAAAAAGAGGATATCGTCCTGGAAGGCTACAAGAGCCACCCGGGCATCAAAGCACCGATTGCTGTATAATTTAATTACTGATTACCATACCGAGGAAAAGGAGGTTGCCGCCATCAGGGTCCATAAAGGTACCTGGTAGGTCCGGGCGTTGGCTCGGCTGCGCGGCAAAACATGAGATGATCGCATTATTATGGGCTGAGGACGACAACGGAATCATCGGAAAAGGCGGCACATTGCCTTGGCACCTGCCGAATGATCTGAAGTATTTCAAAGAGAAAACACTGAACCACAAAATCGTGATGGGCAGAAAAACATTTGAGGGGATGGGGTCACGCCCATTGCCCAAAAGAGAGAACATCATCCTGACAAGGCAAAACGACTACACCCATGCGGGGGTCACCATCCTGCATGAAGTGGATGAGGTATTGGCGTTGGATAACGAAGAGGACACGCTTTTCATCATCGGCGGCAGCGAAATTTTTGAGCTGTTCCTGCCGTTCGCGGACATCCTTTATCAGACCGTCATTCATGCCGATTTTGACGGGGACACTTACTTCCCTACATTCAACTGGAACGAGTGGGAACTGGAGTCGTCAACCTTAGGCGTTTTCGACGACAAAAACCGCTACGAACATGAATTCAAAGTCTTCAAACGGGTGAAATAAGCAAAAAGGGCTGACTCCAATTAAAGAGTCAGCCCGATTTTTGTATTTTCTGATTTTTTTACACGTAAAGCAAGATGCCGAAGTACATGAAGGCGGCGCCTGCCAAAACGAAGAGGTGCCAAATGACATGCATAAAGCCGTATTTTTTGTTCGAGTAAAAAATAGTCCCCAAACTGTAACTCAAACCGCCCAAACCGATAAGCACAATGCCGTTCAGGCCGAGTGTCTGGTACATCGGTTGAATGATGAACAGCGCCATCCATCCCATACCCAAGTACAAGAGGGTGGAAATTCCATTGAATTTTCCGACGAAAAAGATCTTCAGGATAATGCCGATGATTGCGATTGCCCAAACGGCAATGAACAAGGCTCTGCTTTGGCCGTTACGCACCGCAATCAAACAAAACGGCGTATACGTCCCTGCAATCAACAAATATATGGCTGCGTGATCGATGTAGCGGAAAATCTTCTGAAAGCGGGTCAAACTGAAACTGTGATAGAGGGTCGACGAGAGGAAAAGCAAAATCATCGAAGCGCCATAAATGGCATAAGCAACGACTTCTGTAACGTTTCCTGATTGGGATCCCTTCAAAATGAGTAAGACGCATCCTACGATGCTTAGCAAGGTTCCGATTCCATGTGTTACGGCATTCAACACTTCATTGATGATGACTTTGCGTTTGCCATCTGTTTGCGGAAAAGTTGTCACGTTCATTCCTCCTTGTTGCCTGTCAGCAATTGTTTTTTGGCCAAAGAAAAAAACAGTCTCCAACAACGTCCTTCTGAATGCATTATAGCACATTAAATGGTAAGATTTAGAAAATAATATTATCCATTCCACCCGAAAACGATAGTGATTTTCAGGGAAACATTTTGAAAGGAGCGAATAGAATGGGAACCGATCAACAAAGAAGTGCAAAAAAAAGCCCGAATCCATGGAAAATTGCTTTCATCTCCTTGTCGCTCATACTGGTCATCGCGGCAGTTTGGCTATTCTCAAAAATCACGATGGAACAACCGGGTCAATCTGCGGAAGATACTCAAGTCACAGTTCAATCAAAGAATCAGCTTTCGGCCGGATTGTCCTTGAACAATACCGAATTGGCGGTCATCGCCAACGAATACATGAAATCCGAGCAGAGCCTGGCCGGCTATTCGTTGGAAATCACGGATGTGGCGACTTTAAAAGGTGAAACCGTACTGCTGGGGTTTTCGATCCCGTTTGCTTTATCAGGGGAGCCGCATGCGACAACGGAAGGCAATCTGCAGCTGAAAGTGACGGATATTTCCCTGGGCGGTTTGTCATTGCCCGAAAAAGAAGCTTTGAGTCTTTTGGCTCAATTTTTGACGCTGCCTGCCTTCGTCAGCTTGGACGCGGACTCGGAAACGGTGCTGATGAACTTGACCAGCATCGACCTTCCGAAAGAAAGTGCCATCCGTTTGCTTTCGATCGATAAAGAGACGAAAGAATATTCATTTGAAGTAAGCATACCAGCAGAAAATTTGATAGAATAGAAAGAGGCCTAATTTATGAGACAATCTTTTTACCTTTTCATCCTCACGTATAGAGACCCATACAAAAAGGACGACAAAACAGCATTCGCGAACCGGGTTTCCGAGGATATCGGTTTTCCGAAGCAAATGACCGATTATCACGAACTTGCCGATTACCTGGAGTTGAGCGGCGAGTACACAGAGTTCATGTCCGTCTTTGATGAGTTATTTGAAATATACGTCGAGAGAAACCGAAACTAGATAAAGAAAGAAGGAAATGAAATGAGTACACATATTGCAGCAAAGCCGGGGCAAATCGCGGATACAGTCTTATTGCCGGGCGATCCGTTGAGAGCGAAGTACATTGCCGAGACGTACCTGGAGGATGTCGAACAGTATAATTCGGTCCGGAACATGTTTGGATACACCGGGACGTACAAAGGCAAACGTGTCTCTGTCCAAGGAACTGGCATGGGCTTGCCCTCCATCATGATCTACGCCAACGAATTGATCACTGAGTACAACGTGCAGAATCTGATCCGTGTCGGTTCGGCAGGGGCAATCCAAAAAGACATCCATGTCCGCGACATCGTCATTGCCCAAGGCGCAACCACAGATTCCAGCGTCGTCAGCAACACGTTCAACGGCCAAGTCAACTTTGCGCCGATCTGCAACTTTGAACTGATGCACAATGCCTATACGGTCGCGAAGGAACGGAATCTATCCGTCCACGTCGGCAACGTCCTGTCCTCGGACCGCTTCTACAATGAAGAGTTGGACAAACAGAAATTGGCCGATTATGGTGTTCTGGCCGTGGAAATGGAAGCTGCCGGACTGTACCTGCTGGCAGCCAAATACAACCGGAGAGCGCTGGCTTTGTTGACGATCAGCGATCATATCCTGACCGGGGAAGAGACGACTGCCGAAGAGCGTGAAACAACGTTCGACGACATGATGCTCGTTGCTTTGGAATCTATCTTATAATCTAAAGAGGTGTAGTATGAATGGGCAACAATGGGCATAAACTAAGAAAACGCGGAGTCAAACTCTCCTTTTATTTCCTTTCTCTGCTTATCGTCGCAGCTGCGGCGATCGGCGGGACGTATGCGTGGATCGGTAGGAGCGTCACTCTCCCGTCAACAGGAGAGATCATCCAAGGAACAAACAGTTCGACATTGGATGCAGCTGCAGCGGACCGCATCGGAGCCGTCTATCAGACGTTGCTTAACAACTATGTCGAAGGTGTCGATGAAGAAGATCTGATCGAAGGCGCCTTGAGCGGCATGGTCGAAGCGGTCGGCGATCCCTACAGTCAATACTTGAATACAGAAGCGAGCGACAACTTGGATGAGACGATTTCCGCCTCATTCGAAGGAATCGGAGCTGAAATCATGTCCTTGAATCAGCAGATCGTCATTGTTTCGCCTATCAAAGGCTCTCCAGCCGAAAAAGCGGGATTGTTGCCGAATGACATCATCCTCAGTTCGGATGGCCAAGCTTTGCAAGGCATGACAGCCAGCGAAGCAGTCGCGCTGATCAGAGGCGAAAAGGGCAGCGAGGTGGTTCTGGAAATAGCGCGCGGAGATCAGACTTTCAAGGTGAATATCATCCGGGATACGATTCCGATCGAAACGGTGACGTTTGAACTGGATGAAGAACATCCGGAAATCGGCATCGTCCATGTTTCCAGCTTCTCCACGCCGACCTATGATGATATCGTCAGCGCTGTAACGGATCTGCGCACACAGGGAGCCACAGCCTTTGTGTTTGATTTCAGGCAGAATCCAGGCGGCTTATTGGATCAGGCTCTGAAGATCAGCAATATGTTCCTTGACGACGGGGACATCATCATGCAGACGCAAGAAAAAAATGCCGAGCCTAATAAAATTGTGGCCAGCGAAAGCGAGTTCGGAGATTTCAAGGTAACTGAACCAACCGTCCTGCTTGTCGATGAAGGAAGCGCCAGTGCGTCAGAAATTGTCGCGGGGGCACTGCAGGAATCTTCAGAGATACCGTTAGTCGGAACGACGACTTTCGGCAAAGGAACTGTGCAGACAGTGTATCCGTTGACCGAGAGCAGCGAGTTGAAACTGACGGTCGCCAAATGGCTGACGCCGAACGGCAACTGGATCCACGAAAAAGGGATTGCGGTCGACTACGAAGTCGCACTTCCGGAGTACGCCACATTGACGATCATCGATTCTGCGGCAACCTATGAAGAAGGAACTGTCTCGGAAGCGGTCAAAAATGTGGAAGCGATGCTGAACGCCATAGGGTATGCAGTCGAAGCGGACGGTTATTACGATGAAGACACTGCCGAGCAGGTAGCTTCATTCCAAGCTGCAAATGAGCTGGAAACAACCGGAATCGTAACGGGTGACACTGCCTTGGCGATTGTCGAAAAATTGCGGGAAGTCCTTACGGAGAACGATACACAGTACGATAAGGCTGCGGAAATATTGATGGGGAACGAATAATCCGAAAGGTTTGGCAACTCTTGCGAAGTGCCAAACCTTTTTGGTGTTGCTCGGAAGATTCGCTTTTGCACCGGTTGCGATTCTTTTTATGCGTAAAATGTGCTAAACTATGAGTGTTGTTTTAGCACATACTATAACCAAAAAGGTTGATACCGATGAAAGTAGATAAAAAGATGCAGGATGGTCTCTGGGATTGGGTGAAGGCGATCATCTTTGCCTTGCTGCTGGTGATCATCATCCGTTTTTATGTGTTCATTCCGCTGGAAGTGGAAGGCGACTCCATGAGCCCCACGCTGGCACAAGGAAACTATCTCTTATATGAGACGTTTTCGGGCATTGACCGCTTTGACATCATCATCTTCAGCAATGAAGATGGCGAAACGCTGATTAAGCGGGTCATCGGATTGCCGGGCGACTCCGTTGCTTATAGCGAGGATCGCCTGTACCTGAATGGCGAACCCATTGAAGAACCGTTTCTGGGGACAGAGAAGCAACAGGGGATGGATGTTTTCACTTCGGATTTTGATTTGCTTTCCTTGACAGGAATGGCGACGGTCCCGGAAGGCAGCTATTTCGTGCTGGGGGACAACAGAGTGCGCAGCAGGGACAGCCGGATATTCGGCTTCGTCGCGCAGGCTGATATAGCCGGAAAAGCGGCAATGGTGTATTATCCGCTTGATGATTTTGGCTTTATCGAAAATTAAGTACCAGTTGTATTTTATCAGAAAGGGTGATTTGATGTCATTTGGCAATAAAGATCATTACGATCAGGACTCAGGCTTTGTTTCAAGGAACGAAAGGTTCGGAGTCGACAAAAAGAAAGAAATCCAGCCAGAAAACCGAGGCAGTTTTTTGCGGGAAGTCATGAATCTTATCCTTTCGGTGGCAATCGCTTTTGTGCTCTTCATAGTCATCCGGACGTATTTGTTTTATCCTTTCCAGGTCGTCGGCGATTCGATGGTGCCGACTTTGGAATCCGGGGACCGGTTGATCCTGAACAAATTGACTGATGTCGATCGTTTTGATATTGTGGTGTTCCCTGCTCCTGACGGTACCGAAGAAGAATACGTGAAGCGTGTCATCGGGCTGCCCGGTGACGAGATCACTTATTTCCAGGATGATTTGTACATCAACGGCGAGAAAGTCGAGGAGCACTATCTTGAGCCACTGAAAGAAGGCTCTGATCAGGCATTGACCGGGGATTTCACGCTCTTCAGCCTGACAGGGGAAGCGACGGTCCCAGAAGATATGTATTTCGTCTTGGGTGACAACCGCAGCGTCTCCAAAGACAGTCGTGTTTTCGGATTCATCCCGGCAGCAGAGATTGAAGGGACGGCCGATCTAAGACTGTGGCCGCTGAACAAAATCGGAATCATCGATGATAATGGTGCAGAAGAATAAAGGGACAACCGCACACAAGTGTATTTGCACTTGTGTTTTGTCTTGAATGGGAGCAAAAGGATTTACTCAGAAAAGGAAGTGTCAATATGTTAATACAATGGTTTCCAGGCCACATGGCAAAAGCGAAACGTGAAGCGTTGGAAAAATTAAAGATGGTCGATCTGGTGATTGAATTGCTGGATGCGCGCATTCCGGAATCAAGCCGGAATCCTTTGATCGATGACATCATCGGAAGCAAGCCAAGATTGATTGTCCTTAACAAGGCCGATCTTGCAGATAATACAGCAACAAAAGAGTGGGTTGAATACTTTAAACAGGACAATAAAGCGCAGCGTGCCGTTTCGATTTCGACGCTGAACAATAAAGATGTAGAGAACATCAAAAAAGAACTGAAGGCGATGATGGCCCACAAGACGCAGGCGATGATCGATAAAGGCGTCAAACCCCGCGCCATCCGATTGATGATCCTCGGTATCCCGAACGTCGGGAAATCAACCTTGATCAACAAGCTGATGCAGAAGAACCGCGCTCAGACAGGCAATCGCCCCGGCGTAACCAAAGGGCAGCAATGGTTGAAAATCGGCGGCGATTTTGAATTGCTGGACACACCAGGAATACTGTGGCCCAAGTTCGAGGATCAGCTGATCGGGCAAAAGCTTGCCCTGACCGGGGCGATCAAGGATACCGTTTTCCATAAGGATGACGTCGCTTTGTTTGCGTTGCGTTATTTTATGCAGCAATATCCGGGCAGATTGCAGGCATTCTACAAGGTCGATGAAAAAGACTTTGAAGGTGCCGTTCCGGACCTGTTGATGGAGTTGACCGCGAAACTGCGTTTTGGCGAGGATTACAGCCGGGCCAGCGAAAAAATCATTTTTGACATCCGCGGCGGTAAACTGGGTCCGTATACCTTGGACCAAGTTCCCGTAAAGGCAGCGGAGGCTGGAGAGGGCTCTTCGGAATGAAAAAACCGTTGAGCATCGCTGCCATCAAGGAACAGTTGCAGGAAATCCAATCGCTGGATGATCCACGTTGGACAACGATCCGAGCCGACTCCCGCAAAGGCGTCCAAGCTGCAGTCAAATCGTGGGAGCGGAATTATCAACTCGACCTCGCCTTAAAAGAGCGGCAAATCCAGATGATGACCTTCGAAGAGGAACTGAAGGTAAAGGGCCGGCTTGCCATCGCGGGAATCGATGAAGTCGGCAGAGGCCCTTTAGCCGGCCCGGTGGTCGCTGCTGCCGTCATTCTGCCGGCAGAGCTCCCTTTCCTTCCGGTCAACGATTCGAAACAGCTCTCTGCAAAAAAAAGGGAGCAACTTTACGATCAGATCATGGCCATTGCCGACGTCGGGATCGGTTTGATTTCACCCGAAACGATCGATGCCGTGAATATTTATGAAGCCACGAAACTGGCGATGATGCAGGCGATCGCCAACCTGAAACAAGAACCGGACAGTCTGCTGATCGACGCCATGAAGTTGCCGTTGCCGGTGGAACAGCAATCCATCATCAAGGGCGACGCCAAATCCGTCTCCATTGCTGCCGCCAGCATTGTCGCGAAAGTATACCGTGATCGCCTGATGTCCGAGTACGCCCTGCAATATCCGCACTACGGATTTGAGAAGAATGCCGGTTACGGAACCCAGCTGCACTTGTCGGGATTGGAAAGTCATGGCATCACCCCCATCCACCGGAAGACATTTGATCCGATCAAAAGCATGCTGAGAGGGCAATGAAGATTTTCGCTGGTGGTGAGGTGAGGCAGTAGGTGTCTTCACCGGATGATGTGCGCCATTTCATCAAATTTACGCAATTAAAAAGCAATAGCCCACTCCTTTCGTATTATCTTAACAGATGGTACGCAAAGGAGTTTTTTTATGGGAATGAACCGTGGGGATCTGGTGGTCCGGGATAAGTTGATTTATCATGCAATGATGGGAGTGTGCACGCCGCATTTTATGAAGCACCTGCACTTGGCTTGGACGGAAAATCCGTTCTGTTCAATGGAGGAAATCGTACACAGTTATGTGCCGATGAGCAATGAAAGTAAACAGCAGAAATTAAAGGCAACGCTGGAGGCAGCGTACAGCAAGATGCCTTACAAAGAGCTTAGTGATCTGTATCGGAACAAGGATATCCAGATTTTGACCATCCTTGACAAAGGCTATCCGTCAGGCTGGATGAACAGTTATCTGCCTCCAATCGTGGTGTTCTGTGCGGGCAATATCCGTTTATTGGAGCAGCCTTGCTTGAGTGTTGTCGGCAGCCGAAGTCCCACCGCCTATGGGAAGGCGGTGTTGGACGAAATGATTCCGCCGTTGGTTGCGGAAGGCGTCACGCTGGTAAGCGGACTCGCCAAAGGAATCGATCAAATGGTTCATTCACGAGCGATCGGAAACGGCGGAGCCACGATCGGCGTCATCGGAACAGGGCTGGATGTCAGCTACCCAAGGGAAAATGCTTCCCTACAGCGGAAAATGATGGCAGAACAGCTCGTCATCAGTGAATATCCTTTAGGCGCGAAACCGGAACGGTTTCATTTTCCGATGCGCAATCGCCTGATCGCGAACCTTTCGCTGGCAACTTTAGTGATCGAGGCGACCGAAAAGAGCGGCAGCCTCATAACCGCGAATTTGGCGCTGCAGGAAAACAGGGATGTTTTTGCGGTCCCGGGAAATATTACCAGTCGGCTCAGTGTCGGCACCAACCAATTGATAAAGGCGGGTGCAGCCTGCGTTTTGAGCGCGACTGACGTGCTGGAAGAAATGAAAACGCAGTGGGACTGAAGTGGCTGCGGAATAACTTCCATTTGACAAACACCTAGTTTATGGCATAAGATGAGAAACGATTTAGATGACAGAAATATACATACAAAATATTTCGTTGAGAGGAGTCGTTTCTTTGGCTTATAAATATTTAATCATCGTGGAATCGCCTACCAAAGCCAAGACGATAGAAAAGTATCTTGGCAGAAACTATAAAGTGGTAGCCAGCAAGGGCCACTTGCGCGATTTACCAAAGAGTCGCATGGCGGTTGATATCGAAAATGACTACCAACCGGATTATATTTCCATACGCGGTAAAGGCGACCTGATAAAGGAATTGAAAAAATATGCCCATAAGGCAGAAAAAATTTACCTGGCTTCCGACCCGGATAGAGAAGGGGAAGCCATTTCGTGGCACCTCGCACACTTGTTGGGTTTGGACCCCGCTGACAACATCCGCGTCGTTTATAATGAAGTAACCAAAGACGCAGTCAGAGAAGCGTTGAAAAATCCGAGACCGATCAACATGGATCTTGTTTCGGCCCAACAGGCAAGAAGAATCTTGGATCGTCTGGTCGGATATTCCATTTCACCAATACTATGGAAGAAAGTCAAAAAAGGTTTAAGTGCTGGACGGGTTCAATCCGTTGCGCTTAAACTGATCATCAACCGCGAAGAGGAGATTGCCGGTTTCGAACCTGTGGAATCTTGGACGATTGATGGCACTTTCCTGAAGGACAAACATGTTTTCCAGGCAGCTTTTTACGGTTTGGACGGGAAAAAGCTGAAGCTGAAGACCAAAGAGGAAGCAGATGCGGTCTTCGAGAAGATTACGTCAAATGTCTTTGAGATCAGTGACGTGACGAAGAAACAGCAAAAACGCAACCCGGCTCAGCCGTTTACGACTTCCAGCCTACAACAGGAAGCTGCCAACAAACTGAATTTCCGTACGCGGAAAACGATGATGGTCGCGCAGGAACTCTATGAAGGGATCGCGCTCGGCAAAGAAGGCTCAGTTGGTTTGATCACCTACATGAGAACGGATTCCACCCGTGTGTCCGCCGGTTCGATTGAGGAAGCGCATGAGTACATCACAGGCACATACGGTCCGGAATATGCCATCGAGAAACAACGCGAGAACAAAAAAGCTCAATCGTCACAAGATGCGCATGAAGCCATCCGTCCTTCCAGTGTATTAAGGGTGCCAAGCGAAATCGAAGCTTTCTTGACGAAGGACCAGTTCAAACTGTACCAATTGATCTGGGCGCGCTTTTTGGCGAGTCAGATGACGCCTGCGATCTTCGATACAATGAAGGTCGATCTCAAGCACGACGATGTGATGTTCCGGGCGACAGGGTCGAAAGAGAATTTTTCCGGTTACCGCAAAGTATACGTGGAAGGCAATGCCAAAGAAAAAGACAACCTTCTGCCGGAAATGGCTGTCGGTGATACTGTGTTTTCGAAGGACATTGAACCGAATCAGCATTTTTCACAACCGCCGGCCCGTTATTCGGAAGCGACGCTCATCAAGGCTTTGGAGGAGAATGGTGTCGGAAGACCTTCGACTTACGCTCCTACGATCGAAACGATCCAGAAGCGCTACTACGTGAAAGTGACGGCAAAACGTTTCGAACCGACCGAACTGGGTACGATCGTCAACGGATTGATTTCCACCTATTTCCCGGATATCGTGAATATTTCCTTCACCGCCGGGATGGAAAAGGATCTTGACAGTGTCGAAGAGGGCAAGATGGAATGGGTCAATGTCGTCGATCGTTTTTATAAACCTTTTGCCGACGAGCTGTCGAAAGCGGAAGTAGAAATCGAAAAGATCGAGATCAAGGATGAACCCGCCGGATTCGATTGCGAATTATGCGGACATCCGATGGTCATCAAAATCGGCAGATTCGGGAAATTTTATGCGTGCAGCAATTTCCCGGAATGCCGGAACACAAAACCGATTGTGAAGAAAATCAACGTGACGTGCCCAGTGTGCCACAAAGGCGAGGTCATCGAACGGAAATCCAAAAAGAACCGGATATTCTATGGCTGCGATCGGTACCCAGAGTGCGAATTCATCTCATGGGACAAACCGATCGGCCGCGACTGCCCGATATGTCAACATTATCTTATTGAGAAGAAGGTCAAAGGCGGCATCCAAGTGAAATGCAGTCATTGTGAATACGAAGAAGACATACAGAAATAACGTTATGGAGGCATACTATGACACAGAAAACAGTTACCGTAATCGGAGCCGGCCTGGCCGGAAGCGAGGCGGCTTTTCAAATAGCGGAGCAGGGCATCCACGTCGATCTCTATGAGATGAGACCCCAAAAGATGACGCCTGCCCACCATACTTCGGGTTTTGCGGAATTGGTCTGCACCAATTCACTGCGTGCGAACCAAGTCACGAATGCCGCAGGGTTGATAAAGGAAGAAATGCGCCATCTGAATTCCCTGATCATCAAAGCGGCCGATGCGACCGCGCTTCCGGCTGGGGGTGCTTTGGCTGTCGATCGCGACGCCTTTTCAGCATATGTGACGAAAACATTGGAGGACCATCCCAATATCACAATCCATCCGGATGAACTGACGGAATTGCCTGAAGGGCTCACGGTGGTAGCGACCGGCCCTCTGACTTCAGAACGATTAGGCCAATCGATCCAGAATTTCATCGAAATGGAAGGCTTGTACTTCTATGACGCCGCCGCACCGGTGCTTGAAAAAGACAGCATCGATATGGAAAAGGTTTACTTGAAGTCGCGTTACGACAAAGGTGAAGCTGCCTACCTGAACTGTCCGATGACAAAAGAGGAATTCGAAACTTTCTATCGCGAACTGATTGCGGCTGAAGTTGCCCCCCTGAAGGAATTCGAGGAGGAAAAATACTTCGATGGCTGCATGCCTTTCGAAGTGATGGCCTCAAGAGGCGAAAAAACGTTGCTGTTCGGGCCGATGAAACCGGTTGGGCTGGAAGATCCGAAGACCGGAAAGATACCGTACGCAGTTGTGCAGCTTCGTCAGGACAACGCTGCCGGATCCTTGTACAACATCGTCGGTTTCCAGACCCATCTGAAATGGGGCGAACAGAAGCGCATCCTGCGGCTGATTCCGGGTTTGGAAAATGTTGAGATCGTGCGTTACGGAGTCATGCACAGGAATACATTCCTGAACTCTCCGAAAATACTGCGCTCAACCTATCAGAGCCAAAAACGCGACGATCTGTTCTTTGCTGGCCAGATGACCGGGGTTGAAGGCTATGTCGAGAGTGCCGCAAGCGGCTTGTTGGCGGGTCTCAATGCCGCCAGGTTGGCGAAAGGACAGGAATGCGTTGTATTCCCGAAAGAGACGATGATCGGTGCGATGTCGCACTACATAACAAATACGGACAGCAAACATTTCCAACCGATGAATGCCAACTTCGGCATCATCGAACCGTTGGGCGGCAAGAAAATCCGCGATAAACAGCTCAAAAACCAAATGATAGCCGACAAAGCGTTGGCTGCTCTGGACGAATTCGTGCAAACGATTTAAGTTCGCTTCCTTACATTGAAATCTCTCCAACATTGTGATAAATTTAGTCATAAGATGTTGGAGGGATTTTTTTGTATAATCAAGAATTAATCGATCGTTTCATAAACTATTTGGCCATTGAGAGGCGCTATTCCGATGAAACGGTCAAGGCCTATCTGTTTGACCTGAAAAAATTCGAATCCTTTCTTGAAGAAAGTGGAACCAGCGATTTGGTGGCGGTGCAATTGTATGATGTCCGCCTGTATCTGAGTTTTTTGGACGAACAAAAACTGAGCCGAAACACCATTTCGCGCACATTGTCCAGCCTGAGGGGGTTCTATCACTTTCTGATCCGCAATGACCTGCTTGATGAAAACCCTTTATCCTACATCTCTTTCAAGAAAAAGCAGCTGCGTCTGCCGCAGTACCTGTACGAAGAAGAATTGGAAAAACTGTTGCGCGCAGCTGAAGGGACCGAGATATTGGATTATCGGAATCGGGCGTTGGTGGAATTGTTGTATGCAACCGGCATCCGCGTCAGCGAATGCAAGAACATCAAGCTGCAGGATATTTCCTTCGATTTGGGCGTCATATTGATTTTCGGAAAAGGGAATAAAGAGCGGTATGTGCCGTTTGGGCATTATGCTGCCGCGGCCATACAGGAGTATCTGGAGATGACCCGATCGGAATTGATGTCAAAGCACCAGCGCAGCCACGACTTTCTCTTTGTGAATCGCTTGGGCGATCCGCTCACGGCGGGCGGCATTGAATACATACTGAAACAGATCATGAAAAAAACCGGATTGACAGGGACGTTGCATCCGCATATGCTGCGGCATACATTTGCGACCGACATGCTGAATAACGGAGCGGATATGCGAACCGTTCAGGAGCTGTTGGGACATGCCAGCCTGTCATCCACTCAAATCTATACACACGTAACGAAAGATGCCCTGCAAAGGAATTACAACCAATACCACCCAAGGGCGAAACGGGACAGCAAGAAATAGGGGGAATATCAAATGACAACAATCTGTGCAGTGCAGCACAACGGACGTTCAGCCATGGCGGGGGACGGTCAGGTGACGATGGGCCAATCCGTCATCATGAAAGGGACCGCAAAAAAAATCAGACGCATCTATCATGATGAAGTCATCGTCGGTTTCGCTGGCGGGGTAGCGGACGCATTCACCCTAGAGGATAAATTTGAAGAGAAACTCAATCAATACAAAGGGAACCTACTGCGCGCCTCCATCGAGGTGGCCAAGGAATGGCGGGGCGATCGCGCCCTTCAGAAGCTGGAGGCGTTATTGATCGTCATGAACAAGGAGCAGATGCTGCTTGTTTCCGGGAGCGGGGAAGTCATCGAACCGGATGATGGGATCCTGACGATCGGATCGGGCGGGAATTATGCCTTGGCCGCAGCAAGAGCCTTAAAAAGAAGAGGCTCCGATCTTTCCGCAAAGGAAATCGCTTACGAAAGTCTCAAGATTGCCTCAGAAATCTGCGTATTTACTAACGACAACATTATCGTTGAAGAATTTTAGATAGGTGGCTAATATAATGAAGGAACAGCACAACAGAACACCCAGAGAAATCGTCAAGGAGCTTGACCGTTACATCATCGGCCAAGATGCGGCCAAAAAAGCGATTGCTGTCGCTTTGCGGAATCGCTACAGGAGGCAAAAGTTGGATGCCGACATGCAAAAGGAAGTGACTCCGAAAAACATTCTGATGATCGGCCCGACCGGAGTAGGGAAGACGGAGCTGGCGAGACGCTTGGCGTTGTTGGTCGAAGCACCCTTCGTTAAGGTCGAGGCCACCAAATTCACGGAAGTCGGCTATGTCGGCCGCGACGTCGAATCGATGGTCCGCGATCTGATGGAGAACGCCATCCAGATCGTCGAAAAGCAAAAGCGCGGCGATGTGTATGTCAAAGCCTATGAAGAGGCTTTGCAACGACTTGCCAAAGTCATGAAGCCAGGGGCCAAAAAGGCGAAGCCCAAACAGGAAGGCATGAATGACTGGCAAAACATGTTCAAAAACCTGGGGATGCCTCTGCCGGAAAGTCAGGAAGAGGAAGCCGAAGAAGTGACTGCCGAAATCGCCAAGAGCAGAGCGGAAATCATCGAGCAATTGCGTAAAGGGCTTCTGGACAAACGTGAAGTCTCCATAAAAGTGGAGGAAAAACAAGCCAATCCATTAGGCGCGGGCGGAAACAACGAACAAATGATGATGCTTCAGTCAGCCTTTGAATCCATGACGCCGAAAAAGAAAATCCAACGGACGCTTTTGGTCGAAGATGCCATTGAGGTACTCGTGCAGGAAGAGACCGACAAGCTGGTCAATAAAGACGATGTCTCGCAGGAGGCTTTGAAGTTGGCCGAAACCAACGGCATCATCTTCATTGATGAAATCGACAAAATCACCTCCAAATCACAAAACTCAGGCGAAGTTTCGCGGGAAGGCGTTCAACGGGATATCCTTCCGATTGTCGAAGGGAGCCAAGTTTCCACCAAGTATGGGGCCATCCAAACGGATCACATCCTCTTCATAGCGTCTGGGGCGTTCCACGTCTCCAAGCCGAGCGATCTGATCCCGGAACTGCAAGGTCGTTTCCCGATCCGCGTGGAATTGAATGACCTTACGGAAGATGATTTCGTCCGTATCCTTACTGAACCCAATAATGCGATGCTGAAACAATACACCGCACTGTTGGCAACGGAAGACGTCGACATCACCTTCACCCAGGAAGCCATCCGGAAAATGGCTGTCATCGCGACTGAAGTCAATCAGGAAACCGATAACATCGGCGCCAGAAGACTGCACACAATCATGGAAAAATTATTGGAGGACCTGTTGTTCGAAGCTTCCGAAATACCCGGGACAGAGATCACGATAACGGAACATTACGTGGATGAAAAACTTGAGAAAATTGTAGAGAACAAAGATTTAAGAAGATATATCCTTTAAGCATAAAAAAATCCCCTTTAGGTTGGGTGAACCTTGCGGATATTTTCTGATGGATAATCGTATGGGGGGAAACATGGACGAATTATTAGAAAAGTTGAGAAAAATCAACTATATGCTGCAAAAAGAAGGGGGCTTTGTCGCCGTTACCGGTGAGGGATCGGCATTGCCCTTTACGGAAATGGCAAGCGTACTGGCCGACATCTTAAGAGCCAACACGTATCTGATCGATCTGTCCGGCAATCTATTGGGCTACAGCGAGGCAACCGATATCAACAATGCCCGCATCAAACAAATGCTTGAGGACAAGAAATTTCCGGAGCAGTATGCCCATAATCTGTCTGCGCTGTTCCAGACGACCGCGAACATCGGCATTGAATCTGATTTTACAGCCTTTCCGATCGAGAGCAGAGACTTGTTCATTACCGGTGTCACAACAATCGTTCCGATTTTTGCTTCCGGCAAGCGTTTGGGGAGTCTGATTTTGGCGCGGATGTTTCCGGCCTTTGACAGCAGTGACTTGATCCTTGCCGAACACGGTGCCACGGTTATCGGCATTGAGTTGCTGCATACCATCAATTTGCGCACGGAAGAGGCGACACGGGTGACCACCCTGATCCAGATTGCCATAAAATCGCTGTCTTTCAGCGAAATGGAGGCGGTAAAAGCGATTTTTGAGACTTTTCCATCCTTGGAGGAACGCATCACCGCATCAAAAATTGCGGCAGAAAAGAATATAACACGCTCCGTCATAGTCAACGCTTTAAGAAAGCTGGAATCAGCCGGCATTCTCGAGACGAGATCGCTCGGCATGAAAGGAACGCTCATCCGAGTCGTTTCTGCAGAATTGCTTGATGCTTTAAGGAAGGCTTTGTATCCGAAAAATGATCAATAAGCAAAATGGTGTAAAGCCAAACTAGGGGGAAATGTAATGGAGTTTGTAATTGAAAACCAGCACCTTGCGGTAACCGTAAAAGATAAGGGTGCAGAAATCACCAGTGTCATCTCAAAAAAAACCGGCATCGAATATATTTGGCAGGCTGATGAAGAAGTATGGAACAGACATGCACCCATCCTTTTTCCGTTCGTCGGACGACTGAAGGATGATGCCTTTCGCCATAACGGCAAAACTTACACCATGGGGCAACACGGATTTGCTCGCGATTCAAAATTTTCGGTGCATGAGCGTTTGTCCGACAGCATCACATTCATCCTTGCGCCGAACGGTGATTTCAAACATGTTTATCCATTTTTGTTCGAACTGCAGTTGACTTATCAATTGTTCGAGAACCAATTGTCGGTCAGCTACAAAGTTAAGAACCTTGACGAGGACAAGATGTATTTCTCGATCGGAGGGCATCCAGGCTTCAATGTGCCGCTGACGGAAGGGGAAACCTTCGAGGATTATTACATCAGGATGACTCCTGAAATTTCGCGTGAGCGCTTGTTCCTGGAGGGGCCATACCTCGCCGCAGAGGAAACGGTTGAAGTGGAACAGAACCATTTCCCATTGCAAAGGGACCTCTTCCTGAATGATGCCATTATCTTCAAGACGCCGGAACCGACAACCGTGACGCTGGCATCCAATAAAGGTGAGCACGGGATTACCATGTCCTATGAAGACTTCGACTACTTAGGCATCTGGACGAAGCCGCAGGAAGATGCCGCTTATGTCTGTTTGGAGCCTTGGTGCGGACTGGCTGACCGGGTGGATTCGGACGGGGTGCTGGAAAGAAAAACAGCCATCCAATCGCTTGAGCCAGGGAATAAACGTTATTATGTCCATCGGATCGAGTTCTTCTAGATTATTCGCCAGGATAACCTAACAGCGTTTATGTTAGGGTCTGAAAAAAGGCGGGGCCGTAAATCAGCAACGATTTACGGCCCCGCCTTATTCTGTTATTTTTCTTTAGCGCTCTTCGATTTGTAGCCGAAAGGCACTTTGCTTTCCGTCCCATTTTTGATCCGGTAAATGTTGGAACGGTGGCGATAGATGATGAAGATCGTCAAAAGGATCGTAACGATCGTCAATGGCCAATCCTTAAAAAAGAAGGAAAGGGAGACTGCCGTAAAACAGGCCAATATGCTGGACAAGCTGACCATTCTGGAGAAGTACAGATAGATGACGAAAGCGATGATGGCTTCCGCAAAAAAAACCGGGTTGTAGGCCAACAGGATACCGCCGCTTGTAGCCACTGCCTTGCCTCCTTTGAATCCCGCGAAAAGGGGATAGGTATGCCCTAATGCTGCAACAACCCCGGCCAACAACGGATGGATTTCGGCCCCTAACCACATCGGCAACAGGGTTGCCGCCGAGCCTTTCAGCATGTCCATGATCAGGACGATGATGCCGGCTTTTTTGCCTAACACGCGGAAGGTATTGGTTGTTCCGCTGTTCCCGCTACCGTATTTGCGGATGTCTGTATGATAAAAATATTTTCCGATCCAAATGCCTGAAGGGATGGAACCCAAAAGGTAGGCCAGGACGATGACGATTGCTGTCATTCTCACTTCACTCCTAAGTTGAAACTCCAATATAAAACAATTCCAGTTCATTTTACCATTTTATCCGCATTTTTCCTATAGGGGGCAGAATTCCGTCTCATTTTTAATACTTTTCAAAGTGAAAGTTATACAGTATGATAGAATAGATGTTCGGTTCAGAACAGAGATGAAGGAGTTTTTTTATGGCACAAAACAAAGAGAATAAATACAATGATGACTCCATCCAAGTGTTGGAAGGACTTGAAGCAGTCAGGAAACGGCCCGGGATGTACATCGGTTCGACTGATGCACGCGGATTGCATCATTTAGTATATGAGATAGTCGATAATGCGGTAGATGAGGCCTTGTCGGGTTATGCTGATAAGATCGACATCACGATCCATGAAGACCAAAGCATCAGCGTCAAAGACAATGGCCGCGGCATGCCGACCGGTTTGCACGCTTCAGGGGTGCCCACCATCCAAGTCATTTTTACCGTGCTGCACGCTGGAGGAAAGTTCGGTCAAGGCGGCTACAAAACTTCTGGAGGTCTTCACGGAGTAGGCGCGAGTGTCGTCAATGCCCTTTCCAAATGGCTGGAAGTCTCGGTCATCCGCGAGAGCACACTCTATACAATGAAATTTAAGGACGGCGGAAAACCCGCCAGCAAATTGATCAAGGCAAAAAGCGCCGCTAAAGGATCAGGGTCTTTGATTCATTTTTTACCGGACAAAGAAATTTTCGGAACAGCGCAACTGTCCTATGATATTTTGGCGGAGCGTTTTCGGGAATCGGCCTTTTTGTTGAAAGGTTTAACCATCACACTGAAAGATGAACGGACTGAACAAAGCGATACTTTCTTCTTCGAAGAAGGGATCAAGGAATTTGTTGCTTACTTGAATGAAGAAAAGGATACACTGCACGATGTCGTGTACTTCGGCGGGGAAGCCGATGGGATCGAGATCGAATTTTCTTTCCAGTACAACGACGGTTACTCGGAGACAATCCTGTCGTTCGTCAATAACGTCCGTACGAAGGATGGCGGTACACATGAAACCGGCGCGAAGACCGCCATCACCAAAGCGTTCAATGAATACGCCCGGAAGATGAATCTGATCAAAGAGAAGGAAAAGAATCTCGAGGGCAGTGATGTGCGCGAAGGCCTTTCGGCGGTGTTGTCGCTGCGCGTACCGGAGAACCTGCTCCAATTCGAAGGCCAGACGAAAGAAAAATTAGGCACGCCGCAAGCAAGGGCAGCCGTTGATGGCCTCATCAGCGAAAAACTGAGCATCTACCTGATCGAAAATGGCGAAACAGCCCAAATGCTTGCCCGGAAATCACTGAAAGCCAGAGAGGCCAGAAATGCAGCGCGTAAAGCCCGTGAAGAGACGCGTAACGGCAAAAAAAGGCAGAAAAATGAATCGCTGTTGTCCGGCAAGCTTACGCCTGCGCAAAGTAAAAATCCGAAAAAGAACGAACTGTATCTGGTCGAGGGTGATTCCGCCGGCGGATCCGCCAAACAAGGGCGCGACCGCAAGTTCCAAGCAATACTGCCGCTGCGTGGGAAAGTCATCAATACAGAACGCGCGAGCATGCAGGATATATTGAAGAACGAGGAAATCAACACGATCATCTACACTGTCGGCGCAGGGGTCGGTGCGGATTTCGAACTCGAGGATTGCAATTACGACAAGATCATCATCATGACGGATGCGGACACGGATGGTGCGCATATTCAGATCCTGTTGCTGACCTTCTTCTATCGGTACATGAAGCCGTTGTTGGAAGCCGGAAAAATTTATTTGGCGCAGCCGCCTTTGTACAAGGTGTCCAAAGGCTTCGGCAAAAACGAAAAAATCGAGTACGCATGGACCGAAAAGGAGCTGCAGGAAAAAATCGACATCATCGGCAAGGGCTATATCCTGCAACGCTATAAAGGTCTCGGGGAAATGAACGCGGATCAACTGTGGGATACCACAATGGATCCTGAAACCAGGACGTTGATCCGGGTGCTCATCGATGACAAAGCCCAAGCGGAGCGCCGAGTCACGACACTGATGGGAAATAAAGTCGAACCGCGAAGGAAATGGATCGAGAAGCATGTCGAATTTTCGATGGCCGACGATAAGAGCATCCTGGAGCAAGACCTTGCACCGGCGCCTGATAGTGGCCAGGCGCATCTGCAGGATAAAGTGAAGAAGGAATCTTCGGATCAGCAGACCGCTCATGACATGGAGCAAATTTCGTTAGATTTTGAAAGTGGTGAACTATAGTGGGTAATCTGGAAATTAAAGAGCTGATGCTTGAAAACGTAATGGGGGACCGCTTCGGGCGATACTCGAAGTACATCATCCAGGATCGCGCTTTGCCGGACATCCGCGATGGACTGAAGCCTGTTCAGCGACGGATCCTGTACGCGATGGATGTTGCCGGAAACACTTCGGACAAAGGCTTCCGTAAATCGGCCAAAACGGTCGGGAATGTAATCGGTAATTACCATCCGCATGGCGATTCCAGTGTGTATGAAGCGATGGTCCGGTTGAGCCAGGACTGGAAGATGCGGGAAGTATTGGTCGAAATGCACGGCAACAACGGGAGTATGGATGGAGACTCTGCGGCCGCAATGCGGTATACCGAGGCGAGACTCTCGAAAATATCGGCGGAACTGTTGCGCGACATCGACAAAGAAACGGTAGACTTTGTGCTGAACTTCGATGATACCGATCAGGAGCCTACTGTATTGCCGGCTCGATACCCGAATCTTTTGGTGAACGGCGCTACCGGCATTTCCGCAGGTTACGCGACCGATATCCCACCGCATAATTTAGGGGAGGTCATCGATGCGACTTTGCATTTGATCGACCACCCGGACGCAGAGCTCAAAGCGCTCATGAAATATGTTAAAGGGCCCGATTTCCCTACCGGGGCGATCATCCAGGGCTTGGATGGCCTGAAGGACGCCTACAGAACCGGCAAAGGCAAAGTTGTCGTACGCTCACGCACGTCCATAGAGAGCATCCGCGGCGGCAAACAGCAGATCGTCATTTCGGAAATCCCTTATGACGTCAATAAAGCGACGCTGGTGAAAAGGATGGACGAAATCCGTATCAACCGCAAAATCGAAGGGATCGCCGAAGTACGGGATGAATCGGACCGTTCGGGGCTGCAGATCGTCGTAGAGCTGAAAAAAGAAGCCAACGCGGAAGGGATCCTCAACTATCTGCTCAAAAATACGGATCTGCAAGTGAACTACAACTTCAATATGGTCGCGATCGATGAGCGTCGTCCGATGCAGGTTGGCTTGCACCAAATATTGAAAGCCTATATTCGCCACCAGAAAGTCGTCATCACCCGCCGGACGACCTACAGCTTGAAGAAGGCAGAGACGCGCTTGCATATCGTGGATGCATTGATCAGAGTCATCTCGATCCTCGATGAAGTCATCCAATTGATCCGTGACAGCAAGGACAAGAAGGACTCAAAACAGAACCTGATGAATCAGTACGCTTTTTCGGAAGCGCAGGCGGAGGCAATCGTTTCCTTGCAACTGTACCGGTTATCCAATACGGACATCACCGCTCTGCAGAACGAAAAATTGGAACTGAATGAGCAAATTGCGACTTACCACGAAATCCTGAAACAGGAAAAAACGTTGTACGCTGTAATGAAGACAGAACTTGCCGCAGTCAAAAAACAATACGCGAACCCTCGCCGGACTACGATCCAGCATGAAATCGAAGAAATCAAAATTGATACCGAAGTTTTGGTGCCTGTCGAAGAAGTCGTTGTCGTGATCACAAAAGAAGGCTATTACAAGCGCACCAGCCTGCGCTCTTTCGGAGCGTCGACAATTGAGGAAATCGGATTGCGCGAAGGAGATAAGCCGCTTTTTGTCGGGAAAGCATCGACCCTTGATGCCGTTGTGATGTTCACCAGCAAGGGAGACTATCTTCATTTCCCTGTACATGAGTTGCCGGAATTGAAATGGAAAGATACGGGTCATCATATCTCGCAAAACATTCCCTTCGCTCCGGAAGAGAAGATCATCAGCGTGGAGATTCTCCCGAACAACAGCGAACCAGCCGGGACAATCCTGTTCGTTTCAAAAGAAGGGTACATCAAACAGACACTGATGAGCGATTTCCGGACTTTCCGTGGCTACAGAAACAAAAAAGCGGTCGCCATGAAGATGAAGAGCGAGACGGATATGATCGTTTCCATTCAACGCTTGGAGGATAACCAAAATTATGATGTGCTGCTTGTGACCCATTTCGGATTCAGCCTGAGGTACGCCGTCAGTGAAGTGGGCACCATCGGAACGCGCGCCAGCGGAGTCAAGTCCATCAACCTGAAGGATGGGGACTTTGTGGTCGGGGGTGCCGCCTTTAAAGAAGGTGATGAAGAATTCCCGCTCCTTGTGATTACGCAAAGAGGGAACATCAAAAAATTCAAATCCGGAGAAGTCCCGATTTTGGGTCGAGCGAAACGGGGATTGATGCTGCTGAAGGAATTGAAGGCCAAGCCGCATCGCATCATCTTTATGGATTGCGATCTATCAACGCCTAACCGTTATGCAATCCGCACAACGGCTGATAACAACATTGTGGCTGAAAGCAAGGAAATACCTTTCAGCCCTAGGTATTCCAACGGCAGCTTTGCAATCAACGAGAAGACGGATGGCGAAGTTTCGGACCTCGAAAAAGAGTTTGATTTTTCACAAATTAGAATTTTCTAATTAACTGTTATAAACAAAAAATCAAAACGGAAACTGTGTAATAGCACAGTTTCCGTTTTTTTATGAAACAGATTTTTCGTCAAAATAAAGGTTTCACTAACTAAATGGAAGTTTCAGTCAATTTTTAACGTTCATAAACGCACTCGTACCAACGTTTATAAAATTTTTTCGAAAAATTTACAAAAAGTTCAAAAAAAAGATTGATAGTTGTTGCACTTTTGTCTGTACGTGTTATAATATCCATGTAGAAACCTGTTACACATATCACAATGTGAAAGCACTTTTAGGAGGAACATATAATGGAACAATGGCAAGGTTTTAAAGGTAAAACTTGGAAAGAAGAAGTCGACGTAAGAGACTTCATCATCAACAACTTCTCTGAATACACAGGCGACGAAAGCTTCTTGGCTGGTCCTACTGAAACTACCACTCAATTATGGGATCAAGTTATGGACCTTACAAAACAAGAAAGAGAAGCTGGCGGCGTATTGGACATGGACACAAAAGTTGTATCTTCCATTACATCTCATGCAGCAGGCTACTTGAACAAAGAAAAAGAGCAAATCGTTGGTTTCCAAACTGAAAAACCACTTAAACGCAGCTTGATGCCTTTCGGCGGTATCCGCATGAGCGAACAGGCTTGTGAAGAAGCTGGCTACAAAGTTGATCCAGAAGTTTCCATGATTTTCCGCGATTACAGAAAAACGCATAACCAAGGCGTATTTGACGCTTACACACCAGAAATGCGTGCAGCAAGAACAACCGGCGTCATCACTGGCTTGCCAGATGCTTACGGCCGCGGACGCATCATCGGCGATTACCGTCGTGTAGCTTTATACGGTGTCGACTATTTGATGCAAGACAAATTAAATGAATTCGCTAAAATCGGCGACGGCACGATGACTGAAGAAATCATCCGCCTAAGAGAAGAATTCAGCGAACAATACAGAGCTTTGAAAGAATTGAAAGAATTAGGAAACATCTACGGTTTCGATATTTCAAAACCAGCAGCAAACGCTAAAGAAGCTTTCCAATGGTTATACTTCGGTTACTTGGCTGCCGTTAAACAACAAAATGGTGCAGCGATGTCATTAGGCCGTACTTCAACTTTCTTGGACATCTATATCCAACGCGATCTGGAAAACGGAACATTGACTGAAGAAGAAGCACAAGAAATCGTTGACCACTTCGTAATGAAATTGCGTATGATCAAATTTGCACGTACGCCAGAATACCAAGAATTGTACTCAGGAGATCCTCAATGGGTTACTGAAGCAATCGCAGGTATGGCACATGATGGACGCTCAATGGTTACAAAATCAAGCTTCCGTTTCTTGAACACACTGACTAACTTAGGAGCTGCTCCAGAGCCTAACTTGACAGTCCTTTGGTCAACTAAATTACCTGAAGGATTCAAGAAATACTGTGCTAAAATGTCCATCGAAACAAGCGCTATCCAGTACGAAAACGATGACATGATGAGCCTTGAATGGGGCGACGACTACGGTATCGCTTGCTGCGTTTCCGCGATGAGAATCGGAAAACAAATGCAATTCTTCGGAGCTCGTGCTAACTTGGCCAAAACATTGCTTTACGCAATCAACGGCGGGATTGACGAAACGAAGAAAAAACAAGTCGGACCTAAATTGCAACCAATCACTTCAGAATACCTTGATTACGATGAAGTTGCTGAAAAATTCGATGTTATGATGGACTGGATCGTAGCTTTGTATGTGAATACATTGAACGTCATCCACTACATGCACGACAAATATTCATACGAATCACTGGAAATGGCTTTGCATGATACAAACGTTGTCCGCACATTGGCAACTGGTGTCGCTGGTTTCTCTGTTACAATCGATTCACTTTCTGCTATCAAATATGCGAAAGTTAAGCCGATCCGCGACGAAAACGGCATTGCTATCGACTTCGAAATCGAAGGAGACTTCCCTAAATATGGTAACAACGATGATCGCGCTGACCAAATCGGTATCGACTTGTTGAAACAATACATGGGCAAAGTTAAGAAACACCAAACATACCGCAACTCTATCCCGACAACTTCTATCCTTACAATCACTTCAAACGTGGTTTACGGTAAGAAAACTGGTAGCACGCCAGACGGACGTAAAGCGGGCGAGCCATTCGCACCTGGTGCTAACCCAATGCACGGAAGAGATACACACGGCGCTTTGGCAAGCTTGTCTTCAGTTGCTAAGATCCCTTACAAATATTCATTGGATGGCATCTCCAATACATTCTCGATCATCCCGAAAGCATTGGGACGTGAAGAGGAAGTACAAAAAGATAACCTTGCAACAATGTTGGATGGATACATCGCTAAAGGTGGCCACCACTTGAACGTTAACGTATTCAACCGCGAAACATTGCTTGATGCTATGGATCACCCAGAAAATTACCCACAATTGACGATCCGTGTTTCCGGATACGCTGTTAACTTCATCAAGTTGACTCGCGAACAACAAATGGACGTAATCAACCGTACAATGCACGAAATGATGTAATTTGCTTCAACTTGCATATTAATCGTATAAATTTAAACGGATGGATCATTTGATTCATCCGTTTTCTATCAAAGGGAGCGAAAAGTCGCTCTTTTTGATAGAAAATATTCCTTATGCGAGATACAATAAGGTTAAGAAATAAACGACAGAGGAGTTTTTGAAATGACTGAACCTTTAAAAGGATTTGTGCATTCAACAGAGAGTTTCGGTTCCGTTGATGGGCCCGGAATCCGTTTTATTATATTTATGCAAGGGTGCCGCATGCGGTGCCAATTCTGCCATAACCCGGACACTTGGAACATCGGCGGCGGAACCGAAATGACAACGGATGAATTGCTGGATTTAGCCTTGCAATACAAGCCGTTCTGGGGTCAAAAGGGCGGTATCACCGTCAGCGGCGGCGAACCGTTGCTGCAGATCGACTTCCTGATCGAATTGTTCACGAAAGCCAAAGCGCAAGGTGTGCATACGACATTGGACACTTGCGGCTTGCCGTTCACTTATGATGAACCATTCTTCAGCCAATTCAACAAACTGTTGGCGGTGACCGATTTGATCCTGTTGGACATCAAACACATCGACAGCCAAAAGCATAAGGAACTGACTATGTGGCCGAACGAAAGCATCATCGAATTGGCGAAATATCTGTCGGACATCAACAAACCGGTTTGGATCCGCCATGTGCTGATACCGGAACGTACCGATTACGATGAATTCCTGATCCGCTTGGATGAGTTCCTGAAAACATTGAAGAATATCGTAAAAGTCGAGATTTTGCCTTACCATAAGATGGGCGTCTACAAGTGGGAAACCTTAGGAATTCCTTACCAATTGGAGGGAATCGATCCACCTTCCGCCGAGCGGGTCGAAAATGCCAGAAAACTGCTGCATACGGAAGACTACAAAGGCTATTTGGATCTGTAAAATAATACTATTTTTCAAGGAAGAAAAGAGAATTGCCATTGCTCTTTTCTTCCTTTTTTATTATGATAAATTAAGACAATGGAAGAGAGAGTGAATTGAATGAAGAAACTGTTAGTTTTTGGACACCAAAATCCGGATACGGATGCGATCACATCTGCAATCGCCTATGCCCACTATCTGAACCAGAATGGAATCGAAGCCGAAGCGGTGGCGCTTGGCTTGCCGAGTGAAGAAACAGCCTATGCGCTGAAACGATTCAACACGGAAGCTCCGCGCGTCATCGAGACGGCAGCCAACGAAACGGATACGGTTGCTTTGGTCGACCATAATGAAGCCCAACAAAGCGTCAGCGACATCAAGGAAGTCGAAGTATATGCCGTAGTGGATCATCACCGCATCGCGAACTTCGAAACGGCCAACCCGTTGTATTACCGTGCTGAGCCTGTCGGTTGCACAAATACGATCCTTTATAAAATGTACAAGGAAAAAAACATCGCGATTCCTGCCGACATCGCCGGCTTGATGCTTTCTGCTATTATATCGGATACTTTGTTGTTCAAATCCCCGACTTGCACGCCGGAAGATGAAGCAGCGGCAGCGGCCTTGACGGAAATCGCCGGGGTCTCCTTGGACGAATACGGTCTTGCAATGCTGAAAGCGGGAACGAACTTGGACGACAAGTCGATTGCGGAATTGTTGACTTTGGACGCGAAATCATTTCCGATGGGCGATAAAAACGTCCGTATCGCACAGGTGAATACCGTCGATGTACAAGATGTCCTGAAAAGACAAGTTGAACTGGTATCCGCTATGGAAGCGGAAAATACCGCTCAAGGTTACGATGTGTTCTTGTTGGTGATCACAAACATCATCGACAGCGATTCTGCTTTATTGGTTGTAGGGTCACATTTGGACACTGTCGCGTCCGCTTTCGGGGTCTCGTTGAATGAAAATGTTGCCTTGCTGCCGGGCGTTGTTTCACGCAAAAAACAAGTAGTGCCGCCATTGACGGAAGCGTTCTCGAAATAAATTTTATAGAAAGGGCGGAGATCCAACTCAGTTAACCTGAAGTGCATCTCTGCTTTTTTGAAATTTATGCCAAGATAAAGAGGGGAGTTGAGGACATGAAAATTGGTGTAATGTCGGACTTGCATATCGACTCGAATGCGAAAAAACTGGCGCCGGGTCAAACGTATGATTATCTCTTGGCGGAGCTGCTCTATAATCAAGAAATCGACTTGCTGTTGTTGGCTGGGGATGTCTCATCCGATTACCACGATACCTTTGCTTTCCTGGATCGGATGCGGGACCACAACGTTTCGAAAATCCAATTCATACCCGGCAATCATGATTTTTGGTCCATCCGCAACCACGAAGAGGACACGGACCGTATCTATCGATTGTTCAAGGAGCGGGATGAAAATCCTGTCGGAAATCCGTATCTGATCGGAAAGGATTGGGCAGTGGTGGGGAATCCAGGTTGGTATGACTATGGATTCGCCAGCACGCGCTATACAATAGAAGAGTTTTCCAGAAAAAAGCTGAAAGTCGGCGGCTGGAATGATCGCCAGTATGTGCATTGGCAAAAGGATGATCGCGCGGTTGCCAATGCGATGCAGGAGGAGCTGGAAAGCGACCTGAAAGAAGTAGGCGACCGGAAAATAATCATGATGACACATGTTGTGACGCATCCGCAATTCGTCATCCCGCTCCCGCATCCGGTGTATGATTATTACAATGCTTTCCTCGGGAACAAAAGCTATATGCAACTGTACGAGCGTTATCCGATTGCGCACAGCATCATGGGCCATGTTCACTTCCGAAAAATGCTACATGAGGATGATACAACCTTCTATTGCGCATGCCTTGGCAGTGCGCGGCACTGGTATACGGAGGACCCTTACACCGAAATGGCCTATACTATGGAAGAAATTATGGTTGACGTGTAATTGGCAGCTTTCCGACTAGTGGTGAAGTGACCAGAAAAGGCACAACCTTTGCGAGAGGGTTATCGCTTTCCTTTTGTCAAAAATAAGTTATGCTTATGTTGTAGGTTGGCGCAGTTAGATTAATACAGGTCAGAGGTGGATTCGCATGAGATCATTCAACTTATCGGATGAAGGGGTATACACGCAGACGAGTAATTGGAGAGCGGCTGACTGGATTCATGTGGAGGATCCGAGCAGCGATGACGTTGAAGATCTGATGACCATTTTCGGCATCCCAAAGGACTACATCATGGATTCGTTGGATGAATATGAGGTCCCGCGACAAGAGGAAGTTAAAAATGCTGCAGGGGATGATATCAACCTTCTGATTGTCCTCTTCCCTAAAATGCGGTCAGTGCAGGAAAAATATACAGAATATCATACCTATCCTCTATCAATCATAACGATCAATGGGACTCTGATCACAGTCTGCAAAGAGACGCCTTCCTTTTTGACGCGCATCATGAAGAATGAATCCTTCAAAAATGAACCAGCGACATCGCAACATCACATTGTTTTATATATATTATGGGAATTGACCAAGAGTTTTGTTCATCATCTGAGGGGAATCGATGGCACGATCGAAGATCTGCAAGTCCAAATAACCAGTGCCACCCGGAATGAATATTTCTATAAGCTGATCGCCCTCCATAAGAGCTTGGTTTATTTTGAAACATCCATCACTAAGAATCATCCGTTGATAACAGAATCCATTCACAAGGCCACCTTGAACGATGATGCCCAAAGCCAGGAATTATTGCGTGATATCATTGACATCTCAAACCAAGCAGAAGTGATGGTCACCGAATCAAGCAAGATGATCGATCAGCTGAGCGAAGTGTTTTCGAGCGTCATCGCGAACAACTTGAACAATATCATGAAAGTATTGACTTCGATCACCATCGTCCTGACGATCCCCACCATCATAGCCGGCTTCTGGGGCATGAATGTCGGCTTGCCTTTCGAGAATCATCCCTGGGCGTTTGGCATCACCAGTCTGATCACTGTCGTCATCTGCATCTTTACTGTCTATTGGCTGAAAAAGAAAGATTACTTCTGACGTGGATAAGTGATTGTTGGCAGTTGACATCACAATGAAGCGGAACCAGCACAAATAAGTGCTGGTTCCGCTTCATTGTGATGTCTTTTGATTACAGGAAATCGTCCTTGCTTGGTATACTATATTTGGGAGGTGATGCGAGATGGTGGAGGATTTCCAGAGTTGGTTGGAGAGCTATGATTTGGAAAAACTCTTCAGCGATAAGAGGGACAAAGAAACGATCGACAAGGAAATGTTTTTGTTCGTCAGGTCGGATGATTTTGACGACTACTTTTCCTATGATGGTGAACTGGGAGCGCTATACAAAAAAGAAGGCACACTTTTGAGGGTGTGGACCCCTACTGCCAAATCTGTGGAAGTCTGGACGTACGCAGATGATTCCATCAAGAAGCCGTCCCAAAAAATAGCGATGGTGCAGAAAACCAAGGGGATTTTCGAAGCTTACCTGCCCGGCGACCAGCACGGAACCATTTATGTCTATAACATTCTGTTCCTGAATAACCGCGAATCCGTCACGGTCGATCCTTATGCCCGTGCGACGACGGTAAACGGCACAAAATCGGTCATTACGGACTTACTCAGGACGAATCCTGACGGGTGGGGGGGGCGGTTGCCGGCATTCGGCCTTCCGGAAGAGGCGATCATCTATGAGCTGCACATCCGGGATTTTTCCATATCCGAAAAGAGTGGGATAAAGAATAAAGGGAAATTCCTTGGTTTGACCGAAAAAAACACTAAAAACCCCAGCGGGATAAGCACAGGTTTGGATTACCTGATCGATTTGGGCATCACCCATGTGCAGATTTTGCCGATGTTCGATTATGCCACTGTCGATGAGGCGAATCTGGCGGAACCGCAATACAATTGGGGTTACGATCCGCTGAACTATAATGTGCCGGAAGGTTCCTATTCAAGCAATCCCTTTGACCCATTCAACAGGATCATCGAACTGAAGCAAATGATCCGAACGCTGCATGACAACGGCTTGAGGGTGATTATGGATGTCGTCTACAACCACGTCTACGATCCAAAAGATCAGGCGTTGGAAAGGACGGTACCGGGTTATTTTTACCGCTACACTGCGGATGGAACGCTGGCAAACGGCACGGGCGTCGGAAATGACACGGCCTCGGAAAGACATATGATGCGCAAGTACATCATTGACAGCGTGAAGTATTGGGCAAAAGAATATCATCTCGATGGGTTCCGCTTCGATCTGATGGGTATCCATGACTCGGTCACGATGAATGCGATCCGGGAGGCGTTGGATAAAATCGATCCGTCCATCATAATAATCGGCGAGGGGTGGGAGATGACCACGCCACTACCGGAGGACTTGAAAGCTTCCCAGAAGAATGCGCAGGCAATGCCAAGGATCGCCCATTTCAACGATTCGATCCGGGTGGCGTTGAAAGGCAGTGATTTTGGTGACGAAAAGGACAGGGGCTTCATCAGCGGCAAAAATTATCAGGAAGACCTGTTGATCCGGAACATAAAAGGCGGTATGCATCTTTCCAGCCACAGCAGTTATGTTGATCCGGAACAAGTCATCCAGTATGTGGAAGCGCATGATAATTTGACGCTCTACGATAAATTGTTGCGCTCCAATCCGAATGACAGTGAAGTAGTGCGCATAAAAAGGCATACACTGGCAACAAGCATCATCTTGCTGTCGCAGGGCGTTCCCTTTATCCACGGCGGACAGGAATTTTTGAGGACAAAAGAAGGGGTGGCCAACAGCTACCAGTCACCCGACGAAATCAATCAATTTGAATGGGAACGGGTGACGACGTTCCGGTCATCGGTGGCCTACGTCAAAGGATTGATCGCTCTGCGCAAAAGCGAATACCTGTTCCGCTTGCATACCCATGAAGAAATTGACGCGCATTTCACGCCGCTAAGCGAAAATTTCAACATCGTAGCCTTTTCCTTGCAAAATGAAGAAAAAAAATACATTGTCGTTTTCAATGCGAACCGAAACGACACGATCTTCCGAATGGAGAAGGGAAAATACGCCATCCTTGTTGAAGACAACCAAGTCTTACTGGACCAAAAGGGAGAAGCTACCGTGATGGAAAAAGTTTTGGTCAAAGCCCACACAACATCTGTATTGTATGCTGAAAACCAAAATAAAAAAGATGTTTGAACAGGTTTGCGCAGGTTTTTTCCGTGAAAACGATTGAATATCTCTTTATCATGCAAATATATCAATATTCATATATTAAATCAATGTTTATCAATAAACAAATGTTCATTGACTCTGTTTGCTGTAGTGACAACATTTGGATTCGCTTTCAGCGTTTTTTACGTATTCTGACATAACGTGTCAGATTCTCAATATACCTCTAATATCGATATATAAACTCAATAAATATGTAAATATGAATATATTAATCTAATTTTAATCAATTTATTAAATTTACAAACTTGATTTTAATAACAGTCAGAACTATAATTAAGCTTACTATAGAAATTATAGAAACAGAGGGAATGGGGGAAAAGAAATATGGGCAACAAGAAACTATCATCTTTAGTGTTATTATCTTTAAGCTCCGCACTTGTATTAGCTGCATGCGGCGGAGAGGGAAGCACGGCCGATTCATCAGGGTCTGCAGGTGCGGACGGCAGCGATCAGGTGTTAAATCTGATTGAAAGCGCTGAAATCCCTACAATGGATTCTGTGCAAGCTACAGATACGGTTGCGTTTACTGCTTTAAGCAACGTAAACGAAGGTCTGTATCGCCAAGGGTTGGACGGAACGGTTGAATTAGGAATCGCAGCAGAAGATCCTACAGTCAGCGAAGACGGTTTAGTCTATACTTTCACTATCCGTGAGGACGCGAACTGGTCAAACGGCGAGCCTGTAACGGCGGCAGACTTTGTTTATTCATGGCGTAAACTGGTGGACCCTGCATCGGCTGCTTCTTATTCATACATGATGGACGGCGTTGTTGCCAACGCAACTGAAATCATGGCTGGCGAAGTTGCGCCTGAAGAGTTAGGCGTCAAAGCGATAGATGAAAAAACACTGGAAATCACACTGACTTCTCCGGTGCCATACTTCAAAGATCTATTGACCTTGGCTATGTTCTTCCCTCAAAATCAAGCTTTTGTAGAAGAACAAGGCGACCGATACGCATTAAGCAGCGAATCTTTATTGTACAATGGACCATTTGTGTTAGCTAACTGGGATGCAGCCAGCTTATCATGGACGTATGAGCCAAATGCAGATTATTGGGATAAAGATGCTGTAAAATTGGATGCAATCAACGTGGAGGTAATCAAAGAAACTTCCACCGCCTTGAATCTGTATGATACAGACGCAATCGACCGCATGATCTTGACTGGTGAGTACGTATCGCAAAGAACCGGCGATGCTGAAATGCACACAATGCCGACTTCTTCTGTATTCTACTTGAAGTTCAACCAACAAAGAGAAGCGACACCATTACAAAATGCAAACATCCGTAAAGCTTTAGCTATGGCTTTCGACAAACAGGCCTACGCTGATGTTGTCCTGCAAAACGGTTCCATCCCTGCAAACGGATTGGTTCCTGAAGGTCTTGCTTTGGATCCTTCAACCGGCGAAGATTACCGCGAACAAAATGGCGATCTTTTGACCTTCAATGCTGAAGAAGCTAAAACATACTTCGAACAAGGATTGGCTGAATTGGGTGTAGAATCCATCACTTTGGAATTGTTGAGCGATGACACAGAAAACGCGAAGCGTTCTTCTGAATTCCTGCAAAGTCAGTTACAGACAAACCTGCCTGGCTTGACTGTAACCTTGCGTAACGTACCTTTCAAAGTCCGTCTTGAAGCTGATACTGCCGGCGAATACGATATCGAATTAGCTGGATGGGGAGCTGACTATGCTGACCCGATCAACTTCCTGGAATTGTTCCAGACAGAAAACGGCAACAACAAATCCGGTTACTCGAATGCTGAATACGATGCTTTGATCGAAGAAGCGCGCACAAACGTGACTGACCTTGATGCAAGATGGGCTAGCCTGCTTGCCGCTGAAAAGATCTTGATGGAAGATGCGGGTATCGCACCACTTTATCAACGTTCTTATGCAGTTCTGCAAAAACCGTATGTCACAGATTTGGGCGAGCACTTGGTTGGTGCTGACTACTCATACAAATGGGCCTCAAATTCTGGAGCACAGAACGTGGATTAATTAAGGCAATAAAAAATCCATCTGGCATACATTCATGCCGGATGGATGTTTTATTTATAAAATATAATCCCAGAGACAGACAATGCTGATCCCCAACAACAAAAGGCCGATAGTCAGGACATTTTGATAACTTTTTCCGACAGAAGCTGATAAGGCATGCGGATTCAATGGTTCTTTGAAGCCATTTTCCTTTGGTTCTCTTCTGAGCGTCTTTCGGATGCTGTAGTGAAAGAAATCGAAATTTCCGGAAGCCAACACGAGGCCGGACAACCCGATGATCAACAATAGACCCGCTATCATGAACAGGATGTTGGATGTTTCGGTCCAGCTTAAGGATCCAAATTTAATCAGTTGATATGCTAATGCACCCATAAAAATGAACAATGCAACGAGTGCGTTTTTTTTTGTGAAATTCACTTATTTTGGCCCCTTTTTGTTTTCTTAATTTTAAATGTACAAAAAAAAGAAAGAAAACTCAATTAAAATATGATTTGATTTTGTGTTCATTTTCTTTTTTGTATATTTAAATATGATATACTATCAGGTGCTATTTACAAAATAATTAAATAATGGAGGATGACAAACGATGAAAAGTTATGCAAAGTACATCGGCAAGCGTATTTTATATATGGCAATTACGTTGTTTTTGATTGCATCGATAACTTTTTTTCTGATGAAAGCTTTGCCGGGTACACCATACAGTAACCAAGACAAGTTATCTGAAGAACAAATTTTTATCATGAATGAGAAGTATGGACTGAACAAACCGATTTTGGTCCAATATGCAGTTTATATTTTTGGACTAGTACGTGGAGATCTGGGTGTTTCATTCCAGTTCAACAATACTCCGGTTACGGATTTGCTGAGCAGCCGGGTAGGACCATCCATACAATTAGGGCTTCAAGCAGTTATTATAGGGACGATCCTCGGTATTGTGCTGGGTGTGATCGCAGCGATGAGACAAGGGACTTGGGTGGATACAGTTGCCACTTTGACAGCCATCGTCGGCCGTTCGATCCCTAACTTTGTTTTTGCTGTTATTCTGCAATTGGTATTCGGAGTGTGGCTGAAAGTGTTGCCGATCGCTTTATGGAATGAAGGCTTCCGTTCGTCGATTCTGCCTACGATTGCGTTGAGCATATCGCCGCTGGCCGATTCGGCCCGGTTCATGCGAACCGAAATGGTCGATGTATTAGGCAGCGATTATGTCGAACTTGCGAGAGCAAAAGGTCTGAGCCGTTGGGAAGTCGCGTTCAAACACGGTATCCGTAATGCGCTGATTCCTTTGGTTACCATCATCGGCCCGATGACAGTCGGTTTGATGACCGGTTCGATGGTTGTCGAAAATATTTTTGCCATCCCTGGTATCGGGGAACAATTCGTAAAATCCATCTTGACGAATGATTATCCGACAATCATGGGTGTCACCATGATGTATTCGACCATGTTGGTGATCGTCATTTTGTTGGTTGACATCCTTTATGGTATCATCGACCCTCGTATCAGAGTCGCGACAGAAGGAGGGGAATAAGCATGAGTGAAAATGAATTACGCAACACGGCAGCGATGCCGACAGTCACAAAAGACCTTTTCGAATCAGCATCCGAGTCAAGCATGCAGGACAAAGAAAAGATCTCGGCGCCTTCCCTGAGCTTTATGGCAGATTCTTGGCGTCGTCTGAAAAAAAATAAAGTTGCGATGGTCAGTTTGATCCTCTTGATCATCATCAGCATGTCCAGTTTGTTGGCTCCGGTCATCGCACCGCATGACCCGAATGCGCAAACGGTCCAGTACGCAAATATGCCGCCGAAAATTCCCGGCATCGACATCAATGGCCTGAACGGAACCGTGAAGCAGAATGGCGTAGTCATCGATAAGTATGAGGCTTCCAACGTCCCTGAGGATGTATACTACTACCTCGGTACGGACAGCTTGGGACGCGATTTGTTGTCGCGGATCCTGTACGGTACCCGCGTCTCCCTGTTCATCGCATTCATGGCAGCCTTATTCAACCTGACTCTCGGCGTTGTCTACGGTCTGACATCCGGCTGGCTGGGCGGTAAGGTAGACAATATCATGCAGCGTATTCTGGAGATCCTTTCCGGCGTGCCTAACTTGGTAGTCGTTATTTTGATGCTGCTTGTTTTGAAGCCCGGCATCAGCTCCATCATCATTGCTTTGGCTTTGACTGAATGGCTTTCGATGGCGCGTGTCGTCCGTGCGCAAACACTGAAATTGAAAAATCAGGAATACATCCTGGCGGCCCGCACGTTGGGCCAATCACCGATGAAAATTGCCTTCAGGCACATTCTGCCTAACTTGGCTGGCGTCATCATCATTCAAGTAATGTTCTCGATTCCATCGGCAATCTTCTTCGAAGCATTCCTGAGCTTTATCGGTATCGGTATTCCCGCTCCGAATGCATCGCTTGGTACATTGATCAACGATGGTTACAAGACATTCCGTTTCTTGCCGCATCTGATGTGGTATCCAGCCGGAATCATGAGCGTCATCATGATTTGCTTCAACTTATTGGCTGATGGACTTCGTGACGCGTTCGATCCAAAAATGAGAGATTAGGAGGTAACCAGATGGAAAATATATTGGAAGTAAAAGACCTACAAATTACTTTTGATACCTATGCAGGTAAAGTAAAAGCTATCCGTGGCGTCAGTTTTGACCTGAAGCCAGGTGAAACGTTAGCCATCGTTGGTGAATCCGGCTCTGGTAAATCAGTGACTAGCCGCAGCATCATGCGTCTATTGGCGAACAACGCCAACATTGAACACGGCGAAATCTTGTTCAAGGGCGAAGATTTAGTGCACAAAACCGAAAAAGAAATGCAAAAAATCCGTGGTTCGGAAATCGCAATGATTTTCCAGGATCCGATGACTTCTTTGAACCCGACTCAAAAAATCGGCAAGCAAATCGCTGAACCGATCATCAAGCACCAAAACATCAGCAAGGAGGAAGCCTACAAAAAAGCTGAAGAACTATTGCAGCTTGTTGGTATCCCGAACCCTGCCAAAAGAATGAAGCAGTATCCGCACCAATTTTCGGGCGGACAGCGCCAACGGATCGTCATCGCGATCGCCTTGGGCTGCAACCCGGACATTCTGATTGCGGATGAACCGACAACAGCGCTTGATGTTACGATCCAAGCGCAAATCCTGGAATTGATGAAGGATCTGCAGCAAAAAATCAAGACCTCGATCATTTTCATCACGCATGACTTGGGTGTGGTGGCGAACGTCGCAGACCGCGTTGCCGTCATGTACGCCGGAAAAATCGTCGAAGTGGGAACTGTCGATGAAATTTTTTACAATCCGCAGCACCCGTATACATGGGGTCTGTTAAGCTCGATGCCTACATTGGATACGCAAGGAACGCTGTACGCAATCCCTGGAACACCCCCGGATTTGTTGGATCCGCCGATCGGTGATGCTTTTGCGCCCCGTAGTGAGTATGCGATGAAGATCGACACTTTGTATGATCCGCCGTTCTTTAAAGTATCCGATACCCATTCGGCGGCTACCTGGTTGCTGCATCCCGATGCGCCATCCGTGAATCCTCCAGAGGGGATCAAGAACCGCCGTGCGACTTTCTCCGAAATGTACCTTGCTCCATCTGATGAACTGAAAATGATGGACACAGCAGATAAAGAACCGGCTGTTTTGCCTCACGACAATGGCCCGTCCATCGATTCAAAAATCACTGAGAAAGGAGGACTGATGTAATGTATGACACAACAGGACAGAAAAAAATTCTGGAAGTAAAAAACTTGAAACAGTATTTCAACGTCGGCACAAAGAACGAAGTCCGAGCTGTTGATGATGTTTCCTTTGACATATATGAAGGCGAAACACTTGGCTTGGTAGGGGAATCCGGTTGCGGAAAAACGACGACCGGTCGCGCAATCATCCGCTTGTACAACCCGACTTCCGGTGAGATCTTTTTTGATGGCACCGAAATCCATACGCTGCATGACAGAAAAGAGCAACTGGCTTTCCGTAAAGATATGCAGATGATTTTCCAGGATCCTTATGCATCCTTGAACCCGCGTATGAAAGTACGCGACATCATTGCCGAAGGATTGAAGATCCACGGACTTACGACTTCCGAGAAGGAAGTCGATGATCGGGTTGCTGAGTTGTTGGATCTGGTCGGATTGAACAAAGATCATTCCTCCCGTTATCCGCACGAGTTCTCCGGCGGCCAAAGACAACGTATCGGAATCGCAAGAGCCTTAGCGGTGGATCCAAAACTCATCATCGCTGATGAGCCCATTTCCGCTTTGGACGTATCCATTCAGGCGCAGGTGGTCAACTTGCTGATGGAATTGCAGAAAAAACAAAAACTGACTTTCTTGTTCATCGCGCACGATCTGTCAATGGTCAAGTACATCAGCAACCGCATCGGCGTAATGTACTTCGGCAAATTGGTCGAATTGGCGCCTGCAGAGGAAGTTTACAACAAACCTTTGCATCCATATACGGAAAGCCTGTTATCGGCCATACCGTTGCCGGATCCGGTCTATGAGCGCAACCGCACCCGCTTCAGTTATGTTCCGCGTGAAGACAACGGTGAACCGGAAGCAATGCGAGAAATCGTTCCAGGGCACTTTGTTTACTGCCGTGAATCCGATGTTCCCGTATTGAAAGAAAAATACGAAAATTACTGACATTAAAAGTCCGGAACTTGTTCCGGGCTTTTTTGCCATAGAAAATTAATGAAATGAAAAAATGATGAATATTTTATGATAATAATTCCCGATATTTATAGAATATCCTACCTACTTATTGTATAATATTAAAATACGAAGAGAAAAAGGGGAGAGTTACATGAGGAGATTGAGAAGTTCTTTCATTTTGGCTACAACAGCCGTCATCTTGGCTGCTTGCGGAGGGGAAGGCGCTACGGACGACAGCGCAACAAGTGAAGGTGCCAGCGGACAAGTAGTCAATTATACGGCACCGACCGAATTGGCGACGTTGGATACGACGCTGATGACGGACATCAACAGTTCGAACTACATCAGCCATGCCATCGAAGGCTTATTGAAAATCAATGAAGACGGAAAGCCTGTTCCCGCAATCGCTGCCGAAGCCGGCACGGTTTCTGAGGATGGCTTGACTTATACCTACAAACTCCGCGACGATGCCGTGTGGTCAAACGGAGAGCCTGTGACAGCGAACGATTTCGTATTCGCTTGGCAACGATTGGTGGATCCGGAAGCGGGCGCATCCTACGCTTACTTGGCTGAGACCATCAAGAATGCAAATGAGATTATGGCTGGAGAAATGGATCCGGAAGAGTTGGGCGTGACGGCAGTAAGCGATACTGAAATCACAATCGAATTGACGTAGCCGACACCATATTTCGAATCATTATTGGTGTTCAGCGCATTCTTCCCGCAAAACGAGGCTTTTGTGACCGAAAAAGGCGATAAGTACGGAACCAGCAGCGAAAACGTTTTGGTTAACGGTCCTTTCACTATCGAGAACTGGGACGGTACTGGCCTGACTTGGGACTTGGTGAAGAACGAAGATTACTATGCAGCTGACGAAGTGCAGTTGGATGAAGTCAATGTACAAGTAATCAAAGAAACGAGCACGGTCGTGAATCTGTTCCAACAAGAATCAGTCGACAACGCACAAGTGACCGGAGAATTGGTCAAACAATTGGCGACAGATCCAAATGTAGTCGTTCAGAAGAAAGCCCGCACGGCGTATATCGAATTCAACCACGACAACGTATACCTGCAAAATGCGAAGCTGAGAGCAGCCATTGGACTTGTCATCAATCGCGATGAGTTGGTCAACAGCGTCATCGGCGACGGTTCGACAGCCATCGGTGGTTTCCTGCCGGCTGATTTTGTCAGCAACCCGACGACCGGCGAAGACTTTGCTGCTGAAGCAGGCTCTTACCTGGATTATGATCTGGAGCAAGCGAAAACTCTTTTGGCTGAAGCGAAAGCTGAACTAGGCGTAGAAGAAATCACTTTCTCATTGGTCGGGGATGATGATGAGAAGAACAAAAAAATCAGCCAATACGTCCAAGGCCAAATCCAAAACAACTTGGAAGGCATCACTGTAGAATTGCGCAATGTACCGAAGAAAAATCGTTTGGAATTGGCGAACCAAGATGAATTCGACTTGTTGCAGACCGGTTGGGGAGCGGATTTTGCCGATGCCATCAACTACATGGACTTGCTGTACAGCACATCCGCCTACAACGAAGGCCAATATGCGAATGCGGAATTTGACGCTTTGATCGATTCTTCAAAAACTACAAACGCAAACAATCCTGAAGCGCGCTGGGCTGATCTGATGGCCGCCCACAAGCTGGTAATGGAAGACGCGGCAATCATCCCACTTTACCAAGAAGCAGAAACACAACTCAGAAACCCGAACCTGAAGGGCATCATCTTCAATTCAGTGGGCAATGAATTTGACCTGAGCAGAGCATCTATCGAAGAATAAGAATGTTTAGAACCCTAAAAAGGGCCGACTCTCAAACGAGTCGGCCCTTTTTGGGTTTCTGGAGAGTGGGGGACATGGATGATTAGCTGTGATATCGGGTTTGGGGCCGAAAAGATGAATACTTTGGTTTTATTCGTCTTTTCGGTAACATATTGGTCCGGGAACATGAATACTTAGCGGATATCCATGTTCCCAGGTGATTCCCGGTTCGAAACCATGAATACTTCACAGTTATTCGTGGTTTTCGGCCGCACTAGGCCGCCTCCCGTAACAACCAAAACAAACCAACCAAACAAAAAGACAGACGCGAGCCACTTGAGCGGCTCACGTCTGTCTTTAACTTATTGTATGGAATTGGTCGAGATCAGATCAGGAAGGAATACAGTTTGGAATTCTCGTTAACCGAAATGTAATGCGGATCGAATTTCTCGAGCCTGCTGAGCAAACCCTCGATATCGTCCTTATTTTTCAACAAGATTCCGATCAGTACAGGACCTTCGCTGCGATGGACCTTTTTCGTATATTCGAACTTGGTGATGTCATCGTTCGCTCCCAATATATCATTCACGAACTCTTTCAGCGCACCGGCCCTTTGCGGGAAGTTCACGATGAAATAGTGCTTCAGACCTTGATAGAGCAGGGAACGCTCATCGATTTCGGCCATTCGGTTGATATCATTATTTCCGCCGCTGACGATGCAGACGACCGTTTTGCCTTTGATTTCTTCTTTGTATTGCTCCAAGGCAGAAACCGAGAGCGCTCCGGATGGTTCCGCTACGATAGCTTGTTTAGTGTATAAATCGATGATGGTTCCGCAAACTTGTCCTTCCGGCACGACCAGGATGTCATCGACATTTTGTTGGCAGTGTCTGAAGGTCAAATCGCCGACAGTCGCTACGGCAGTCCCATCGCAGAATTTATCAATATCAGTCAAAGTCGTCACTTTATTCGCATCAAGCGAAACTTTCATGCCAGGGGCGCCCAGGGACTCCACGCCGATGATCTTTGTTTCGGGCATGGCTTCCTTCATGTAGCTGCTGACGCCTGAAATCAGACCGCCGCCGCCGATTGCGGCGAATACCATGTCGGCCGTTTCTCCTTCGGCAACGAGATCCTGGTGGATTTCCACTGCCAAAGTGCCTTGCCCGGCGATCACGTTGCGATCATTGAAAGGTTCAATGAAGGTCAGGTTATGTTCGTCCGCATAAGCATGGGCGGCCTCATTCGACTCGTCGAATGTATCGCCGATCAGTTTGATTTCAACATACTCTTTCCCGAAATACCGGACTTGGTCAATTTTTTGGGAAGGGGTTGTCGACGGCATGAAGATGGTAGCTTTGATGCCCAAATGATTGCATGTGTAAGCCACCCCTTGCGCATGATTGCCGGCTGAGGCACAGGTTACCCCGGTCTCCGTTTCGGCTTCGCTCAGCTGCGAAATGGCATAATAAGCGCCCCTCAATTTGAAGGAGCGGACGATCTGAAGGTCCTCCCGCTTCAAAAAGATGTTGGCATGATACTTCTGCGATAGATACGCATCATGCTGCATGGGTGTCTGCTTGACCACGTTGCGCAGTACTTTGTATGCTTTAAGCACGTCTTCTTTGTTCACTAACTCATCCGTCATTCTATCTGCTCCTAATCTATTGAATACAATGATGAAGAGAGAAGGCTTAAAAATAAGGATGCTCTCAACCTACATCTGATTCATTATTGTTGTTCATTCACGAAAGGCATCATTTTACGCAATTCAGCACCGACTGCTTCGATCTGGTGGCCTTGTTGCTCAGCGCGCATTGCGTGGAAATCAGGGAAGCCAGCTTTGTAATCGTCAGTGAAACGTTTAGCGAATGCGCCTGTTTGGATATCCGTCAAAACATCCTTCATGCGGTCTTTAACATCCGGAGTGATGACGCGTGGTCCAGAAACATAGTCGCCGAATTCAGCTGTGTTTGAGATGGAGTAGCGCATTTTTTCCATGCCGCCCTCATACATCAAGTCAACGATCAATTTCAATTCGTGCAATACTTCGAAGTAGGCGATTTCTGGTTGGTAGCCAGCTTCGACCAATGTTTCGAAACCTGCTTGAACCAAGTGTGTTGTTCCGCCGCACAATACAGCTTGCTCACCGAACAAGTCAGTTTCAGTTTCTTCTTTGAATGTTGTTTCCAAAACGCCTACGCGTGTAGCGCCGACTCCTTGTGTCCAAGCAAGAGCGAGGTCTCTTGCGTTGCCTGTTGCATCTTGGTAGACTGCGAACAAAGCAGGTACTGCAGAACCTTTAGCGAATTGGCGGCGAACCATGTGGCCTGGGCCTTTTGGAGCAACCATGAATACATCGATATCAGCAGCAGGTGTGATCGTACCGAAATGGATGTTGAATCCATGACCGAATGCGATGGCATTTCCGGCTTCCAAGTTAGGAGCGATCTCAGCTGCATATACCTCAGCTTGTTGCTCATCTGGGATAAGGATCATTACTACGTCAGCTTGTTTTGTTGCTTCAGCAACAGGGAATACTTCGAATCCGTCTTCTTTTGCTTTGTCTGCAGATTTACCTGCACGGATTCCGATGATGACATCATTACCGTTGTCGCGTAGGTTTTGTGAATGGGCATGTCCTTGAGAACCATATCCGATAACGGCGATTTTTTTGCCCTCTAGTGCTTTTACTGTTACGTCTTGATCGTAGTATACTTTAGTCATATTGAAATGACCTCCTTATTTTTTTTATATTCTCAATGCTTTTTAAGCAATTTGATTCGGTAAGTAGGGTGGTGCGGTTGGGTTTACGCTCTGAGGCCTAAACGCTTTTCGGTGATGTCGGTTGCGCTGATGACGTCGACTTGTTTTTCCAACTGTTTCGTCAACAGTTCAGCAGCAGCCAAGGTATCGAAGTTGATGCCGACAGTGATCAAGGATACGTCATAATCTTCCGTTCCGGTCAACGTCAAAGTATCGATATTGTATTGTGGCTTCAGGATCACTTGCGTGATGCGGTTCAATACGCCTGGCTTATTCACGACTTTGGTTTGGATTAATCTTAGCATCGTCCTACACACCTTCCATTTCGTTATTTGGTCTGCCGCTGACAACCATAGGGAGTACCAATTCATCTTTGGATATCAAGATATCCAAGACATAAGGGCCTGGATAATTCAAAGCTGTCCGGATCGCTTCATCCACTTTGTCCGGATCGGATACTCTCGCAGCTGTGATGCCGTATGCATCCGCAAGTTTCACGAAATCTGGCGAGTCCGGAATTTCGGAATGAGAGAAGCGGCCTTCATAAAATTTATTCTGCCACTGATGAACCATGCCCAGTACTTCATTGTTCAGGATGAAGTACTTCACATTCAGCCTATTGGCATTCAGGATCGCCAATTCTTGGTTGGTCATCTGGAAACCGCCGTCTCCGACGAAGCAGACAACCGTTTTGTCAGGATAAGCCATTTTGGCACCGATAGCTGCCGGAACTCCGAAGCCCATCGTTCCCAAGCCGCCGCTTGTCAGCAATTGTTTGCCATGCGTGAATGGGTAGTATTGGGCTGCCCACATTTGATGTTGGCCAACGTCCGTTACGACAATGGCTTCACCGTTCGTCAATTCGCCGACATACTCGACTACGTGTTGCGGTTTGATGAACGTGTCGGATTTTTCGTAACGGAACGGGTGTTGCTTTTTGTTGTCCATCACGTGGCTGAACCAAACCGAGTAATCAGGCACTTCCGCCAATTTCGTGTCGTTCAGCATCTGCAGTGCCAGTTTGGCATCAGACAGGACCGGAATATGAGTATGCATGATTTTGCCTATTTCGGCATTGTCGATATCGACATGGACGATGACTGCCTCTGGGGCGAAGTTGGTTGGGTCGCTTGCCATACGGTCATCGAAGCGGGAGCCGAAGTTCAGCAACAAGTCGCATTCCATCAAGGCCATATTCGCAGCGTAGGAGCCGTGCATGCCGCCCATGCTCAATGCCAGATCATGTTTGATAGGGAAGCTGCCCAGACCCAACAACGTGTTCACAACGGGAATTTGGTAGTATTCCGCAAAAGCCAACAGTTCTTTCTCAGCTTCTGCATGTATAACGCCGTTACCCGCCAAAATGAGCGGTTTTTTGCTTGCTGCAATCGCTTCGTTCACTTTTGCGATTTGTTCCGGCACGGGCAGACATTCCGGATTGTAGCCCGGCAGATTTCTGATTGGACCGATATTTTCTGTGCAGTTATCGCACTCCACTTCCTGGATACCGATATTTTTCGGGATATCGATGACAACCGGTCCTTTTCTGCCTGTATTCGCCAGGTAGAAAGCTTCATGGATGATGCGCGGGATATCTTTGGCATCACGGATTTGATAATTGTATTTCGTCACCGGTGTTGTCATGCCGATCATGTCCGTTTCCTGGAAAGCGTCTTTACCGATACCGGCTTCATGCACTTGGCCAGTGATCACGATCAATGGAATGGAATCCATTTGTGCGGTTGCGATGCCGGTCAACACATTCGTTGCTCCGGGTCCGCTGGTCACGATACAGACGCCTGGCTTGCCTGTCGTACGGGCATATCCATCGGCCGCATGGACTGCACCTTGTTCATGCCTTGTCAAAACGTGATTCGATTCGGATTTGTAGAATTCATCGTAGATGTGCAGAACAGAACCGCCTGGGTAACCAAACAGAACTTCAACACCTTCATTTTTCAACGCTTCAACAAGAAGGGTTACGCCTTTTTTTGTTTTAGTTTTCATTTCAGATTCCATTTTAATCTCCCCATTTCTCGTTTTTCCTATGTCTGTTCGCAATATGGATAAAAAAAAGCATCCTCATCAGTCAATGATGGGATGCTTCATCCCATTTGATTACCACAAATAGGACTTAAACAATCTGTAAAAAATTTCTACAGTGTTTAACTCCTAGATCATTAAGACGATAATAATGTTTAGTGGATTCGATGTTTTCATATGGGATACCTGATTTCTATATGGATTTGTTATTGCTTAAGTGATTGATATAATCATATAAGATTTACATGAGAGTGTCAACGGTAATTTTCATATTATTTTCACTTATTTCTAATCTTTGTTTGAAATGGATGTACTGGTTTATTTTTTTTGCGGATCAAGAACTTGACAAGAAGGCATGCAACTCTGAGAGCTGCCTTTCCGCGGCCCGTTCCGCGTATTGGTAGTACGCATCCAGACGCTGCACATTCCGTTCCATCCTGCCTATAGAAATCTGATTGGGTGCAATCACAAATGCCTTGTTCTCCCTTTCCAATTGCCCGATCAATGCCATCGAGCGGTTGTAATTGATGTGCCGCTGTTCGATGGCCGCTATGATTTCGGGATAGGCCCGTAGATGCCGCCGGATGATGGCATTGAAGCGTTGCTTTTCCTTGATGTAGCCGCGCGGACGGGTCAGGATGATCACGTGCTTTTGATTGCCGTCCTCAATCGCTTTTTCGATCGGAAGCGAGTCGACGATGCCGCCGTCCAAGTAGTATTTTCCATTGATTTGGGTAGGCGGCATCAGCAACGGCACAGTGGAAGAGGCCCTGATTTTGAGTGCCAATTCTTCGCTGGTTGCGATGTCTTCCTTATCGAAATACACAGGTTTTGCCGTTTCCATGTCCGTCGCAACGATCTTCATGGAAGCCGGATTATGCTTGAATGAATCGAATTCGAAGGGAATATCGGTTGTGATCGCATCTTCATAGATGTACTTGGTGTTGAAGTATCCCTGGCCGTTGAGGAGATATTTCATCCCCGAGAAAGCCGGATTGGCGGCGATATCGACAAATGAAGCTTTCGTGCGGGTAAGGTCCCGGCTGACATAGTTGATGCCATTCACCGATCCGGAAGATACCCCGATTACATAATCCAAATAGATTCCTTGACGCAGCATCGTACTGATGACTCCTGCGCAAAAGACGCCCCGCATGGCTCCTCCCTCTATGATCAGGGATACTTTTTCTATATTTTGGTTCATACATTTTCCACCTCACTATATAGTATAGATGACATTCCCGTGTGATGCGATGCTTTTCTCATTTTTTTGTTGCGCAAAGCGTGAGATTGCGAAAACCTTTTCCGGATGAATCAAATATGGTATATTCGCAATAAATGGTACCCGAACCACAATACTTTAGATGGGGTGATGGAATGATCAGATTCGACCACGTGAACGTGATTCGCGAAAAACGAAAAATTTTGAACGACATCAATTGGCACGCCAAAAAAGGCGAGCATTGGGCCATACTCGGCTTGAACGGATCAGGCAAGACAACCTTGCTGCAGCTGTTGAACGGCTATCTGTGGCCCAGCAGCGGCAAACTGGTCGTGTTGGGCGAAACTTTCGGGCAAACGGCCATACCGGAGTTGCGCAAACGGATAGGCTGGGTCAGCTCGGCGCTGCAGCAACAGCTGAATCCCAACGACATCGCCGAACACATCGTCTTGAGCGGGAAATTCGCTTCGATAGGTGTCTGGACTGTCCCGACTGAAGCCGAAAAGCAACAGGCGCTCGATCTGCTGATCAAATGCGGCGGCAAAGAATTGATCGGATTTCGCTACGGCATCCTCTCCCAAGGGCAGCAACAGATCATTTTGATCGCCCGCGCCTTGATGGCCGAACCGGAAATTCTGATTTTGGACGAGCCTTGCAACGGCCTGGATCTGTTCGCAAAAGAGAAGCTTTTGGAGGATATTCAGCGGATCGCCGACGAGCCTGAAGGGCCGACGATGATTTACGTCAGCCATCATACCGAGGAGATCCTGCCTTGCTTCAAGAAACTGATGCTGTTGAAGGATGGTTCCATCCATAAGACAGGCAAGACTGCCGACTTGCTGAAGGAGGAAGTCCTGAGTGATTTCTATGAAAAACCGGTGCAGACGATCCGCATGTCCAAGAACAGGCTGGCTGTCTTCCCGAAATGAACAGAGCTGTTCAACATTGGCAGCGCTGGCGGAGACTAGCAAATGAAAATGAAAATAAGCCATGAAATTTGCATTAATGCAATATTTCGCGGCTTATTATATTTTCCGAAGTATAAGACTTGTTCATGTGAAAACTTAAGCATGTTATTGACATATGTCGGAAATAGAGTAAGATTGAAGGCATACAGCTTGCAATAGAAGGAGGTAAAAAAGTGATAATCAAAACTTTAGTAGAGAATACGGCCCATGATGCGCAATTTGAAACAGAACACGGCCTTAGCCTGTACATCGAGACAAACAGGCACAAGCTTCTCTTTGATTTAGGGGCAAGCGATCTTTTTGCGAAGAATGCCGCCAAGCTGGGCATTGATCTTTCCGCTGTCGACACTGTCGTCATTTCGCACGGCCATGCGGATCACGGAGGCGGTTTGCGCACTTTTTTGGATTTGAACGTTAAGGCGAAAATTTATGTGAACAAAAATGCTTTTGATGAACATTATTCGAATAGGCCCAGCGGGATTGCTGATATCGGATTGGAACGCCAATTGCTGCCGAATGACCGTTTCGTGTTTGTCGGGAATCAACTGCAACTGGACGAAGAACTGGAACTGTTTGCCGGAGTCGAAGTAAAAAGATACTATCCTTCCGGGAATGAAACCTTACTTATGAAAAAGGGGCCAGTCCTGACGCAAGATGATTTTTCCCATGAGCAAAATCTGATCATCACGGAAGCCGGAAAGACCGTCCTGATCGCCGGCTGTGCGCATCGGGGGATTGTGAATATAGTGGAACATTTCCATGGATTAAAGGGCAGCTATCCAAACGTTGTCATCGGCGGCTTCCATCTGTACAACCGGTCGAAAAAACAGCAGGAAGATCCTGAAACAATCAAGGAAATCGCTGAATGGCTGCTGAAAACACAATCGGATTATTATACCTGCCATTGCACCGGATTGGGCCCTTACGGGATTATGAAGGATCGAATGAAAGAAAAATTAGGATATCTGGCTACAGGCAGTCAGCTGAGCCTATTCAATACAAATGAAGAGATGGAGCTGGAGAAATGAACAAAAGAATTTTGATCGTCGGTGGAGTAGCCGGAGGGGCATCTGTTGCGGCTCGGGTGCGCAGAATCGATGGAAAAGCAGAAGTCATCATGTTCGACAAGGGGCCGCATGTTTCCTTTTCAAATTGTACCTTGCCTTACCATTTGAGCGGTATAGTAGAGAACAGCCAAGACCTGGTATTGATGAGCCCCGAAAAATTCAAAAAGCAATACAACATCGAGGCCAGAGTCAACAGCGAAGTGGTCCGCATCGATAGGGATTCCAAAAAAATCACTGTCAGGGATTTGACGAATGGTGAGGATTACGAAGAAGCTTATGACAAATTAGTCTTATCACCGGGTGCCAGTCCGATTCTCCCTAGAAACATCGATGGCATAGATCTTCAACATGTATTCACTGTCAGGAATGTGGTTGATATCGAGAGAATCAGCAAATATATCCAAAAGCAGGATATACAGGATGTAGCGGTTGTCGGTGGCGGATTCATTGGCGTGGAAGTGGCTGAGAATCTGCGCTTGGCGGGGAGAAATGTCAGCCTGATCGAAGCGCAGGATCAGATCATGACGCCGTTCGATTATGATATGGCCCAGATGTTGCATAAGGAACTGATGGACAACGGCATCAATCTTGTTTTGGGTGATGGTGTCCTGAAAATTGAAGAAGATGCCATCGAATTGCTGTCAGGCCGGAAGATAGCTACAAAAGCAGTGATCATGTCGATAGGGGTTTTCCCGGAAACTGGTCTGGCCAGAGAAGCCGGGATTGAAATCGGAGTGACGGGCGGCATCAAAGTGGATCACAATTATGTGACCAATGACAAGGATATCTATGCGGTGGGGGATGCCATAGAAGTGTTCAGCCAAATGACCCATAAACCGACGCGACTGGCAATGGCTGGACCTGCTCAGCGGCAAGCCAGGGCAGCTGCCGATCATATGTACGGGATGCCCCACAACAATAAAGGCGTCATCGGTTCTTCCGTGGTGCAGGTTTTCGAATTAGGTGCCGCCTCGACAGGCTTGAACGAAAAAGCTGCAGAGGCTGCCGGTATTCCTCACGATTTTGTCTACATCATCGCCAACGACAAAGTAGGATTGATGCCCGACAGCAATCCGGTGCACTTCAAACTGGTTTATGAATACCCGACCGGAAAGATACTTGGGGCGCAAGCTATCGGCAAGGGTAATGTTGATAAGCGGATTGATGTCATCGCAGCCATGATCACGATGGGCGGAACACTCGAAGATCTGAAAGAATTGGAATTGTGCTATGCGCCTTCATTCGGCACTGCCAAAGATGTAGTGAATTACGCGGCGTTAGTAGCTCTTAACCTCCTGTACGGTGTGTTCCGGCAAGTACCGGTAACGAAAGTCCGGGAACTTGTCGAAAAAGATGCTTACATCATCGATGTCCGGGAAAAAGGTGAATTCGCAAAAGGGCATCTTGTGAATGCCGTGAATATTCCTTTAAGCGAGTTGCGGGATCGCTTTGATGAGGTTCCGAAAGACAAAACGGTTTATCTGCATTGCCGTTCGAGCCAAAGAAGCTACAATGCGGTTATGGCTTTGCAGAATGCGGGGTTTGATAACGTGATGAATATTTCCGGTTCATTTTTGGGCATCTGCCTGCATGAATACGCACAGGACACCCTGGCCGGCCGCGAAAAAATCGTTACGGAATACAACTTCAATTAACTTCATGTTTGGGCATCTGCCTGCATGAATACGCACAGGACACCCTGGCCGGCCGCGAAAAAATCGTTACGGAATACAACTTCAATTAACTTCATGCTTTGGGCGTGAAGGGATAATCCAGGAAATGATGGGCAGCACGATGAATGAACCGGATATCCGGCGATCGTGCTGCTGTTTATGTATAGAGTGGAGCACAAACACTTGAAGTACCCAGAAATAACAGTAGGAGGTCAAAGATGGAATTATATTTGGATTGTTTGCCATGTATGTTGAAACAAGTGCTGGAAGCCGCCAGATTGGTGACGGATGACGAAGAGCTGCAGGAAACGATTATGTGCGAGGCATTCGATGACTATTCCAAAAACAAGCCTCACCGCTATGCGCCGGAAGTGTGCGAGGATATGCATGCAATCGTGAAGCAATACACGGGCTCAGCTGATCCATACGCTGAAGTCAAGATGAGGGACATCCAAATTGCCTTAAGCCTTGAGGATGAGCTATTCAAGGCTCTTATCGATGCAATGGACCCCATAGTCACTGCGCTCAAGATTGCCGCCACCGGAAATGTGATGGATTCGGCAATATACAGTGGCCGTTACATCGAATCATTCCTTAAAGAGGAGCTAGATATGCCTTTTGCGATCTGCGATGACGTGCCCTTCAAAAAAGAATTGGAAAAGGCGAAAAGGATTTTGATCATCGGGGATAACGCCGGGGAAGCGGTTTTCGACAAAATATTGGCACGTCACTTGTCCGCTGATCATGAGGTCATCTATGCAGTAAGGGCAGAGGCCATCATAAATGATGTAACTTTGATGGATGCGCTTTGTGTCGGGATGGATAATTTTGCTACAATAGTATCGACAGGATGCGGTGCTCCGGGTGCAGTTCTGGAAACGTGCAGCGAGGAATTTCTGACGCTGTTTCATGATGCTGATATTGTCATCAGCAAAGGGCAAGGGAATTATGAAGCCTTATCGGATGCGTCACGCAGCATCTTCTTTCTGCTGAAAGCCAAGTGCCCGAAAATAGCTAAGTCAATTGGGGTCACCGTCAGCGACTACGTATTCAAGAAAAATGAAATAGCAGTAACGAAAGAAGGAATCTGAAAAATGGCGCGACCTAGAAAATGGAGAAAAGTATGTTGTTTACCAAAAAGTGATCAGTTTGGCCCCCTCAATGACACGATAGATCCAGAGCATATCGTCACAATGAGCATAGACGAATATGAAACGATCCGTTTGATCGATCTGGAAGGTTTCACGCAGGAACAATGCGCAGAACAAATGGCTATCGCACGGACTACTGTACAGGGGATCTACAATAACGCCAGGAAAAAAATGGCGGAATTGGTTGTGAACGGCAAAGGCTTACGGATAGAGGGCGGAGATTACAAACTATGCAACGAGTCCGGAGGGAATTGCGGCAAAGGTTGCTGCAGGCGCAGATGCGGGAACGGCCCCAAAAGATGCGGGAATAGGGAAAACACGCCTGAGGAATCAACTGTTGAAGGCCAATAACTCCTGATAAGCCGGCAATCCTGCAGTCATCATTTCATTTTGCGAAACAGATAAAATTGTATCTGTACAGAAGGGGTGTGCTTGTTGATGGAAAGCATGAAGTATATTTATGGACCAGTACCATCCAGACGTCTCGGGATCTCTTTAGGCGTCAGCCCGATTCCGAAAAAAACCTGCAACTATTCCTGCATCTACTGTCAACTGGGAAAGACGGACCATTTCATGAACACGCGGGAGATGTTTTTTCCTGTCGCGGAAATACTGATGGAATTTGATGCATTCCTGAAAAATGCCGTACCGTTCGATGTTGTGACGATAGTCGGCGAGGGGGAACCAACCCTGTATTTGGGCCTGGGAGAGCTTATTCTTGGCATAAAGGAAAGGACCGATAAACCGGTTGCTGTGATCACAAACGGTGCCCTGCTTTATGATGCGGCTTTGCGTGCTGAATTGGGGTTGGCTGACATCGTGCTTCCGACGCTGGACGCATACGATACCGTTTCATTCAGAAAGATCAATCGTCCACATCGTTCCATTGACTTCGAGAAAGTAAACGAGGGGTTAATCACGTTCTCGAAGGAGTACGCCGGATCGTTGTGGATCGAAATTATGCTGATAGATGGAATCAATGACGATGACGAATCGCTCAGGAAGTATGCGGAGGCCCTGCAGAAAATAAAGTGTGATCGTGTTTACATCAACACGCCAGTCCGGCCGCCCGCAGAGACTTACGCCAAAGAAATCAGCCCTGAAAGAATGAATCGCGCAGTCGAGATACTGGGCGGCATCCCGATAAATTTTTTGGATACCGAGGGCTTTCACAGCGAAATCCCGGATGATTATGAAGCCATCATGAGCATCATCAAACGTCACCCGATGAATCAATTTGAAGTCGAAAGTTTTTTGGCCTCCAGGGGCTGCGATAAACAGGCCATAGAAGGTATCTGTTCCAGAATGAGAGCGGATGATAAAGTCACCGCCATCGACTATATGGGCATTGTGACCTACAGGTTGCGTTGAGCCCTGAATGTATTAACAGGCAGTAGGCTGGATGCAATTCAGAATAACGGACACCAAAATGCTTTTTAGCAGGAGGTGTTTTTTATTGTGCAAAAAATCCCAATCTTTCTGATTTCCCGAAAGAATAAATTCTGAAAAACCCTATTTTAATGACAATTTCGTTTAGTTGCACTGTACAAATCATGATAAAAAAAATACAATGTAAAGGTAAGTTGAAGAAATGGGGGAATAAAAAATGAAGAAGAGAATTGGCTTATTTTCTGCTTTCAGTATGTTACTATTGTTATCCGGTTGTGGAGCGAACACGGACAACGCGGCTGACTCAAGCGCTGCTGTTGAAAATGGGGAATCTGTTGCTGCAAGTTCTGAATCAGTGGAGGCTGTGACAGGCGCATCAGAGGTTACCTATACGGATCCGGAAGAACTGAAAAAAAGCTATGACGTCATCATCATCGGTTCCGGTGGTTCCGGTATGACAGCTGCAATCTCGGCGAAAGATGCCGGCCTGAATCCGGTCATCTTCGAGAAAATGCCGGTCCACGGCGGAAACACCATCAAATCTTCCGCAGGTATGAACGCATCCGCAACGAAATTCCAAGCGGAACAAGGCATCGAAGATTCGAACGAAATGTTCTACGAAGAAACATTAGCCGGCGGAAAAAATACAAACGATCCAGAATTGTTGCACTATCTTGTCGACAATTCCGCACCGGCCATTGATTGGTTGGACACTATGGGAATCACGTTGGACAACATCACCGTTACCGGCGGCATGAGCGTGAACCGTACCCACCGTCCATCCGACGGCTCTGCAGTAGGCCAATACTTGATCAAAGGCTTGTATGCAAATATCATGGAACGCGAGATTCCAGTGTTCGTGAATTCCGAAGTGACTGAAATCGTCATGACGGATGATAAAGCCAGCGGCGTGAAAGTCGACTTCAACAACGAAGGTGAAATCACAGTTTCCTCCGATGCAGTAATCATCGCAACCGGTGGATTCGGTGCCGATTTTGATATGGTCACTGAACTTGCACCGCAGCTTGAAGGCTATGTAACCACTAACCAACCGGGATCGACAGGCGACGGCATCAAAATGGCGGAAGCTATCGGAGCCGCTGTCGTTGACATGAATCAAATCCAGATCCACCCGACCGTACATCAGGAATCTTCTTACCTGATCACTGAAGCGATCCGTGGTGAAGGGGCAATCCTTGTGAATCAACAAGGCGAACGTTTCGTCAATGAAATGGAAACGCGTGACACTGTTTCGGCAGCGATCAACGCTTTGGAAGAAGGCTATGCTTACCTGATTTTTGATGCTGGTGTGAAGGACCGCGTAAAAGCAGTCAACACGTACATCGAAAAAGGCTTTGTCCAGTCGGATGAAACAATCGAAGCTTTGGCTGGTCAATTGGAAATCGACAGCGCAACATTGGCGCAAACGTTGACTTCATGGAATGAAACGGTCGCTTCCCAAGTGGATGGCGCATTCAACCGTACAACAGGTATGGCTAAACCATTAGCAGCTGCACCATACTACGCAATCCAAATCGCGCCTGGTGTCCACCATACAATGGGCGGTTTGAAAATCAACACAAACGCACAAGTCATCAGCACAGAAGGTACGGTCATCGAAGGTCTGTACGCTGCCGGAGAAGTTACCGGCGGCATCCACGGCAGCAACCGTATCGGCGGCAACGCTGTAGCGGACATTATCGTATTCGGACGCCAAGCAGGGGTACAATCCGCCAGCTACGTCCAATCAATGGAATAAATGAATCACCGATAACAAACAAGAACGGCAACCCAATCGCTGGGTTGCCGTTCTTGTTTGTTTTTGGTCGTGTGATTGTTTGACCTTCTGGTTTGGGGTTCGAGTTCGTGATCATGAGCGTAATTCCCCGCCAAATTGGTTTTTGCGGGGAATCTCGTGATGACCGCGGACATTTTCCCCCGCCAAGATCGTTTTGGCGGGTTTTCTGACTGGACTTTGGACTGATTTTCCCCGCCAAAGAGGTTTTGACGGGTTATTTCTGGGCATAAATTCAATTCCCAAGTAGAAGGAGCTGCATCACTACTGGTCGATTCCCAAGAACTGGGCTTCATAGAGGCGACGGTAAGTTCCGTCCTGAGCCAGCAATTCCTTGTGCGAGCCTTGTTCGGAAATCCCTTGATCATCGACGACGATGATCCGGTCGGCATGCTTGATGGTCGTCAAACGGTGCGCGATGATCAGCGTCGTCCGGCCTTTCGAAAGGTTATCCAATGATTCCTGGATGACTTGTTCGGTTTCGGTATCCAGTGCGGAAGTCGCCTCATCCAAAATCAGGATCGGCGGATTTTTCAGGAACATGCGCGCAATCGAAAGTCGCTGCTTTTGCCCTCCGGACAATTTCACACCGCGTTCCCCGATCATCGTGTCGAGTCCATGGGGCATCTCGGCGATGACCTTATCGAGATTGGCCATCCGGGCTGCTTGAGCGATTTCGCCATCTGTAGCATCCAATTTCCCGTAGGCGATGTTTTCCCTGACGGTTCCCGGGAAGAGGAAGACATCCTGCTGCACGACGCCGATTTGGTTGCGCAAGGAACGCAGCGTCAGATCTTGGATGTTGATGCCGTCGACTGTGATTGTCCCTTCCGTAGCTTCGTAAAAGCGGGGAAGGAGGTTGCACAAGGTCGTTTTCCCGGCGCCGCTGGGACCGACGAAGGCGACCGTTTCGCCAGCCTGGATCTTCAGATCGATCCCGTTCAACACTTTTTTGGAACCGTCATAGCCGAATGACACTTCGTTGTAGACGATATCGCCGTTCAGATGGCTCACTTCGATGGCATCCGGTTTATCCAGGATTTCCGGTGTCCGATCCAACTCTTCGGTGAAGCGCCTGAAACCAGCGATCCCTTTCGGATAACTTTCGATCATCGTGTTCACTTTTTCGATCGGACGCACAAAAATGTTGGACAAGAGGATGAAACCGACGAACTCGCCGTAGGAAAGCTGACCCTGGATCGTGTAGTAGGCGCCGAAGAACAATGCGAACAAGTTGATCAGCCGAATCAGCAAATAGTTATAGGAAGAACTGATGCCCATCATTTTGTAGAAAGCCATTTTGGAACGGCGATAAGCTTGGTTCAATCCTTCAAACCGTTTCGCTTCATAAGCTTCGTTTGCGAATGCCTGCACGACGCGGATGCCGCTGACCGAAGCTTCAATCCCCGCGCTGAATTCACCCAGATCTTCAAAAATGCGGGTGTTGATCCGTGTCATTTTCTTGTTGAAAAAGACAAGCGCAATCGTAATGAAGGGAATCATGACGAAAGTGACGATCGCCAACGGCACATGGATCTGCAGCATCAACAGAAACGATCCCAACAAAGTGATGATGGTGATGAAGATATCCTCAGGGCCGTGGTGCGCCACTTCCGAAATCTCGAACAGATCTGTCGTCAGCCGCGCCATCAGTTTGCCGGTCTGCTGATCATCATAGTAACTGAAAGGCTGCTTCTGCATATGGCCGTAAAGTTCCCGGCGCATATCGGTCTCGATGTTGACCCCGAGTACGTGCCCGAAATAGACGACGATATACTGCATCGCCGTGTTGACGATGTACAACACCAACAGCCCCAACGAAACCAAGAGGATCAGATTCCACTGCCCGGAAGGCAAAATCGAATCAATGACGCTGTTGACGACGACCGGGAAAGAAAGTTCCAAAACAGCCGCCAAAATAGCGCAACAGAAATCAAGCATGAAAAGATGCTTGTAGGGTTTATAATAGCCGAAAAAACGTTTAAGCATAGGTGCCTCCTCTAAAATCATTCAAATATAGTTATAACACAGATTGCCGGAATGCGGTATCGATACGCTCCTTTAAGTTCTGAATGTCTTCTGGACAGAACTTCTCTTTAATAATGTTGAATAACATCTGCATAGTGGTACAATTATATTAAAATAAATATTCCTTGATTGGCGCACTCCAGAATGCACGGCACTTGATAATCAGTACATCAGAAGCTGGCCTCAATCAATGGGCGATACTACAATCACAGAAATATTTGCTTTATCAATTGGGTAATCCGTAGGTATTTATTATAGAAGAATGCTAAGGATCACAATTTGAAAATTGGAGGAGTAAGAGAATGAAAAAATGGAGAACAATCGCAGTTTCGATGCTGTCACTAGCTTTATTGGCCGGCTGTAGTGGCACAAAACCTGAATCAACAGTCGAGGCGTTTTTTACAGCAGGGCAAAAACTTGACGCCGAAGCAATGACAGCCACTATACTTTCCACGAATGAGGAAGAAGTGAAGGAGACGGAAGAGCTATTACTCGATGATTCGAATGAGTATCTAGTGGAATATTTCAAAACCAATGCTGAGAAAATGACTTATGAAGTAACTGGAAGTGAAGTAGACGGCGACAAAGCAGTCGTGACAATAAACGCGAAATATGTTGACGGCGCACCCTTGATTAAAGCAACAATCAGTTCTGCATTTATGAAAATGTTACCCTTGGCATTCAGCGGTACGGAAATGACCGAAGAGGAAACGAATCAGATGTTTGCTGATACGATGAAGGAACAGGCAGAGATCGTTTCTGAAACGTTTAAAGAAGCCACTTTGAAAATCGATTTAGTAAAGCAGGACAACGAGTGGTATATAACGGAAATTACTGATGAAATGATGGATGTGGTCATGTCAGGCTTCATGTCACTCAGCACCGAATTGGAGGGTGCTTTTGAGGAAACCGAGCCCCAAGATGAAACTGATCCGCTGAATGAAACCAGCACAGAGGAATCTGCTAATGAATCCTCTGCATTCGGAAAAAGAAGTAATCCAGTGCCTCTAGGTCAAGCCATTGAAATTCCGGTTGAGTATTCCAATGAGGATTGGACGGAGAACTACGAAGGAACCATTTCCCTGCAAATCAATGGTATCACAAAAGGTCAGGCCGCCTTGGACACTCTAATGGCTGAAAACCAATTCAATGAAGCACCTCCAGAGGGGATGGAATGGGTCATTTTTGATGTCACTCTGAAATTGTTAGATGGAAATCAAGATACACCTTATACAACATTTCCGTCTTTTGACATCATTTCCTCTTCAGGAAGTGAGATTGCACAAGATACCTATGGGACTCTGGACGGGAATAGTTTTGGCTACACCGATCTATTTCCAGGAGCAGAGGCTTCTGGTCGAGTAGTGAAATATGCTCCAATAGGAGACAACTTCTTGATTTCTTATGATGAAAATTTTTCGGCGTCCTTCTATTTTAGTGCACAATAAAGGAAATGCTTATGACGGATATGAAAAAATTAAAAAGATTGAAGCATCTGTCGGAGGCTACTTTGGTGGTTATTACCAAGTGGAGATTGATTTGGAGAATAATTTGGTCAGTTGGACTCATGGCGGTGAAGGAGAACCAGCAAATATGGCTCTTAGAAACATTCGATTAGCTACTGGAAAAAAATTCGTTGAACAGATTCAAACTTTAGATTTGTTGAATTGGGAAGCCGAATATGTAAATCAGGGTATTATGGATGGAACACAATGGCATATTGAAATAGTGATGGATGGCTATACAATTACTAAACATGGAAGCAATGATTACCCTGAGCAATGGGTGGAATTCCGACAGGCCATCTCTAAAATCGCGAGAAAGCCATTCAGGTAAGCTTATGGTATAAAGAAAACATTTACTATTTCCACATCCATTCTCTGGGAGGGCATAATAAAAAATGAACGCCACCTCAAATTTGGGGTGGCGTTCATTTTTAGTTATTGGATTAACTTGTCTTCCGAATGGCGCTCGCCGACTTGGAACTCATCAGCATGCTCAAACATGCATTTCACTGTGATGGCTTCTCCACCTATCAGTTGTTTGAAGTCATCTATAAAAGGATGCGCTGCCCGAGGCTAATTAACGGTTTTTGAGTAAAGGATTCGTAAAGCGGAGAATGTCGGGCGCTGCAGTAACGGTTGACTCTTTCGGTGTGATACAATTTGAGCAAATAGGAAAAGTGAAAAGGTGTTGAAATCCGTCAAATCGTCCAAACTGTGCCAAGAAGAAAATAATATGGAATGGCCGCAACAGTACTTGATGTCGTTTGTGTGGCTGTGATTTCAAATGAAAGCGCTTATTGATTTGCGGGTTTCTTTCGGAAAAGGAGTGGATTATTTGTGATTACGTTAAACGAGCTCGGTTTTATCCGGGCAGGAGTAGCCGTTCCAAAACTTCAGGTTGCGGATCCAACGTTCAATTGTCGGCAAATATTGGATTTAAGTCTTAAAGCCGCTTCTCAAAAGGTCAACGTACTTCTGTTCCCTGAACTAAGTATCACGGGCTACAGCAGCGGAGATTTGTTCCATCAGCGTCTGTTGCTGGAAGCGGCCGAGAAAGAGTTGACTGAATTGCTGCAGGGGACAAAATCTCTTGAAATGGTGATTGCTGCAGGGATGCCTGTGCGGGCAGACAATCAACTGTTCAATTGCGCGGTCGTTTTCTTCAAAGGCAGAATATTAGGCATCGTCCCCAAAACCTTTATCCCTAACTACAATGAATTTTATGAGAAACGTTGGTTCTCTTCATCCGTTCACCGCATTTCCGACAAAATCAGCCTCTGCGGGCAAGAGGTCCCTTTTTGCGAGAATCTGTTGTTCAAAGATGCCGGTTCGGAGTTGGTGATCGGTGTGGAAATTTGCGAAGATCTATGGGTTCCGATTCCGCCCAGTTCCAACCATGCGCTGTACGGGGCCAACCTGCTCCTCAACCTATCGGCCAGCAATGAAGTGGTGGGCAAGGCGGCCTACCGAAAAAGTCTGGTGGCGGGGCAGTCCGCGAAATGTATCGCAGCATATCTATACGCCTCGTCTGGCTCCAGCGAGTCTACCACCGATCTGGTTTTTGGCGGGCATGCCATCATCGCAGAAAACGGAACCTTGCTGCAAGAAGACAGGATGAACCTACAGGAAACCCTGCTCATCCAGGATATCGATATCGAGCGTCTCATGAATGACCGCAGAAAAATCAATTCCTTCACGGGCAATGTGGAACGCCATGACTATCAAACCGTCATTTTCCAGCTGCATCACGCGGCAGCAGCTCCGGAAGCGGAAAATGAAACGACTGACTTCCGCCGCAAGGTTGACCCTAAACCCTTTGTTCCGGCAGAAACACAGACTCGTGAGCAGTCGTGTTCCGACATATTCACTATTCAAGCAACCGGATTGGCCCAACGTTTGAATAAGACAGGCATCAAAAAGGCGGTTTTGGGGATTTCCGGTGGCCTCGATTCCACCTTAGCCCTTCTGGTGACCTATCATGCGTATAAGCAGCTTCAGCGCCCAGCCAAAGATATCATCGGGGTTACCATGCCGGGATTCGGGACATCCAATCGCACCTACGCTAATGCCGCATCACTGATGCAGGCGTTGGGGATCACGACTAAAGACATATCCATCCGGGACGCCTGCATCCAGCACATGGAGGATATCGGCCATGATCCAAATGAAAAGGATATCACCTACGAGAATCTCCAAGCGAGGGAGCGGACCCAAATTTTAATGGATATCGCCAACCAGGAAGCAGGACTGGTGGTTGGTACGGGTGATTTGTCGGAGTTGGCATTGGGTTGGTGCACGTATAATGGCGATCATATGAGCATGTACGGCGTCAACGCCAGCATACCAAAGACCTTGGTTAAATATTTAGTAGCATGGTTTGCGGAATCGGCTGAGCCCAATATCAAAAAGGTACTGGAAGATATCCTCAATACGCCGATCAGTCCCGAATTGCTTCCGCTGGATGAGGCCGGGAACATCCAGCAGATGACGGAAAAGGCTATCGGCTCCTATGATCTGCACGACTTTTTCCTTTACTATGTCCTGCGGTTCGGCTTCAGCCCCGCCAAGATCATTTTCCTGGCTGAGCACGCCTTTGAGGACAGCGATAGGCAAACGATCATCAATCAACTCCGGGTGTTCTACAAACGTTTCTTCACCCAACAATTCAAACGCTCCTGCATGCCGGACGGCGTGAAAGTAGGTTCGGTCAGTCTTTCCCCCCGAGGTGATTGGCGCATGCCGAGTGATGCCAGCTATGAACTTTGGCTGAGTGAATTGGAGCGGATGATGTAACATAATAGGACTATGCTGGCCGTCTCTGGATCAGGAGATACAAAGAAGACGCGAAAGGCTGAAACCTATTCTATAAGCAGCATTATTGGAAAGGAAATCAGTGAATCCGATGAAAAATAATAATGTCAACGTTCTGCATATCCTCTCATTCTTGATCATCATTTTAAGTGTGGTGGCTACTGCCACGGGGCTTTTCTATACAACAGGTGGAGCGCCTTTCGACATCATCAATCAGCATGGCGATAGCGTCAAAATGTACGGGGATGGCATCTATGCCCACGATTCCTTTTTCAGGGTACCCATCTTCAAAGGGACCGACTTAACCATTCTTGTGGTGGGGGTCCCGATGCTGGCTGCAGCAACGCTGCTGGACTTGAAAAAGAAGACTGTGAAGCGACGAATCCTACTGGCCTCCGTGATAGCTCTATTCCTCTACTATGCTTCAAACATTGCGTTTGGCGTGACCTATAATTCTCTCCACTTGGTGTATATCGCCCTTTTTTCATCCTCGCTCTTTGCCTTGATCATTGCGATGAGCGGCATGGATTATTCAGAGTTGGAAAAGTCCATCACGAACGTACTTCCATATAAGGGGATTTATGCTTTCCTGGCGGTGACGGGTATCGCACTTTTCATTGCCTGGCTGCCCGATATCATCAGCGCCTTGCTGGCCGGCCGTGCCTTGGCGATGATCGAGGTCTATACGACGGAACCAACCTATGTTTTGGACATGGGCATCATCAGCCCGCTGGCATTCAGCTGTTTATTTCTCCTGCGCAAGAGGGAGGGACTGGGCTATATGCTTCTTTCGATTTTGCTGATCATCTGCATGGTCATGGGGATAATGTTGCCTGTCCAGACGGTGTTCCAAGTTGCGGCAGGAATCGCGATTCCTTTGCCGGTCCTGATCACAAAAATCGGCATTTTTGTGGTTTTAGCAGTGTTCGCCGCCTATTTCGAAATCCGGTTCATGAGGATATTGCAGCAACGATAAGGCAGCCAGAGATGTCACTTTTGAATTTAGGCCAAGATCCTGCAACAGGGATTTTGGCCTTTTCCGAATGTTTCATTTAGGAGCCAATCAGTGATTTTGAGAGGATTGTTTCATTCATTTGATTCGGGGCCGAATAGTCTAGACAAATTTATTTCAACCTAAGCGTTTCGCCTGTCATTTTTGGATGAATGGCATATACTTACTTTAGTTATCAAGGAGGTTATTAAATGAAAATAGAACATATCGGTCTTTGGACTGCGGATTTGGAAAAAATGAAAGAATTTTACTGTGATTTCTTCAAAGCAACGGCGGGTGAAAAGTACCACAATCAGAAATCAGGATTCCAATCCTATTTCCTGTCCTTCGCGGATGGTGCCAGACTGGAGATCATGCATCGCGAAGATGTGATCAAAGGTGCCCAAACCAATGAAATACTTGGCTTTGCGCATCTGGCCATTTCTGTCGGCAGCAAAGAAATAGTGGACGCCTTGACTGAAAAACTGGTGGATGCAGGCTATCCTTTGCTGAGCCCGTGCAGAGTGACCGGCGATGGCTACTACGAATCCGTCATCGGCGATCCGGAAGGAAACAGAATCGAAATCACGATATAGAGAAAGCATGAGGTGAATGGAGTGGCAATCAAAGCGATTGTGCTGGACATCGATGGGACGTTATTGAATGACCAGAAAGAAATCACGCCAAAGACGAGAGAATCCTTATTGCGGGCTCAGGAAGCTGGCGTGAAACTTGTGCTGGCATCCGGTAGGCCCTTGCCGGCGATGCAGAAATTCTCAAAAGAACTAAAGATGGAACACTATCATGGCTTGCTCCTTTCCAATAATGGGGCTTGTGTGACAGATTGTGCAACGGATGAGATGCTCTTCAGCCAAAGCATTTCCGAAGAAATAGGCTCAGCGCTGCTGACGCACTTGGAAAAATTCGAGGTCAAACTGATGATCGCTCATAAGGAGTACATGTACGTGAACAATGTGTATGATTGCATGATCACCGCACCGCCGCACGGTTTGCGGAACATCATCGAATACGAGTCCCGCAGCGGAGACTTTAAATTATGCGAAGTGGACCATCTGGCGGACTTTGTTGATTTCCCCCTGCATAAAATTTTGATTGCGGGCGAACCGGATTACTTGGCGCAGCACTGGCAAGAAATCATGCGGCCATTTGAAGGACGGATCAACGGCTTTTTCTCGGCGCCTTTCTATTTTGAGATTGCCGACAAAGGCATCGATAAAGCCTATGCATTGGACAAGACCTTGCGGCCATTGGGGCTCAATGCTGAGCAGGTCATCTCATTCGGGGACGGCCAGAACGATGCTTCCATCATCGCCTATGCAGGAGTCGGCGTCGCGATGGGCAATGCGATCGATGTACTGAAAGCGAGCGCGAACGAAATTACCTTGTCCAACAACGAAGACGGCATCGCCCATATGCTTGAGAGATACTTGTGAGACCAGAATAAACCGAAAAGCCAGACCGCATCCTTAACTTTGGATGGCGTCTGGCTTTTTTTGCTGCAGAGATATATTACCCGGTGAGGAGCCCTTCACCGGGTAATATCCGCCAGATGAAGACCTTATTCCCGACGAGGGTGGCTTCACCGGGAATTATCAGCCAAATGAAGTCGGAATTACCGGCGAGGATTTCCTCGCCGGTAATTCGCGTCCGCAAAAGTGGCGCAGGATAGTTAAGAATTGTTTAAAAGAATAAATATTTATTGTAAAACGATAAATTAAAGACTAAACTAACAGTAACAAATCCAAACGAGGTGTTGTAAACATGAAACGAGAAACATTCTTTTTGAAGGCGGTCGTCGTTCTGATGGGACTTCCGGTAGTGGCGCTATGCATTTTTATCATCCCGGAAATTGCGGCTTTCCTGGTCGAACTGGTGCCGAGCCTGTCGTATTTGCAATATCCATTCATGATCGGACTGTACGCATCTGCCGGCATCTATTTCGTCGCCTTGTACCAAGTCTATAAACTGCTGGGCTACATCGATAAGGACTTGGCTTTTTCCGATTTGACGGTGCAAGTCCTGAAGAACATCAAACTCTGTGCAGCTGCAATCGGCGGGCTATTCATCCTGTTCATGCCGCTCATTTTTATGATGGGTGATTTGGATGACGCTCCCGGCATCGTCCTGATCGGCCTGATCATCATATTCGCCTGCATGGTGATTGCCGTTTTTGCCGCTGTCCTTCAGAAATTACTGCAAAATGCAATCACAATCAAGCAAGAGAACGACTTTACGATATGAGGTGGGAAAAATGGCAATAATCATCAATATAGACGTCATGTTGGCAAAACGAAAAATGAGCGTCACCGAACTGTCGCAGCACGTCGGCATCACGATGGCCAATCTCTCCATCCTGAAAACCGGAAAAGCGAAGGCAATCCGCTTCTCAACCTTGGAAGCCATCTGCAAAGCGTTGGACTGCCAACCCGGTGACATTCTGGAATACCGAGAGGACGCAGAAGAGAAATAGCGGTTCAGCGCCAGTATGACCTGAAAATACAGGGGAAACCCTTAGTCCGATATAGCGCGAACATTCACAATGCGTGGTAAAATAGTAGAAAAAATGGAGGTTTACCATGCCTAGATATGAGGAACAACGCAATTTTCTGAAGTCGGATTTCAAAACATTCAGCGCGATCGAAACGGATAAACAGAAGGGGATTCCGCAACCGCCCAACGTCAAAGGTTATGATGCGGATGCAGAAATCGTGGATTTGCCTGCCGTCGACGGCGGAGTTGTGAAGAAGGAAAACATATACGAAATCATCAAGGAACGAAGAAGTGTCCGCCATTATGCGAAAGATGCTCTCACACTGGACGAACTTTCCTACCTTTTGTGGAGCACGCAAGCCATCACGGGCACCAACCGATCGGGCATCACTTTCCGCACGGTCCCTTGCAGCGGCGGCACGCATTCCTTTGAGACGTATCTGTTCATCCTCAATGTGGACGGTTTGAAGAAGGGCGTATACCGTTATTTGGCGGATTGCCACAAACTATTGTACCTGAGCGAAGTCAACGATATCGATGAACAGGTCGATAAAATGACGCTCGATCAACCGTTTGTGCCGAACTTTGCCAAACGTGCGTCGGTCATCTTCTCTTGGAGCTGCATCCCGTACCGCTCGGAGTGGAAATACGATATCACCGCCCACAAAAAAATCCTGATCGACATCGGTGCGGTCATGGAAAACTTGTACCTGACGAGCGAATCGATCGATGCCGGCACTTGCGCATTGGGCATCTACGACCAGGTCATGGTCGACGAACTGCTGCATTTGGACGGCGATGATGAATTCACGATTTTCCTGTCGGCTGTCGGCAAGAAAGTGGAGAAGAAGTAGCATCGGAATTGAATATATGATCAGAAATAGCCCGCCAAAGTGTTTTTGGCGGGCTATTTCCGTTCAAATAACATTCAGAAAAACCGCCTAAATCAACTTAACGGGGTATCTCGTGTTGCTCTTATACATTTTACCCCGCTAAATGGGTTTTCGCGGGGTAAATATTAACTCATTACATCAGCATAAAGTGAGCTTTTTCTTTCGAGCATGCCTTTGGCGTAAGGGCAGCGAGGAATGATTTTTTTGTTTTCCTCCCGGGCCATTTCCACCACGCGATCAACCAGTTGCGCAGCAATTCCCTGGCCGCGGTAATCGTCGTCCACAAAGGTACGGTCGATAACGATCAGGCTGCTGTCTGCAATGGAATAGGTGATTTCGCATATCAAATTTTCGTTTTCGTCGTTTTTGTAGAAACGTGAGTCTTCACTATCAAAGTTCATCGTCTAATCCCCTTTTTATTTTTTGATGTATTTCTAACACTAAATATCCGGTCTCCATTTCATATTATTACTGAGGTTAAGACCAGTCAAGAGATTAGCCTTGAAAAGATAGTTACGAAGAAAGGAAACTTCTACTTGTAAATCATCAATGAAAAGGTATACAATGAAAAAATATTGTACAGGGAATTAAATGTTATAATCGTAAAGACATGAGTTGGCAAAGCTCAGTTCAAAATTGTTTAATTCTTGTCGTAACCGACCATCCGTGGTCGATTTTTGATAGCAAGAAAGGGGAAATGATATGTTTTCGAAAAGATTTTATGCAGTCTTATTAACATCTTTATTCATTTTTAGCTATACATCAATAACTACTGAGGCAATGGCATCCCAATCATCATCTGAGGCAGCGGCAACCCCGAACAATTCGGCCGATTTTCAGGATGTGATTGTAAGATTCAAAGACAAACCGGGTCAGGCGGAACTGCATGCATTCAAGGGTCTGGGTGGCGAGGTCAGCAATGTTTTCACAATTATTCCTGCAGTTTCCGGAAGACTTCCGGCGAAAGCCATTGAAGCTCTGAAAAATAATCCGCAAGTGGAAGTAGTTGAACCTGATTATCTTGTGCAGGCACTTGAATATTCGGCAGAAAATGAGCTTGGGAATAGTTGGGGAGCCGAACATATCAACGCGGATGCAGCCCTTGCAGCCGGTTATTCCGGCGAGGGAGTCAAGGTTGCCGTTTTGGACTCTGGAGTGAATTTCAACCACGCTGACCTAAGCGATAACTTCGTCTTCTCTGCAAATGAATTGGGTTATGATTTTGTTTCGGATGACTTCTTCCCTGAGGATGTTTATGGGCACGGTACCCATGTAGCAGGAATACTTGCTGCAGCGAGCAACGACTTTGGGGTTGTCGGCGTTGCGCCAAACGCACAGATCGTAGCACTCCGAGTTCTGGATAACAACGGGGAAGGTACCGCAAGCACGATCATCGAAGCGCTGCAGTGGATCCAGAATTATAATGCCGCGCATCCCGATTCACCGATACGCATCACAAACAACAGTTATGGCACCGGGGCCAATTCGTCTCAGCTTGAGGCCGCTTTTGATGTGTTGGCCAGCTCCGGGGTTCTGCATATAGGCTCGGCAGGCAATGAGGGAAGTGCTGCCGGAAATGGCAATAATGTCGGTTATCCGGCCAAATATGGATCGGTCGTAGCGGTTGCGGCTGTCGACAAAAACAATCAGCGGGCCAGTTTCTCCAGTACGGGCTCGGACGTTGAAATAGCCGCACCTGGTGTAGCCGTTCTGTCGACATGGAAAGACGGTGTCAACCTATTAGGCCCACAGCCGTTTTCCTTCGCAGGATACGCAGGCGAGTACTTCATTGAAGCAAATGGTACATCAATGGCTTCACCCCACGTTGCAGGTGTAGCGGCTTTGCTGATGTCATCTGATCCGAGCTATACTGCGGAGGAAGTCCGCAACAAAATGAATCAGACAGCATTGGATTTGGGGGATGCCGGTAAAGACAAACTATACGGGTACGGAGTCGTGGACGCTTCCTCAGCGCTGGGGATTGGGCTTGTTACGAATAAACCCCCCGTCGCGTACGACCAGACTGTTGACACAACGCAAAACACCTCTGTAGCTATCACACTCATCGCTGCAGATCCAGACGGTGATCCGCTGACCTATTCGATTGCATCAGGTCCGGCAAACGGAACAGTGAGTGGATCAGGACCAGATATCACCTATACACCAAACACTGATTTCACAGGTACGGACACCTTCACGTATGACGTGACAGACAGCGCAGGATCGACTGCCACTGCAACAGTGACCATAAATGTTGAACCTACTGTTGTTCCTACAAGGACTGTGGATGTAGTTGTCCAGATGAGCGCCACAACCAGAAAAATCAACAAAATTAATTATGTATGGGCTACAGCCAAAGTGAAGGTCATGGAAGCGGGTGCCCACGTAGCTGATGCAACTGTCACCGGCCACTGGGAAGATGCAACTACAGGTCCTGATTTTGGGAGCACCGGAAAAAGCGGAACGGTATCGTTCACGTCCGAAAAGTTAGTCCAGTCGACAGAACAAAGAACGTTCACCTTTGTTGTCGATAGTGTGGTTATAGGAGGTGTCAGCTGCAATCTTAGCGGCCAGACGACAAATTTGATAATTAAATGATAAAACATCAAGAAATTCTCTTTGCATTGAATAAGGTCGGGACTTCGGTTCCGGCCTTTTTGTCTTCCTCAAATATTGTGAAAATATATTCATTAATCTGTGAATAAAAAAAGATAATATAGCGAATTATAATGCAAGTTATTTAAAAACCAAGAAAAAGTTGAATTTCAGACAATATTTCAGAAAAACGTTATTATACAAATGCGGAAAGCGGTTTCTGTGGACTTTTTCTCGTTTGACATGTCAGGTGAACAATCTATAATGAGTGATGTTGGTTTGGATGCATTCTGATAAAGAATCTGTACAAACAACGGTAATCAGCCTGAGTCCTTTTGCTAGCTACCAGAAAAATTGCATTCAAATGCAGGCATATGTGAATCATGTCTCATAAATGAAAGCGATATTTCCGGTGTGGATAAATATAGTTACAGTATAGGTTGAACCTATCCCTGTAAAAGAGTATATCCAGTTACAGATGGCGGCTTAATTTTGAACAATACAAAAAAATCATTGTGAGGAGCGTTTATTTTGTCGAAAAAATATATACGGATTATCATTGCCGGTATGCTGTTGATGCTTGGTGTAGGGATTCCGATGAATGGGTTGGCATCGTTTTTCAAACCGGTAACAGAAGCAACCGGATTTTCAGTTTCTCAATTTAGTTTGGTGGGCAGTTTCCTTAATTTGACCGGGATTGTAGCGGTACCTTTAGTCACCAAATTTTTGCTGCCTAAAATTGGCTTGCGGAAAACATCCATCCTGGGAGGTATTTTTGGAGCGCTAGGATTCTTGCTGTTGTCCAACGGGAAATCCTTGCTTGCATTCTACTTGGGGGCAATCGTCATCGGCTTGTTCATGATGTCGTCAACAGCAATCGTTTCTGTAACGCTTGTGAATAACTGGTTCCGCAAAAGCCACGGCTTGGTTATGGGACTTGTTGCTGCATCAATCGGCTTAAGCACCGCTATCACGAGCGCAATTGTCCCGACTTTCATCCAAAATTATGGTTGGGAAAAAGGGTTCCTATTATTGGGCGGCATGTACGCTGTTGCTTTGTTCCTGGGAGCGTTCCTGTTGATCGAAAAGCCAGCTGATGTCGGCATGCTGCCTTATGGCGTGACGGAAGATTCGCTTGCAGCAGAAGCAGAGCAAGCAACGAATGATTCTTCGTCGATTGTCACCAACCAAAGAGATACGGATATGACCTATGCGCAAGCATTGCGTTCGCCGGTATTCTACTTATTGGCTTTGTCATTCGTGTGTTTCGCGATGATTTCTACATTCACCCAACAAATTCCGATTTTCTTTACGACAAAAGGCGCCACTGATGTTCAAGCAGGTATGATTTTGTCGATCGCATCCATCGTCATGATCGCGTCCAAAATCATCATGGGCATTGTCACCGACAAGCTGGGTGCAACAAAAGCTTTGTACATTTTCACGACAATCTACATCCTTGCATTCTGTATTTTTGCCGCAACGGATAACATCACGATCCTGATCGGCGCAGCGATGATTTATGCAATGAGCACAGGTGTTCCTGCCGTAATGAACCAATTAGTGACGTTTGAAGTTTTAGGAAAAAAAGAATTCACCGCCATTTGGGGCATCTTGTCGACAGCAAGCAGCCTGGGCCTAGCTTTGGGCGGCCCGCTGCTTGGTTACTTCTATGATGCAACCGGCAGCTACAACATGACAATCATCGTCAGCATCGTTTTCATGGTCGTGTGCTTAGCATCGTTCTTCTTCGCTGTAACGTTAAGAAAACGTGAGCTTAACAAAGCTTAATAGCGAATTAATAATCCAAAAAAGTTATCTCAACGAGAAGTCAAAAAATATTCAAAAGCGGAAATCCTCAAAATCAGGATTTCCGCTTTTTATTTACCCCTAAACTCAATGCTACATCGCCCCCTTATGGTAAAATAACCATATTGACTTACACGAACAGGAGGCGATCCGATGGGGTTGCAGTTTATTTTAGGCAAGGAATCGGCGGACAAGAAACAAGCGATATATGAGCGGATTGCGGGGATCATGACGAAGGAGCCGGATGCAGAGGTATTCGTGCTGGTTCCGGAGCACGCGAAGTTCGAGGCGGAGATGTCGATTTTGGAAAAGCTTTGGCAATTCGAGGCTTTCCGCGGTCAGGACATGATGGGCTCAATGAATCTGCAGACGTTCAGTTTCAGCCGGTTGGCGTGGTATCTGCTGAAGAAATCTCCGATCTTCCAACAGCAGCAATTGTCGGAAGCCGGCCTAAGCATGCTGGTGCGGAAGATTCTAATGGAAAAGGAACAGGAACTGATCCTTTTCCGCCGGGAGGCCAACAAGGAAGGCTTCATCAAGCAGCTGACTGATCTGTTTCTGGAGCTGCGCAGCGGTCGCATCGAAGAGGAGGATCTGCAGGGGATTTTGGCGAACCAAGCCGAATCCGGCAACCAAGCCGAATCCGGCAACGAGGCCGATTTCCAGCTTAAGCTGACGGAACTGAAGGACCTTTACCATGCCTTCAACGAAGCGTTGCTGGACAAGTACCTCGAAAAGGAGGTCATCCTTGAGGTGTTGGCCGGCGTCATCGAAACGCTGGACATGCAGAACACCTATGTCTTCATCAACGGTTTCTACCGTTTCACGGCCCGCGAACTGCAGATCGTCACGACGCTGCTGCGCTCTGCGAAACAGGTCACGATCACGTTGGCGTTGGACAAAGCTTACGTCGACGAACCGCCGGCTATGCATCAGCTGTTCTATACGGCCGGATCGACCTACCACACCATCTATCATTTAGCGCGCAGCCTGCGCGTTCAGGTCATGAAGGACCACTGGGTAGCGAAGGACACGGACGGCTACAAGGCTGCGCTTTTGAACCTTGAGAATTATTGGATTGCATCCACCGATGCGACCGCCAACAAAGTCCAAGGCACATTCGAGCTTCCTTCAGATCAGAAGGAAGCTATCCGGGTCTGGGGCTGCGAAACGAAGCAGGCGGAAGTTTTCCATGTGGCCAATGAAATCAAAAAACTGGTCGCCGAGGACGGCTACCGCTACAAGGATATCCTGATTTTGGCGCGGACGGTCGAAGAATACGAAACGATGGTGAAACCGGTCTTCGACAAGGACGGGATGGACGTCTTTTATGATAAGGCTGACGCCATGAAGCACCATCCGTTCATGGACTTCATCGACGCGCTGTTCCGCATCCGCAGCCATCATTGGCGCTATCCGGACATCATGCGCCTGCTGCGCACGGAACTGTTGACGCCGGCCAACCCTGACAATCCGCAAGCGCTCGAGGAAACGTCGGCAGCCGTGCTGCATTTCCGCGAACAGGTCGATGTGATCGAAAATGTATTGCTGGCATACGGCTATGAAGGCAACAGCTGGCTTTCGAAGGATGATTGGTATTTCGCGACATTTAGGGATGAGAACGGCAACAACAACCAGAGCCCCGAAGACAGAAAGATGCAGGACACATCCAACGAGGTCCGCAATTATCTGAGGGATCTGCTGCTGCCGTTTTTCCAGAAGATGGCCAAGGTCAAAACCGGCCGGGAAGCAGCGAGGAACCTGTATAATTTCCTGATCGCCGCCAAAGTCGACAAACAGATGCTCTTCTGGCGCGATGAAGCCTTGGCGCAGGGGGACCTGATCCAAGCGCGGCAGCAGGAACAGATTTGGAAAGTTTTCCTGAATCTGTTGGACGAATACGTCGAAATTCTGGGGGACAGCCCTTTCCAAGCGGCGGCTTTCCATGAAATCCTTTTGACCGGTTTCCAGAATGCAACTTTCAGCCTGGTGCCGCCGAGCATCGATCAGGTCGTCTTCTCGAGCATCGAGGGGGCGCGATTCGAGCCGGCGAAGGTGGTCTTCCTGATGGGGATGACCCAGGACCAATTGCCCGCGCAGAAAGAGAATAAATCTTTGCTGACGGAAGAGGACCGCGAGCGGCTCAGCGGTTCGTTGAATAATAATGAAGAGAAATACCTGCACCCGACAACCGCTGAATCGATGGCCGCTGAACCGTATGTGGCCTACCAGGCTTTCCTTTCGGGGACGGAAAAGCTCATTTTCAGCTATCCGATGAGTGCGGACGACAGCAAGAAATCGCCGAAGATTTCGCCTTATGTGTCGCGCGTAGTAAATGCGCTGCAGATCCCTGTCGAAATCAAACACCAGGACATTGCCGATGCGGAGGATACGACGGCCTTCCTCGGCAGCAAACAACAGAACATCAGCCAGCTTGTCCATCTCTTGCGCCATCAGCGCGCGACGAATGAGCCGGTGCCGACGCTATGGAAATACATCTTGGCGTACATCTCCAAGGATCCACAAGCCAAACGGATTATGCAGCAGGTCTTCGCCAGCCTCTGGCACAAGAATGTGCCGAGCAAGCTGACGGCGCCGGTAGCCGAACAGCTCTACGGGAAAGACCTGTATCTGTCGGTCTCGCAACTCGAGCGCTATTTCGAAGATCCGTACAGCCACTTCCTGCAATACGGCCTGAAGCTCAAGGAACGGGCGAAATACGAGCTGTCCGCTGCCGGCACGGGCGAATTTTTCCATGAAGCCTTGGAACAGATCGTTAACCAGCTGAAGAGCAGGCTCATCGATACCGCTGACCTGAGCGAGGAGACGGTCAAGCAGATTGCCGATGCCGTTCTGAATAATCTCTACGGGAGCGAGAAGTACCAGATTCTGATGACGTCGAACCGGATGGCCTTCATCCGCGACCAATTGGGAGAAACGATCCAGAAGATGGCTTGGGTGCTCAACCAGCACAGCCGGCGGACGGCGCTGAAGAACATCCGCACCGAAGCCGTCTTCGGGCAAATGGGCGGCGAACAGATGCTGGACGGACTCGACATGCCGCTGAACAACGGCGGCACCCTGCATATCCGCGGGAAAATCGACCGGATCGATCTAGTCGATGCCGGGGAAGCGAATTACCTGACCATCCTCGACTACAAATCGAGCGCGCACAGTTTCAATTTCTCCGACGCCTACTACGGGTTGGCGATGCAGATGATCACCTATCTGGATGTGGCCTTGTTGAATGCCGACAAGTTGCTGGCTGGGAAGACCTTGCCGGCAGGTGCTTTCTATCTGCACGTCAAGAACCCGTTCATCAAGCAGAACAGTTTCATGACGCTCGAGGATTACCAGAAGACGATCATCACCGATTACAAGCTGAAAGGGCTGTTGCTGAACGACACGGCCGTTTTGGATCTGATCGATCCGGCTGTCGAAAGCGGTCAGGCTTCGGAAATCTTCACTTTTAAAAAACTGAAGGCCGGCAATCTGGGCAAAAATGACGATTTGATCACACTGGATGATTTCAACCACCTGATCGCCAAGAACCGGGCCAACATGGTGGAGGCCGGCGAGAAAATCCTCTCCGGCGACCTGAAACTCGACCCGATCAAGGAACGGCCATACACGCCGACCGTCAGCGGGCCCTACCGCGCCATCTCGCAGTTCGACAACACCTTGCCGGAGAACCGTTACCGCAAATACATCAAGTTGACGAAGGAAGATGTCCTTTCGAAGATTAAGCAAGAACTCGACGAGAACAATCAAGAATCCAACGAGGAAGGGGAGGAGCAATGATGACGGGCATACCGGCACGCACACCCAATGAAAAATTCACGGAAACGCAATGGCAATCGATCTACCAGACCGGGGACAACATCCTCGTCTCCGCCTCGGCAGGCTCAGGAAAAACGACCGTCCTGATTCAGCGCATCATCGAAAAAGTGAAGGGCGGAACGAACGTCGATGAGCTGTTGGTCGTGACCTTCACCGAATCCGCCGCCAAGGGAATGAAGGAGCGGATGACGGGAGCCATCCAGACCGCCATCAACGAAGCGCAGTCGCAGGAGCAATACCTGCACCTGATCAAGCAGCTTTCGCTGATGCCGCAGGCGAACATCTCGACGATCCACGCCTTCTGCCTGAAGGTCATCCAGCGCTATTTCTATCTGATCGATCTGGATCCAGTCTTCCGCTTGTTGGCGGACACGATCGAGGTCGAACTGCTGAAGGAGGACGTCTGGGAGGAGGTCAAGGAGGAGCTTTACGGAGAGCCGGCTACGCACTTCAAGAATCTGGCCAAGGCCTACTCGAAGGACCGCAGCGACGACGATCTGATGAAGCTGATCTTTTCGCTCTATGATTTTTCGCGCGCGAATCCGATCCCTTACCGATGGCTGGATTCCTTACCGTCTTTGTACAACACCGAAGACGGATTGACGAACAGCGTGCTCTATCAGGAATTGCTGAAGCCGCAGCTGCTGAGCCTGATCGAAGGCATCCGCTACGACATCGAACAAGCGCGGCATCTGGCGGGGCAAGATGTGGAGACGGCTGCCCAGCGCGAAATTTTTGAAACGGAACAGGGCTATGCCGACCGCCTGTTGGAAGCTGTCCAGCAGGATGACTACGAATTGGCCTACACGATTGCGAACGAACAAGTGCAGTTTGCGCGTTGGCCGAGTGCTAAGAAGGCCGATGCGGATGAAGTGAAGGACCAAAAAGCGCTGCTGAAAAACCTGCGCGACAAATACAAAAAGGATTTCGCCGCGTTGAGCGCGCAGTACCTCAATAGACCGCTTACGGAACAGGAGGAAGTGCTGCGGGGCATCCATCCCTATGCCGAAGAGATGGCCCGGGTGACGAAACGCTTTTCCGAAGCCTATTGGGAGCGGAAATTAGACGACAATGTGCTTGATTTCAATGACCTGGAGCACCTGACGCTGCAGATTCTGGCGCCGATCGCCGAGGATGGGGAGCGCAAGATGAGCGACGCGAGCGCTTATTACCGCAACAAATTCGCGGAAGTGCTGATCGACGAATACCAGGATGTGAACCAGTTGCAGGAGAGCATCCTCTATTGGGTGACACGCCATCAGCCGGAAACCGAGAACTTGTTCATGGTTGGGGATGTCAAACAGTCCATCTACGCCTTCCGCTTGGCCGATCCGAGCCTGTTCCTGCGCAAATATGCGGCCTTTGCCGATAAAAACGGCGGGGAACGGATCATTCTGGCGGAAAACTTCCGGTCGCGCGCAGAGGTCATCGATTTCACGAATTTCATCTTTGAGCAATTGATGGACGAAAAAGTCGGCCAGATGGACTACGACGAAGCCGCGAAGCTCCAGGCCGGCAACAAATCCTTCCCTGAGAGCGAGCGCAACCAGACGGAGCTGCTGATCTACCTGTCGGAGAATGCCGACAATGACGAGGAAGCCCTCACGCCGGAGAACGATCTTGAAGCCGACCTGACGATCGACGACAAGACAGCCGGGGAGGTCACGATGGTCGCGCAGAAAATCAAGGCGCTGATCGACGAGAAGTTCCTGATCTACGACAAGAAGACCAAGGAAGAACGGCCACTATCCTACCGGGACATCGTGCTGTTGACGCCGACGAAGAAGAACAACCTCGTCATCCTGGAGATCTTCAAGGATTTCCAGATACCGGTCATCCTGAACGACACGGAAAGCTATTTCCAGCGCACCGAAGTTTCGATCATCCTTTCCTTGTTGAAGGTGATCGACAATCCGCGCCAGGATATCCCGCTTGCGGCAGTGCTGCGTTCGCCGATCGTCGGTTTGGACGAAAAGCAGCTGGCGCTGATCCGCATCCAGCAAAAGAACGGCGATTTCTACGAAGCCGTGCAACATTTCATCAAAATCTGCGAAGCAACTGAAATCGACCAGACTGCGGAAATCAAGGACGCGCACAGCAAGTTGGCGCTGTTCATGGGACGCTTGCTCGAATGGCGCAACACAGCCAGACGGAGCAGCCTCGTCACTTTGATCTGGACTATCTACAACGATACACACTTCCTTGACTACGTCGGCGGAATGGTCGCCGGCAAACAGCGGACGGCCAACCTGCACGCACTCTACGAGCGGGCCAAAAAATACGAGGAAACGAACTACAAAGGGCTGTTCCAATTCATCCGCTTCATCGAGAAGATCCAGCAGCGCGACAAGGATTTGGCGGAGCCGACTTCCTTCAGCGACGACGAGGATGCTGTAAGGGTCATGACTATCCACGCCAGCAAAGGCCTGGAGTTCCCGGTCGTCTTCCTGATGGATCTGTCGAAGCGGTTCAACCTGAGCGATACGCAAAGCAAATACATCTTCTCGGAAACGTTTGGACTCGGAACTGATTATTTCGACGTCCAGCAACGGGTTCAGTATCCGTCCTTGGCGCGCCAAGCGTTGGCGATCGAAAAGAAAAAGAAATTGCTGGCGGAAGAGATGCGCAAGCTCTATGTGGCCCTGACCCGCGCCGAACAGAAACTGTTCCTGGTCGGTTCCTACAAATCCGAAGAGAAACTTTGGGCCGATTGGCAAGTGGCCGACGGAACAAGCGGGAAACTGCTGCCGGATTACCTGCGGCTGCAAGCCAGCTCGATGATGAAATGGCTCGGCATGTGCCTGTACCGGCACGAGGACGCCGAGAACGACCATTTCCACAAGGAATACCGGGGCGAACTGACGCACTATCCGGTACACTTCAGCATCCAGACTTTCCGCGAGGAAGACCTGTTGTCCTACATTCCGGTCGCCATGGAGGAAATCAACGAATCGCAGTGGAAGGACGAAATCGAGCAGATGGCGTCCGCCAACGTCGAAACGCATGAGCATTCTTTGGCTGAAGAGATGAAGCTGGCCGTTGCCCTGATGGAGGCGCAGTATCCCCACGAAGCGGCAACGACAACCACCAGCTACCAGTCCGTTTCCGAAATCAAGCGACTGTTCGAAGATCCGGACGAAAGTCATATGCTGAAGCTGGATCTTTCCGACACCAAACGGGTCTCCCGCTATGTGGAGCCCGAGTTCCCGCGTCCGCGTTTCATGCAGGAGACGGTGATGCCGAACAGCGCCGAAATCGGTACCGCGACGCATTTCGTGATGCAGTCCGTGGATCTCGAAAAAGAAATCACCGCAGCCTATGTGGCGCAGCTGTTGCTTGAATTGGTAGGGGATGGGCTGCTGGAGCAGGCTGTCGCTGAGAAGCTCGATGCGGAACAGATCGCCAAGTTCTTCGAAACCGATTTGGGACAGGAAATCCAAGCGAACGCGGACAGGGTGAGACGGGAAATGCCGTTCTCATTGCTGATTCCGGCCAGCAGGATCTTCACTGAGATGCCGGAAGACTCAGCAGACAATCTGCTGATCCACGGTATCATCGACGGCTTCATCGAGTACGACGATCACATCGTCCTCTACGACTTCAAGACCGATTTCGTGGGCGACAGCGCCCCGGTATTGCCCGAGAACATCGTCGACAAGTACCGCGGACAGATGAACCTGTACAAAAAGGGCCTCGAAACCATCCGTCAGAAACCGGTCAGCGCGGCATACATCGCGTTGCTTTCGAACCATACGAATGTGGTTGTCTGATTACGGCGGTATGTAATTGAACGACAAAAAGAAGGTGCAGCACACTTGGTTTTCGCCAAGTGTGCTGCACCTTTTTTGATACCATGAAGTGCGGGGTGGGGCGCGGGGGCGCGAATTGTCGAATGTTCTTCTAACATTCGACAATTCAGTCTCGCTGGAGGGTCAGATTGTCGAATGTCTTCCAACATTCGACAATTTTGCCGTTCATCGCAATAAAATTGTCGAATATTCTGCCTGCATTCGGTAATTTCGACCTTATCAGTACCCCCAAGACAACACTGGCAACAAGAAACGTGTGACAGCGTGCAACAAGGAGTTGCACGCTATCCAAAAGACCTTCGGTATGACGGAATACGCTTTGCATGCCTACATCGGACGGATGCGCGAGGCGTACAAGAAGCATATCGACAGCTTCACAGCGCAGAAAATCGCTTCTACGGTCTGGACAAGTGTGTCCTCCCTTCTGTATGGCAAAGGCAAAAAGGTACGCTTCAAAAAATTCGGACAGCTGGAATCGTTGGAGGGCAAGTCGAACGCTACAGGTATGCGCTTCAAAGGCAACCGTTTGGAGTGGAACGGGCTGGTTCTGCCCGTCACTATCCGTGCCAACGATTTATTTGTTCAGGAATCCCTTCCTTGCACCGGGTGAAATACTGCCGCATCGTGCGCAAGGCGTTCAAGAGCGGTAATCGGTACTTCCTGCAACTGGTGTTGGAAGGCATCCCGCCGGTGAAACGCAACAATAATACAGGTATGCCCCGCCGAAAACCCGCCCCGAATGCGGAAGTGGGCATCGATATCGGTACCTCTACGGTTGCAGTGGCCGGCGATGACGGCGTCATCTTGAAGGAATTATTTCCAGAAGGAGCATCCTATGACCACCCGATTCATCTGTTGCAACGAAAACTGGACCGGAGTCGCCGTGCAACAAACCCCGCCAACTTTAATGTCGACGGCACCGTCAAGCAGGGTGTCAAGTTGACCTGGGTACGGGGCAGGAACTACATGAAAATAATGTTTCGCTTGAAGGACCTCTACCGCCGTCGGGCGGTGGCCTTAAAGGAAGCTCACAACAAAACCGCCAATGCCATCCTGGCACTGGGTAATCAGATTTATGTGGAGGACATGGATTTCCGCGCATTGATGAAGCGGGCCAAAGATACCACTGTCAATAAAGGCGGGCGATTCAATCGTAAGGGGCGCTACGGCAAGTCCATCGGCTATCATGCGCCGGCTATGTTGGTCGGCATCGTGAAGCAAAAAGCACCCCAAGAAGGAGGTGCGCTGTACGAGGTGGATACCTTTAAATTCCGTGCCAGCCAGTATAACCACGCAAATGATACGTATATCAAAAAGACACGTGACGAACGTACGACCTTTGTTGGCGGGCAGCTTGTCCAACGGGATCTGTACAGTGCGTTCCTCCTGAAAAATAGCCAACCGACACGCAACGAAACTGACCGCACAAAATGTAGCGCGACGTTCGCCGCTTTCATGGTACACCACGACACCTGCATCCAGACACTCTGCCAATCAACCGGACGCCAGTCCCGCAATTTCGGACTGCAGGACTTTCAATTTGCTTAACAAATGGATATAACAACCAAAAGGTTCAGCTGCGAGCCTTCAACGTTAATGGTGCCACTGGGCGCCTTGTTAAGAAAGTCTAAGGGCTTTTGGGAATAGAACGGAAATAGAAAAACGACATCTCCACTTTTGTGGAAATGTCGTCAGTACGGTCCGTGACGTCCCAACCGCCCTTGGAACCCCCTGGATTTATCCATGGTGAGCAGTCAGCAAGAATTGTCCGGGACATAGGCCCGACAAACAACAATTGTAAATGAAAAGCGAAAATAACATTCATTCGGAAATTCATTATAAGGCTATTGCATAAGTGTCTTTTGAGGCCTTGCTCTCAAAGGCTCCTTCAAATGGGACTTTTCGTAAGCTTCCACTTTCGTTTTTTTCGGGACTGTGGTACTTTTATGGGGATGAAGTAAAAGGAGGAATCTCGATGAAACGAATTGATCGAATCTACGAGTATATCAAAATCCGCTCGCAGGATTGGACAGAAGCTGCTTTTGAGCAGGGAGACGAAGGCGTGACGACTCAGGATGTCGTGATGCAGCTCGAAATCAAACGGCCCAATGCAAGCAGCGACTTAAATGAGCTCGTGCGTCTGGGAAAGCTGATCAAATCCTCTGGACGGCCGGTCAGATATGCGGATCATTCTTTGAAATGGAATGAGCGACCACAAAAAAAGATGCACTCATATAAAGAAGACCAGCCCAAGCCAACAGCAAGGCCAAACAGCGAAACACGCGGCCTTGCTTCTGGAATTTCTCGTGTTCCCGCAATCCGGGAAGGAAATAATGGGGCCAGCCGAGAAACAAAAAGTGAGGTATTTGCGAATGTAATCGGTTCAAAAGACAGTATGCGGACTCAAGTGGATCAGGCAAAGGCGGCGATCCTCTATCCGCCTAAGGGGTTAAGCTGCTTGATCACTGGACCGACAGGGAGCGGGAAAACCTTTTTTGTTCATGCGATGTTTCGTTTCGCGCAAGCAAATCAAGTTTTTGCAGCTGATAAGGAGCTGGTTGTGTTCAATTGTGCCGACTATGCGCACAATCCCGAATTATTGATGGCTCATTTATTCGGATACCGCAAGGGTGCTTTTACAGGAGCGACGGAAACGACGGACGGCTTGATCCAACGGGCAGACGGCGGCATGCTCTTTATGGACGAAGTGCACCGCCTGCCGCCTGAAGGGCAAGAAATGATTTTTTATCTGCTGGATCACGGCACCTATAATCGATTAGGCGAAACCGATAAAGCCAATAAAGTCAATGTCCGTCTTGTTTGTGCAACGACGGAAGATCCCGCTTCCAGCTTGCTCCAGACCTTTGTGCGACGTATCCCGATCGTCATTAAATTACCCCAATTTTCGGAGCGTCCGATTGCGGAACAAGTGGATTTGTTGAAGCGGATGGTCTCGATCGAAGCAAATCGAATCCAAAAAAGTATTCATGTGAAACAGGATGCAGTGAAGGCTTTGATCGGCAGCGTAACCTACGGAAATGTCGGGCAGCTGAAATCGAATGTCCAGCTAGTTTGTGCACGGGCCTTTTTGAACTATATGAATTCAAATGAAATATCGATTACCTTGGATGAGCTGACACCAGAGATCCAAAACGGCCTGCTCAATCTGGCGAATAATCATCGCGAGCGCTTGAATGAACTCACTCGGATGCTGGAGCCCGTGCTGACGTTGGTGCCGAATGAAGGAGCGGAAAGCCCGCTGAAAGACGATTCCTATGAGCTTCCTTATAATCTGTATGAAATTATCGGGAATAAGGCCGCGCTGCTGCGTGAAGAGGGGCTAGATAAGGAATCCATCAACCATTACATTACGACCGACATCAATGTCCATCTGAAGTCTTTTTATCGTGATACGGGTTTGACCTTTGACACGGAGAAAAAGCTGTCCGAAATCATTGATCAACGAATCATTCGCTTTGCAAAAGACATGTTTGAGTATGCGCAAGATCATTTGGATTATCACATCCAACGGAATTTCGTCTATGCGATGAGTCTTCATATCAGTTCGTTTTTAAAGCGGATTCAATTAGGGGAAAGTAGTCGGACGCTCCATGCAAGCATCAAAAATATGGTGGAAGATTATCCTCAAGAGTTTACGGTAGCTAAATGGATGAAACAAGAGCTGCAAAAAGAATACAGCATCAACATTCCTGAGGTGGAGACCTATTATCTGACTTTGTTGTTGGTTTCATTGAAGCAAGACAAAGTCACCGGGCGAGTGGGTGTTGTGATTGCAGCCCATGGCAAGAGTACAGCAACGAGCATGGCGGAGGTTGTGACGACATTGCTGGGGGTCGACAATATTCGCGCTGTAGATATGCCTCTTGAGATGAAACCCCAAGTGGCCCTCGAAAAAATTATTCATTGTGTTCAAGAAATCGATCGAGGGAGCGGCGTCATTTTGCTAGTCGATATGGGCTCGCTGACGACCTTTTCAGAAAAAATCACAGAAAAAACCGGAATTGAGGTCAAAACGATCGACATGGTCACGACCCCGATCGTTTTGGAAACGGTGCGCAAGACGAATCTTGTTGAAACGACACTTGATGAAATTTATCGATCGCTCAAATCTTTTCGTGGTTATGCAGGCACCAACGTGACCACGAGAGAAGAGAACGGGCACACTCTAGAGCGTAAAAAGGCAATCATTGCGATCTGCGCTTCGGGTGAAGGAACTGCGCAAAAGATGAAAGAGCTCATCGACAAGCATTTAGAAAAATATTTTGACGTGGAAATCGAGGTATTGCCGATCTCGGTGATCGAAATGGATGAGCAGCTGGTCAACTTGCAACAGGAGTATGAAATCCTGGCCACAACAGGAATCGTCAAACCAAAAATCGATGCCGTTTACATTCCAATGGAACATTTCTTCAATGGAGATGCCGAAAAAGTATTGGACTACTTAGTGGAAGAGTCCGAATCCTATGATGATAGTGAGTTGACACTGGAGAAGGCAAAGCAGATATGCGTGGAATACATGACGCAGAGCTTTACTTTCTTGAATCCGCAAAAGCTGATCGAACCTTTGTGGAAGTTCAGTAGTTCCTTATTGAAGAATGAAGAAAATTATTCCCAAGCAATCAATCTTCTGATGCACCTCGCGGGAATGTTTGAGCGGTCCCTGCGCCAAGATACATTGATCGCACCGCAAGAAGAACTTGAAATGACTGAACAGACAGAAATATTTAAGCAACTGGACCAATCCTTAAATCTCCTGAGCGGCACCTTTCAAATTGAAATGCCGAAAGATGAAGTATACTATCTCCAGCAATTGCTGACCTATCAAGAATAACGATACAGTGTCCCATACACTAACGATAAACAAAAAAATACACTAATACACTAATGGTTTTAGTGTATTTTTTTTTGTTTTTTTCTCCAAGGGAATGGTCCATACACTAAGTTGGCACGCTTTTTGCATATAGTATAGTGTCTGGTAAATGGCCTGCCAAGCTATTTGTCCAAACAGTCATAAAATATATTCAATAGGAGGTATACAAATGGTAGGAATTATCCTAGCAAGTCACGGGAATTTCGCTGAAGGCATTTTGCAATCTGCTTCGATGATTTTCGGCGAACAAGAAAATGTCAAAGCAGTCACCTTGGCGCCTAGCGAAGGTCCGGACGATGTCAAAGCAAAGATGCAAGAGGCCATCGCATCCTTTGACAACCCAGAGGAAGTGTTGTTCTTAGTGGACTTATGGGGCGGGACACCGTTCAATCAAGCCAACAGCCTTTTTGAAGCGCATAAAGACACATGGGCCATCATCGCTGGAATGAACCTTCCAATGGTCATCGAAGCGTATGCTGCACGCCTAAGCAGTGAATCGGCACAAAAGATTGCCGCACAAATTCTTCCAGCAGCGAAGGATGGCGTAAAAGCTAAGCCGGAAAGCCTTGAACCGAAGAAAATGGAAGCGGCTTCTGCAGTGCAACAACCAAAAGGCAACCTTCCTGCAGGGACAGTCGTTGGCGATGGCAAAATCAAGTTAGCTTTGGTTCGGTTGGATTCACGGTTGCTTCATGGACAAGTGGCAACAACGTGGGCGAAATCAGCCGGAACAAATCGAATCATTGTGGTTTCTGATGATGTCTCAAGAGATGAATTACGGAAAAATCTGATCGTGCAAGCAGCTCCTCCAGGAGTTAAAGCCAATGTAATTCCAATCAAAAAAATGATTGAAATTGCGAAAGATCCTCGTTTTGGAAACACGCACGCCCTCTTGCTTTTTGAAAATGTGCAAGATGTCGTTCGGGTAATCGAAGGCGGCGTGAAGATTGAGGAATTGAATGTCGGATCAATGGCTCACTCAGTCGGCAAGGTTGTTGTGAATAAGGTCTTATCAATGGGGCCTGAAGATGTGAAAGCATTTGAAACATTGAAGGAAAAAGGTGTTAAATTTGATGTCCGGAAAGTTCCGAATGATTCATCGGAAAAAATGGATTCGTTGCTGAAAAAAGCTAAGGAAGAATTAGCAAAGGCATAACAAGAAAAGAGGAGGTATATTATGTCAGTCGTTTCAATTATTCTTGTCATCATCGTGGCATTCTTTGCCGGGATGGAAGGCATCTTGGATGAATTCCAATTCCATCAACCGCTCGTTGCATGTACACTTATCGGACTTGTCACAGGTAATCTTGAAGCTGGTATTATTCTTGGCGGATCATTACAAATGATCGCATTAGGTTGGGCAAATATCGGAGCAGCTGTAGCCCCTGACGCAGCACTTGCTTCTGTTGCATCGGCAATTATTTTGGTTTTGGGTGGTCAAGGTGTAAATGGCGTATCTTCCGCTATCGCCATTGCGATTCCTCTGGCTGTTGCTGGATTGGTCTTGACGATGTTCGTTCGTACACTAGCAGTTCCTGTCGTTCATATGATGGACGCAGCTGCAGAAGAAGGCGACTATCGCAAGATTGAATGGCTTCAAATTGGAGCAATTTGTATGCAAGGTTTGCGGATCGCAATTCCTGCTGCTTTGCTTCTGTTCATCCCTGCAGACGCTGTCCGTTCTGGTTTGGAAGCAATGCCGGGTTGGTTGACTGATGGAATGGCAATCGGTGGCGGTATGGTCGTAGCCGTTGGTTATGCAATGGTAATCAATATGATGGCCAGCAAAGAAGTATGGCCATTCTTCATCATTGGTTTCGTTGTTGCCGCTGTATCGCAATTGACGTTGATCGCATTAGGAGCCCTAGGTGTTGCAATGGCCTTGATCTACTTGAACCTTTCTAAAATGGGTGGTTCCAGTAATGGCGGTTCCAGCAATACTGGCGATCCACTTGATTCGATACTCAACGACTATTAGGAAAGGAGACTGCAAACATGGCACAAAATACGGTAGATAAAAAATTCGTATTAACTAAAAAAGATAGATTAGCGGTTGCTTGGCGTTCCACCTTCATTCAAGGATCATGGAACTATGAACGGATGCAAAACGGTGGCTGGGCTTTCGCAATGATTCCAGCAATCAAGAAACTTTATCCTGCAAAGGAAGATCGCGTCCTAGCATTGAAACGCCACTTGGAATTCTTCAATACACATCCATATGTGGCATCTCCAGTATTAGGAGTAACGCTGGCTCTGGAAGAAGAACGCGCAAACGGAGCCCCAGTAGATGATGTTACGATTCAAGGTGTGAAGGTCGGAATGATGGGACCTCTTGCCGGTGTCGGTGACCCTGTGTTCTGGTTTACAGTCCGTCCAATTCTGGGGGCTTTAGGTGCATCCTTGGCTTTGACAGGAAACATCTTAGGGCCTATCCTCTTCTTTGTTGCATGGAACGCTATCCGTTGGGGATTCATGTGGTATACCCAAGAATTCGGTTATAAGGCTGGATCAAAAATCACCGAGGATTTGTCTGGCGGAATACTGCAGGATTTGACAAAAGGAGCTTCCATTCTTGGGATGTTCGTATTGGCTGCCTTGGTGCAACGTTGGGTATCCATCTCGTTTGCTCCAACCGTTTCTTCAGTGAAGCTTTCAGAAGGCGCATTTATCGATTGGGAAAACCTGCCAAGTGGCACTGCCGGCATCCAAGAAGCCCTGATGCAGTATACTTCAGGCTTGTCACTGACTGATACAAAAGTGACGACTTTGCAAAACAACTTGGATCAATTGATCCCTGGCTTGGCAGCGTTGCTGTTGACATTCCTTTGCATGTGGTTGTTGAAGAAGAAAGTTTCTCCAATCGTGATCATTCTTGGCCTGTTCGTTGTTGGTATTGGCGGACGTTTGATCGGATTGCTGTAATTTTCAGACGCATCAGAAAAATGACGATTGTGAGGCTCAGGCAAACCTGCCTGAGCCTTGTTTTTCTTGTAAAAAGTAAAGGGTGTATATTATACTCAAACCAGACGAAAAGAGAGAGGGGCATGTGCAATGGTTGAATCCCTGAATGCAAAGGTTGATATGGTAGTGGATGGTACTTCTTATATGGGGTTAACGGACTATGGAAAAATTATGATCGGAGATAAAGCGTTTGAATTTTATCATCATCGTGATCCGCGAAAGTTCATTCAAATCCCTTGGGAAGAGGTCGATTATGTCTTGGCATCCGTGATGTTCAAAGGAAAATGGATTCCACGATTTGCGCTTCAAACAAAGAAAGATGGTACGTATACTTTTTCATCAAAAAATCCCAAAGACGTTTTGCGTGCGATCCGCATCTATGTAAGACCCGATCATATGGTTCAATCATTGAGTTTCTTCGATGTTTTGAAGAATGCCTTCAAGCATATGTTCAAAAAGAAAGCATCGTAAATTGCAGCGGGAATTTACGATGCTTACGGTTGGCGGTTGAGCGGTTTAAGGAGGTTCTAAGGTGGCAATGGATATTCGATTAGTACGAATCGACGATCGTTTGATTCATGGACAGGTGGCAACCGTGTGGACAAAGCTAAGCAAAGCAGAGCGGATTATTGTCATCAGTGATGAGGTGGCGAAGGATCATCTGCGTAAGACGCTCTTGCGTCAGGTCGCTCCACCAGGTGTAAAGGTCAATGTGATTCCGGTAGAAAAGTTTATCGAAATTTACTTTGATGATACACACAATAAATTCCGTGCGATGCTCTTGTTTACGAATCCTACAGATGTCGCACGAATCGTACAAAGTGGCGTTCAAATTGATTCCGTTAACATCGGCAGTATGAGCTATTCGGATGGCAAGAAGATGATCACAAACGCAGTAGCGGTTGATAAACGCGATATCCAGGCTTTTGAGTACTTGAACTATAAAGGCATCCACTTGGATATCCGGAAGGTCGTCGCTGACAATAAAGTAGATCTCATGCAAGTGCTGAAAAAAGAAGGATTAGTGTGAGCGCATATTAAAAGAAGACACAAAGCGAATGGAACAGCGCCTTGTGCCTTCTTTATTTTTAGACGGAACGGTATAGTATCCATGAGGTGATAGAATGCTAAAAGAAGCATGTGTAGAAAATTTTACGAACGTCCCGGGAGTCATCGAGCGCGGGGCTAAACGGATTGAATTGTGTGACAACTTGGCAGTAGGGGGAACGACACCAAGCATTGGCGTCATCAAAACTGCAGCGGAGTATTGTTCCGCCAAAGATGTGTCCATTATCGTGATACTGCGGCCACGAGGCGGAGATTTTGTTTATTCTCTCATGGAAAAAGCCATCATGATGCGGGATTTAGAAGAAGTAATAGCCTCGCATGCCAATGGTATAGCGGTAGGAGCTTTAACCGCAGTCAACGAATTGGATAAACCGTTTTTGGAAGAAATCGCCAAGTTAGCCAGCGATAATGGAACCGAACTTGCTTTCCATATGGCATTTGATCAAATACCGGAAGATAAGCAAAGAGATGCATTATTGTGGTTGGGGAAAATTGGTTTTACACGGATTTTGACGCATGGCGGTCCAACCGAAAAAACGATTTTCGATAACGCAGCCCACATTGCCGAACTAGCGAAAATCAATCCGGACATGACGATCATGCCGGGTGGCGGCATTACGAAAGACAATCTTGCAGACCTTGAAAAGGTTTTGGAATTCACCGAAGTACACGGGACACGAATTGTGTAGGAATCTAGATTACTGAATGGACTTCGCCGACAATGGCGACAAAAAGGTCGGCCGGGAAAATCTCCCGGTCGACCTTTTCGGTATGCTTTTCTTAGTAAGTATAGTTATTCAGCGCATTCCACAACAGGAACTCGTTGACGCCGGCATCATACAGTGCCTGCACTTGCGCATCGACTTGCGCTTTGCCGTAGGTTTGGTAGAACCCGGATCCCAGGTAGGAAGCGGTGAAGTCCTGCAGCCATGGTCGGCTGATAGGGGGAGTCTCAAGGGTTGCAAGCAACTCATTTTCGACCTTTATGTATTCGGCGACCAGTTCATACGGGTACAGATCCGGCTTGTAGATGCCGAAGTAATCGGTGCCCCAGTGGCTTGGGTAGATCATTGACGAGATGACATCGACGTTCTCGGAAATCTGCGGGAAGTTCTGGCCGATTCCCGATGCTTCGACGACAGAGGCGGTATAGCCGAAGATGTCGACGGATATGTCCACGCCGTAAGGCATCAGTTTCTCTTTCGCATAGGCGGTGAAGTCGGTGATGGCTTGCACGCGCTTTTGGTCGTCGGTCATATCCAGATCCGCGTATTCGCCCATGTCGTAATTCAGTGTGTCGCCCCAGACTTCAAAACCTTCCGGGAAACGCACATAGTCGAACTGGATTTCCTTGAAACCGGCTTTGGCGGCTTCGATGCCGACGTTGACTGCGTAGTCCCAAGTCTGCTTCAGGAATGGGTTGATGAACGATTCGCCGTTCGAAGCTTTCCAAACGCTGCCGTTGCTGTTGGTGAAGGACATTTCCGGTTGTTCGTTAGCCAATAAGGTGTCCTTGAATGTCACGATGCGGGCGATCGGATAGATTTGTTTTTCTTCCATCACGTCCATCAATTCCTTGATATCGGGAATGTACTCTTCCGTATTTTCCTGGATGTGCGAATCTTCGGAGTTGAAATCCGCTGTCACGACGCCCATGTCATCCTTGATATCGATGACCATCGCGTTCAGGTCGTTCGAATCGACGTAATCGACCAGTTTGTTGAATTTTTCTTCATAGCCGACCGAGTAGGCCGTCACATAAATCCCTTTGACGCCGTCTGCCGGATAGGCGATTTCGACGCCGCTGTCGTAGAAGAATTTCTTCGGCAGTTCCTTGGCGGTAGGGGTCTTCAAAAGGGCGCCTTGACGCAGCGTCAGCGTGCTTGTGGTTGCTTCCTGCGTTGGGATTGCTGCAGCGCTATCGCTGGCAGCGGAGCTTTCGGTTTCGCTGGCCGATGCAACTGTTGTGCCTGACAGGAAAAACAATAAGCTGGCGGCAGCGAGTGTCTGTTTAAAATAGGTCATCATTACATTTCCTCCCGTTCAGGCGATTCGATCACGTTCGGATCCACGATTGCGATCCCTTTCGCGCGCAGGCCATCAATGATGGCGCCGATCGCGTCGTTTGTCCAGGGGCGATCATGCATCAGCAAGTTCGCGCCGTCACCCAAGTACTTCGAGTTTACCATGACGTCGGCCAAAGCAGTGCCTTCCATGAATTCTTCCACCCAGTCATAGCCGTAGGTCCAGTTCATGATTGTCATGCCTTCTGCTGCGGCGATTGCGATCGTGTCCTCATTGTACTGTCCGTACGGGGCACGCAGGAAGCGCGGACGCTCGCCGGTGATCTCCTCGATCAGGTCGTTCGTTGATTTGATTTCTTCCAGTTGTTCGTCATAGCTCAGAGAGTGGAAATCGGGATGCGAATAGGAATGGTTACCGATTTCGAAGCCCATATCATAGACGGTCTTGATGTCTTCGCGCGCTTGCTCCACGGTAAGAAATTGTCCCATCACGAAGAAGATGGCGTTGGCATCCTTCGATTTGACGGTCTCGGCAATTTCCACCGTGTAGCTGTTCGGTTGCTGCGGCGCATCGTCGAAAGTCAGCAAAGCGACTTGCGTGTTGCCGTCCTCAGCGATCGGTTGGACAGTGGAAATCTCCGGATTGATGCGGTATTCATAGCTGACGGGTTCAGCTTCTTTTGCTGGCTTTTCAGCAGCTGCGGCCTCCGAGGATTCCGCAGCACCGGCAGCAGAATCGGCTTCTGTGCTGCCTTCCGTGCCGATTGCGGCGATGGCAGCTTCCAATTCAACCAATTGCGCATCCAGAGTCGTCAAATTTTCAGCGACGGGGGAGAGGTTCGCTTGGTTCGCTTCGGCGTTCAGGTTGATCGCTTCAATGCCCGCAAAGAATGTTTCAAAAGTGGCATCATCCGCTCCGAAACCGGTCAGGAGTTCTTCTTCCTTATCCAAGCTGTCCCGATAGGCAGCAAGGTAAGCCAATGAATTTTCACTGAACAAATCCAGTGTTTCGCCGATCGCCTGCATCTGATCCAGCGGCAAGGTTTCTTCGTCCAAGGCAACGAAGTCGGCTTTCGTCTCGGCCAAGCCTTCCAAAGCGCTTTCAATCGAATCGGCTAGAGTACGGCGTTCTTCAAGGTTGCTGAACACGGCTGCCGAGCCATCTTTGAAAGTTTTTAATTCTTCATCGCTGGCCAACGATGCATCGAATGTTTCCTGTAACGCGGTCTCCAATTGTTGCAGCTCATTCAATTGGGAAACAATTCCGGTTTCCTTGGTTTTGATCTGGGTGATTGTCTCTGACGCTTCCTTCACTTGGTCTGCGCAAGCTGACAATACCAGTGCACCGGCAAAAACTAATGCAATCTTCTTACCTCTCAACATAAACAAGCTCCTTTATTGCGTGATATATAACAATACAAGCTTCATTATACCGAAAATGGCGCTTCATTATCAAGGCAGATCGCAATATCTTCAGAAAATTATTAAAAATACATTAAAACGATAGTCATGGCGACTAAAATAGATGCACCAGCAAACGGAAATGCCGGAATCAATGACTATACAATTCGAAAAATTAGTTTACAATAGATAGAGGCAAACGATACGTAATTTAATTTCAGAATAAGTGAGGCTATCGGATGATTATCTATTATATATTGGCCATCTTGCTGTTGGTCCTGGACCAGTGGAGCAAACTTGCCATCGTAAATAATTTTGCATTGCACGAAGTGAAGGAAGTGTTACCGGGCATCTTGTCCTTGTTCTATATCCAGAACGAAGGTGCTGCCTGGGGGATTTTTGAAGGAAGAATGTTCTTTTTCTTCATCATCACAGTAGTTGTCGTGGGTGCGATGGTCTATAATGCACATAAGCAAGGATTCGACAAAAAAATCGTGGGCATCAGTTACGCTTTTCTTTTGAGCGGTGCCATCGGAAATTTCATCGATCGGATGCGTTTGGGGTATGTGGTGGATATGTTCCGCCTGGACTTCATCGATTTTCCGATTTTTAATGTGGCGGATGTCTGTTTGACGATAGGCGTCATCCTGATGACGATCTATATCCTTTTCATGGAAGAGGAAGAGGAAGAAGAAAAAATAAGCTAAAGTAAAGTGGGATTCAAATGACAGAAAAAATCGTTTTTAATATTGATGGTCAAACCGGCAGGATCGATAAGGTCTTGGCGGATTTCATGACCGGTACGAGCCGTTCGCAAATTCAGGCATGGATCAAAGACGGCAACCTGATGGTGAACGACAAAGCCGTCAAATCGAATTACAAGGTACAGGATGGGGATCTTCTGGAATTGACGATTCCGGAACCGGAACAAATCAATGTAACGCCAGAGGATATTGCATTGGATGTCATCTACGAAGACGAGGCGCTGTTGGTCGTCAACAAGCCGTCAGGGATGGTTGTCCATCCATCCAAAGGGCATCTTTCCGGCACCTTGGTCAATGGCTTGTTGTTCCACGTAAACGCGCTATCCGACGGCACAGCCAATATCCGTCCGGGGATCGTTCACCGCATCGACATGGATACATCCGGGTTATTGGTCGTCGCGAAGACGAACGAAGCGCACCAGAAATTGGCGGAACAGCTGGAGAACCACACGATGGAAAGGGCCTATCTTGCTTTGGTCCATGGCGTGATCCCACATGAAGACGGCACCATCGATGCGCCGATCGCCCGGATGATGATCGACCGCAAGAAACGCACAGTGGCTGACGGCGGCAAAAAGGCAGTGACGCATTTTGAGGTCATCGAGCGTTTCCGTGATTTCACCTTGCTGAAGTTGCGCCTTGAAACCGGCCGGACGCACCAGATCCGCGTGCACATGAAATACATCGGCCATCCGGTGGCTGGAGATCCTATGTACGGACCGGCTGAAACGCTCAGCGGCCATGGCCAATATCTGCATGCGGCCACTTTGGGCTTCATCCACCCGACGACGGGCGAGAAAATGCACTTCGAAGCACCTCTGCCGGATTTCTACAGTGAAAAACTGGGGGAACTGCGCAAAAACTGATTGACAGCAACGGCTCTATTCGTTATCATTACAGTAATATTGAAGGAACCTTTAAAATAGTCCAGAGAGGCTAAAAGGTGCATCACATTTTGTATAGCGTCACGTGACTGTACCCTTATGCCCACATGCATAAGGGTATTTTTTTTCATTATTGACGATGAAGGAGTAGTGGACATGGCAGAAGAAATCGAAATCATGGATGCCCAGACGATGAAACGCGCGCTGACCCGCATCACACATGAGATATTGGAAAAGAACGACGGCACCAAGAACCTGATTTTGGTGGGAATCAAGACGCGCGGCATCTACCTGGCCAAGCGCATCGCAGAACGGATCAAAGATTTTGAAGGCATCGAGGTTCCTGTAGGCGAGTTGGACATCACGCTTTACCGCGATGATGTGCACCGCGACACGAATGAGAATCCGGTGCTGCACGAGACGAACATTCCGTTTTCGGTTGCCGGCAAGCATGTCGTGTTGGTGGATGACGTCCTGTTCACCGCCCGCACGATCCGCGCCGGCATGGATGCGGTGATGGATCTCGGGAGAGCGAAACGCATCACGGTCGCGGTCCTGATCGACAGAGGCCATCGGGAACTGCCGATCAAGGCGGATTACGTCGGCAAGAACATTCCGACATCCCAGGCGGAACAGATTTCCGTCCGTTTGGATGAAGTCGACGGCATCGAAAAAGTTACATTGATCAGAGCGTAAACAAATAGGTCGGTGATTCTTTAACTGTGTCCCGAGAGACACAGAAGAATTTGCTTTGAAGCTTGCTCCATCGCATATTTTGAGATCACCTTATTTTGCCAAAATTAAGGAGGAAAATTATTATGAGTCAAGCTATGATGACAGTCGTCAGTCAGACAGAAATCGCAAAAGATATCTTCGAATTGCGCCTGAAAGGTGCATTAGTGAATGAGATGGGCGCACCGGATCAGTTTTTGCATATCCGTGTCCCAGGGGATGAACTGCTTTTGAGACGCCCCATCAGCATCGCTTCAATCGATGCCGAAAAGGAAGAATGCGTCATTATCTACCGTACCGAAGGAAAAGGCACTACCATCATCAGCCAGCTTACAGTAGGCGATGAATTGGACATCCTGGGGCCGTTGGGCAACGGCTATCCGATCGACATGCTCGCAGAAGGGCAGAATGCTTTGCTGATCGGGGGCGGCATCGGCGTTCCCCCGCTTTATGAATTGGCGAAACAATTGCATGCGAAAGGCATCAATGTTGTCAGCTGCTTCGGTTTCAAAAACAAAGAGGAAGTATTCTATGAGGAAGAATTCGCGGCGTTCGGCAAAGTGAACATCGCCACAGATGACGGCAGCTACGGCAAGCAAGGTTTCGTGACGCAATACTTCGATGAACTGGACGGCTTTGTTCCGGACGCAGTCTTCGCTTGCGGTCCGAAAGGCTTGTTGGTGGCGGTAGCGAAGACATTTGATCCAAGCCTTACCTACCTTTCGTTGGAAGAACGGATGGCTTGCGGTATCGGAGCTTGCTACGGCTGCGTCTGCGACAAGAAAAACAGCACATCCGCTTACGATAATTACAGAGTCTGTGTCGAAGGACCGGTCTTCAGAGCAGAGGAGATAGTACTATGAATCGATTAGCAGTCAGTTTACCCGGTTTGGAATTGAAAAACCCGATTATCCCAGCGAGCGGATGTTTCGGCTTCGGCGAGGATTACGGCAAGTTTTACGACCTGAGCCTGTTGGGCGCCATCATGACGAAAGCGACGACGCTTGAGCCCCGCAAAGGCAATGCCACGCCGCGTTTGGCGGAAACGCCATCCGGCATGCTGAATGCCATCGGATTGCAGAACCCAGGCGTGGAGGTCGTTGTTGCACAGAAGCACACGGCGCTTGAAAAATACGATGTGCCTTTGATCTCGAACGTTGCCGGAAACACGGTCGATGACTATTACCAAGTCTGCAAAGCCGTTTCCCAATCGCCGAACGTCAAAGCGATCGAATTGAACATTTCTTGCCCGAACGTCCACAAAGGTGGATTGCAGTTCGGAACCGACCCGGAGATGGCAGCTGCTGTCACCCGTGCGGCCAAAGAAGGTTCAACAGTTCCGGTTTACGTCAAACTGTCACCGAACGTAACGGATATCGTGGAAATCGCCAAAGCCGTTGAAGCGGCCGGAGCGGACGGTATTTCGATGATCAACACGCTGGTGGGCATGCGCATCGATCTGCACACGCGCAAACCGATCATCGCCAACAAGACAGGCGGACTTTCCGGTCCTGCCATCAAACCGGTAGCGATCCGCATGATCTATCAAGTGGCACGCGCAGTCGATATTCCGATCATCGGGATGGGCGGCGTTTATACGGTGGATGATGTGCTGGAAATGTTCATGGCAGGAGCAAGCGCAGTCGGCGTCGGCATGGCCAATTTCACCGATCCCTTCGTTTGCCCGAAACTGATCGAACAGCTTCCGCAACGCATGGACGAACTGGGCATCAGCAGTCTGCAGGAATTAATCAATGAAGTGAGAGAAGGCATCCTGAATGAACGATAAACCGATAATAGCGTTGGACTTTTCAACGAGCGAAGAAATCAAGAACTTCCTTTTGTTATTCAAAGATGAGTCGCTTTATGTCAAAGTGGGTATGGAACTCTATTACCAACATGGAGCGGAAATCGTGAAATGGATCAAAAATCTGGGCCACGAGATCTTTTTGGATCTGAAGTTGCACGACATCCCGAACACGGTTCATCGCGCCATGAAAGGCTTGGCTGCTTTGGATATCGATATGGTCAATGTCCATGCGGCTGGCGGTTCGGAAATGATGAAAGCCGCCAAAGAAGGCCTGATCGCCGGCACACCGGAAGGAAGCGCCGTCCCGAAACTGATTGCGGTCACGCAATTGACTTCGACTTCCGAAGAAGCGATGCAGACGGAACAGCTGATCAAAGTCAGCCTGCAGGAAAGCGTCCTGCATTACGCGGATCTGACCTGCAAATCCGGACTCGATGGCGTCGTCTGTTCCGCATGGGAAGCGCGCATGATCAAGGACCACACGAATGAAGATTTCATCTGCTTGACACCGGGGATCCGCCCGGCCGGCAGTGCGGTGGGGGACCAGAAGCGCGTAGCGACACCGGGCCGCGCAAGAGAAATCGGTTCAACCTTCATCGTAGTCGGTCGTCCGATCACTCAAGCAGCGGATCCGGTTGCAGCCTATCACGAAATCAAGAATCAATGGAATGGAGCGGAATAAAATGACGATAGCAAAAGAAGTAGCAAAATCATTATTGGACATCAAAGCAGTGAGCTTGAGCCCTCAGGACCCTTTTACTTGGGCATCAGGCATCAGAAGCCCGATCTATTGCGATAACCGCGTCACCATGAGCTACCCGGCTGTGCGCAAACAGATTGCGCAAGGCTTGGCTGATCTGATCAAAGAAAAATACCCGGATGCAGAAGTGGTTGCCGGAACTGCGACAGCAGGCATCCCGCATGCTGCATGGATCGCTGACATTTTGGACTTGCCGATGGTCTACATCCGCAGCAAAGCGAAAGACCATGGAACAGGCCGCAAAATCGAAGGCAAAATCACTGAAGGCCAAAAAATGGTCGTAGTCGAAGACTTGATCTCAACAGGCGGCAGCGTCATCGAAGCTTCCAAAGCAGCTGAATTGGAAGGCGCAAACGTATTGGGCTGCGTCGCCATCTTCACTTACGAATTGGCAAAAGGAACGAAAAACTTCGCCGATGCCGGCCTTGCGATCGACACATTGTCCAACTACAGCACATTGCTGGAAGTTGCCCATGAAACGAACTACATCTCCGAAGAAGAATTGGAATTATTGAAAGACTGGAGCAAAGACCCTGAGAACTGGTTCAAGGGCTAATCCCGCGCCCGAATAGTTATCAAGTCAAACCCGGCAAACAAGATCTGGAATCTTGTTTGCCGGGTTTTCTCATTATTTTTTACAAGTAAGCGCTCTAATGGTGGTATACTGGATGCATGTGTTTTTCGAAAAGTACGAGAGGAGGTGAAAATGATGGCAATGCAAAAATTCCAATTGAAGCAGACGCAGCAGCAATCGGTTCGGATGACGCAGCAGATGCGACAGGCATTGCACATTTTGCAGATGCCCATGTCGGAACTTTCTGCCTACATAGAGGACAAGGCATTGGGGAATCCGTTGATGGACATCAAAAAGCGGGCATCGGACACAGGCGTGGTGGCAGTCTCCAATGTTTACACGGCGGATAATCAGACGCCTTGGTATGAACGAATGGAAAGCAAGAACCAGTCGCTCTATGATTTTCTGCATGAACAGATCTATCTGAACATGAAAAACACGCCGCTCAGGCAGCTGGTTCTGTTCCTCATCCGATACGTGACGGATGATGGCTATTTGGATATCAAGCTGGAAGAGGCTGCGGAGGCAACTTCCGCCGGCGAAGCGGAAATGCTGGATGCCTTGACGCTCCTGCAGCAGTTGGATCCTCCAGGTGTCGGTGCCCGCGACCTGCAGGAGTTTCTGATGCTGCAGACCGAAAGGGACGAACAGTCGCCCCCGCTGGCTTACTACATACTGGAAAATTATTTCAAGGAGCTGTCTACTTATCGCTTGGAGTCGATTATGGACGCTGAGGAGATTGACCATGACGAACTGATCGAAATCATCACTTACATGAGCAAGCTGAAGACGAAGTTGCAGTGGGAGACCGCATTCGAGGAGACGGTCTTCATCGAGCCGGATATCTATGTAGCCATAGCCGAGGACAGCAGATTGGACGTCTCGTTCAATCAAAGCGGCCTGCCATCGGTCGCATTCAACGAAGACTATTACAGTGAATTGCTGGCGTTGGCGGATAAAGACATGAAACGTTATCTGGAAGAAAAAAAGAAAGAAATTTCCTGGATCCAGCAGTGTGTTCTCCAACGGACACAGAACGTCATCAAAATAACGGAAGCCATCCTGCAGCTGCAGGCAGATTATTTCTTGGAAAAAGTCTCGTCGATGAAGCCTATGACGATGAAAAACATCGCCAAACTAACGGACCTGAGTATTTCGACGGTGAGCCGGGTCGTGAACGACAAATACATGGCGACCCCGAAAGGCATCTTTGAATTGCGCTTTTTCTTCCGGAGCGGTTTTATGAAGAAGGATGACGGGGATCAGGTAGCCATCTCATCCATCGTCATCGAAACCGAAATAAAGGAAATGATCGGCCGCGAAGAAAAGGCAAAACCGGTTTCCGATCAGGTGATTGCCGATCATTTCGCCGCGCAGGGGATCGACATCTCCCGCAGGACGGTGGCGAAATACCGCATGGGTTTGGGCATACCCTCCAGTTCGAAAAGAAAAAGGCCATAATTATGTCGATCGGTGAGTGGTTAAAGAGACGATCAATAGGTGAAAATAGGGATGATGGGACTATTGGCAGGGGTTGGTGAGCCAATCTTGTGGGGAACATTATCAACCCACTCTGAACGGAAATCGGATGCGAAATCATTACGGTTTTCGTTTTTTTAGTTCTCGCCAATGAAAAAGGGGCTGTATCAAAATCAGAAAAGTACTTTCTGGTTTTATACAGCCCCTTTTTCATTGGAATTGAATTTATGCTCAGAAAAAACCCGCCAAAAGCGGTTAGGCGGGGAAAATCAGTTCAAATCACAGTCATAAAACCCGCCAAAACAACCTTGGCGGGGAAAAACGTCCGCGGACAACACGAGATTCCCCGTCAAAAGACATTTTGGCGGGGAATCTCACTCAAAATCATAGACACGAACCCTTGTCCCCAGACCAGACAATCATACCAACAAACCACAAAGAAGAAGCTGCCTCATTTCGAGACAGCCTACTCATTGCGCGCTTCGGGAGAAGCGTGCTTTGTATTATCGATCTTGCGACACCACGGAAACCTTCTCTCAATCAGCCTTCAGCGTCCGGACCAATTCCTTATCCGGCGTCACATAAAGGGTTTTTTGGCCTTCGTAGATGACGAAGCCGGGTTTCGCGCCGTTTGGTTTGCGGATGTTCTTGACCGCAACGTAGTCGACAGGGACGTTCGAAGAATTCTGGAACTTGGAATAATAGGCGGCCAAGCTCGCCGCTTCAAAGAGTGTCTCTTCGGAAGGGTGATTGCTTTCGATGATGACATGCGAACCGGGTATGTTTTTCGCATGCAGCCAAATATCCGATTTTTTTGCCGTCTTCAGCGTCAATTGGTCGTTCTGCACATTATTCTTTCCGATCAGGATGGTCGTGCCGTCCGATGACAGGAATTTGTGGGGCTTGCTGGTTTTGTGCTTTTTCTGTTTACCTTTGTACTTTTTCTTCAAATATCCGGATTCGCGCAGCTCGTCCTTTATGTCCTCCAAGTCCTGCGGATCGGAGAGTTGGATCAGCGTTTCGATGGATTCCAGATACTCGTTCTCCGCATGGGTCTGCTCGATCTGCTCATTCACGTATGTGACGGCAGTGGTGAGCTTCTGATATTTGGAAAAGTATTTTTGGGCATTCTGGGAAGGGGTCAGCGCTGGATTCAAAGCAATCGTGATCGGATTCTCATCATCGTAGAAGTTGTTGAGCGTCACTTCCAGATCGCCTTTTTTCATTTGATGCAGATAGGCCGTCAAGATCTCTCCCTTGATCCGGTAGACATCAGCTTTTTCCGTCTCCAACAGCGTCTGGTCCAGCTTCTTCAGCTTCAGCTGGTTCTTCTTGCGTTCCGTGTTGACGATATGGAGCAGCTCGGAAGCCACTTGGTTGATGCGGTCCCGGGATGCTTTTTCATCATAGTAGGCGTCCAACAATTCGCTGAGGCTGTCGTAATGCCTTTTCTCTCCCGGAAGACTACGGAACGGGAAGGGGGTAAAATGTTGTTTCTTTGCGGATTCCTCGGTCAATGTCGGGATAGCTGTGTCCAGCTGTTGTTTAAATGCGAGAATCGCATCCGCTGCAGACAATCCATCCTGCTCCGTATAATAGCTGATTTCCATTGCGGAATCGCTGCCCAAGCCCTGAAAAGCTCCTTGCAGGGATTTGAACAGCGGTAATTCATCGCTGAATGTGGCCGCGACAGATGCCAGTTCCTCCTTGTCCATCTCAAAAGGGTTCGCTTTGTCCTGATGAGGCGGCAACCGATAGGCGACACCTGGATGCAATGGCCTGAAGCTGTTCTGGTAAAACGGCACATGCTTCAGGCAATCGATGATCATCCTGGTTTGCTTATCGATCAGGAAGATGTTGCTGTGGCGACCCATCAATTCGATGATCAATTCCATCTGGCGCTGGTCGCCGAGTTCATCGAAATTCCGGAACGAGAAAATGATAATCCGGTCATTGCCCAATTGTTTGATGTCTTCGATGTAGGCACCCTCTAGATTTTTGCGCAGCACCATACAAAAATTGGGCGCTGAATCAGGATTGGATAAGTTATCATTGATTACTTGTATCCGAGCGTAGGATGGGTGAGCCGATAGCAATACCCGTTTGTTTTTCCGATTTGCTCGTATGGTAAGAATAATTTCGTGTTGAAACGGTTGATAGACCTTGCTGATCCTGCCGTTTTCCAGGTCGCGGTTCAATTCCTTGACCATGGCACGTGTAAATACACCATCAAAAGACATGAGAACACCTCCTAGTACATTTCAATATACGCCTTTCATTATATCATATCATCTCCGGCGTCTGGCTTGTTTCTTCTTCGTGTCATATTAACGAACAAAAAAATAAACATAAGTTTCAAATGTTATGGAAATGTTAGGGTGAAGAAAAAATATGCGAAAAATTTCGGGGTTTTACTTTTATATTTCTGAAAAAAGGATATCCGAAAATAAACATATGTTCCGAACGGCGATTTAAAAAAATGACCGGGCCTGATGTGGATCATCAATCCAGAAGGTTGGAGCTGAGTCCGGATTGGATAAAGAATCCTCTGTGACTTGCACCCGTGCATTAAGACAAATGCCGGGTCCGAAAAAACGGATGTTCAGACGCCCAAGCGGGCAAGGACGTGTATGAAACAAAATACTGTTAGTTTACCAGCAGGACAAACAACATAGTGACATTTTAGTTCGTTTTTTTAATTTCTTGGATTTTAATAAACACCTATGTATAATGTGTCCGATATCTCTCGCGAAAAACGTATGGAACCTGTGGATACAGTGTAAAAATAGTACGATTAAATGCTTATACATAAGTGTTTACGGCGTTTTTTGCCGGGATTCTCAGCGCGACTGATTTCAAGAAATCCGTTCCATCAGATGACACTGCAGGACATTAATCCGGGACAGGGGGCAGGCTGGTTTTGGAAGCTGGGAATTAAAAAGTAAATAAAATAACAATTAATGTTGCTTTTAAGATGAGGATGACTTATACTAAGAAAGTAATCGAAACATGGAAGCGGTTGCAACTCGATTGTCATCGTGTGTTTTTGAATGTCAGCACCATTATGATTGGAGCCCATCAAAATGGGGGCCTGCTGTTCGTTCATAACCACTGACAGAAAGTCATCAACTTTACTTCATGCGGTGTTTCAGAAGAAAAGGCTTGCGATATCCAAACTGAATCCATCGCGACAACTGAACTTGGGGCTTGTCGCATATTACAAATCTCATTACTGTTTGTGGTGAAGAGAAATAGCCTTGGGGGGATGGAGTACGTAATGGATGAATCAACAAGATTGCGAAGTATGGTGTTTTGCTCATTTTTTCATCAGCTGAATCAGCAAACGTGTACTGCCATTATTCAATGCATATCCATCCTTTATTCAGCACCCTTCGATTACACGTATACGCAGAATAGGTGAAATCATTTCGAAAGCCAACCTGAACTTCCCCCGAAGTTTTTTGGGACAATCAAAACAAAAAGCATGATCACAAGGTGGTTCCTTGATCATGCTTTTTGTTTTGCGGAAAGGAAACGGAAGGAAACATGAGAATACCTCATCTTTTTCTAATCCTACTCTTGACTTTGTTTTTCCCATTGGTTACTATTGAATTATCAAGCATAAAGGAGCAATCAATCATGTCAGCACATACACGCGTTTCCAAAGTGAATTTTTTCGATTGGCAAAGCCACGTGGAGTAGGTTGTTCTTTGTGACGTATTGATTGTCCGTAGATACAGCCTCAGATGAAACATCTGAACAGTATCTATGTGGATTACTAAAGATATTAAGCCGCCACATAGACAATATCGGTCTGTGTGGCGTTTTCTGTATTCAGCCGCCATACTTGGTTCAGATGGCGGCTTTTTTATCACCTTTTTACAAAATAAGAAGCAGAAAAATTGGAGGAATCAGAAATGAAAAAATTATTCAGAGCACGCGCAAGCATCTTGACCCTTATGGCAGCGACAGTATTGATGGCCTGCGGCAATACGGATGCCAATAATTCGGACACCTCTTCGGACGGTTCAGCGGCCAGCACCGCAGACAGCATCAATCCGGATTTGCCTTACATCGGCATCATGCAATTGACGACCCACCCGGCACTCGATCAGATCGGGGAAGGCATCATCGACCAATTGGAAGAAGCCGGCTATGTGGACGGGGAAACGGCAACGATCGATTTCCAGAATGCGCAAGGCGATCAGTCCAACATGCAGTCAATAGCGGAGCGGTTCGTTTCGAATGATGCTGATATCATGATCGGCATTGCTACCCCTGCGGCACAGGCGTTGGCGAATGCATCCAGCGATATTCCGATCATTTTGGGAGCCATCACGGATCCGGTGGCTGCCAGCCTTGTTGCATCATTGGAAGAACCGGGCGGCAACATCACCGGCGTCAGCGACAAAACTCCGGCACGCGATCAATTTGTTCTGATCCAGCAATTGCTTCCTGATGCAGAAACGATCGGTATCCTCTATTCGTCGGCAGAGGACAATTCAATCAGTTCCGCTAAAGAGGCTGAGGAAATCGCCGCCTCATTAGGATTGAAGACAATCACGAAAACAGTCACTTCCACGAACGATATCGCGCAAGTCGCTGAAAGTCTTGCTTCTGAAGTGGATGCCATCTATGTACCGACAGACAACACTATCGCAAGTGGTTTAGCAACACTTATCCCGGTAGCGGATGCCTACAATATTCCGGTGTTCCCTGCCGTGGACACGATGGTAGAAGAAGGCGGTTTGGCGACAATCGGTTTGAATCAATATGCGTTGGGTACGCAAACCGGCGCTGTGGCGGCTGATATCCTGGCTGGAGCCGATCCCGCCACTTATCCTGTACAATACGCGACCGGGATCCAACTGGTCATCAATCAAGCGAAAGCCGATCAATTGGGCATCACGATTCCCGATGATATCGCGCAGAATGCCATCTTTGTAGGAGAAGGAGAGTAGACTGAATGAATATGATTATTTCCGCCGTCTCCCAAGGGTTGCTTTGGAGTATTCTGGCACTGGGTTTATTTGTAAGTTTCCGCATTTTGGATTTGGCCGACATGACTACCGAGGGCGCGTTTCCCCTCGGTGCGGCTGTGGCTGTCCAAGCCATCACTTTAGGGGCCAATCCTTATATCGCAATTATATTTGCCATCATTGCCGGTAGTTCAGCCGGGCTGATCACTGGATTTTTGATCACAAAACTACAGATTCCCAGCCTTTTGGCAGGTATTTTGACGATGACTGGTCTCTATTCCATCAACCTGCGCGTGATGGGGAGAGCGAACATCAGCCTGTTGGGCAAGGATACGATTTTCACAGTTTTCAAAAACATGAATCTTCCCAGACATTTCGACACCATCACGTTGGGCTTGATGGTAGTCGTCCTGATCATTGGCCTCTACGTCATCTTTTTCAAAACGGAATTCGGTCAAGCTATCATCGCAACAGGTGACAACGAAGCGATGGCCCGATCGCTGGGCATTTCCACAAACACGATGAAAATCGTCGGCTTGATGATTTCGAACGGTATCGTCGCATTGGCTGGATCCATCATCGCGCAGGACAATGGCTATGCCGACATCAGCATGGGGATCGGAACGATCGTCATCGGTCTTGCTTCCATCATCATCGGTGAAGTACTGTTCACGAATGTCTCTTTCAAAATGCGATTGGTTTGCCTGATGTTAGGTTCGGTCCTGTACCGTCTGATTATGGTGATGGTATTGGAAGCGGGCATGAACCCGAATGACTTCAAGTTGATTTCAGCTGTATTGTTGACTTTCTTCTTGGCATTGCCGAAAATCAAGGAAACCTATTACATGTACTCATTGCGGAAGAAGGTGAAGCGAAATGACTAATCAGGAAGCGATGTTGACGATGTCACATGTCTCCAAAACGTTCTACCCTGGTTCACCCAATCAGGTCAACGCCCTGCAGGACGTCAATCTGACAGTCAGACAAGGTGATTTTATCACTTTGGTCGGAGGCAACGGAGCCGGAAAATCAACTTTGTTGAACGCCATTTCCGGAAACTTCCTGCCTGACACAGGCGACATCATCGTAAACGGACAAAATGTTACATTTTTAAAAGAAGATAAACGCGCGCCATACATCAGCAGGGTCTTCCAAGATCCGAAAATGGGCACAGCCCCACGGATGACGGTGCAGGAAAATTTATCCTTGGCATACCGCCGAGGCCAAAAACGGACGTTGCGTTTCGGGACTTCGCATGAAGAAAAAGTATTCTTCAAAGAGGAACTGAAAAAATTGGGCTTAGGCCTGGAAAACCGGATGGGCTCAGAAATCGGGCTGTTGTCGGGTGGCCAGAGACAAGCCATCGCTTTGCTTATGGCAACAATGAAAAGACCGGACATTCTGCTGCTGGATGAACATACGGCAGCGCTGGATCCGAAAACGGCAAAATTGGTTCTGGAATTGACGAATCAACAAGTCATCGACAACAATCTGACCAGCATCATGATCACCCATAACCTGCAGGACGCCCTCCATTACGGAAATCGCATGCTGGTGCTGCACCACGGTCAAATCATGAAGGATTATGACGCTGAGATGAAAAAATCATTGACGCCCGAAAAAATATTTGCTGAACTTCAGGAGTTATCCATACAGGACACTTTGGTCTGACAGAAAGGTAGTGATCTTTATGTGGCGTCCGGGAGATGCGATCGGCTTCATCAGCTGTTCGAACGGATTGGCGAATAGTGATCGCTCGCTGGAAATGGTTTCGTCGCTCAGACGGAAGTTAAAGGCTGATTTTGGCCTTGAGACCGTATTGAGTGATTCTCTTTTCCAGGATAAAGAGACACAGCAAACCGAGGCCCCTGCATCCCGTGCAGGGGCTTTGTTGTCCCTTTACTCCGACGCGAGCGTAAAAGCGATATTTGATTTGTCCGGCGGGGATTTGGCCAACGAAATATTGCCATATCTCGATTTTGAGATCATCAAAAATAATCAAAAACCCTACTTTGGCTATAGCGACAATACCGTTATCGTGAATGCCATCCAGGCTAAAACCGGCATCCAGAATATCCTCTATAATCCAAAGGTGCTCGCGAGTCAGGAGGAAGCCTTCCAGACTCAAGCCATCCATGATTTATCCAGCCGTACTGATTCAGACTGGATCCGTACATTCGAAATAGCCGGTGACAACGCCTCTGAACAATCTTCGGCCGTTTTTGCAGGCGGGAACCTGCGCTGCTTGCTGAAGCTGGCAGGGACCCCCTATTGGCCGGAATTGGAAAACAAAGTGTTGGTCCTCGAATCAGCAGGCGGCAGGTACGAAGCGATGTGCAGCGGGTTGGCGCAACTGGAACAATTGGGCGCGTTCGAAAAAATAAACGGTATGCTGATCGGACAATTCACGCAAATGGCTTTGGACGGGAAAAGGGCTGCTTTTCTGGCTGTATGCCGGAATTACGCTTCGCGGTACGGGTTCCCGTTGTGGGAAACAGCCTTCATCGGACATGATGACCGTTCCAAGCCGATCCGCATCGGTTGAGGGCACTGGATCTTGCTTGATGGAGAAAAAACACCGCATCGGCTTGGCCAGCATTGACAAAAGCGCCTGTGCGCGTTATTATTTTAGCAACAGAATGAATTTCCTTTAACGAGAGTCCAGAGAGACTACTAAGGAGCATATCAGGCGTACTGCGCCTTCATCATGACTTTATGCCCATTGTCTCTTTGACCATGGGCTTTTTTTCTGGAAATTTATCCTAGCGCACAATTTAATAGCGAATGTGAGACTTTAAGGGGGTCCTGTGAGGCCCGCAAGGTCACTAGATGGCCGCTCTGTATCCAAATCCGGGAGCGGCTGGCCTAGAACCTGAAGAGCTTACAAATTCTTCGGGTTCTTTTTGCCTCCATTCACAAAAAAACTAACTGGAGGGCTTTGAAATGATGCAGACTACAAATCAGATCGCATTAAAAAACTTTGTAAGTGTCGAGGAACTCACGAATCTGGAAATCATGTCCTTGATCCTGCGTGCATCCGAATTCAAAAACGGCGTCCAACCGGACAGAAATTTGACTGCGGGAACCTACGCTTCTAACTTGTTTTTCGAGAACAGCACACGCACACACAAAAGCTTTGAAATGGCGGAACACAAGTTGGGGATGCAAGTCATCGGTTTTGACACTTCGACCAGCAGCGTCAGCAAAGGCGAAACGCTTTATGACACGGTCCTGACCTTATCGGCGATCGGTGTGGATGTGGTCGTTATCCGCCACAGCGCAGAAGCTTATTACCAGGAATTGATCGAAAGCCCGGGCATTACCGCATCCATCGTGAACGGCGGAGACGGGGCAGGCCAGCATCCAAGCCAGTGCTTGCTTGACTTGTTGACGATCTACGAAGAGTTCCATACTTTCAGCGGAGTGAAGGTGGCCATCTGCGGTGACCTGTCGCACTCGCGCGTTGCCAAAACAAATATGCAGATGCTGCAACGCCTCGGAGCGACCGTCTATTTCACGGGGCCTGAAGAGTGGTACGATCCTACTTTCGACAAATACGGCACGCACATGGACATTGATGACATCATCGGAGAAGTCGATGTCATGATGCTGCTCCGCGTCCAGACGGAGCGCCATGGCGGAAAAGCAATGCGCTATACAAAAGCAGAGTACTTGGATCAATTCGGACTGACTGTCGCTCGGGAAGCCCGCATGAAGGAAACGGCCATCATCATGCATCCCGCGCCTGTCAACCGCGACGTGGAATTGGCGGACAGCCTAGTGGAATGCCGCCGCTCGCGGATCGTGACGCAAATGAAAAATGGCGTCTTTGCCAGAATGGCCATCTTGGAAGCCATCATGAACGGAAGAACGACAAAGGTATAAACATAACAATTCACCAGTGGAGGGATCACATGTCAGTTTGGATAAAAAATGCGAAAATGTTGGGTCAAAAAGAGGAACTTATTCCTATAGAGATTTATGTGAAAGACGATAAAATAGCCGCAATCGGACAGGATCTGCAGGTAACGGCTGCGGATGCAACAGTCATCGATGCCAAGGGCGGTCTGGTCACTCCAGGATTGGTAGATGTGCACGTACATTTGCGTGAACCAGGCTTCACCTATAAAGAAACCATCGAAACAGGCACACAGGCAGCTGCCCGCGGAGGCTTCACGACTGTCTGCGCAATGCCGAACGTAAACCCCGTTCCGGATACGGCAGAAAAATTCTCAAACATCCAACAACTGATTGCTGATACAGCCATCATCAAAGTCAAACAATATGCGCCCATCACCGAGAACTTGCGCAGCGACGTCCTGACCGATCAGAAGCAATTGTTGGCAGCCGGTGCTTTCGCCTTCACAAACGACGGTGTCGGTGTCCAAACGGCCGGAACGATGTATTTGGCGATGCAGGAAGCCGCAAAGAATAATGCCGCGCTTGTTGCGCATACAGAGGACGATTCCCTGCTGTTCGGAGGCGTGATGCATAAAGGCACCCGTTCCGACGAATTGGATCTTCCTGGCATCTTGAGCGTGACGGAATCGACGCAAATCGCCCGCGACGTACTTTTGGCGGAAGCGACAGGCTGTCATTACCATGTCTGCCACGTTTCCACGAAAGAGAGCGTACGCGTCATCCGTGATGCCAAACGCGCAGGAATCCATGTCACTGCCGAGGTTGCTCCGCATCACTTGATTTTGGTGGATGGTTCGATCCCATCGGATACCGCCATCTACAAAATGAACCCGCCTTTACGCGGTGCCGAAGACCGTGCGGCCTTGATCGAAGGCTTGCTTGACGGCACAATCGACTGCATCGCAACCGATCACGCACCGCACGGCGAAGAAGAAAAGCAAGGTGGCATGGTCGGTGCACCGTTCGGCATCGTCGGCATCGAGACTGCTTTCCAACTGATGTATTCCAACTTTGTGTTGGGCGGCGTCTTCACCTTGAAACAACTGGTTGATTGGATGACCATCAAACCGGCAGCATTGTTCGGCATGGAAGCTGGAACGCTGGATATCGGTTCCCAAGCGGATATCGCCATCTTCGATTTGGATAATGAATACGAAATCCGCAGCGAAGACTTCCTTTCGAAAGCCACAAATACGCCATTCACCGGCTGGAAAGTCAAAGGCGAAACGCTTTATACACTAGTGGACGGAAAAGTTGTCTACTCAAAATAAATAGAAGATCCGGAGTAAGCAACGAATTGCAATTCGTTGCTTATTTCTTTATAATGACTTAGCAGAATAATGAATGGATAGGTGAAAAAATGACGAAACACTTAAAGAACATGTTATTGGTTGTCGCAGCGGTCATCATAACCGCTATCGGAGCGAGCATCACAGTGAAAGCCAATGTCGGCGTTGGTGCCTACGAAGCCCTTAACATGAGCATCAACCAACTTTCCGGCATCAAAATCGGAACACTGGCGATTATACTGAATATCATATGTGTAGGCATCCAATGGCTTTTGATGAAAAAAGATTTTTCGCTCAGACAATTATTTCAGATTCCTGTCACATTGATACTTGGACAAGTGATGAACCTGATGCTTTATACCGTATTTTCCGGCGTGACGATCGACCAGTACTGGGTCAAGATCGCAATGGTCATTTTAGGCGGCATCATAGCCGCAATCGGCGTCGGATCGATGATGGCTTTGAATTACATCAATATGCCGTTGGAGGGCGCTTGTATGGCCTTCAGTAACCGTTTTGGCTTCAACTTTGGGAAAGTACGCCAATTGGTCGATGTGCTGTTGATCGCATCCGCGTTGCTGATCGCCTTTTCAACCGGCACGGCCATCACCGTGCGTGAAGGGACTATTCTAAGCATGCTTTTCTTCCCGCCAAGCATGAATTTCGTTTACGAAAAAATCAAATCCTTGACCGGCGCGCAGGAACTTTCCATCGATCTGGACTGATCCATTTTGTCGTGAAACACCAGATATGGTTTGTTTTTCAATCGATAATACTGTATGATGTATCCATGAACTTTATCCGAAAAGAAAATTATTATCGGATAACCAATGGAGGGAACCGTCATGTCCAACAAGAATGTCACAGTATACACAAAACCAAATTGCATGCAGTGCAATTTCACGAAGAAATTTTTGGATGATAACAGCATTCGATATGAGATCAAGGACATCCAGGAATCCGAAGCGGCCTTGGCCGAAGTCAAAGAATTGGGTTTCCAATCTTTGCCGGTAGTCGTCTTTGATGGCGTTGAGCCATTTTTCGGGTTCAGACCTGATTTGCTTGAACAACTGATCATAGCGTAATCGCGCAATATCCGACAGCACCAAATTGTCCTTCCGGGGCCTTTTGGTGCTGTTTTTTTTCGGCTAAATGAAAGGAAACGTGTTAAGATAGAGAAAACAATCAACAAAAACCGCGGCAAGAAAGGGGACTAATTAAATGACAAAATCGTTATACCATACGGAAATAATCAACGCTGAGGGCTTGAACGGGACCGTCTCTGTTTCGGATGGGGAATCTCTGCAGACATCTGATCCGCTGAAGGATTTAGCCGGCTTCAATCCGGAACAACTATTCGGCTTGTCCTGGGCGACTTGCTTGAACGCTACAATCGAGGCTTTGCTTAAGGCAAGGAGAGTTGAGGCGCGAAGCAAAGCGGAAGTGCATGTCGATTTCTGCAGGGAAGAAGACGGCAAAGGCTTTTATTTCGATTTGAAGGCCTTTATTTCGGTCGAAGGCATGGAGTTGGCCGACGTCGAGAAACTTGCGCAATCCGCCCACAAACGCTGTCCTGTTTCAAAAATCATCGGCGACTACAATCATGTCACTTTAGAAGTTGTCCCTTATACCGAATAGCATCGCTCAAACGGGTTGCTTCAATTAACAGCTAGTCCGTATCACTTTGCATCAATCTGTTTTATGATAAAATAGTGGAAAGCAGAAAAGGTGGCGTAGCATATGTTAAAAGATTTCGATTTTGACAAAAAGGACACGGCATTATCCGGCACAAAAAGATCCGAACTCGGCAGTGAATTGGCCGCTTTGCAAAGAAAGCTGGTAGCCAGCGACTCCTCCATGCTGATCATTGTCGATGGTTGGGAATCTTCAGGAAAAGGGCATATATTGAAGGACCTGACAAGGGAATTGGACCCGCGCTATTTTGAAGTAAGCGTCTTCGATGATGCATTGGACGATTATGCAGAGCGCCCTTTTTTATGGCGCTTCGCAAGGAATTTACCGGGCAAGGGCAGGATAGCCTTTTTTGACCGCAGCTTCTATTCTGAATTGATGAACGATTTGAAAGTGAAAGATGAACGTTTGGAACACCATTTAGGCTACATCAGTTTTCTAGAACGCATGTTGGTCGCTGACAACACAATCGTCCTGAAACTGTTTCTGCACCACTCGGAAAAAACGATGGAAAAACGGATCGAGAAACTCAAAGACGATCCGTACAGAGAGTTTTTGATCACGAAAGACGATGAAAAACAACTCAAGAAGTACACTAAATATTTGAAACACTTCGACAAAATATTGGAAATGACAAATTTCGAGACCTCACCATGGCACGTGATTTCTTCGGAAGACCTGAAAGATGCTTCCCGAGAAGCGCTGAGCATCGCGAGCAGCACTCTGAAGAGCCACCTCGAGCAAACGGAAAAGAAACCACCGGTGCCGATTCGTTCCGGACTGAAGGAAAAGCCGCTGGCCAAAATCGACTTGAAAGCTGCCATAACGGAAGAAGAATATGAAGCACAGTTGGAGAAGCTGCAGGAAGAAGCGGGTCAATTGGTCTACGAAATGTGGCTGAAAAAAATCCCGTGTATCTTGGTATTCGAAGGAACAGATGCAGCAGGCAAGGGTGGTGCAATCAGCCGTTTGACGAGACTGATCGATCCCCGCAGCTATGACGTCGCCACGACGGCAGCTCCCACGGAAAACGAGAGCCGCTTTAATTATCTGTGGCGCTTCTATCAGACTTTCCCGGTAAAAGGGAAGATGACCATCTATGACAGAAGTTGGTACGGCCGCGTATTGGTGGAGCGGGTGGAAGGCTTCACTCCTGAGCACCGATGGGCCGCTGCCTACGAAGAAATCAATGAACTGGAGCACAATTTGGTGCACGATGGCTTGTTGATCATCAAATTCCTGATCGTGATAGACAAAGAAGAACAAAAACAGCGCTTCAAAGACCGGGAAAATGACCCGGAGAAGAACCACAAGCTGACCGATGAGGATTGGCGAAATCATGAAAAATTCGAGCAGTACGAAGAAGCAATGAATGAAATGGTCGCCAGGACGGACACGAAAGATGCTCCATGGATCATTGTCGAAGGGAACCAAAAAGAATATGCCCGGATCAAAGTGCTGAAAGAATTCATCAGCCGGGCGAGGGCCTTCATCGATAGCCATGAGGGCAAAAAGCAAGGAAAATAGTCGAATGTAAGCGGGGCGTATAATTTGTTAACAAACAAGAAAGTAACCATCTATGTAACAGGCGGCATTGCAGTCTACAAAGCAGCCGATCTGGTCAGAAAATTCATCAAAGCAGGCGCCGATGTTAAAGTTGCAATGACCGCATCCGCCCAGGAATTCGTCACGCCGTTGACTTTTCAGGTACTGAGCAAGAACGATGTCTACACAGACACCTTCGACGAAAAAGATGCGCAATTCGTCAGCCATATCCATCTGGCCGACTGGACGGAACTTGCCGTCGTAGCACCAGCAACAGCCAACATCATAGCCAAGATGGCGAACGGCATTGCCGATGATTTTGTGTCGACTGCGCTGTTGGCGACGACGGCTCCGCGGCTGATCGTGCCTGCCATGAACCAGCATATGCTGGAGAATCCGGCTACAGTACGGAATACGGAAACTCTGAAAAGTTACGGCTATGAAATCATGGAACCTGACACAGGCTTTTTGGCTGAAGGATACGAAGGCAAAGGGCGCATGCCTGAACCGGACAAAATTGTGGAGGCAGCGCAGCTGGTCGTTTTGAATAATGCCAAAGAACTGCCTTTGAAAGGCAAAAAGGTGCTCATCACGGCAGGCGGAACGAAAGAGCGCATCGACCCGGTCAGATTCATCACCAATGATTCTTCCGGCAAAATGGGCTACAGTTTGGCGAAAGCTGCCCGTGACTTAGGGGCTGAAGTGACGTTGGTCACCGCAACGAATCTGTTGCCGATTCCGTTTGGGGTCGAACCAATATCCGTGCAATCGGCCAAAGAGATGGAATCAGCAGTTTTAGATAAATTTCACAATATTGATATTGTCATCATGGCAGCGGCTGTATCTGATTACAGGCCCAAAACGCAAGCGTCAGTCAAAATCAAGAAAACGAACGAGGATTTGACGTTGGTTTTGGAGAAAACGACGGATATCCTGGCTGAACTCGGAAATAGAAAAACGGGTCAATTTTTGATCGGTTTTGCGGCTGAAACGCATGAAGTCGAACATTATGCGTTGGATAAGCTGAAACGCAAAAATGCGGATATGATTGTAGCGAATGACGTTTCAAAAGAATATGCAGGATTCAACAAAGATACAAATGAAGTGATCATTTACCAAGCGGATAAAGAACCGATCCAAATTTCGGTGCGGTCAAAAGATTTGATTGCGGAAGAAATCTTGTATGCAGCGATTGATTCGATGCATGATGAAGTTGGCGCGGAATAAGTTAAAATGACGAATAAATAACATAATGTAGCAAAATTGCGATGATAGTGATTATTTCGCAATTTTGCTATTTTTATGCGGTGCGGTCAGAATGAATTTGATTATTTCGGTTTCTGATAACTATTATATATAACTTTGTATAATATATATTATGTAAACTAGAATATGGGATTTTTCCGGATAGCATTTAATGCGGCCATAATCCCCCGTTTTTCAGGTTTTTACCGGTCCCGAACCGGTTCAGGATTATCGATTGATCATTATCGGCATCAAATGGTTAAATTTCTGTATTCATTGTTTATATTTGCTGCCATTCAGGATTAAGCGAGCCATACATGCAGAAATTCCAACGAAATAATCAGGTGAACAGTCAGTCCTCAGCGGCATTTACGGAATAAGATATACTCGAAACAGCCGGTTGCTGCAGATAATTATTATTGAAAGGCCAGCTCCTTGGATTTATTGAGCCATGGACAGAAGGAACTCAAAGATTTGCGGGCATTTGCTGCGAATTAATGGAATCTGTCTTACAGTTGATCTTATATCATAATCCCGAAACACAAACGGCTTATCTGAGCTGAATGCACTGGATAAAATCCCGCCGAATCACAGATAAGCCTGATCAAGCATCGTAGTTGTCAGTCGAAATATGCAAACAGCTTTTCTTTGACTTCTTCAAGAAATTCCAAATCTGATGCAACAGGGTTTTCGATTTCCAGCAAGGTGAGATAATCATCCGTATCCATGCTATTGACAACCAGTTCGGCTAAAGACCCATGGGGAAATTTGTTCATGCGGATGTCGAGCTCGGATTCCAGATATGCACGATTGCAACCCGAATAGGACTGAATCTTCCTGATCAAATCATCGTAATTCACATTTTTCCTTTGCTCTGTTACGATTTCTTCCATGAATGTCCGGATATCCTGTTCCGTATGAATCTTGTATTCCGGAGTCACCCTTTCTTTCAGACCTTGCAAAAACTGCTCCAATTTTATTCTGTTGACCGTTACGTTTTTCATAGTATCGCTCCTCGCTCCAGACATGCTCCAGCGTCGTTTACACCTATATATTACCACCAAGTGTGCTTATTGGACGAATGATACCGTCTGGAGGGAGATAACAAAAAAGCAAATGCGCCCTTTCCTTCTTTCAGAAATTGGACACTTTCGCTTCGGTTGCTTCTATTGTTCTGTTTTCAGCTTCCTACAGGCACTGTCTGAAGAATTTGGTACAATTCTGACGGGGATGGCACGTCGCTGATGTTTTCGGAGTAATGGCTCAAAACAACTTGCCCCCTTCTGTCGACGACGATTGTCGACTGCAGTTGCAGTTCGTTCCCCTCAAAGCGTTGGCATTCGATCCCGTAGTATTCGAATTCCAGCAGTTTTTCTTCGGAAACACCATAAACGAGATCACGCATCGATTCCGATGAAGGGATATCGAAATGCTGATACAACGTTTGCTCAGGGTCCGCTATGACGGTAAATGGGATATTCATTTTCGCCGTTCTTTCGGAAACTGCGGCTTCTGTTCCTTGTATCACCATCATGATTTCAATCCGTTGTTCTTTAAGGAATTGATGGGCGTCACGATATTTCAGCATATCCAGTTGGCTCATGCCGCACCCCAGATGTCTCAAGAAAATCACCGCTGTGAAATCGCGTTTCAGCTGAGATCGGAAACTTTCAGAATTCCCATTCTTCAAAAATAAAAAATCGTCTATTTCTGTTCCTTCAATCAACTTCACTTGGCCCACCCCTTCCGCATTTTGCCGCAACAGTATGATTCTGATGCAGTTTTCCGTTCAATTAAATCAATTTGTTGAATCTATGTAAGCATATCTTACCGTTTCTTTCTGATTTTGTCGATGATATTGTTACATTATTCGTCAGAAAATCTGACATGAAATTTTCTGATGGCTGTAAATGTTGTCAGTTTTGTCCCATTGCTATAAATTGACAGCGTTTGCAGGTTGTGATAGATTGACTTTGATGAGGGAAATAAGTACTCAAGGAGGTGCAGAATATGGCAAGAGGCGGCGGTGGCGGATCTCGGGGAGGTGGCGGTTCTTTCGGAGGCAGCCGGGGTGGCGGAGGCCGCAGCAGCGGCGGTCGCGGAAATTCTTTCGGAGGCGGTTCCTTCGGCAGCAGCAAAGGCGGTCGCGGTGGCCGGGGCGGATCATTTGGGGGTGGCGGGTTTAATATCCCGCGTTCCAGTTCAAGTGGTCCGATTTTCAGGAGTGGCCCCATTATCAGAGGCCCATCTTCCGGTGGTCCCAATTATTCTCGAGGAGGTCCCAGGGGCGCTCCGGGCTGCGGTTTAGGCTGTGGTACGATCGCATTGGTCGTGATTATTTTGGCTATTGTTTTTGGCTTGATTTTCTCCTTCAATACAGGATCTTCGCTTTCCGGGTCGGGAGGAGACAATGAAATCACCCTTTCTACAGTGGAACGGGAGCCCCTTCCCGATGGTTCGGTCACGGAAACGGATTATTACACAGACACGATCGGTTGGATCGGAAACCGTTCTGAATTGACCTCGGGGATGAAGCGTTTCTACGAAAAAACAGGCGTCCAACCCTATCTGTATTTGACGGCTGATATCAACGGGTCGACGAATCCTTCGATGGAGGAGTTGGAAAGCTTCGCGAACGAAAAGTATGACGAACTATTTGCTGACGAAGCCCATCTGCTGTTGGTCTTCTTCGAATATCAACCCAGCTTGTACATGGATTATTATGTGGTCGGCACGCAGGCCGCCACTGTCATCGATACCGAGGCCGGCGATGTCTTGCTTGATTACATCGATTCCTACTATTACGACGACAGTAAAACGGATGAAGAATTCTTCAGCGATGCATTCCGTGATTCCGCTGATCGCATCATGGAAGTGACGCGTTCCCCATGGATTGCTGTTCTGATGGTATTCGGCGTCATCATCCTGCTCGCCCTCCTGTTCTTATGGTGGCGGCATGCCAAAAAACAAAAGAACCTTGAAGCCCAGCAAACGGAAGATATACTGAAGACGCCATTGGATACGTTCGGCAATACCGAAGCGGATGAACTGACGAAAAAATATGATGCCGATGTCCCGCAGCAAGTCGATACCAGCCCTACCCCGCAGGCAGAAGACGAAACCCAGGATGACACGAACCCATAAGGAGGAAACTGAAATGGCAATATTAGAAAGATTCTCGGATATCATCAGTGCGAACATCAATGCTTTGATCGACAAAATGGAAAATCCGGCAAAAATGATCGACCAATACCTGCGCGATATGATGGAAGATTTGGCCGAGGTCAAAAGAAGCACGGCCGGCGTCATGGCGGAAGAGACCCGGACCAAGCGTTTAGTCGATGAAAATCAGGCGGAGGTCATCAAATACACCGATTATGCCAAAAAAGCCTTGGAAGCCGGCAATGAGAACGATGCCCGCATCTTCCTGACCAAAAAGCAGGAATTGGAAAATGTCGGTGCAGGATTGGCTACTTCATACGCCTCGGCTCATGAAAATGCCGTCAAGATGCGCCAGATGCATGATAAACTGGCAACTGACATCGAAACGCTCAAATCCCGCCGCGAAATGATCAAATCCAAGATGGCGGTCGCCAAAACCCAGGAAACACTCAACAAAGCGACGGATTCCATCGCGAGCACGAAAGGTGCCATGAGCTCCTTCGAACGCATGGAAGAAAAAGCCGACAAAATGTTGGATGAAGCGAATGCGATGTCCGAGTTGAACATGACGCCGATCGACGAAGCGAAGGCGCTGGAAGAAAAATACGCAAGTCAAGGCTCGGCATCTGTCGAAGATGAGCTTGAGCAAATGAAAAAAGATATGGGATTATAAATCCCCATCAATTTAAAAAAAGTGCACCCTGCCGGTTTTGGATGGCAAGGTGCACTTTTTGATGATTTTGCTGAAACGCATTTTGAGGCGATTTCAATCGGGAATGTGTACCCACCATCACGAAACTCTCTCAAAACGCGTTATTTTTTTATTGGCGTTAAAATCCGAAATCGACGCGTTTGTATACGTTGTTGATGTTCTCCTGGGTGATGTCGATATAGCGGAGCGTGACCGCCTGCGAAGAGTGCTGAAAGATTGTTTGGAGCAGGGAAATGTCGACGCCCTGCTTGTAGGAATGGTAGCCGAAGCTTTTCCGCAGCGAGTGGGCGCTCAAGGTAATGCCGATCATGTCCCCGGCATGCGCGATGATGCGGTGTGCCTGCGTGCGCTTTATGTGGCTTTTCTTGTCGGCGTTGGAATAGAACAAATAATCTGTCGCATCCAGCCCTTCCCTTTTAACATAATCCGAAATGGATTGCTTCAAGCGGTCATGGATAGCCAATTCTTTCTTCTTGCCCGTTTTCATCTCGACGATCTGGTACGACTCTTTCCCCAGCACTTGCCCCACCTTCACGTTCAGGATATCGCTGATGCGCAGGCCGGTACGGATGGCGTACTCCAGCAGCAGGCGATTTTTCGAGTAAGGCGGATATACGTCCATCAAGGTTTGGATTTGACTGATGTCTTTGATTGCATGAGTAGTATTCAATGAAATGTCCTCTTGTTTTCTCTATTTTATGCCCTCCGATATCCGGGGTTTTTCGGTTGATTTCGATAAAAAAAGCATACCATTTTGGCATTGATAAATCAACATTTCGCAGGGAACACAATTATACATGTGTTCCCCCATTCGGTACCAAAATCCATATTTTGACCGACTGCAGAAACGCCTTTTGAGATGATTTTGAACTTGAATGCGGCCGACTGTGCACGAAACTGCACAACAGGCTCTTTTCGGGGAATGCTTTGACTTTACGTCGCAGAAGCTTCATAATTACTTAAAGAATTCATAATACATTTCGTAGGATATCTTTGATACAATTTTAGCAAGCTACGAAAGAAAGAAGGTTTAAATATGAAACTGAAAAAAATGATGACAACAGGTCTGGCTTCATTGGCTTTGTTGGGAATTACCGCTCCGGCAGCGTTCGCCGATAAAGTCGCAATCGAACCGATCTTCACTTACGGCGAGAGTCTGAATGCCGCCCAACTGGAGGAAACCAGAGAAACGCTGGGAGTGGCCGAGGGGACGAATGAGCTGATTGTGGCAGTCAATGAACTGAACAGCTTGCTGCAGGATGATTACCCTTATAGCCAAGTCTATTCGAGCGCGTACATCACACCCGCCGACAGCGATGGTGCTGTTTCAGTGGAAATCCTGACTCCTGAAACCATCACCGCGATCACGGAGGCACAATATAAGAATGCAGCCATCACAGCGGGCGCAGTGGATGTGGACATCAAGGTAGCATCCGCCGTCCGGGTTGATGGATCCGGCGCATTGGCCGGTGTATACAAAACTTTTGCTGATTCGGGAAATACACTGGATGCAAAGGCTGTCGAAGTCGCCCAGGAAGAATTGGCTGTCACTTCTGCAGTGACCGAGGAAAACCAAGCCGACAGCGGCTATTCGGATGAATTGATGAACGCGGCTATCGTCGAAATGAAACAGGAAATCCAAGAAGCGAAGGATGCAAACAACGGCACCCTCAGCGCTGACGATATCCGCCAAATCGTCGAGGATGTGCTGAAAAATTACAACCTTGACACCATCCTGTCCGCGGACAACATCACGAACATCCAGAACCTGATGATCAATTTCGGCGACATCAATCTGACTACCGAGCAAAAAGAACAGATCGCCGCTTTCGGCGAAGAACTGCAGGCAACGGGCGGAGAATTGTTCGAGCAGGCAAAAACAGCCTGGAGCAAAGTCGATCAGCAACAACTGAAGGAAGACGGCATGGGCATCTGGGAATCCATCGTCCAATTCTTTACGAACCTTTTCGGCGGGAATGACAGCACTAAGACTGAAGGCGAATAACCCAATCATTATTGGCTATAAAAAAGAAGCCTCCCTTTCTGCACTAGTGGAAAGGAAGGCTTTTCGCTTTTTCGGATTCATCCATGAATAACCATGCTATTTCCGTTTCAAATTCACAAAAAAATAAAATTTGCATGTTATCCTCTGGGAAGAGTATCGATGCATGCATCGAAAGGAGGATATAGTATGCTTGACCTTCCCGTATTGATTGCCCTCTTTTTTGCAGTGGCCTATTTCACCTTTTCCAGCCGCGGCATGCTGGCATATACGTTCGGCATTTATCTGGATCTCCCCAACGTCATCATCCATGAATGCGGCCATGCTCTGACGGCGCGTTTATGGGGCGGAAACATCCAGTCGATAAAATTTAATGTGCTTCCTTCGATCGTAAAAAGCGGCGGCATCCTCGGTGTTGCCGAAATCGGCAACCGTATCGGGTTGGGGATGTTTTTCAGCCTGCTGGGCGGTTATGCATCGCAGTCGCTTTTCTTTGTGGTCATGTCCTATCTCTATGTACAGGGGCAGCTGCTGTGGATTATTCCTCTTTTCCTGGCCGTCTATTTGCTTACCAATTTACTGGCGCGGGAAAAGAGCTTTTGGCAGAACCTGATCATCCTGATTGTGATCGGCAGTTCGATTTTGATTTACCGTAACAACTACAGCTTCCTTTTGCTGATTTATCAATCGTTGGATATCATCACTATCGGTTTCGTCTTTTGGTATATGCTTGGATTGGCGCATCAATTTTTCATCGTTTCGCTTTTGAAAAGTGACAGCCATTGGGACGGGACGGCTTTGGCGACAAAGACGCATATCCCTACCATCATCTGGAAAGGCCTCTTTCTCCTCGCCATGGGTGGAGCTTATTTCGCTCCCTACTGGCTGCAAGTATTGTTGATTTGAAATCGGACAACCAAAAAAGCTGAACAATCGCCCTTAAGCAGGCAATCCTTCAGCTTTTTTGGTTGGTTTTATTGTCGGTCCAGCTGTGCTTCGATTTTGGCGATGTCCGCCAGATCTTTTTCTCTGCCCAACTGCTTCTTCATCACGATGACTGACTCGAGGCTCGCGACCGGCACCCCTTCGATCATCGTGATGTCCCCTCCATGCCAATCTTCAAATATTTCCACATCATCGCTGTAGATCACTTTGCGGGCAAAAGCGCCTTGTTTGATCGGGAATCCCTGAGCCGCTAAAGCTCGGAAAGCCTCCTTGGTGCAACTGATGTCGATATCTTTGGTTTCCTCTTTTATGCCATGCATAACCAGCGCTGTCCCAGTGATGACACAATAGTCTTTCGGCTTCAACGGAAGCGCCGATACGCTTTCTTTGATTGTTTCTTTTTGGAACATGTACTTCACCCCTCGTTTGTTCATTCAGAAAATATTATATCATGCAGTCAGATCAATTTCTTGGATCGGAGTCAAAAAAGGCGGACCAACGAACAGCTACACTGCTCGTTGGTCCGTCGAAAAATTATTCTATTTTTATTTTACGTCTTTGAACAAGCCCGTAAAGTCGAAGGTTGCGAAGTAATCCTTAGGCGTTTCCGCGCGACGGATCATTTCTGTGCCGCCGTCTTCCTTCAACAGGATTTCGGCCGAGCGCAATTTCCCGTTGTAGTTGTAACCCATCGAGAAGCCGTGCGCTCCGGTGTCATGGATCACGACCAAGTCACCGATGTCGATTTTAGGCAGCATCCGGTTGATGGCGAATTTGTCGTTGTTTTCGCACAATCCGCCGGTCACATCATACATGTGATCCGCTGGCTGATCTTCTTTGCCCATCACAGTGATGTGGTGATAAGCCCCGTACATCGCCGGACGCAACAAATTGACTGCGCTGGCATCCAGACCGATGTAATCTTTGTAGATGTGCTTTTCGTGGATGGCCGTTGCCACCAAACAACCGTATGGCCCAAGCATGTATCTGCCCAGCTCCGTATAGATCGCAACATCTCCAAGGCCGGCTGGTACCAAGATTTCTTCGAACGCCTTGCGGACACCTTCGCCGATTTTTGCTACATCCGCAGCTTTTTGCTCCGGAAGGTAAGGGATGCCGATTCCGCCTGAAAGGTTGATGAAAGTGATATCCGCGCCGGTTTCTTCCTTCAGTTCGACGGCCGTCTGGAACAGAATGCCTGCCAGGATCGGGTAATACTCATCCGCTACGTTATTGCTGGCCAAAAACGAATGCAGTCCGAAGTGTTTCACGCCTTTTGCCATCAGCTTTTTGAAGCCTTCCGTCAATTGCGGACGTGTGAATCCGTATTTCGCGTCTTCGGGTTTGTCCATTATTTCGTTGTTGATTGTGAACTCGCCACCAGGATTGAATCGGCAGCTGACCGTTTCCGGCAATCCTGCCGATTCTTCCAGGAAATCGATATGGGTAATGTCATCCAAATTGATGGTCGCATTCAATTTGCGGGCAAGCTGAAAATCTTCTTTAGGCGTTACGTTTGATGAAAACATGATTTCATCGCCTTTGAAGCCGAGCGCATCCGACATCATCAACTCTGTATAAGTCGAACAGTCAACACCGCAGCCTTCCTCCTTGAGAATCTGCAGAATGGCCGGTGTCGGGGTTGCCTTAACGGCGAAGTATTCCTTGAAGCCTTTGTTCCAAGCGAAAGCCGCATTCAGTTTGCGCGCATTCTCACGGATACCTTTTTCATCATATAAATGGAAGGGCGTCGGATACTGTTTTACGATTTCTTCCAACTGCTCTTTTTCAACAAATACTTTTTTTGTCATTTCGCTTCAAATCCTCTCATCATTTCGACTACTTTGATTTCGTTCTGCAACGATTCTTTCAATAAATCAACTACATTTTTCTTTCCGGAGTACAGGCAAGTGGAAAACTCTCCCTCATCGATATCTCCAGTCAGAACGGTCGTGGAATCCACGATGATCCTTACTTGCTTCTTAGGTTTCTCCAGAAGATGGACTGTCATCCCATCATGCGGAAACGGCGTATCGGTTATGACGACCATTTTTATGCCGCGCTGATGCGCTGCCTGCATTTCAGACAAAAGTGCCGGCAGGATATTCCCTGACACGGACAAGTAGACGCGGGACTTCGATTCGGAAATCATGTTGCGCATTTTGTCCATTATGCGGTGTTCGCCTGTGATGGTTATGTAACCCTCGGCATCTTCCCTTCTTTGTGGGATATTCCTGATCAATTCCTGCTTGGATTCCTGAAGGGATCGGATTTTGTTCCCGCAGAATTCTTCCACAGGTACTGGCGTATAGCGGGTCGTCTCCCCTTCGATAATGAAGGCCGCTCCTTTTTCAACCAACGAAGCCAATGAGGCATAGGCGTTCGAACGCGAAATGCCGGTTATTTTCGATACTTCATATCCGTTCAGGTCCCCGTCCGAAAGCAAGGTCAGGTAGATGGTCGCTTCATGCCTGGTCAGATTAAATCGCGTCAACAATTCTGTGTTATCCACTGAATAAATCCTCTCATTTCGGTGCGTGTTCTGCTTTTTTGACAGTAGTATTACTGCATAGGAACACTATATACTATTTCTGTTTTCTTGTCTATTTCTAATGATTTTTTCATGTAATGTTTTTTTGAATTTAACTACTTGAAACATACTATTTTTTAAACATGGTGATGGCTATAGTGTTCCACCAGGTCCCCCAGCATATCGGTGGCGATGTCGTTCTGGCCCCCGCGCGGCACAATGATGTCGGCTTGAACTTTCGACGGCTCGATGAACGCATCATGCATCGGTTTGACGGTCTTCAGATAGCGGGCGATTGTACTTTCATAGGTGCTGTTCCGCTCCCTGATATCCCGATCGATTCTCCTGATCAGGCGGATATCCGGTTCAGCATCGACAAATATTTTGATGTCGATCATGGAAACCAATTTGGGTATGGCCAAAATCAGGATCCCTTCCAGGATAACGACCGGCTTCGATTCGATTGGAGTCGTCTTTTTCGACCGCGCTTGCACACCGAAATCATAGATTGGCGCCTCGATGTCTTGGCCTGAACGAAGTGTTTCCAAATCGGCTATCAACAGTTCGTTATCGAAGGCGTTGGGATGATCAAGATTCAGTTTTTCACGCTCGTCTGCACTCAGATGCGTTTGATCTTTGTAGTACCAATCCTGCGATACATAGACGACATTGCCCTTGCCCAGTCTTTTAGCGATTGTTTTTGCTACGGTTGTTTTGCCGGCTCCCGACCCTCCGGTAATCCCGATGATGATCATCTTTATCGTCTCCTATCATAAAGGATTGTTTTGCTACTTCTACATCCATTATAAGCTTTCGCGGGGCTATAGGCGAACCAGAGTTGACATAAGTTGACAAAAAAAGGAAACAAGAATCTGCATCTGAGCAGACCCCCGTTTCCTTAATTAGGTTTCAAATCAATAGTAATGATTTCAGGACCGTTATGAACACGACCAAACTGAACATCGAAAAGATGGTGGTGAATACGACGATTTGGCTCGCCAAGTCCGGGTCCCCGCCCATCTGTTGCGCCATCGTGTAACTGGATACGGCTGTCGGTCCACCCAGCATCGTCAGCATCGGCACTAGATTTTCTCCGGTCAAACCGTAAAGGACAGCCAGCGTCAGGCCGAAGATCGGAATCAAAACCAACTTGAAAAATACCGTCATTGCCAGTTGGATACGCGCATTATTCAATGCGTCAAAGCGGAAAGTCCCGCCCATGACAATCAAAGCTAAGGGTGTGACCAAACCTTTGATGCCGCTCAACGTATCGTCGAGGAATAGAGGGAATCTCAATCCGGAAAAGCTGATCAAAATTCCTGCAAGCGTACCGATGAACATCGGATTCTTAAGGATGTCCAGGATGATCCGACCGGGTTGGATTTTATGATCCGAATAGATGGAAAGCGCCACGACCGACAGAACATTGTTCAAAGGGACGATGACCGCAATCAGTATCGATGTCATCCCCAACTGGCTTTCCGACAATAAGGAAGTAGCGATCGGCAAACCGAACAGGACAAAATTGGATCGGAATGTCCCTTGCAGCATCACACCGCGTTTGGCATTGTCCTTTTCGATCCGCGGAATGAGCAATGCAAAAAGGCAGAAGACGCTCAATATAAGGCCGACAGTGAACAGGAGCACATCCACTCTGAAGGTGCTTCTGACATCCGCTTCGTAAACGTTCATCAGGAGATTGATCGGCAAAAAGAACCGAAAAATGGCGTTATTCAATTTTTGATAGGTCGTGCCGTCCAATAGACGTGCCCGCAATAATCCCTGTCCGATCAACATGTACAACAATAAAGGCATTACTGCGTTCAAAGCAATGGAAAAATTCTCCAACTGATCCTCTCCGTTTCTGGAAGTAAAATGAATGTTACGTAGCCTACTTGAGTAATGAAAGGCTGAATCAAGCAACGATATCAGTGTACCATAGATTTTCCGAGAAGGGATATTGATCGTTTGGCCATTGTGTAGCTGATATAGCTTTAACTGGATATCATCATTGCCACGAATTCCAAGAAATGTGTGGCGATTTCCGATCATTAACCCGTGAGTTATTCTTTGCTTGCGCTTTGAATAAAGCGGTATACTTGAGTAAAGCAGAGAACAGGAGTGGTCAAGATGATTTATGAATTCAGGATTGCTGTCCGCGACATCGGCGTGCCTATTTGGCGGGATATCCAGGTGAACAGCGAAGAGACTTTCTACGATTTCAACAGCATCATCCAAGCGGCATTCAGTTGGAGCGGTTTTTTCGAACACCGTTTTGAAATCACGCGCTCCGGGGGTACAGACCTCCTTCCAATCATCATCGAAGAGACACCTTTGGATACTCTGGAAGATTACACGGACGAGAGCGACTTCAGGGAATACTCAAATGAAGAACGTGAAGATGTGGATGAAATCGAAGAAAATGATTACGACTATCACGATGAAAACGACAGCGCGGAAAATGAGGACCAGCAGCTGCAGAAATATTTCACAGATATCGATGATGCAGCGACCTACATCTATTTCACGGATGCTGTCTTAGAAGTGGATATCCAACTCACGGAAATGGTTGCGCCTCGAGAAGATTGCAGCTATCCGATTTGTGTAGCCGCGGAAAACGCCAGTCCCGACGAAATGGAGGACCGCACCACTATTCTGCAGAATCGGGACAAATTGAAACTGTCGGATACAGAGGACCTGATCCGCTTGATCAATTATGCATTATCCCAATTGGGTGATTCAGATGTTTTCGATCCGGAATACGAAGACTTCGGCTCAGAATATGCGATCGACACTAGCTGGGATGATGTGCTGCCTGAAGATTCGGAGGATTCGCCGTCCGATTTCTGATCCATCTATCAAAAAAGCATACCTGGGTGGTATGCTTTTTTGACGTTTCTTAATATATGGTGGAACAGGTCATACTTTCTTAACAAAACAATCGTCATTCCGAAACAAATGCATCATAAATCTGTGTTATGATGTCGATTGAATGCTCCTGATCAACAGAATAAGTTTTGAAACATCCGTTTTTCAGAGCAAATAGACATGCAAGGGGGATTAGGCATGACCTACCCGATCATCATCGTTTTTCTTCTTGTCCTGACGTTTATCCATATCTTAAGAAAACGCAATGGCAAGGGATCCAGATTTCCGTTCACAGCAGTGTTTCTCGGCGTTCTCTTCGGCTACCTGCAGCAAGGCACTGCTATCGGCAGCATTATCGGCATTGCAGACCTCAGCCTTTACCTTTCACTCGCATTTTTTGGACTGGCCACTCTGCAGGTCCTATTTGGGAAAAACAAGCAGAAACGCGAAGCAAATGCCCGTTTTCGCAGTGGCCTATCCGGCTTGCTCCTTGGGACAGGGTTCCTCTACCTGCACACCCAAACCAGCAGCGATCAGTTCATTGCCGCGCGGACAGGCATTTCCGGCCTGACGCTCTATTTGGCCATCGGCTGTTACACCCTAGCGTTCCTGTCCTTTTCGGCCAACTTGAATAAGTTGCTGAAGAAGCAAGGCACTCATTTCAGAAACGGCGTGCTCGGTGCGCTTTTCGGTACATTGTTCCTTTTCCTGGATACGCAAACGATTGCCGGCGACTTATTGGTGAACATCACGGGAGTGAACAGTCTGCTCCTGTATGCCGCACTCGTCAGTTATGCGATTACCGTATTCAGTATGCTTATGGAGGGCAACAAGCGCTTGAAGCTTGCCAGCGGAAACGCGAAGCGGGCGATCCTGTGTGCAGGCTTGGGCGGATTATTGAGATTCATCCATCTTAGGACTACTTTGGATGACCTGTTGGGTGTTTCCGGTTGGGTTGGCACCCTCTCGCTTGGACTCTTTATCGCAGCCGCAGTCTTCCTGACGCTGGATTTCCTCAAATCCGGCAAATTCAAAGGCAAGAAGCGTTCTGCTGCAAAATCTGCCAAACGAACGAAACCTGTCTTCACAGCGGAACAGCCCGTTGTCGAAAATGCGGAAGCAAACATTCTCTCACGGTCTGAATACAGACGTAAACAAAATAGGTAACCTCGGCAACTCGTTGCCAAAACAGCAAAAAGCAGCGGCCTCTCAGCATTTGAGAGCGCGCTGCTTTTTTAGTCCTCATCCTTGATGTCGGGATCCTCCGGCAGAGGGGTGTTCAGGTACGCCTCCAGTTCTTGCTTGTACTTTTCCCTTTGCTCGATGAAAAGGTTGAACTGATTGCGGTTCAGGAGTATCTCATCATCCACGTGAATCGTGCGGATTTGACGTTCGCGGATCAAACGATGGATTTCGCTGACCGGCACTTCCAAATAGTCGGCCGTTTCTTGAATATTCAAATACATAATAACACCTTCCACGAAGCTCGTTTCGTTAAGTTTACACTAAGTTCAGCAATTTTGGGGGAATTTTTTCTGTCTTCTTACCGCAGGAGGTTGATATCGGGATTGAAGTAGTTCTTCCGCTTGACCCAGACCGGGCCGTCCCCTTTCGTGATCAGGAGCACATCGATCGGACCACCGACCGTTTCCATGGAAAAGGATATTTTCCCTTTGAAGGAAGTGATGTTGACCAGCGTTTCTGCAATCAGAGCGAGTTCCTCCTTCGGCATCGAATCGATCGTCATCAAAACGGGGGTCAAATGCCGTTCCTGCTTCATATTGTCGAAGGCATCCAGGCCCGATTCGACCAGCATCGCCTTCAGTTTGTTGATTTCCGAAGCGTCGCTTTCCTTCAAGAGCTTTTTCTCCGTCAGTTCCGAAACGAACTTTTCCAGGGTGGCCCGGAGCAGTTCCCCGAGGTCGGCCTCCAAATCCGGCGATATGCCGTTTATTACCGTATGGACCATGTCCTGCTGTGCAAATGGGACAATGGCTGAGGAACATCTGTCTTCGATAAAATCGTTCATCACAATCTGACGTACGTTCAGCCGTTTCTTGATCACTCTATCGACTACACCAGAAATGTCGTATTGATAAATGCTGGGGAAAAGTTCATCGTAGCCGAAGCCGGCGATCACCAGGCCGGTGTAGGTGTCGGGATAGTAGCTGTCACTGTATAGGTAGTTTCGTACAATCTTATAAAGATCCGGCTTGAATTTATCGTAGAGATTCAAGCCAAGGAATACGGTATCGAAAAGATCTTTAAAAACATCGTCCATCTTTTCCCCATATCGTTCAGAGAAAACTTTGATGGGTGCTTTTTTGGTGATGCTCTTCATTTTTTCACTTTCTTTCAGTAACGCGGGAATCTTTTCCTGAACAGCTTTTTGGTAATCCTCCAAAGTGAATGCCCCAGGGGAAGGTGTATAAGTCGTATTCTCCAAAATATTGCTGACGTTCTCTGCATACCCGATGACGAGTACTTCGGTATAGATAGAAGAGTAGATTTCATCCACACTCTCAAGATAATTGAAAAATTCCGTACAGTAATCCCTCACTGAATCCAACGGGCGGGCACCTATTTTCTGATGGAAGCCTTTCACGATAATTTCCCAAGGAATCCCCATAAATTGAACGTTACCGAACATCATGATCCCGATCGAGTGGGTCGGTCCAAGAGAAAAAATCTTATTGCCGGAATTGAAAATTTTCATTTGTTCGCTGTTCCCCATCGTCAAAGCCGAATCAGCCGCCAGGACCAATCCGTTCGCGTTCAATATCCCTACTTCAGCCGTCATGACGCTTCCTCGCTTTCTCTAGAAACCTGTTAAAAAAACGCTTCCTTATCTCCATTATAGACTTCCCTGGACCTTTTCTCAAAACATTAGCGGTGCCATAGTAACTTTGGCTGCTGCCTGGCCCAATAAAAAAGACCAGTCGCCACAATTAGGCGGCGACTGGTCCGGATTGAAGCTAGTCAGTGTAGGATTCCAAGCGTGCATAGGACTGATAACGGTCTTTTGCTGCAAGGAGGCTTTCGTCGAAGATCGCCTGTACATGCTCCACATCATACTGGTTATACAATGAAGAATAGCGGACTTCCTCCATCAGGAAATCCTGGAAACGTTCAAACTGTGGTTCCTTGGAATCCAACTTGAACGGGTTTTTCCCTTTCAGTTTGTTTTCCGGGTGGAAGCGGTAAAGATGCCAATAACCGACATCCACAGCATCTTTTTCGTGCTCCTGCGATACGGTCAAACCGCACGTGATGCCGTGGCTGATGCATGGGGAATAAGCGATAACGATGGACGGACCATCGTAGGCTTCCGCCTCGGAGATGACTTTCAAGGTATGCCGCGGATTCGCACCCATCGCAATCTGGGCGACATAGACGTACCCGTAGTTCATCATCATCATTCCCAAGTCTTTCTTGCGGACCGGTTTACCGCCGGAAGCGAACTCAGCGATGGCACCCAAGTTGGATGATTTCGAAACCTGTCCGCCTGTATTGGAATAGACTTCCGTATCCAATACGAGGATGTTCACATCTTCCCCGCTTGCGAGAACATGGTCGATACCGCCAAAACCGATATCATAGGCCCAGCCATCGCCGCCGATCATCCAAGTGGAACGCTTCATAAGATAGTCCTTATAATCCACTAGTTCATTGACCAATTGTTGGATCTCCTGATCCGTTGTGTCTGCAGTTTCCAAAGCGTGAATGTAGGCTTCGGCTAATTTGCGGGCACCATTTTTGTCGTTGAATCCTTCAGTCCAGGCTGTTGCTGCCGTTCTGAGCGAATCGTCGATCTGCAGGTTTAATAGCTTTCCAGTCAATTCCAGTGTCCGTTGGCGCAGTTGCTTCGTCGCATGGTGCATCCCCAGGCCGAATTCCGCATTATCCTCCAACAGGGAATTGGCCCAAGACGGCCCGCAGCCTGCTTCATTTGTCGTATACGGCGTGGAAGGAGCAGAGCCCCCATAGATGGACGAGCAGCCTGTCGCGTTCGCTATTTGCATGCGATCGCCCACTACTTGTGTGACCAATTTGATGTATGGCGTTTCGCCGCAACCAGCACAGGCACCTGAAAATTCGAATAGCGGTTGTTCGAACTGGCTGCCTTTCACCGTATTAATGCCGACAGGATTTTCCTTGTGCGGCAGACGGATCATGTAATCCCAGTTATTGTTTTCCTCCAGATGATCCTCGCGGTTTTTCATCTCGATCGCTTTTTTGCGGGCGGGACAGGTCAGGACGCAGATGCCGCAGCCCGTGCAGTCGGCAGCGGACACTTGGATCCGGTATTTGTAGTCTTTGTATGGACGCATCCCATCCAGGAATTCCACACCTTCAGGGGCATTGGCTGCCTCGTCTTCGGTGGCCAAGAACGGTCGGATAGCGGCATGCGGACAAACAAAGGAGCATTGATTGCACTGGATGCATTCCTCAGGGTTCCAGATTGGGATCTGGACGGCGATTTCGCGTTTTTCGTATTGCGTCGTCCCCTGCGGGAAAGTCCCGTCAGCCCGGTCCAGAAAGGCACTGACAGGCAATTGGTTGCCTTCCATCCGCTCCATCATGCTGGCGATGTTGCGGACAAAATCCGGTTCGCCCTTCAACAATTCCGGCTCATCCTGCGCATCCTTCCAGCTGTCCGGAATGCTGATTTTTTGGACACCCTCCATGCCGGCATCGATCGCCTTCTCGTTCATGGAAATGATGGCTTCGCCTTTATGCCCGTATGACTTATGGGCCGCTTCCTTCATGCGCCGCATCGCCTCTTCAGCAGGTATGACCGGCAAGATTTTGAAGAAGGCTGCTTGGCAGATTGTGTTGATCCGTCCGCCTAGGCCGATTTCCTTGGCAAGGTTGATGGCGTCGATCGTATAGAAGTCAATCTCGTTTTGGGCGATGTACCGTTTCATCTTGGCTGGCAAGCGTTGTTCGAGTTCCTCTTCACGCCAATTGGTGTTCAGCAGAAAAGCGCCGCCGGGTTTAAGGTTTTTCAGCATGTCGTATTTTTTTACGTAGGCATGGTTGTGGCAAGCCACGAAATCAGCCTTTTCGATCAGATACGGCTCATGGATCGGCTCCTTGCCGAAGCGCAGATCGGAAATGGTGACCCCGCCCGATTTTTTCGAATCGTAGGAAAAATAAGCCTGTACATGCATATCGGTATGATCCCCGATGATTTTGATCGAATTTTTGTTGGCCCCGACTGTCCCGTCAGAACCAAATCCCCAGAACTTCGCCTCGAACGTGCCTTCCTGACGGACGTCGATCTGTTCATCGATCGCAAGCGATAGGTGGGTGACGTCATCGTTGATGCCGATAGTGAAGGGATGCTGCGGTTGCTCTTTTTTCATGTTTTTAAAGACTGCGAAAATTTGTTCCGGCGTCGTGTCCTTCGACCCCAAGCCATAACGTCCGCCGATGATCATCGGACGATCAAGTCGATTGTTGAAGGCTGCCACGACATCCAAAAAGAGCGGTTCGCCGATGGATCCGGATTCTTTCGTGCGGTCGAGCACCGCGATCCGTTTTACGGAGTCAGGTAATGCCTTCAAAAAGTGCCCGACGCTGAACGGACGGTAAAGATGCACATTGAGGACGCCGACTTTTTCACCTGAACGGTTCAGATAATCCGCCGTCTCGCAGGCAGTTTCATATACGGAGCCCATGCAGATGATGACCCGCTCGGCATCCACGGCACCGTAATAATTGAACAGGCGGTAGTCCCGACCCGTCAACTGGTTCATTTTTTCCATATAGCCTTCCACAATTTCCGGAACAGCATCGTAATATCTGTTCGCCGCTTCCTTAGTCTGGAAAAAGACGTCCGGGTTCTGGGCCGTTCCCCGCAATGTCGGATGGTTCGGGCTGAGGCTGCGCTCCCGGAATGCTTTCAAAGCGTCCTGATCGAGCATTTCCGCGAGGTCTTCATACGATTGTACCTCTATTTTTTGGATTTCATGCGAAGTCCTGAAGCCGTCAAAGAAATGCAGGAACGGCACGCGCCCTTTGATCGCCGCCAAATGGGCGACCGCGGCCAAGTCGGTGGCTTCCTGTACGCTGGCGGAAGACAACATCGCATAGCCGGTCTGTCTGCAGGCCATCACATCCGAATGGTCGCCAAAGATGGAAAGCGCATGCCCTCCCACTGCACGAGCGGCGACATGGATGACGGATGGCAACAATTGACCGGCCATTTTGTATAGGTCAGGGATCATCAGCAACAATCCTTGCGATGAGGTATAGGAACAGGCCAAAGCGCCCGCTTGCAGCGCTCCGTGCACAGTCCCGGCTGCGCCAGCCTCGGATTGCATCTGGGTTACTTTCACAGTTTGGCCAAAGATATTCTTGCGGCCCTCCTGCGCCCAATGATCGACAGCATCGGCCATCGGGGAAGACGGAGTAATGGGATAGATCCCTGAAATTTCAGTAAAAGCGTAAGATGTATAGGCTGCGGCGGTATTGCCATCGACAGTCATATACATTTTTTCGTTGGACATAAAGGATTCCTTCTCTCAAATCGTATAGTTCACATAAAAGTGGTCGACTTTTCCAAAAATCGACAAATAAACGCACCTGATGCATTTGCATAATTACATTATAGCAAAATAGTAAGTGCTCCGGTACACAAAGACAGGCCTTTATTCCGGAATTCCCGAAAATTTGGAGGGTTCTTTTTCAAAGGATAGGGATTTGCCTTCTGACGGATGCGACACGATCGAGATCCACCGATACGATCGCGATTCCCTCTTCAAAACCCAGTTGGGCCAAAACGCTTCCCCATGGATCCGCCACAAGCGAATGACCATATGCATGGTAGCTGAAAGCAAGATCGCGGGCGGGGCTGACCCCCACCATGAACAGTTGGTTGTCGACAGCACGCGCTCGGAACAGCAATTCCCAATGCGCCGGTCCGGTCGTCATATTGAATGCACCAGGCACAATGCAGACGAGCGCTCCTTGTTTTTGGAGCATCTGCCAGTCGCTTTGGAATCGGACGTCAAAGCAGATGCCCACACCGAAGAGGCCGAATTCGGTCTGAAACACACCCATTCCGTTTCCGGGGGACAGGGTATCTGATTCGCGGAAAGATTGCCCCCCGTCGACCTGGATATCGAACAAATGCGTTTTGCTGTAGTCATGGATCTCGTTTCCTTGTCGATCGAACGTATAGCTCGTATTATGGATTTTGTTGTCTTTGATCTGTGGAATCGATCCCCCGACCACATAGATGGCATGTTCTTTCGCCATTTCCGATAGCCTCCGGTAGGTTTCCCCGCCTTTCGGTTCTGCGTATTCTCGGAAAAAGGCGTTATCATAAGGGCAGTTGAACATTTCCGGCAGCACTGCCATATCCGCTCCCCCCTGTGCTGCTTTGTTGACCAACTCTTCTGCACGCCTTATGTTTTTTTCCTTATCTGCTGTGACCATCATCTGAAGTAAGGCTATTTCCATCCCAATCACCTTCCTGTTCGTTTCCATAAGTATAACGTTTTGTTGCTCTAGTGTCACAAAAAAGCAGAGACGGCTGGATTGCCCATCTCTGCTTTTAAAAGTCTAATAGACCACAACTGGTGTACCGACCGGATAACTGTAATAAAGTGTCCGGACCGCTTCATAAGGTGTGTTCACGCAACCGTGCGAGCCGTAGTAGAGGTAGACATCCCCGCCATAGCCGTGCGTCTGCCAAGGTGAATCGTGCAAGCCGACCATATTGCCCACAAACGGTATCCAGAAGTTGACGGGCGAAGCGTAATCCTCACCGATCAGAACCGATGGCGATTGTTTATAAGGTTGGATGTAGAACAAACCCCGTGGCGTGGCATTATTGGCCGATGGTTTTCCGGTGATGACCGGGGCGGAAACGAGCATTGTTTCGCCCTTATAGGCCCAGACGCTTTGTTGACTCAGGCTGACGATGATATAACTGTTGCCAATGTAGTAGTTGACTCCCGAGTTGCTGCGGAAATAACCATTGATCACCGACCAGTCCGGCCCTTTGGCGTAGGTAGGCAATCCCGAGAGTGCCGCTTTGTCAACCCAACCGATATAACTGCCGTTCAGGGAAATCAGGACGTAATGGCCATCCGCGGATTCCTTGACCGCATCGACTTGCTGACCAACGTAGCTGTCAGTGCTCGTCCGCCATTGGTAACCCGGATAGCCCCACGGCAAAGTATCGACGGAAAAACCGCCTTTCGCAATCGTTGGCGAGTAGCTCACGACGGTCCCACCGGAAATATTCTGCGCTTGTGCCCGGTAGCTGAAGTCCCCCAACGCTTTCTTGTCGATCCATCCCAGATTTTTTCCGTTCAGCGAAAGCAGCACATACAATCCGTTGGCTGTCTCCTTCACTGCCTCAAACCGTTGTCCTAGGTAGTCCGTTGAAGCGGCCATCTGTTGATAGCCGGCGTAACCCCAAGGCAGGCTGTCTATCGAGTACCCAGGTGAAGTGACGGCAGCTGTATAGGCAGCAACGACCGCGGAAGCTACATCCTGGACTTTTGGTGGAAGTGCGACATCGGCAAGGGCTCGCTTATCGACCCATCCCAAACGGGTCCCGTTGGAAGAAATCAAAACATATAATCCGTTCGGTGACTCTTGGATGGCTTGGATGCGTTCCCCGATATGGTTGCCGGTCGTGTCGATTTGCCCGTATCCGGCATAACCCCACGGCAGGCTGTCGATAGAAAAACCGCCAGACGCTATCGTGGCTGCGTAATCGACCGTTATCCCTGTTGCGAGTTCCTGCACTTTAAGCTGAATATAGATATCCGTCAACGCCCGTTTGTCGATCCAGCCAATTCGGTTGCCGTTCAAAGCAATCAACGCATAGAGGCCGTTTGCGGTCTCCTTGACTGCCTGAACACTTTGGTTCAAAAAGTCCGCACTCGTTGCCATCTGGGCATAGCCGGCATAGCCCCATGGCAGACTGTCGATGGAAAAGCCGGCTGCCCCGATCCGAGCGGCATAGTCGACCGTCAGCGCTGATGCAATATCCTGCACTTTTGGCGGACTGTAAATGTCCGACAGAGCCCTTTTGTCGATCCAGCCCAACTTCTCGCCGTTAAGGGAAATAAGGACATATTGGCCATTGGCTGTTTCTTTTTCAGCCTGTATTTTCTGATCAAAATAAGCTGCGCTCGTTCCCATATACATGTAGCCGGCGTACCCCCATGGCAAACTATCGATAGAATAATTTTTCCCGCTGATGCGTGCAGTATAATCAACGGTAATCGCTGAGGCAAGATCTTGTACTTTAGGGATGATGACAATATCGGAAAAGGCTCGCTTATCGACCCATCCCAGCTTTTCGCCGTTCAGCACCGCCAAGGCGTAAAGACCGTTCTGCGATTCTCTGATCACCTCGATTTTTTGCCCTGTGAAATCGTTCGTCATATAGCGGAAAGCATAGCCTGCATCGCCCCATGGCAGACTATCGAGCGTAAAGTCGCCTTTGGCAATGATGGCTGTGTAGGAAACGACTACGTCCGAAGAGCTTTCCTTTACTTCGGGTAGTGCTGCTGCAGCCGCTGCAGTCATTTCCACTGCGGGTGCAGACTCAAGCGGCGTGGCATCGCTTGGTTGAGGGGCAGTTTCGATAACAGCTGGCATCGATCCGCTCATTGGGGGAAGCCCCTCGTTGCTTGCAGGAACCTCTTCCGCATATTCCTCCGATGAGATATCCGATGCCGCATCTTCTGGAAAATCCGATGATTCACTCACTGTTTCTTCGATCAGAGCATCAGCAACAGAGTTGTCCGCATCCTCATTGAGGACGGAAGATTGCTCAAGCATATCCGGTTCTTCTGTTTCGAAAGGCTCGCTCCCGATGGTGCTGCTTGCATTCGCTCCGCTAGTTTCCGCAAAAACTGAGGGTGCCGGTGCCGCCATCAGCATGACTGCGGACAGACCGCAAACCGTAAGGACACACCATTGAGATTTAACTTTACGCAATTTTTTCATCACTTTCCCCACCAATCCATCCGATTATTGTAAAGGCTTACAAATGCTGTTGCGCAAAAAAATTTGATGATGGCACTATGTAGATCCGCCTCATACTTTAATTATATCAATATATTTTATATCTTCAATATTTATAAGTTATTTTCTGTGATTTGAAGGGATATTTGCTGACAATCTCATTTGTTGCACCGGTAAAATTCAAAAAAGAGCCGAGCTGAAACCGATCGGGTCCCTGCTCAACTCTTCCTTTCATCTAAAGTACACGAGGACATTATGGCAAGGTTGCATCATTCTAAGTCGTAGTCGTCACTTCTGTATTTGCTGTACGGATCATTCGCATTTTGCGCAGCTTCGATGCTCTTGTTGTATTTTTCCAGTTTCTGCTGGACTTTATGGAAGACGCTGCCTTCTGTGAAATTTCCGTCCGGTTCGCGTTTTCCGCAATTCAGCCCGGTCAGCAACTCGATCCCTTCCGCAACCGTTTTAACGGAATAGATATGGAATTTGGCAGCCTTCACAGCCTCGATGATTTCCTCCTTCAGCATGAGATCATCGACATTCTGATCCGGAATGATGACTCCTTGCTCTCCGTTCAAGCCTTTCGCCTCGCAAAGATCGAAAAAGCTTTCGATTTTTTCGGTGGCGCCGCCGATCGGCTGGATTTCACCCTTCTGATTGATGGAACCCGTAACAGCGAGATTCTGCTTCAACGGTACATCAGCAAGACTGGACAGGAGTGCATAAAGCTCAGCACTGGAGGCACTATCTCCGTCGACACCGCCGTAATTCTGTTCAAAAGTCAACTGAGCGCTCACTGCCAACGGTTTCTCCTGTGCAAACTGCCAGCCCAGAAAGCCTGCCAGCGTCAATACCCCTTTTGAATGGCTGCTGCCGCTCATTTTGGTTTCACGCTCAATATTTGTCACACCGTTCGAACCGATATAGGTACGGGCAGTTATCCGCGTCGGATGGCCAAAAGCATACTCTTCGGTCTGGATTACTGAAAGGCCGTTCACTTGGCCTACGACCGCATCCTGAACATCGATCATGATCTTGTTCTTCAATAACATTTCCTGGAATTTTTCTTCGATCATATTAGCCCGGTATTTCCTGTCAGCCAAGGCTTTTTGCACGTGCACGTCGGAAACCATCGTTGCCCCCTCGTATTTGGCGATGGCGCTGGATTCATGGACAATTTCAGTGATTTCGTTGAATTGAGTGGACAATTTAGCCTGATTACCAGCAAGGCGCGATCCGTATTCGATAACTTTCCCCAAGCCGCTACGGTCAAAATGGAGGATTCCCGTTTCTTCGCAGATCGAGCTGATGAAAGAAACATACTTTCTGATATTCTCTTCGTTCCGTTCCATATTGATGTCGAAATCGACTTTTACTTTGAACAGTTTCCTGAAATCTTCATCATAGGTCAGCACTTTGTAGAATATCGGACTGCCGATCAAAATTATTTTGACGTTCAATGGAATGGTCTCTGGTTTCAGTGTCAAGGTCGGCACGTAGCGGTATTGCTCGCCGATGTTTTCGATCAGGGCTTGTTGATGCTTCAATACTTTTTTCAGGGCATCCCACATGAACGGATCGAACAGGACATCTTTGGCCTGCAGCACCAGATACCCACCGTTTGCCTGATGGATGGCGCCGGCCTTTACCATGGTGAAGTCAGTCGTAGTGAACATGAATTGATTTTTGTATTCGATTTTTCCGAAGATATTGTAATAATTCGTAAATGGTTCGATGATCGCTGGGGCGCCCTTGCTGTTCTCATTGTTCACAAAGAGATTGACTTTGTATTTTATGAAGGGGTCACCGTCGTTTTCCGGCAGCTGAAATGGATTTTGAGCTTGCGGTGCATCAGCCAACCGGAAAATGAGATTGTTTTCGGTGATGTCCGTAAGCACTTTGTCAAGATAATCTTGGATTTTTTCCGAATAAGCATATTTTTCTTTTAATCTGGCGATGGACGGCTCCGTCGCAAACCGTGTTATTTGTCTGTCCAACTCCTTGAGCTGTTTGTCGGCTTCCTTTTCGAGCGCGCGCGAACCGCGGATGATTTCATCCAGCCTCTTCTCAAGCTTGTAAGTATTCTCATCAATGATTTTCCGTTCTTCCGCCGAAAGAGCTTTATATTCTTCCGGGGAAAGCTGCTTGCCGTCACGGATAGGAATCAAGGCCACGCGTCCAGGCGCTTGCCTGACGATGAATCCGGCCTTTAGCGCTTCCTGTTCGATGCTCCGGAAAACAGCATCCACCTTCTCCTGCACAACTTTGATAATCGTGCCTTTCTGTTGATCATAATCACTGCTCTCGAACGTTTTCGGAATCAGGCTACGCATGTCATCTATGAACTCGGTCATGTCATTGCGGAATACCTTTCCTTGCCCTACAGGCAGGGATACCGCGATCGGTTTGTCCCGATCGGTAAAATTATAGATATAACACCAATCATCAGGCGTATTGCCTTTTTCTGCCAATCTGGATACTACAGTCTGGACATAGCTGCTCTTTCCGGTTCCCGGTGGACCGGAAACGAAAATATTGTAGCCAGGCATGGTCATTCCCAGCCCGAAGTCCATCGATTTAACGGCCCGATCCTGACCGATGATGCCCTGCAAGGGAGGGACATCCCGGGATGATTCGCAAAAATTAAGTTCACCTGTATGCAGATAACTCCAGCGCAGTTTCTCGACCGGAATACGGTATATTTCTTCAAGCGACATGCAAAGGACTCCTTTACTGTTGGATTGCGCTGCTTGTTCCGTCATAGATATCTCCGGACACTAAATAACGTAAGCGCTGACATTCCCCAACTCTATTGTATAACAATTTTGATGAGATGTGGAATTTTTTCCATTTTGATTTGATTATTATACTGATTATTATTGCGCAAAAATTATCATTAGCCACTTTTCAGGCGCGGATTGCTGCGCTATACTGATGCAATAGGACGGAGGGATCCATACGCATGCGTTTTGCTTTCAACACCAAATCAACAGCTTTATGGCTCTGGATGTGCGTCATTTTTCTGCTGTCGCATCAAAATGGTCAAGATTCGTCCGAAACAAGCGGCATCCTATTGGAATTGCTGGAATTTATCGGAATCGGACCGGGCAGTTCGGTTCAGGGTGCACTCAGTTATTTGATCCGCAAGGCGGGCCACTTCACAGAATACTTGATTTTGGCTATCCTATTTTTGCGTTATCGGAAAGAACGAGGAACTTCGGAAAAATCAGCTTTGTATGCCTTTCTTTTCGTATTTCTTTATGCCTCCTCGGACGAGTTCCATCAGTCTTTCATTCCGGGAAGAGGTCCTGCCTTTTCCGATGTATTGATCGATACCGCAGGAGGACTGACCGGCATCATCCTGTATGGATGGAAACAGAGAATGACGGAGCGGCAAAAACCGATTTACTGCAAAAAATAAACAGGCATCCGTCTTTGATGATGGATGCCTGTTTATTTTTTGCGAGCATGCAGCAGATCAGCGCTAATTGACGGCGTCTTTGGGCTCGTTGAAGACATAAACGTTCAGATCGACTGAATCATCGCCGACGCTCTTCGCCATGATATGCAGCCCTTCGCAGATCAATTCATCGCCTTTGAAAATCGGCGTTACCCGATAGCGGACCGTAGTTCCTGCTTGGATTGCTTCACTGACAATGAACTCTGCAGCAAAGTACATGGCCGGATAATTCGCATTACGGTATAATGTCACCAGATTTCGCCAATCCTCACCACTTCCGCCCAGCACATCGGCCAACAGATGTCCGCGGTTCAGCTGTTTGGGATTCGATTCATTCTGATTGCTTTTTGACCATCCCGTCGGCAGGATGCTGCTGTTTGCATCGGTGCCCGTCTGGTACATTTCCGGTGTAATCATGGCGTTCATTGTCGTGACCCTGTTCAGTTCATCCAGATCGCCGTAACTGATCCAGCCTTCCCCTTCAAAGTGCAATTCTGAAGAAAAAAAAGTGCTCTTTCCCCAATTGATTTCGATCGTATCCGCACCTGTATATTGAGGTACATCATCGGCGGAAAGGACAACGGAAACACTTGTTGAGCCGCCCTGGTTTGAAGTCGGATCGACTCCTTCATGTATTTCGATCCAGGTAAGGATGAGGAACCATGTAAACAACAACAGCAACCGCAACAGTTTATGCTTGCCTGAAGTTTTTCTTTTTGCCATTTCTATCCCCCACTGATAATAATTGAAAGCATTCCTTCATTCTATCAGTCAACCATCGGGAGTGCAAACCAATTTCTGCCAACAATCGCACCCATTCCCTTTGGCAAAGCAGATTATATTTTGGGAACAAAAAACTCTTCTAGAATCACAAGAAGAGTCGGTAAGGCAAGATTATTCAGTTACTGGCTCATTTTTGACGCTCGCCCGGATATCGAATTTTTCGATCGGATCCGGCCCGCGCATGACTTCCCGTTTGATCTGAAGCAAGCCATCCTCATTCACGCGCGTTTTCCATCTGACCAATTGGATCTGTCCACCGGTAATCTCGATGGCAGTGATGCTTGTCGGATAGATGCAGCAGCCCGAATTGAAGTATGGCAAATCTTTTGTCTTTGGGTATTTGAAACGGTGCGTATGGCCGCAGATAAGCATTTTTTCATGCTTCTGGATCCACTTCACATAGTTTTTTTCGATTTTATGCCGTTTGTTCATATTTTTCACGGGACTCGTTGGGCTCTTGACGCCGAATGCGTGCAGGAACCGCCAAAAATACTTCAAGGAAAGCATCGTCAGGTACCACAGTTGATCGTTCGGCAGATCGCCTTGCATGCCATGGACGACGAATATTTCCTGTTTCGTTTTCCGGTCCTTCAATACCAATGCTTCGATCGGTCGGATCCCAGGAAGGAAATCATAGAAAAACTCGGTATACTCATCATAGTTGCGGTAATAATTTTGCTTCACATACCATTGGCTTTTCAGATAGATATTGTGGTTCCCGTAGATCATGATCAAACGTTTTTCATCATAAAAACGTTTCAGGATAGTAAATACTTCCGGATGGGCATTTTTGATGTGCTTGAAGTCGTGATGCTCCCACAGTTCATCCCCGTCACCGTTTTCAACATATATGAACTCATTCTTATAATAGTATTCCATGGCATGCAGAAAAATATTTTTGTTGCGCGAAAATTCATCCGAAAGGCTCCCATCGCCTCTATGACAGTCACTGAAGAAAACATAGTTTGATGTCTCATCGATGTATTCGACCCTTGCTTTTTCATAGGCCTCCGTCAGTCGTTTATCCGTAAACATGCACTTCACCTCGTCTCACTGAATCCGTTACCTTTATTATAGTTCTCCAAGGCTGGAAGTGCCACTATTTAGAGCATAGAGGAAAAGGATGATGTGGCACCATTCCCAAATAGGTCACAAAAAGCCCCAACCACAGAAGCTGATTCTACTGTAGTTGGGGAGCTAGCATTATTCGATTTGAAGCTTAATTCTGAAACACTGGTGTGGAAAGGTATCTTTCACCATTGTCCGGGGCAATCGTCACTATCGATTTGCCTGCACCAAGTTGACCGGCCAAGGCGATGGCTCCTGCCACTGCCGCACCGCTGGAGATGCCCACAAGAATGCCCTCTTCTTTGGCTAATCTGCGGGTCATTTCGAACGCTTCTTCACTTGAAACCTGGAATACGCCATCGAAAACCGCTGTGTCCAATACTTCCGGAATGAAGCCGGTACCGATTCCCTGGATCTTATGCGGGCCTTTTTGGCCTCCGCTCAATACGGCAGATTCGGAAGGTTCCAGCGCGTAAATGCCGATAGCCGGATTCACTTTCCGTAAGGCTCTGCCTACCCCTGTGATCGTACCGCCTGTTCCGACTGCCGACAGGAAGGCATCCGGGCCGACGCCGCCGAAAGCTGCGATGATTTCCGGACCGGTTGTTGTTTCATGTATAGCTGGATTGGCTGGATTTTCGAACTGCAAAGGCAGAAAATAGCCAGGTTGTTCCGCAATTTCTTTGGCCTTCGCGATAGCTGAAGGCATCCCCTCAGAACCGGGAGTCAAAACAAGTTCGGCTCCATAGGCTGAAAGCAACAGACGCCTCTCGATGCTCATCGTATCAGGCATCACAAAGATGGATTTATAGCCTTTCGCTGCCGCCAACATCGCCAAACCAACGCCGGTGTTGCCGCTTGTCGGCTCAACGATCGTGTCGCCTGGCTTCAAGACGCCCTCTGCCTCCGCTGCTGCAATCATATTCAAGGCGATGCGATCCTTTATGCTGCCCCCTAAATTGAACGCCTCCAATTTTAAATAGACATCGGCGAAGCCTTCCGGTACGATATTTCCCAATTTTATGATCGGTGTATCGCCGATCAACTCTGCTACAGATGATACTATCTTAACCATGCTGATTCCCCCATTAAGTGTGTTATTCATGAATGTATGTGCCAAAAATCGAGACTGCTGCTGCTTCTCTGACCTCGGGTGATAAGGGTAGCTTAACACGCGAAACCTTTTGTGAAAATCAGATATAAACGAACAAGGGTGATCGTTTATTCCGAACACCCTTACTAATTATCGAAATGCTCAAAAGAAAATTAGCGCAAAAAAAAAAAGCCGAAATTTCTTCGACGCCTTTCTTTATTACTTTAGGTTATTTTTGATGAATTCCGCTTCTTCTTCCGGTGTCAACAATCGTTTTGCCTTGCCAACTGTACCTCCTTGCGCTTCCCAAAGCATGTTGTGTACGTCCACCGCATTCGAGAAATCCCCATTCATCCACGCTTCCAGTGTTTCGCGATAGAACGTTTCATGTTCATAATTAGCTTCGTCCAACACACGAAGCATTTCATCGATTGTTTCAACGGTCATTTGGATTGCGCCCCACTTCGCGAACGCATGAACCTTCTGATGTGTCATTTTATGGATGGCGTTCATGTAGTCGTCTTCTTCTGGTAATCCGATGCCTTCGAAAACCCCTTTCGACAGAAGCGGTTTTATAAATTCTCCATTCGATGCTAATTCGGAAGATTCGAATTCTTGCGGTACTTCCGTCCGGGATTCTCGTATTGATGTTTCGCTAACTTGAACGGATTTTTCATTCAGTCCGTCTTCAACCACATTTTCCATATCCAGCGAAATGAAACTAATTCCCAATGTAATCACCATCACAAATGAGATGACAAGAAATAACCACTTATTTTTTTTTTGCCTCATGCACTATTTCCTCCAATTTCAATCTTCGCTTAAATTCTGTTAATTCGTAATTACGTCTAATTATACTTAATTTAACCTTAACGTACCGTTCAGTTGACTGTCAATCATTTTTTTGATTAAATATGCTGATTTATTTTATCGATTTAAATAATATTTCACTTCTACGGCATTTTATTTATTCAGAATTATGCTATTCTGATGATATTAAAGTATATGATGTGATAGAAGGGGATATATAAGTCATGAAACGTAAACAACAAGTCGAATTTTGATTAAAAGTCCTCGAAATAGTTAAACAATATAAAATTCCTCAAAACACTATTGCCAATATAATAGGTATGCGTTCTGCTACATTGAACGCTTATATAAATCAACATAACAGAAAAATGATAGATATAACTGCAATTGAGAAATTGGCGGTTTTTTTCGAAATCGAGGATATTTCGGAAATTATCGAATATAAAATTATTACTACTGAAGTTGAAGATTCGGAAGCTCTTGATTCTGTAAGCGATTATTTAATGAGTATAGATGCAAAAAGAAGCAACTGAATCCACTAGGGATCCGGCCGCTTCTTTTGTTGCCTATCGCTATTTAGTTCCGATTATTTACACCAAATTCTCGGCGGTTGTCCGGTGTAGTTCGGTCATTTTAACAATGATTGTCTTTTTTTTGTCAAAATTATCATCACGATTATTGATGCCCCATCAAGTGGTCTATCGCTTCTTTTGCTTGCTTATAGCGGGCATAATAACTGAATTCGTCCTTATCGCCGATGCCTTTCGCATCAAGCATAACCACTTTATCCAGGTTTCCGCTGCTTGCGATTTCCTCCAGCATCATTTCATGGATGGTCGTCAAAAAGGCGTCCTCCGAAAATTCCATGTTGCGGTAGCCGTCGTCGACATATTTCAGAGTCGGCGGCACAACCAGGATCAGATCCCACAATTGGCGCGCAATAAAGGCGTTTGCCGACTGCTCCACTATCGCATATTCTGCTGGTGTGATCGCATAATCCTCGTCCTCGGCCCCCAAACGTGCGTAAACTTTTGTTACCATCACATCCGTATCCAAGATTGCCATACCTTGGCTGGCTGGATCGGCGATTGTGTCCCGGTTCAGCTGGAACTGACCGGTGACTAACCGCTGATAGTCCATGCCATCCAGTTCGAAATCATTCACATTCGACTCTTCTTGATACTGCCGCGAATATTCGAAGCTGAAAGGGCAGGAATACAGTTTCGCCAAATCCTTGACCAATGTCGTTTTCCCCCCGCTCGGAGCACCCAATACCAGCACTTTTTTCGTGAATGCCCGGCGGAAAGGCAAGGCGATGGCATTAAAATAGCGTAAGGCATCATTGCGGATATTCAGGCCGGTGATCGGGTACAGGCTGGTGTCAACCAAATGGACTTCGTCTGTGGATTCTTTTTCCAATGCCTCAGCCTGCAGCGTTTTCCCGGTATACCAAATCTTTTGCGCATCGCTGTGCTGCAGCGAATCAGCTATCTTTAGGTTGATGATTTCCAACCAAGACTCCCACTCGCTTTCTTTCTGCGGAATGCCTTGGCCGGCCGCCATCACCACGTAAATCTGGTTATCATCCGCAAACAATTCGCGCATATAACGGAATCTCCTGTAGACATCCAGACCGAAAGGCTCACCGAAATCTCCATCTTCTCCGCAGACGATCACGACGCAACCGTCATTCTCTTTCTTGGCCTTCAGGATGACTTCCAGATGCCCGATATGGCAAGGCGCGAACGCTCCGAAAACGATGCCGATCCGGCTGCCGCTTAATTTGTCCTTGTACAGATTCCCCATCTCAATTCTCCCTTCTGCAAAACGTATTCTCTAGGTACTCATCTTACCTCTTACATACATTCTACAACTTCCTCACCGCACCGTATAGCACAAAGGTCCTATCCAAGCCTGGTTATCAGGAAAACGGCTGATTCCACAAAAAAGCAGATGCTCAGATCACGCTGATCTTTGCATCTGCTTTACCCTGTTTGTTACGGATTTCCTGCAGTTTTGCCATCTTGTCTTCTCAACAGACGTGCCTCTTACCCGCATTCGTTGACAGCTTTTTCTGTCGTCTTTCCGACGGCATAGAAAATCAAGGCCTTCTTATCAGTCTTTTCATATACCGAAAGAAATCTGTGCCACGCTGATGGGCTGGCATTCATGGATACCGCAGTCCCAAGAAGCTCCTACTTAGCGCTTCGCCTCAACCCGTAGAAGTATTGCACAATCGGATGCTTCATTTTCACTGCTTGTTCCATGTCCATGATCCGCTTTTTGCCGACGCGCCGGTCCAATAAGGCCAAGCAATTCAACAGGATGTCCCTGCTCGCGAGGCTGTCTTCGATGGGTTGGCTCAAAAACATATTCGCGGTTTTGTAGAAATCGGATTTGCTTAACGCCGTTTGGGCTGCCAACGTTCCCTTCGCGTAGGCCAACAGTTTGCGGTCGCTCGCAATCACGGCCAACCGCTCTTCCGGCACTTTTCCGCCAGTTTCTTTCCTGATTTGCTCAATTTCGCTTTCGCTGAGCGGAATCATGACTGCGGGATCATTCTTGATGTCCTGTTCCGACAGGTACCACCTTATTCCTGTCGTTCCGTCCTTCATATTGAAGATTTTTTTATTGTCCACTGCTATGCAGCACTGGCCGCTTTTATCGGGCGAATAGCGGTAGCTGGTGGATAGGTACACCACTCTGCCGACCAACGCGGGCGCGAGGAAGTTCTCCAACTGCGGCTTCATTTTACTCCAAATCATAAGATCCTCCATCAGGCAGCTTTAGTGCTGTCCATTTAGTCTACGTTACATTATGTCCAAAAAAATCATAGTAGGTCAATCTTTTTTAACAACCGAATCCCCTTTCTTTTATTTGCTGTTGCCCTCTGCCTTCACATTTTCTTCGGGACATTTCAATCGTCCTGGATTGCTGGATGTGCTAAAATGTAAGCGTAAAGAACCTTGAATATGCACAGCCAGGCATGCCGAATAAGGAGAATTAATATGAGAAAGGGCAGGCTTAACCATATTTCGCTTTTTTCTTGCATGTTACTCAGTTTGATACCGCTCAGTCTCAATCTTAGGGTTCCCGATGAAACCAGAGTAGCGACCGCAGAATCCAGTATGATTTCGCAAGCCGTTCCCTCGGTTGCTGTGCGGCTGGATGTGCCGCTCCTGAATCAGCTGGATCCGCCGACCCTGTTGCTAGGCTGCGAAGTCACCTCGCTTGCCATGATCTTGCAGTACAACGGGGTAACAATCACAAAAAACGAACTCGCTGACAAGCTCCCAGTTGTGCCCATCTATTATGAAGACGGACTGCAAGGCAACCCGAATGAGGGTTTTGTCGGGGATGTTACCGGGGCGGATTACGGTTTTTGCGTCTATCATGGCCCCATCGCGGCCTTGGCATCCGACTACATCCCAGCCGCTCGCGTGGAGGATATCAGCGGACAGGATTTTGATTCTGTCATTGCTGCCTTGGACCGGGGCTATCCCGTTTGGGTCGTCACTACGACCAGCTTCCTGCCTGATGATGAATTGGAAGAATGGCAAACACCTACAGGTCCCGTCAACATCAGCTACATCATGCACAGCGTTGTGGTCGTCGGATACGACGCCGATAACCTCTATATCAACAATCCATACGGCCAAAAGGACCAGGAAATCGAACGGCTAGACTTTATGCTGGCATGGGAACAGATGGGCAAACAAGCCGTCTACATCACAGCCGGGACACCCAATCATAGGGAAATACTGAATACAGAATAGGGCTCAACGCTCACGACACTAAAAATCAAGCTCTAACCGATAATAACTAAATGGCAGACTCCGATTCAATGTATTTGCAGAATTGGCCGCTGGGCAGTTTAATATGGGAATTCATGCTATTTTCTTGATCACGAAGCAAAAAGGCAGTCACAACGATCGCACGGATCATTGTGGCTGCCTTTATTGTTTGCGCAGATATGAAATCTATTTTTTTTCATCCTCATGCATCTTGCGGATCAATTCATCGATTTTGCTGCCGTAGGCCACCGATTCATCACGTTTAAAGATCAATTCCGGGGTCTTGTAAAGTGACAGACGCGTCCCAAGTTCTTTGCGGACAAGTCCAGTTGCCTTATCCAAACCTTGTTGCGTTTTTTCTCGATCGCTGGCAAGTTCCGACAATGTGCTGTAATAGATGGTTGCTTGCTGTAGATCTCCGGTGATTTCCACATCGGTGATGTTCACGTTCGCAACACGCGGGTCTTTTACACGCTTAGCCAAGATATCATTCACTTCGCGCTGTATTTCTTGTCTTATTCTTCCTGCTCTGAAATTAGCCATTTCGATTCACCTCTCAATAAGTCGATTGCTCTGTCGCTTTATTTCTTTATTTCCACCATATGGTACGCTTCGATGACGTCATCGATGCGGATATCGTTGTAATCTTCGATCATAACACCACATTCGAAGCCTTTTTTAACTTCTTTGGCATCATCCTTGAATCGCTTCAAGCTTGCAAGTTTACCGTCAAAAATGACGATATTGTCACGGATGATACGGATGCTGCTGTTTCTTCCGATGTAGCCATCCGTTACGAATGCGCCGCCGATTGTGCCGACTTTAGATACTTTATAGGTCTCACGGATAAGCGCTTGACCGGTTACTTGCTCTTCGAATTCAGGATCAAGCATCCCTTTCATCGCTGTTTCGATTTCATCGATGGCATTATAGATGATGCGGTGCAGACGGATATCAACAGTTTCGCTCTCTGCTTGAATCTTCGCTTGAGGAGTCGGGCGAACGTTGAAACCGATGATGATGGCGTTGCTGGCTGCAGCCAAAGTAACGTCACTCTCGTTGATTGCGCCTGCTGCCGAGTGAACGATTTTGACGCGGACACCTTCAACCTCAATTTTTTGTAAGCTTGCTGCCAAGGCTTCAACCGAACCCTGCACGTCTGCCTTGATGATGACATTGACTTCCTTCAGCTCTCCGTCTTTCAGACTGGAGAACAGGTTATCCAAGGTAACGCGGTTCTGCGATGAACGTTGTTCCATAAGGGCACGTTTCGCACGTTCTTCCCCGGCTTGACGCGCTGTCTTCTCATCTTCAAAGACAACAAAATGATCCCCGGCTTGCGGTGCTGCATTCAAGCCTGTGATTTCAACAGGCATTGCAGGGCCAGCCGTTTTTACACGTCTGCCTTGATCGTTGGTCATTACGCGGACGCGACCATGTGTATTGCCGACTACAATCGGATCGCCGATTTTCAGAGTACCGGACTGCACCAAGACGGTAGCGATCGGGCCTTTGGATTTATCCAAACGGGCTTCGATGACGGAACCGATCGCTAAACGATTCGGATTAGCTTTCAATTCCTGTACTTCAGCAACCAATAGGATCATTTCCAACAATTCATCGATCCCTTGTCCGAACTTGGCCGAGATGTTGACGAAAATCGTGTCTCCGCCCCAAGCTTCAGGAACCAAACCTTGATCGGACAGTTCTTGCATAACGCGATCCGGATTCGCTGTCGGTTTGTCGATTTTATTAACGGCAACAATGATTGGAACATCAGCCGCTTTCGCATGGTTGATGGCTTCGATTGTTTGTGGCATCACACCGTCGTCAGCTGCGACAACGATGATTGTGATATCTGTGACATCCGCTCCGCGGGCACGCATCGTCGTGAAGGCAGCATGTCCTGGTGTATCCAGGAACGTGATCGGTTTGCCGTCGATTTTGACCTGATAAGCGCCGATATGCTGCGTGATTCCGCCTGCTTCGGTTTGGATCACGTTCGTGTTGCGCAGTGAATCCAAAAGTGTCGTTTTACCATGATCGACGTGGCCCATGATTGTGACAACTGGTGGTCTTGAAACCAATTCATCCGGATTTTCTTCCATCTCGAAATAGCTGTTCAGATCGGAAATATCCTGAACGATTTTTTCTTCGGCTTCGATGCCATAATCGGCAGCCAACAACTCCAAGGCATCCTTGCCTAATGCCTGGTTTTGCGTAACCATGATGCCCATCAGGAATAACTTTTTGATGATCTCGGCTGGTTCACGGTGCAGCTTTTTGGAAACTTCCATTACCGTCATGCCGTCAGTGTAGACGAATGTTTCCGGTAACTCGCGGAATTTGCGCGGAGGCACTGCAGGTCCTTGTTTGGTTGTGCCTTTTTTGAATTTCGAGCGCTTGTTTTTGTTGTAGGGATTGTTGCCTCTCCCTTGGCTGCGCGGTCCACCTGAACTTTGACCGTACGATGGACGATTTGGTTTGGCTGGCGTATTGGTAGTAGTGTTTGCAGTTTTCTGCACTGGTTTTTCATTTGATTTGTTTGGCGAAACAGAGTCAACTCGATTCATTTTAGTATTTGGACGGTTTTGTCCAGGTTGGCTTGTGGCTTGCGCCGGCCGTTTTGCATTTTTGTCTGCAGTTGTTCTTGCTTGTCCTTTATTTTCGGAACCGTTTTTTTGATTCGAAGAAGGATTCGATGGTTTATTTTTCATGTCTGTGTTTTTCCTCAGTTCACTCTTATCATTAGTTTTATGTGTTCCGGTTGCAGGCGTCTTTTTGTTGTCTGCTGATTGCTTCTTCTGTGTCGCATTGGATTGCGGTGCACTTGGCTTGGCAACCTGATTTCCAGCAGCGGAAGAGATGGATTGGTTCAACTTTTTGATGTCTCCGTCTTCCATGGTTGACATATGGCTATGATAATCGATCCCCAATTGTTTTGCTTTATCCAACACCGTTTTGCTTGATACCTTGTGTTCTTTTGCATACTCGTAGACACGTTTTTTTTCCATGTCATCACCTTCCCTTATCTCATTACTTTGTTCCTTTCAGCCGCATGAAACTTTTGGCGAATCCTCTATCGGTCAAGGCGCAAATGGAACGGGACTTGCCTATTGCTTGACTGATTTGTTCCGAAGTGAAATGCACCAGGAACGGGACTTCATAATAGCGGCATTTGTTTTCTAATTTTTCTTTGGTGTTAGCGCTGCAGTCCGTCGCACAAAGTACGAAGACAGCTTCATTTTTTTGGATGGACTTGACGGTCATTTCTTCACCTGTGATCAATTTGCCGGCGCGCAATGCCAAGCCCAACAAATTCAACATCTTGTCTTCAGGTGTCATAATAAGCTCCTTGCTTTTTGGTGTTCGACATAATCGTATAACTCCTGGTAGAACGCATCACTGATGGCGGTCTCAAGGTGTTTGTCCAAAATATGCTGTTTCCAGGCCTTCTGCACCAATGCAGGTTCCAAAGAGACATAGGCTCCACGACCATTCATGCGGCCGGTAGGGTCAATGGCTATTTCACCTGCTTGATTTTTTACGATGCGGACTAATTCTTTTTTTGGCTTCATCTCATTTGAGACGACACATTTCCGCATCGGAATTTTTCTTGTCTTCATAAACTTTCACCTCACTGATTAGTCTTGAAAGTCCTTTGCTAATTCATCATAGCTTTGTTCCGGATCTGTCTCGACTTCCGAGATCAGTTGCTCTACATCTTCAGGATCAAGGATTTTTTCATCATTTTCGTATTCTTCCGTGTAATCCGTATCTTCCGTTGGAACTACGATATCATCAGCGACTTCCTCAGCCGTAAAAATTTTATCCAAGCCAGCGAAAGAATGAAGCGCATCAGCATCTTCTTCATCGGATGCAACTTTTTGGGCACCAGATTCCATCAATAACTTATTATACTCCGTTTCGGACTTGATATCGATTTTATAGCCTGTCAATTTGGCCGCTAAGCGAGCATTTTGGCCTTTTTTACCGATCGCCAAGGACAGTTGGTAATCCGGAACGATGACTGTGCAGCTGCCGTCCGCTTGATGGAAATCCACCTTCACGACTTGTGCCGGATTCAATGCGTTTCCGATATAGATCGACGGATCTTCATTCCATTCAACGATATCCATATTCTCTCCGCGCAATTCATTGACGATCGCTTGGACACGCTGGCCTCTCGGTCCTACGCAGGTTCCGACAGGATCGACGTTCTTATCGCGGGAGCGCACGGCTACTTTTGAACGGTCCCCTGCTTCACGGGCGATCGAAACGATTTCGACTACGCCATCGAAGATTTCAGGAACCTCTTGTTCAAACAATCGCTTCAGCAAGTCGGGATGACTGCGGCTTACAAAAACTTGCGGCCCTTTTGAAGTGTTTTCGACTTTTGTGACGTACACTTTGATGCGGTCGTGCGGCTGGAACGTTTCATTCGGAATCTGCTCCTGCTTGGACAAAACCGCTTCAATTTTCCCAAGGCTCACATAAATGTAACGGCTGTCCATTCTTTCGACAACGCCCGTCAAAATGTCATTCTCATAGGCGATGAATTGATTGTAGACAATGCTGCGCTCCGCTTCGCGGATACGTTGCATGATGACTTGTTTGGCTGTCTGAGCGGCAATCCGTCCAAAATCTTTAGGAGTGACCTCAAAACGGATCTTATCGCCTAATTCGTATGCCTTGTTGATCTGCAAAGCATCCTCAAGACTCACTTCCAAAGTCGAATCAAACACCATATCCACTACTTCTTTAACGGCATAGACATGGATATCCCCTTTTTTCGTATCGAATTCAACTTCAACGTTTTGGGCCTGTCCGTAATTGCGCTTGTATGCGGACACAAGCGCAGCTTCCAACGCACTGATGACAATCTCTTTTGAAATACCTTTGTCTTTTTCCAACACTTCAAGAGCACTTAACATTTCTTTGCTCATATTACTCGTTCACTCCTATCTCAAAAAATGATTAAAATTGGATAGCCAATCTTGCGTTTGCGATCTGTTTTCTCTCGATTTCGATATCTTTTGTTCTGGTTTTGATTCTGATCGTCAATACGACGGATTCATCGTTTACTTCCTTCAACGTTCCTTCGTAGAATTTCTCTCCATCAATCGCCTGATAGAAGGACAGATGCACGTATTTACCGATGGCATTCTGCATATCTGCTTCAGTCTTTAATGGACGCTCTGCGCCTGGTGAAGACACCTCCAGGAAGTACGCTTGCGGGATCGGATCCGGGTCGATGGCATCCAATGCTTCACTGACTTTTTCGCTGATCAATGCGCACTCTTCGATATCGATGCCGCCTGGTTTATCTATATAGATTCTGAGAAACCAGTTTTTCCCTTCCTTCAAAAACTCCATATCCACTAATTCTAAATTCTGTTCATCAACTATTGGTTGAACCACTACTCGAACTTCATCTACTACACGACTCACAGAAATCCTCCTTTATCAATCCTACACCACTGTCTTACATTGGCTGACTGCGTAAAAAGAGTGAGCGTTTCCGCTCACTCCATCCGACGACTTATTCTTTTATAATCATACACCATTGTGTCAGTAAATGCAAGGACTTACCAATCTAAAGGCTTTGGAATAGCCTTCGCCTAAAAATCGAATAAAGAAAGTTGATTTTCGTCGGGTAAGTTTTTCAACACTCCGTTTTCATTCATGTAATCGATGATCGTCTTCGAAACCTTCCCTCTCGTCGCCAAATCCTCTTTGGACAGGAACGGTTGGTTTTCCCTCGCTTGAACGATCTGGTTCGCCACGTTGCCGCCCAGTCCCGGGATGGCCCGGAATGGCGCAATCAGCGTATCCCCCTCGATCACGAAATTGTTGGCGTGCGATTTGTCAAGATCGACCATCTTGAAGGTGAAGCCGCGCTCCACCATCTCGTTCGCCAATTCCAGTACGGTCAGCAAACTTTTTTCCTTGACCGAGGCTTCCAAACCCTTATCCATGATTTCTTTCATACGGGTCTTGATCATTTCTTTCCCTTGCGTCATCGCGACCAAATCGAAATCCTGCGCACGAACGGAAAAGAAGGCACAGTAATAGCGGATCGGCTGGTGCACTTTGAAATAAGCAACACGCAAAGCCATCAATACGTAAGCCGCGGCATGGGCTTTCGGGAACATGTATTTGATCTTGAGGCACGATTGGATATACCATTCAGGTATTTCCTTTGCCCGCATCTCCGCCTGCCAATCATCTGGGATCCCTTTCCCTTTCCGGACACTCTCCATGATTTTGAAGGCCAGTCCGTCATCCATGCCGTGATGGATCAGGTATACCATGATGTCATCACGACAGCCGATAACGTCCGCCAACGGGATATTGTTCTCGCGGATAAGTGTTTCGGCATTGCCCAGATAGACGTCCGTGCCATGGGAAAGTCCGGAAATCTGCAGCAGTTCCGCAAAGGTGTTCGGGCTCGTTTGCTCCAGCATCCCCCGGACAAAGCGCGTCCCGAATTCGGGTATTCCGAGTGTTCCGGTTTTACTGAATATCTGATCAGGTGTGACGCCCAATACATCGGTACCGCCGAAAATCTTCATGACATCCGGATCATTGGGCGGAATCGTCTGCGGGTCGATGCCGGACAGATCCTGCAGCATGCGGATAACGGTCGGATCATCGTGTCCAAGTATATCCAATTTCAGCACGTTATCATGGATGGAGTGGAAATCGAAGTGGGTCGTTTTCCACTCGGAATCCTGGGCATCGGCCGGGAACTGGATCGGTGTAAAATCATAGACGTCCATATAGTCCGGAATGACGATGATACCGCCGGGATGCTGTCCGGTCGTCCGTTTAACGCCGGTGCAGCCTTTTGCCAACCTGTCGATCTCAGCCGAGGAGAATCTGAAGTTGTGATCCCGCTCATAGGCTTTCACATAACCAAAGGCCGTCTTGTCCGCAACCGTGCCGATCGTTCCGGCCCGGTACACATATTCCTCGCCAAAGAGCTCTTTCGTGTAGGCATGCGCATGCGCTTGGTATTCCCCCGAGAAGTTCAAGTCGATATCGGGTACTTTGTCTCCGTAGAAACCAAGGAAAGTTTCAAAAGGGATGTCGTGCCCATCGCGGTCCATGTCCGTTCCGCATTTCGGGCAGTCCTTTTTCTCCAGATCGTATCCGGAACCGATCGAGCCGTCTTCATAGAAATAGGAATATTTGCATTCCGGACAGCGGTAATGCGGCGGCAAAGGATTGACTTCCGTGATCCCGGTCATCGTGGCTACGAAACTTGAGCCGACCGAGCCACGGGACCCTACCAGGTAACCATCTTGGTTGCTTTTCAGCACCAATTTTTGGGAAATCAGATAGATGACCGAGAAGCCGTTGCCGATGATCGAGTTGAGCTCTTTCTCCAGCCTTTTTTCGACCAGTTCAGGGAGTTCTTCGCCGTAGAGTCGCTTGGCTTCATCATAGGAGAGTCGCGTGACCTCCTCGTTCGCCCCCTCCATGTTGGGTGTATACAACTGATCCTTGATCGGAATGATCTCTCCAATGCTGTCGGCAATTTTTTGGGTATTAAAAACAACGATTTCCTTGGCTTTTTCTTTGCCCAGGAAGGAGAAGCAGTCCAGCATCTCGTCTGTCGTCCGGAAATGGGCTTCCGGCATATGCAGGACCTTGCCTTGGTTCACTTTCAAGGATCCGATCAATATTTCCCGGTAGATGGCGTCCTCCTTGTTCAGGTAATGGACATTCCCGGTTGCGACGACCGTCTTGCCCAGTTCATCCCCGATGGCAACGATTTGGGTGATGATTTCCTCCAGGTCGCTCTCATTCTTGACTAATTCCTTTGTGATGAGCGGGGCATAAACCTCTTTCGGCATGACTTCGATGTAATCGTAGAACTTGGCTTTCTCCTTTGCTACCTCTGCCCCTTTTTGCATCATCGCCTCAAATATCTCGCCTTCGCTGCAGGCAGACCCGATCAATAAGTTTCCCCGGATCGCTTGCAGAACGCTTCGCGGAAGGCGCGGTGTCCGGTAATAATACTCGATGTTCGAAGCAGATATGATTTTGAAGAGGTCCTTCAGCCCATCTTGATTTTTCGCCAAAATCGTTGCATGGAACGGCCGTGCCCGTTTGTATGAATCACCGCCGCCTATGTATTTGTTGAGTTCATCATGAAACAAGATGCCGTGCTCTTCGCGGGCTTCCTTCAGGAATATCCAGCAGAGTGCCCCGGTTGTTTCGGAATCATAAACCGCACGGTGATGCTGTTCCAAGCCGACACCATAGCGTTTCGCCAACGTATTCAAACGATGGGATTTCAATTGAGGATGCAAGAACCGGGACATCTCCAAGGTGTCGATCACCGGTTGCGGCGCCTCTGGCATTCCGTAGCGTTCATAGCTGTTGTTCAGGAATCCCATGTCAAAACTGGCGTTGTGGGCTACGAGAATGGTCCCCTCAGCGAATGCGGCGAATTCCTCGAGCACAGTTTTTTCCGGTTTGGAGTCGCGCACCATGTCATCGGTTATGCCGGTCAGTTGGATGGTCGTTTGCGATAATGGATGACCCGGATTGATGAATTCTTCGAATGTCTCGATGACATTCCCTTTGTACATTTTTACTGCAGCCAGTTCGATGATTGTATCGTACACTGCCGACAAGCCCGTCGTTTCCACATCGAATACGACATAAGTCGCTTCGCTGAGATCCTCATGGACCGGGTTATAGGCGATCGGAACGCCGTCATCAACGACGTACGCTTCAATCCCGTACAATATTTTCACGTTATTCGCTTTTCCGGCTGCATGGGCATCGGGATAGCCTTGCGCAGCTGCATGGTCAGTCAGAGCGATGGCTTTGTGTCCCCATTTCGCTGCTTGTTTGACAAAGTCGCCGATGCCGTTTGTGGCATCCATCTGGCTCATATTTGAGTGCAGATGCAATTCCACTCTTTTTTCGTCTTCGGGCGCACGGTCTTTCCGTTCCGCATGAGCGACCTCATTCACGTCCCGGCCATTCACGACCAGATCACGCATGAACGTGTCTTCCTGGACACTCCCGCGCACGCGCACCCAGATGCCTTTTTTGACCAGCTCGAAGTTCTGTTCATCCGTTTCGTTCGACGAGAACAGCTTCACCGAAAACGAGGAAGTATAATCCGTCATTTTGAACACGAGCAGTTTCCGGCCGGAACGCAGTTCGCGGATTTCACTGTCGAAAATGTAGCCTTCGATAACCACGGAACGCTCTTCTTCGGTGATCGAAGCCATCTGCTTGATTTCTTCTTTGCCGGAAATCTGTCTGCCGATCAACAAGGGGCCGTTGTTGCCGCCTTTCGATTGCGAGCCGTCGTTGCGCTGTCGGTCCTGTTGGTTTTGCTTGATGGCTTCCTCTGCTTGTTTGACCAACATTTCATCCTGCTCCTGTTTCCTTGCCAGATATTCTGCCATTCTGGCTTCAGAGGCTGCCTCGTCCACTTCGATCGTAATCTGGAAACTCGGGAACCCCAAGACCAGATAATTCTGCTGGATCACGGATAGGTAATTATCCGCCAAATGATTTTTGGTGATCTCGTTTTCAACATTGATCACGACTTTGTTGTCCAGGACCACGGGCGTGTGCTTGGCAAACAGGCTCTGAACCAGCGGCGAGGATATGTTGCTGCGCTGGACGATCGTTTCCCAATAATCCAGGATGCTCTCGTTGGTCAAAATCGGTTGCCTTGTTTTGATCTGAAAATCGATCGTGGCGATGGATTGGAATTTTATTTTCATATGGTTCATCAAAGCAGTGAACACTTCGAAAGGCAGGACGTTGTCAAAAACGAACTGGAAGGACCATAATTTTGATTTTTTATGCACGATGACCCGTTCGATTTCCCCGTTTTCAAAATACGGCAGGTACTCCGGCTTGTGATGCAGATTTATCTGTTCCAGCATCTGCTGGAACAATTCATGTTTCGATAATGCCATTTGATCTCTCCTTCTCGACTAACAAACAAAAAGACCCAAAGAATGAATTTTCCTTTCTTTGAATCTTCCTATTTTCTTTCTATCACTGGCCAAAGAAAAATCTTTGAATATCATTCCACGTGACGATGACCATCAGCAGAAGCAGCAGCCCCATTCCGACAGCTGTGATGATGCCTTCCTTCTCCGGATCCAACGGCTTGCCTCTGAGCCCTTCGACTACGTTCAGCAGCAGTTTTCCGCCATCCAAAGCCGGAATCGGCAACAGATTCACGACACCAAGGTTGATGCTCAAGTAGGCCAAGAAACTGAGTACGCTCAGAAAGCCATAATCAACGACTTGTTCCGTAGCCGCATAGATGGCGACAGGCCCGCCGAATGAATCGGCTTGGAAACCGGTCCTGAACATGGAGAAGACCAATCCAAAAATGGAAGTGGCTATCAACCAAAATTCCTCGAACCCGTAACTGATTTTGGCCATCAAGGTGCGGTCCATCGGGGGAGCGACGCCGATCAAGCCATAGTCATTGCCTTGTTCATCGGTTTTCGTGTCAGGCGTGACGAGGACAGTACGCGCTTCCTGGCCGTCCGTCACGACTGTCAGTGTGACTTCGTTGCCCGGATTGGCTTGGATGGAAGCAACCAGTTCCGTCCACTCAGCGATTTCTTCGCCATTCACAGCCAGGATTTCGTCATCCTCCCGTAATCCAGCTGTCTCCGCCGGACTGCCCGGTTGGATTTCCCCCAGCCGGTTATCGTTGACCGTAACGCCGCCTTGCACGAACGCAATCGCGATGAACACCGCAATGCCCAAAATGAAATTATTCATCGGACCAGCAAAGTTCGTCATCATCCGTTTCAGCAAAGGGGCCGATTGGTATTGCACATCGATGGGAGCGATCTGTAGCTCCGTACCGTCCGCTTCGATGATTGTCGCATCGCGGTTGACTTCATAGGTAACGGGTTCCGAACTTCCCGGAATGATCCCTTTTATGAAAAGCCCGTTTTCCAGGTCAGCTTCCAGTAATTCTATCGGAACAGCATGCAAGTGCTGTTTATTGCTTAAATCTATTTGAGTGACCTGTTCTGCCTCGTCAAGGGTGATGTTAAGCGGCATCCCGGGTTTCAACTCAGTGTCTTCGTCCCCGATGCCGGCCATCCGCACGTAACCGCCGATAGGCAACATCCGGATCGTATAGGTCGTTCCGTTTTTGCGATGAGAGAAGATTTTGGGTCCCATGCCGATTGCGAACTCACGAACCAAGATGCCAGCTTTTTTCGCAAAATAGAAATGGCCGAATTCATGGATGATCACTAATATGCTGAACACAATAATGAATGTTATGATTGTCTGAAACATTTAATCCCTCCCTTTCTGTACCTTGCATTCCCGCTCTTAAAATATGAAATGCAAAAAAATATGGAACACTGGCATCACAAAAAGCGTGCTGTCGAAACGATCGAGCATGCCGCCGTGTCCGGGCAATATCTTGCCGGCATCCTTGACACCAAAATAGCGTTTGAATGCCGATTCAACCAAATCACCCATCTGACCGCAGACCGAAAGCAAGGCTGCCAGCATGATCTGGAGGCCCATCGATAAACCAAGCGGATTGTAGTAATGGAAAAACACGATGGCGATCAGCACAGCAGCAATCGATCCGCCGACGGATCCTTCAATCGTTTTGTTGGGGCTGATTGCCGGAGCCAATTTGTTCTTGCCGATTTTTCTTCCGATCATGTAAGCGCCGATGTCCGTTCCCCAGATGATGAACAGCACCAAGAGCACCATCCAAAAACCGATTTCCCTAGTCTGCATGAAATAATAAAACCCTCTCCCGACATAAAGGGAAGTCAGCACCGAAGCAGCCGCATCATCGAAAGTAAAATCATTCCGCGAGAATACTGTAAACACGAACAGTATCAACGCCTCCAAATAAATCAAAAGCATCGCATCGATGCCATCAGGGATGAAATGCAGGTAGGATTCCGGCAACATCAATAGTACGGTCGCCAAGGAGGTGATGATACCCTCCACACTGAAGATGGTCAACTTTTTCATCTTCAATAGTTCTTGGACAGCGATCAAGCCGATTGCTGTCATGAGCAGTTGCAGCGGCAGTCCCCCAAACCATAAGAATGGGATAAACACGGCGGCAGCCACTAAGCCTGTGATTACTCTTGTCTTCATAATATCCTCCCTAAATGCCGCCGAAACGACGATTGCGATGCTGATATTCTGCTAATGCAGCCCGCAAGCTGGCTGTCGAAAAATCAGGCCAAAATTCTTCCGTGAAGTACATTTCACTGTACGCTGCCTGCCACAGCAAAAAGTTGCTGAGACGGATTTCCCCGCTGGTGCGGATCAGCAAGTCGGGATCCTGCCACTCGCCAAGCCCGCTTGTGAATAGATATCCAGCGAATACTTCATCAGTGATCCCGTCGGCCGAAAGTTTTCCTGATGCGACATCGCGCGCAATCATTGTTGTGGCTTGAAGGATTTCAGCCCTGGAACCATAATTCAACGCAAAATTCAAAACAAGGCCGGTATTGTCCTTTGTTTTTTCGATCGCATTCTGCACGACCTTCAGCGTCTTCTCGGGCAACTGATCGATCCAGCCGATGGCCGTCACTTTGATGTTGTTCTGCATCAATTCCGGCATGAATACATCAAAAAAATCGATGGGCAACCCCATCAAAAAATTGACTTCATCAGTCGGGCGTTTCCAGTTTTCTGTTGAAAAGGCATATAGCGTCAAGACCTTGATGTTCAGGCGACTTGCTTCTATGGCAATCCTTTTCACGGTATTCATGCCCTCTTTGTGTCCGTAGACCCGCGGCATCAATTTTTTCTTTGCCCAACGGCCGTTTCCGTCCATGATGATGGCGACATGGGCTGGAACGATGCCATTTTCATCGAACGGCAATTCTGTTTTTGGATTCTCACTCTTGAATAGAGCCATGCTTTATCCCTCACTTTTTCATAACTCTTTTTATTTTAACAAAATCCCGCCTGAATTCCTATGATTAACAGGAAATTATAAAATATTTAAAGAGACTCGCTGCTTTGAAAGAAAAAGCCAGCACACAAATCATTTGGAATGATTTGTGCCCTGGCTCCTTTCCAGCGGATGAAATTTTATACGTCCAAAATTTCTTTTTCTTTGTCCGCTGTTATTTTGTCGATTTCTTTGGAAGATTTGTCGGTGAACTCTTGCACTTTCTTTTCATAAGTGCGCAACTCATCTTCTGTGATTTCTTTGTTCTTTTCTGCTTTTTTCAACGCTTCGATGGCATCGCGACGAATGTTACGGATAGAGATTTTAGCCGCTTCGTTTTCTTTGCCTACAGTTTTCGCCAACTCTTTGCGTCGCTCTGAAGTCAGTGCCGGGATCACCAAACGGATGACACTCCCGTCATTGGCTGGGTTGATGCCCAGGTCGCTTTGGTAAATCGCACGTTCGATGTCACCGATACTGGATTTATCGTAAGGTGTCACCAACAACATGCGTCCTTCAGGAATCGTGATGGAAGCCAATTGATTCACTGGCGTGTTCGTTCCGTAGTATTCCACTTCGATGCGATCCAATAAACTTGCATTCGCGCGGCCAGCCCGAATTGAGCCGAGTTCGCGGATCAATGCAGCTTCCGTTTTTTTCATTCTGTCGATTGCATTATCAAGGATTTCTTTAACCATGATTATTTCCCCCTAACAGTCGTTCCGATATCTTCTCCCATTATAACACGGCGAATATTCCCTTGTTTGTTTAAGTTAAATACAACCAGCGGGATGTCGTTGTCCATGCTTAATGAGCTTGCTGTAGTATCCATTACTTGCAGTCCTTTGGAAATGACATCCAAATGAGTCAATTCAGAGAATTTTATAGCGTTCAAATCCTTCATCGGATCGGATGAGTAGACCCCATCAACATTGTTCTTAGCCATCAAAATGACGTCAGCATTGATTTCAGCGGCACGAAGGGCTGCTGTCGTGTCGGTAGAGAAGTAGGGATTGCCGGTACCGGCAGCAAAGATCACAACGCGACCCTTTTCAAGGTGACGGACAGCTCGTCTGCGGATGTATGGTTCGGCAATTTGTCTCATTTCGATGGACGTCTGGACACGGGTCGGAACGCCTTCGTTCTCCAGTGCGTCCTGCAATGCTAAAGAATTCATGATGGTCGCAAGCATGCCCATATAGTCGGCTTGCGCTCGCTCCATGCCCATTTCAGCGCCTGTCGTGCCGCGCCAAATATTGCCGCCGCCAACAACGATAGCTATCTCTACGCCCAAGTCATGTACTTCTTTGATTTCTTTTACGATTTCTTCGATGGTCGGTGGATTGATTCCGAAACCAGTGTTGCCCGCTAAAGCTTCACCACTAAGTTTTAAAACAACGCGTTTGTATTTTGGTTCACTCATTCTATATTTCCCTCCGTAATTGGCTGACCCCTGATTAATCAGGCTTATGACTATGATAAAAAAGCCCCAATTAAGGGGCAATTTTCATTATTTTTTGACTTGGCTCATAACTTCTTCTGCAAAGTCCACAGAGCGTTTTTCGATGCCTTCGCCTACAGCATAGCGGACGAATGATTTAACAGTGCCGCCTTTGGAAGCAGCATATTGTGAAACTGTTTGATCTGGATCTTTCACGAAAGGTTGATCGTTCAATGAAATTTCGCTCAAGAATTTGTTCAAACGGCCTACGATCATTTTTTCAACGATGTTTGCTGGTTTGCCTTCGTTCAATGCTTGTTCAGTCAGAACTTTCTTTTCATGCTCAAGTTCTTCTGCAGAAACTTCGTCGCGAGAAACATATTTAGGGTTGATGGCAGCGATGTGCATAGAGATGTCTTTAGCAGCATCAGCATCAGTAGATCCTTCCAACACTGTCAATACAGCGATACGTCCGCCTTGGTGCAGGTAAGCGCCGAAAGCATCAGCATCCGTTTTTTCAACGATAGTAAAACGACGCAAAGTAATTTTTTCGCCGATTACTGTAGTAGCGTTCAAGATAACATCGTTTAATGTACCGTCAGCAGTTTCGATTGCTAAAGCAGCTTCCACTGTTTCTGGTTTGTTTTTAGCGATGATTGCTGTGATGTCAGCTACTAAGTTTTGGAATTTGTCGTTTTTCGCAACAAAGTCAGTTTCTGCATTGATTTCAGCGATTACGGCTGTATTTCCGTCGACATATACGTTTGCAAGTCCTTCAGCAGCGATACGGTCAGCTTTTTTAGCTGCTTTAGCCATACCGTTTTCTCTTAGGTAGTCAACCGCTTTGTCCATGTCGCCATCGACTTCTACTAGAGCTCTTTTAGCATCCATCATGCCTACGCCTGTCATGTCGCGTAATTCTTTAACCATTTTTGCTGTTACTTGTGCCATTCTATGATTCCTCCTGAATATTCTTTTTCATAAAAAAAGCTGTCCCAAAGAGAATAGAAAAGATGTCGGCTACCAAATTGGCTATATCTTTCTTCTTTTCTGAGACAGCTCGTTGCTTCAAACTAAATAGGAAATATTATTCGTTGTTGCCTTCTACAACTTCAACGATTTCTTCTAATGAAGTTGCTTCGTCAGCTTCAGCTGCAAAAGTTTCTTCAACAGAAATTTCAGCTTGATCTTTTCCTTGGTTGCCTTCGATGAAAGCATCAGCCATTTTAGCAGTGATCAATTTAACTGCGCGGATAGCATCATCATTTGAAGGGATTACTACGTCGATTTCATCTGGATCACAGTTTGTGTCAACCATAGCGACGATAGGAATGTTCAATTTGTGAGCTTCTTGAACAGCGATTCTTTCTTTTCTTGGGTCAACGATGAACATTACATCCGGGATTCTAGGCATATCTTTGATACCGCCCAAGAATTTTTCCAAACGTTCTTGTTCTTTTTTCAAGATTGAAACTTCTTTTTTAGGAAGTAGTTCGAAAGTGCCGTCTTCAGACATAGCTTCGATTGATTTCAAACGTTTGATACGTTTTTGGATAGTATCCCAGTTAGTCAAAGTACCACCTAACCAACGGTGATTTACGAAGAACTGACCTGAACGGATAGCTTCGTCTTTGATTGAATCTTGCGCTTGTTTTTTAGTCCCTACGAATAAAGCTACGCCGCCTTCTTCAGCAACGTTAAGCATATATTTGTATGCTTCGTCGACTAATTTTACAGTTTTTTGCAAGTCGATGATGTAGATACCGTTTCTTTCTGTAAAGATGTATCTCTTCATTTTTGGGTTCCAACGACGAGTCTGGTGACCGAAGTGTACGCCTGCTTCCAATAATTGTTTCATTGAAATTACTGCCATGTTTGTTTCCTCCAAGTTTGTTTTTATTTTCCTCCCCCGATTTCTTCTACAGCAGAAACTCATCTTACGATAAGCAACGTCCGCCGTATCGATCAAGGTGTGAAATGTGGTTTTGCACCGTTGATAATTATATCGAATTATACTGAAAGAAGCAAGTGTTTTTTCTGATGATGAAAAGCGGGCAAAATCATACGGTCATTTCAGGATTGGATCCCCAAAATCTGCTTGATGTCATCGTTCGTCAGCCTTTGTCGGCTGAGTGCTTCTTCCCCTTCGGATACGATCAATTGATCAAAGAGCATCTTTTTGTCCTGCTGCAGTTGATTGATTTTCTCTTCGATGGTCCCCTCCGCGATGAAACGGTAGACTTGCACGTTTTTCTTTTGGCCGATGCGATGCGCTCGCCCTGCCGCTTGCTCTTCGACTGCCGGGTTCCACCAAAGATCGAAAAGGATGACCGTATCCGCACCGGTCAGATTCAACCCGGTGCCGCCCGCTTTCAGGGAAATCAAAAAGACATCCGTCTCGCCTTCATTGAACTGGTTGACCAGCGTAATCCTTTCGGCGGGAGGGGTTTTTCCGCTGAGGTACAGATGGCTCAGGTTTTCCTTGGCCAACTCGGCTTCGATCAGCTTCAGCATGGACGTGAACTGCGAAAATACCAAAACATGCTGATTGTTTTCTTGGGCATGCTTCAATATCTCGACCAGTTGTTCCAATTTCCCCGAGCCGCCTTCGTAAGCGGCATCCACCAAACGGGGATCGCAGCAGATTTGGCGCAGACGGGTCAGTCCGGCTAAAATCTCCATGCGGTTCCGTTGGAAATCTTCGCTGTCATAATCAGAAACCTTTTCCTGCAGTTGCTGCAGATAAGCCAAATACATGATTTTCTGTTCGCGATTGAGGCTGCTGTAGATATCAGCTTCGGATTTTTCCGGAAGATCGCCCAGAACATCCGCCTTCAGCCGGCGCAACATGAAGGGTTTGGCCGTTTTCGAAATGCCCTCGAGCGACATTTTTTTGAATTCCTGCAATTTCGGGAACAATCCCGGCAAAATTAATTGGAAGATTGCCCAGAACTCCGTTACGCTGTTCTCGATCGGTGTGCCGCTTAAAGCGATATTGACTCTGGCGTTCATCTTAGCTATGGCCCGGAACGTCTTCGTATTATAGTTGTTGACGTACTGGGATTCATCGAGGATCATCGCATAGAAATCGCACTTTTGATAAGATTCGATGTCCTGTCGGAAACTTTGATAAGAGGTTATCGCTATGCCGTTCTCCGGCAGCTGTGCCAACTGTTCTTCCCGTTCCTTTTTCACGCCGCTGATGACGCGTATGTCAAGCAAGGGGGCAAATTTTTGGAATTCGTACTTCCAATTGTAGATCAGCGAAGCCGGCGCAATCACCAAAGCGGGTTTGGTTTCATTTTTTCCTTCCTCAACTTCGCTGAGCAGGAACGTGATTAGCTGGAGTGTTTTCCCGAGCCCCATTTCATCGGCTAAAATACCGCCTAAGCCATAGTTGGCAAGGAATTTCAGCCATTTGAAGCCTGTCACTTGATACGGCCGCAAATCCGCCTGCAACGTTTTCGGCAATTCAGCCGGAAACTCGTTCGGGTGCTTGATGAAATGATACAGTTCGTTAAGGAAAGCCTGGCTGCCGACCTCAGGGTTCAGATCATTGATTTCTTTTTCAAGCGTCATGCTCTTGATCATCGGCATGGAGATCGTTCCATCATGAAGCTGGGACTCATCTTTGATCAATGAAAGGAAACGATTCATCTCTCTCATTGTCTCCGTCTCCAAAGACAAGATGCGACCGTCTTCGGTCTTGTAATAGGCGTCATTTTTTTTGAGGCTGTTCAATAATTTGTCTATTTCATTTTCCGAAATGCCGCCGACATCAAAACGGATATCCAAAAAAGAATCCCTTGTTCTGCGTTGGACCGAAGTTGACACCGCCGTGTCCTCCACGATCAGATTCTGCAGATCCGGACTTAGCTCGACCTCTGCATAACGGCGCAAAGTAGGTATTTTTCTGTAAAGAAAGCTGAACAGATCAACATCTTTCGTGGCCAAGAAGGATATTTGGTTTTCGATTATGTTGAATTCCAGATTTTCCAATACCTGCAGGATCCTTTCTTCACCAATTGTATCCCTGATCAGGAATTGGGACTCTGCTTTCGAGGCGCGGTTCTGTCGGAAGACCGTATCGCCATATTTGAAGAAGATTTCACCCTTTATGCGCTTCGCCGGACCACGGAAATGGATGGAGACAGTCAATGGCTCATCGATGATGTTGCGCTCCAACTCTTCGCTGAAGTGCACCGATCCGATTTGTTTCAGCAAGGGGATGACATAGGTCAGCAAATCCGATACATCGGATTCCTCGATTCCGATCACATTTGAGTCGTCAAAACGTTTTTCAAAGAATGAGAGGTACCCCAACAGTTTATGCTGCTGCACACTGAGCGGATGGATGGTGTTGCCCTCGATCAGCCAGTCATAATCCAACAAATGAATGATGTTGTCGCGCTGGATGCGAAGCTCTATTCCTTTGCCTTTCTTCCCAAGAAGGAATTGATAGCCCGGTTTTTCCGGACTGATCTGCACATCCGGATACGTTTGATCGCCGGAGATCCACTCGACCCTGCCGGTTTGGATCAGATCCTCCAAAATGGAGTGGGCTGCACTCGGCGGCAGAATCAGATAAGAATCCAATTTCCTGGCCGTAACATTCAACAACTGCTTGTTCAACGCAGCGGGCTGCTCTTCCAGCAATTTATGCAACCGGTAGATGATGGGCTGATCCATTTCCTGTATCTTCACTGTCCGGAAATCGATCACATCACCGAGGCGGTACTCCCATTTTTCTTGTTTGATGAATTGTTCCGTAAATTGTTCGATGTTGGTGACCATGTAAGGTTTATCGGTCCCTGCACGCAACGATATGGCCAATACATGCTCACCAGTATTTTGCATCAGATTGTTTGGTTTTATGCGCAGAACCTGCAGCGTATACTGCACTAAAAAATCTGATTGCGCATTGAGGCTCTGGGCGCCTTTGTTTTCTTGGAAGAAAATCTGCGTCAGGTCATTCACAAATTCTTGACCGGCAGTTTCCTCGTCGACCTGAAACTGTTCCGCGCTGCTTTCTGTCAGAATACGGGTACCGCATTTCTCTTTCAGATACAATTCAACAGCGATCGTATGCTTGCAGTACTGATGATTTCTCCAGTATTTGCACTGACACACATCCTGTTCTCTGGCTGTACCGTCTAAGGTGACGTGATACATTTTACTTCCGAGCACCTCACAATGCCAAACCTGGCTGTGGAAATCCGGTTGTACGGATAGTACGCGATCCTCATTCACATATTCGCGTCCCTCTTGTATCAACTTGTCCGGCATACTCCATTTCATGCTATCACTTCCTCTGCTTCTTGCTGTCCATCCCTTATTGTACTGCAATTCCATCGAAAAATATACCTTCTTCCCCTTTAACACCGGCCGAAACGGAATATTTAACTTGAAATATTCAACAAACTATCCCATACTGATTAGCATAATGCCAAAGCAAAAGGAGCCCTGTCATGTTTTTCAAAACAGTCGTTATCATCGTCAGATTTCTGGTCCGGATCCTGAACGGCAAGACCGAAATCCAAAACAAAGAGTACATCCCGGAAGACACAGTCTTTATCCTGGCAGCACCGCACAGAAGCCTGCTTGACCCCATTTTCATTTCGTTTGGTGTGTATCCGCATGTGTTTTCCTCGATGGCGAAGCAAGAGCTTTTCAAAGGTAAATTCATTACCTGGGTGCTCACTCACATGAACGCATTCCCTGTCAACCGTGAAAATCCGGGTCCAAGCGCCTTGAAACAGCCTGTTTCCATCTTGAAGGAAGGCAAAACCAATCTGCTGATCTTCCCGACCGGATCAAGGCATTCCGCAGAAATCAAAGGCGGAACTTCATCCATAGCCAAGTTGGCCAATGTGCCGATCCTTCCGGTTGTCTATCAGGGGCCGCTCACATTCAAGGATCTCCTGAAGCGCAAAAAGGCGACCGTCCGCTTCGGCAAGCCCATCTACCTGCCGAAGGAAAAGCGGATCTCCAGAGATGACCTGGCTGCCTATGACGAACTGCTCGGAACAACCTTCCGCCAATTGGATCAGGAAATCGATCCGGATTTCGTGTACATAGCAAAATGATGCCCCGGCATTACCCGGAATCAGCCTTTCAATAATATTCAAATAAAAACAGCGCCGGAAAAAATTCCCGGCGCTGTTTTTTTGCATTTCTGCTGTTGCAGTCGATCAATCGTTCATCGACTGCAGCATATACATATCGTAATACGTTCCGCGTTTGGCGATTAGTTCCTCATGTGTGCCTCTTTCGATGACGCGTCCTTTGTCCAGCACTAGGATCAGGTGCGCATCCCGAATGGTTGACAACCGATGTGCGATCGCAATCGTCGTTCTGCCTTCACGCATCTTTCGCATGCTTTCTTGGATCAGGAGCTCCGTCTCGGTGTCGATATTGGCAGTCGCCTCATCAAGGATGAGCACTTTCGGATCCCGCAAAATCGTCCGGGCAAACGAAATCAGTTGCCGCTCACCGCTTGAGTAGCTGGCCCCGCGTTCGATCACTTTTGCATGGTAGCCTCCCGGCAGCGATTCGATGAACGAATCGGCGTGCACAAATGCAGCCGCAGCTTCAATGTCCCGATCGGTGTAGTCCTTATTCATCAATCGGATATTATGGGAAATATCGCCGTAAAAAAGGAACGAATCCTGCAGTACCAAGCCTATTTTTGAACGGATCTCAGCGATCGGATAGGTCTTGATCGATTTCCCATCAATCAATATGTCGCCTTTCTCGAATTCGTAAAAACGCAGCAACACATTGATGATCGAACTTTTACCGCTGCCGGTATGCCCGACCAGCGCTACCGTCTCGCCCGGATTCGCTGTAAAGCTGATGTCTTTCAGCACATCCTGCTTCCCGTCATAAGAAAAGGAAACATCTTTGAACTCGATTCTGCCTTGGATAATCTCCAATTCCGAATCTTCGGGTTGGTTTGGCGCCAATTCGGCGTTATCCAACACACTCAGGACCCGTGAGCTGGACACGATGCCGTCCTGCAGGGCGCTGAGGTTGTCCATCATCATCCCCATCGGACGGAAGAAATTTTGGATGTAGGTAGTGAAGGCATAAATGACCCCTAACTCCACGACGCCGTTCAAAGTCTGATAGCCAAACAGCCAAAGGACGATCGCCAACGCGATGGCCTGCAACAGATTGACTATCGGCATCAGCATCAAGGCGTTCATTTGGACCATCGCTACGCGCCCTTTGCTGTAGTCGTCATTGATTTCGTCAAACTCCGCGCGCAGGCGCTTTTCTTGACGGAACTGCTGGATAATCGCCATGCCGGAAATCGATTCATTCAATTTCGTGTTCAGCTGGCTCAGCCTTTCGCGCATCGTTCGGTAAACGCGCGTGCTGTATTTTTGGTAATACCAGATCAGTCCGGCCATGATCGGGACAAAAACGATGAAGAGAAGGGAAATCTGTTTATCCAATGTCCACATAGCGATGAACACCGTCACGATGCTGAAGATCCCTTCTGCCAAAGCCAAAAATACATTCCAGAATTCCTTGATGGTTTCTGTATCATTGGTGACGCGCGAAACGATCGATCCGGCCGGCGTCGTGTCATAGTAGCGCATCCCCAATTGATTGATCTTACGGAAAATGGTGTTGCGGATATTCTCCACGGTTTGTTCAGACGCCATGCTGAATATGTAGCGTTGCAGATACGTGACCAACATCTTCAACAGGATAGTGCCCAGATAGGCCATCGCAAAAAATACACTGATGTTGGTCGTGACATTGCCCTCAGCCAGATAATCATCCATATAAATTTGGATGATGCGCGGTGCCACCACATTGACCAGTGACAATGCGATACTGAAAAGCAAGGCGAATAAAAATTGATAGCGGAAGGGATGGGCGAATCGGAAGATTCTTTTGATTACCAGGAGTTGTTCCTTCAATGGGATTGTCTTAGACCATGCTGATCCGCTCATACGTCATCCTTCCCTTCCAATTTGGTTTCGAGTTGTTGTTTTTCATACATCCTGCGGTACCAGCCGTTCAGTTCCATCAGCTCGTAATGTGTCCCGCGTTCGACGATGCGCCCTTCATCAAGGACAATGATTTCATTCGCATGCATCACGCTGCTGATCCGATGGGCTGCGATGATCGTTGTCTGATCGGCTCTCTTTTCCTTAAGTCCCGTCAGGATCGCTTCCTCTGTCTTGGCGTCCACCGCCGATAAGGAATCATCCAGGATGAGCAGCTCCGGTTCAGTCACCAAAGCCCGCGCAATCGCTATCCGCTGTTTTTGCCCACCGGATAAGGAAACGCCCCTTTCACCGACCAAGGTATCGTAGCCAGCGGGAAACCCGAGGATATCCTGGTGGATGGCAGTCAAACGCGCAGCCTCTTCAACCTTTTGCTGGCTGATCAATGGATCAGCGAAGCGGATGTTTTCCCTGACGTCAGAAGAGAACAAGAAGTTGTCCTGGGGAACGTAACCGATGCCGCTCAACAATGCATCCAATGAATAATCACGGATATCAATGCCGTTGTAGTTGATGCTGCCGGCGTATTGATCATACTCCCGCAACAGCAATCGGAAAATCGTGCTTTTTCCCGATCCGGTTCTGCCGACAATCCCTAGCGTTTGCCCTCGCTCCAAATGGAAACTGACATCCTGCAGACTGATTTCTTCGCTGTTCGGGTAACCGAATGAGGATACTTGAAAATCCAGATCGCCTGTAACCGGAGTCCGGATGGCATTCTTCTGCTCCTGAATCGTTGACTTTACCTTCAGCAGCTCATCGATCCTACTGTAACTGGCGCTTCCTCTTTCAAGTACGTTGAATAATCTGCCTACCGCCAACATTGGCCATGCCATCATTCCGATGTAACTGATGAATGAAACCAGCTGACCGATGCTGATGCTGCCCTCCACGACAAAACGGCCGCCAAAGATGAGCGTCAGGGCAAAAGAAAGTCCCAAAATGAGTTGGATCGCCGGATCAAACAAGGCATCGACCCTGTAGACGGCTCTATTTTTCGCGACGACATCCTTCGTCATCGCTTCGAAATCATGGATGTCCTCTTCTTCTTCGCCGAACGTCTTGATGACCTTCACGCCGGATACGCTCTCTTGCGTTTTGTCGTTCAGGCTCGAGAAAGCCGCCTGCGCTTTGCGGAATCGTTTATGCATTTTTTGTCCGAGGATCCGCGACACCAGCGTCAATGCCGGCAACGGAATCATGGCGATGAGCGTCAAGCGCCAGTCGATCAAGAAGAACATTGTAAAAAGCGTGATCCCGCCGGAAGAAATCGAATCCGCCAGTGTCAGGATGCCTGCACCCGCAACCATCCTGATTGCATTCAAGTCATTCGTCGCATGCGCCATCAGATCACCGGTCCTGTATTTCTGGAAAAAGACAGCGTCCATTTCGGTAAAATGCTTGAACAATCTTGAACGAAGTATCTTTTCCAGCTCTGCCGAAGTCCCCCAGATCTTCATCCGCCAAATATAACGGAAGAGATACTGCAGCACACCCGCTATCAATATGATCGCTGTCCACTTCCACAAAGAGGCCATCGTCAAAGTGCCAAGCGCAATTTCATCGATGATGATTCCGACGATCCGCGGCGATACGACTTGAAGTATCGCGACAATGATCAAGAAGAAGACGCCCACAAAATAAGCTTTCCATTCTTGACGGAAAAACCAACTTAATTTTTTGAAAATACTCACTGAAATTACCCCTTTCTCACCTGTATTCAGACAAAATAAAAATGTGGAACCGTAAAGATCCACATTTTGTATATTATTTCATTAGTCTATTTCTTTTTCTTTGTTGATTGTGCTTTCATAGAAGCCATGATCTGTTTTACTTTTCTTTCGGATGGTTTTTGACCCATCTGCATCATCATAGAGCGCAACATTTCTTCGTTGATCGGTGGATTTTCTTCAAAATATTTTACCATATAACGTCTTGCAAGGAAAAATCCGCCAACCGCGCCTATTACTGTTCCTAAAATGACCATCATTACCCATGCTGTTGTTGACACGTATTCATCCCCCTTTCCAAAGCATTCATTCGTTAATTGTACTAAAGATTATGAGAAAAAGAAATAGCAATCACGGAGAAATTTAGCAATTTTCCGAAAGCTCCCCGAAATTACTTCAGCCTTTCCTGGAATCAGGAAAATTCTGAACGTATTCTTGCATCTCCCCGAACAAATGCGAACATCTGTTTGATTTTTCAGACGATTAATGGTATCCTAAACTTATAAATTTAGGATTACGGAGATGATGATCTCATGGTTAAAAATAAAGATTCACGCCAACTGGAAGTGCTTCAATACATTTATGAAGAAGTCCAGGAAAAAGGATACCCGCCGACCGTAAGGGAAATCGGGAACGCAGTAAAACTATCTTCCACATCTACAGTGCATGGGCATCTGTCGCGTCTTGAAAAAAATGGCTTTATCCAACGCGATCCCACAAAACCCCGTGCAATCGAACTGACTCAAGCAGGTTTGGACAAACTTGGGATCATGTCGGACAAAATGCCGTTATTGGGTACCGTCACAGCCGGTGCACCCATCCTGGCCGTCGAAGAAGCAACGGACTATTTCCCGGTGCCGCCGGATCTGAAAGCCAATTCCGGCTCTTTGTTCATGCTGAAGATCCGCGGAGACAGCATGATCGATGCCGGCATATTCGATGGCGATTCAGTCATCATCAGAAAACAAACCACGGCTGAAAATGGCGATATCGTCATAGCCATGACGGATGATGACGAAGCGACCTGCAAACGATTCTACAAAGAGAACAACTACTACCGTCTGCAACCGGAGAACACGAGCATGGATCCGATCATCCTGGATTCTGTCCTCATTTTGGGCAAAGTAGTCGGTCTGTACCGGAATCACATCATTTAACGAACAGAGTCCCCCGACTGACGCAAAAAGGCTGCCGATATGGCAGCCTTTTTGCGTGTCTGTTTCTATTTGGATTGCTTGTTGTGATCAGTATTCCATCAACGTGAAGATGTCATAGCCTTGAACCAGATCACGGCCCTTCAAATCCAACAACTCAATCAGGAATGCCAAACCAACTACTTCCCCGCCTAATTTCTCAATCAATTCGATCGTTGCGGCTGTAGTGCCGCCAGTTGCCAACAAATCGTCACAAACCAGCACTTTGTCTCCAGGCAGGATGGCGTCTTGATGCAATTGCAGCGTCGCTTTTCCGTATTCAAGACCGTAGGATACCTCTACTGTTTCGCGCGGCAATTTGCCTTTTTTGCGGGCCATCGCGAATCCGCAGCCTAATTCCACAGCGACCGGGCAGCCGACCATAAACCCACGCGCTTCGGGTCCTACTACTTTATCGACTTTCAAATCCTGGGCATATTTCACGATTTCTTTGATCGAATAGCGGTAAGCTTCTCCGTTCGCCATCAAGGGTGAAATATCGCGGAAAATGATGCCTTGTTCCGGGAAATCTTTGACATCAGCAATATATTGTTTCAAGTCCATTTTGTGTTCCTCCTAATTATTGTACCATCATCTGTTCATTCAACCATTTCGTCAGCTGCGAAAACGGGCTGTAGATGAATACCTTTTCAGCTTCCATTTTCTGCAGGCGATCTTTGTACACTTGCGTATCACCCAAAGCCCTTTTGACAGGGTTTTTGACCTCATTGATGAAACCATTGTCTATTGTAACAAATCCCGCCTCCAAAAACACTTGAATCATAAAAATGGCAAGATTTTTTTTGATTTTTAAGTATTCCGCCAAGTCATCTAACCGATTTCTCACATCGATATCCTTATGGGAACGGATATATTGGTAAAACTTTGCAAACTGGTCTTTAGGAGGGACTCCATCTGCGTAAACACTGTTCGATTCATAAGAGACGATGTACACATTTTCGAACCGGTTGCTCTTCAGGAGATTCGCCAGCAAACCCATCTTCAAAGGGCATTCGAAAAGCACAAGGTTAGTGGCGCTGACATCCAGCAAAGCCTCCACTGTATTGTCAGTGAGCAAGGCGGCATTCGAACTGTTGGGGATGCGCTCATAAAATTTTTTCATGATGCCGGAAGTCGAAAATAGATACAAGGCATCTTCCACACCCATTACTGTTTCTTGAACGACCGAGCTCCTTTTGTCGAAGAACTGGACATGCTTGTTTTTGATGTCCTTCAGCTGCAGTTGCGGTTTTGCACTGTCCCGCCAAACATTGATCGAAAGCTCGCCGATGAGCGAAACCACATCCGCTTCGTTCAAGTGGTTGCTGATGCTCCCCTTGTTGAAGCCGATCACATCCAGAAAAAGGTCCTTGTCCTTGAGCTTGAATTTCAGATGTTTGTTGTCGGCACCGATCTGTCTGATGTCCGTCAACGGTATATTTTGGAAGCCGAATATCGGCTTTGGATTATCGGTGCCATAAGGTCTGAGCAATTCCAATTCCTTCAAAAACGGCAAGGTGACAGCGGCAAGCGGCAGGATGGCGTCTATGTAAATGGATTCGCCCAATACGATTGCATCATGATAAAGAGCCGCATAGCTGTTGATTTTTTCAGTGAATGCGGATAAATCGACAGCAGGAAGACTCATGCCTGCGGCCATTTTGTGCCCTCCGAACTTCGTCAGAAAGTCCTTTGCATCAGTCAACGCAGCATAGATATCCAACGCTTCTGTGCTTCGGGCCGACCCTTTCGCGATGCCGGTTTTTTCATCGATGCGGAATAAGATTGTCGGCCGCCCAAATTCCTCGACCAACTTGCTTGCCACGATCCCAAGCACGCCCTCGTGCCAATTCTTGTTGCCCAATACAATAATATCCGGCATGCTCGCGTTCTTCGCCAGTTCTGCGCTGGCTTCTTCATGGATGGATTGGACAATGCCTTGTCTCTCGACATTCTTTTCCTGTATGTAGGCAACCAGTTCAGCAATTTTTTCTTCGTCGAATGACAGCATCAATTCAGCGCCTGGCCCCGCATCCTCCAACCGACCGACCGCATTCAAACGCGGTCCGATGACGAAACCGATGCTCTCTTCGTCCAAATTGGCCGCATCTATTCCTGCGGCTTCCATCAACGCGGCCAAACCGAGCCGATGCGTTTGTTTCATGACTTGCAGACCCTGTTTCACGATCCACCGATTCTCACCTGTCAGACTGACAAGGTCCGCAACGGTACCGATGGCGGCCAGATCCAGCGATTCGTACGGCATTTCCCCCAGAAGGGCCGCCGCAATTTTCAGGGCTACGCCAGCTCCGGAAAGATCCGGGAAAGGATAGGAACCTGCAGGATGTTTCGGGTGGATGACGGCATACGCATCCGGCAAAGTATCGGGCAATTCGTGATGGTCGGAAACAATGACATCGACCCCCATTTTCTTGGCCATCGCTATCGGTTCATGGCCGGAAACCCCATTGTCGCAAGTCAGGATCAGTTGCGCACCGTTTTCGATCAATTTCTTGAATGCCGCAGCATTCGGGCCATAACCATCCGTGAAGCGATTCGGCAAATAGTAGCCGACATTGCCGCCCAGCACTTCGATCGTTTCCACAAGAATGCTTGTGCTTGTGATGCCGTCCGCGTCATAATCCCCATAAACGACGATTTCTTCTCCAGCTTCAATCGCTTCAGTCAAGCGAAGGATCGCTTTTTCCATATCGTGGAGCAGGTACGGGTCATGGAATTCCATTTTGGCTCCATCAATGAAAGCCGTGATCTGTTCTTTTGTTTCCAATCCACGCTGCATGCAAAGCATCACGAATTTTTCTGATAAGCCTGCAGCCTGACTGATTTCCTTGCACACAGAATCATCACTGTCTGATTTGCGTATTTTCCAGTTCATCTTTGACGATAACAATTTATCGACTCCTTACTTTATAAACTTTACAGGTGCACGGCGGCCCCAGTAATCCAAAAAAGACTAGAAGCTGAAATCGTTCTAGTCTTGTCTTTTTAACTTAAAGTGGCTACCGAAGGAATTTCCAGCTCTGTTTTTATCAAACTTTGCTCGGCTGATTCGGGTCGCCCACTGTGAACTTTTTAATCAATTCTTCTTCAAGCGAATTGATTTTACTGTCTTTCTGGGTCAATTCTGCCCTCAGATCGGCGAGCTGCTGCTCATATCCCGCTTTCGTCGCATCGACTGCTTTTTGGATTTCTTTCCCTTTAGTGTCGATTTCTGCGCGCATCTGTTTGAATTCTTTGTTCTTCTTCGTTGCACTGCCTGTCGCAACCAATAGGGTGATGAGCGAGCCCATCAGAAGAGAAACCAGAATGACGATGATAAGAGGTCCATCCACAACAGCGAAACCGAAATTGACCGGCACAGTATCGACATTGAAAACAGCAAACAAAACAATGATGATGATCAAAATAATGCCCGCAACTAATCTCCATTGGTTTTTCATAATAATCGCCCCACTCATTTTGATGTTTTTATACTCTTATTATCATCTTTTTGCAGTTCCCTAGTCAACTTATAGCACTTGGATGCGATCCGATTCTCAAATCAACTTAACGTTTTAAGATTGTTTCGTTAAGGCTATCTCGAATTCATCATAATCATTGACAAGTTTCGTATTCGGAAAGACTTTTCGGGCGTCCCGCTGCAACTGATGCGCATTGCCGTTCAGGTAACGAGCGCTGATGTGGGTCAAATAGAGTTGCTTGACGTTTGCCTCTTTGGCAACGTTGGCCGCATCGATGCACGTTGAATGGAAATAATCCGAAGCAATCGCTTGGTCTTCTTTCCCGAATGTGCTCTCATGAACTAGCACATCGGCATTTTTTGCTAAAACAACCGTATTTTTCGTTCTTCTTGTATCACCCAGAATCGTTACGACACGTCCCTTAGTTGTTTTCCCGATAAAATCCAGCCCGTTGATCGTTCTCCCATCAGGTAAAACAACAGTTTCTCCATTTTTCAGTTTTCCATAAAGAGGTCCCGCCGGAACAGCCATCTCCTTCAGCTTATCGGCCTGCAATTCGCCTGGATAGTCGGCCTCTTCGACGCGGTACCCATAGGATGTGATGCCGTGATTGAGCTTTGCGCAGCTCACGCGGAACTGCTCATCTTCAAACACTACCCCATCCTCAGTTATTTCATGAAAGAAAATCGGATAACGCAGGTGGGACTGGGATATGCGCAAGCTGGTCAGCACAAATTCCTTTATTCCGACAGGGCCATAGATGTTCAACGGCGTGTTTCCGCCTTGAAAAGCCCTGCTGCTCAAGAAACCGGGCAACCCGAATATATGATCTCCATGCAGATGGGTGATGAAGATCTTTTCAACTTTCCTCGGTCGGATCGTTGTTTTGAGCACACGCTGCTGTGTCCCCTCCCCGCAGTCAAAAAGCCAGATGGCATTGCGTTCATCCAACAATTTCAACGCGATGCTGGAAAGATTTCTGTTGGTGGAAGGAACACCGGCTCCGGTGCCTAAAAATTGAATTTTCATAATCAGTTGCTCCCATTTTCATCATTTAATTCTTGATAGATTTCCTCTGCCACAAAAAGGGCTAATTGTTGTGCTCCAGTCGGATTCGGATGCACTTGATCCGCCAGTAGCCACTCGTTGTGCCCGCTGCTGTAGGCATTCCAATCCAGAATATGGACATTGGAATGGTTGCTTTCGGCGAGCGCCAACTGCTCGTTCACGCTGTCCTTCCAGATTCTCGGTACATTCGTCGTCAGGAAAAAGAGATCTCTGGATGTCCCGATTTCCTTGATGAAAGTTTCCATTTGCGTCTGAGTGAATGAGCCGTTGGAACCCAGGAAGACCACGACCGTATCATGCAGCTGTTCCCGCTTTTCCAAAGCAGCAATCACAACAGAGGTTTGGTAAAGTTGTCTGCTGACGGCACCATCCACAACCGCTTGACCGAATATCGTCACCAGTTGATCCGCGACGGAGAGCAACACGGAGTCGCCTATGAAGGTAATATCCGCGTCATGAGCAAACAACACGGTCTCTCTTTCCAGACCTTCGATATTGTTGATGGCCCTGCTGCGGAGAGACTCATCCCGATTGATTTGTTCCATCTTGGTTTGGCTGGCTGCAATCTGTTCTCGCAATTCCTGCACTCCGGAATTCTCGCCGGATGGCGCTTGCGCAAATCCTGTCAGAGCGGCCAACAACAGGCCTAAACTGACGATTGCAGCGAGCTTTTCCGGCAAATTCGCGGCTAAGCCGCGTGCTCTTGAAGCTTTCATTCGGGCAATCGCATCGCCGGGTCGCCAAGACTGAACAAACGGAACCATCCAACGCTCTTTTTCGAATAACTGGTACCCCAGTTCGGAAAGGCCAAGAATGATTGCCAGTTGGATCAGAATGTGGCGACCGGGCTCAACGCTCGTATCGACTACTTTTGCTTGATAAAGGGAAATGACAGGATAGTACCAGAGATAAAGCAGGAAGCTCCGCCTTCCGATCCACTGAATCGGTTTGAACCGCATCATTTTTGAAATGCCCGTGGCCGGATGTGCTGTTGAGGCAACAGCTACACATATGATGAAGCTGTTGAGATACATCCCGCCTCTGTAAGTGAATATCTGACTATCCAGCATCCTGCTGAACATCACACCGAGAACAGCGTAGCTCATCAAGCCGGCGAACGTCAATCTTCGGCTAATTTGCTTCGACACCGGTTCATTCAGTTTCGCTAACGGCCAAACAACAGCAAATGCACTGCCGACCATAAATGAAAACAAGCGGGTATCCGTCCCATAATAGACGCGCGAAGCGTCCTCGCCTGGCGCATACTGCAGGGCCATCGCAAGCGCAGAAAACAAAGAAAGCCCGATTGCAGTATAGAGGATTATCCGTTTATCTTTGAACAATACCAACAGCAATAAGACAATCAATGGCCAGATGACATAGAATTGGCTCATGACCGAAAGGAACCAGAGATGCGTGAACGGTGATTGCACATAGAATTGTTCAAAATATGAAGCGCCACCGGAAATTTGCCACCAATTGTTGTACATCCCCAATGACGAAAAGAGCCATGGCCGTAAATTCAGCAATAAATCCCTTTGGAACAAAGTGATATAGGCTGTCACCGATATCAACATCCATAGCAACGGAAGGAACAACCTGTGGAACCTTCGGGACAAGTAGCGCTTATAAGCCAACTTTCCCTTTTGGCCGTATTCTTCAATCACCGACGCTGTGATGAAAAAACCGGTCAGGACGAAAAAGATGTTTACAGCCAAGTACCCGCCCGGCAAGACATGAGGCATCAAATGATAGAAAATGATGGCAAGAATCGCAAGCGCCCGCATCCCATCCAATGGGACGGAGCGTGTCTGTAATGTCACGATAATTATCCCCCATTTAATGATACTGGTGTTGCTTTTTAATCGACGAACTCAAAATGGTAGGTCATGATACGGACCATATCGCCATCTTTCGCTCCCTTAGCCCTCAATTTTTCATCCACACCCATTTGACGCAATTGACGCGCGAAACGCATGATGCTTTCGTCATGTGCAAAATTGGTCATGTTGAATAGTTTTTCCAGTCTTTCGCCGCCCAATACCCATGTGGAATCTGGATCGCGTCCAATAGTGAACTGTTCTTGATTTTCTTCGAATTTGTAAAGGACGGATGATTCGACTTCTTCTTCATCGAATAATGGGAACTCAGGCGTATCCTTCAGAACTTCAGCAGTGTAATCCAACAATTCGGCTACGCCGGTAGTGGACCAGGCTGAAATCGGGAAGATTCTTGGTGCTTCGTCATCTCCGAATTTTTCGGCGATTTGCTGTTTGAAGATTTCAAGATTATCTTCCGCTTCCGCCACATCCATTTTATTGGCTACAATCACGGTCGGTCTTTCCAACAAACGCAATTGGTAACTTTCCAATTCCTTATTGATTTTTTCATAGTCATCGAATGGATCTCTGCCTTCTGTACCGCCCATATCGATGACATGCAGAATGACTCTTGTGCGTTCGATGTGGCGCAAAAATTGGATCCCCAGACCGACGCCTTGGGACGCGCCCTCAATCAATCCCGGTAAATCGGCCATGACAAACTCTTCTCCGCTGCGTGTCTGTACCATGCCTAAGTTAGGCACAAGCGTAGTGAAGTGATAGGCTGCGATTTTTGGTTTCGCTTTTGACACGATCGACAGCAATGTCGATTTCCCTACTGATGGGAAGCCTACCAAACCGACGTCCGCGATGACTTTCAGCTCAAGCTCCAACTCCAGCTCTTGCCCAGGTTCACCGTTTTCGGCGATTTCGGGTGCAGGGTTTCTCGCAGTGGCAAAACGGTTATTCCCGCGTCCTCCGCGTCCGCCTCTTGCGACTACAGCCTGTTGGCCAGGTTCGGTCAAATCAGCGATGAGTTCTTTTGTTTCCGCATTGCGCACAATCGTGCCAGGCGGAACCCTTACTATTGTATCTTTTGCGCCGCGACCGAACATGCTTTTGCTCATGCCGTTTTCGCCGGGCTTACCTCTGAAATTCCGGTTATAGCGGAAATCCAATAGCGTGCGCAGACCTGGGTCCACTTCAAATATGATGCTTCCCCCACGGCCGCCATCGCCACCTGCGGGACCCCCATCAGGAACATACTTTTCGCGACGGAACGCTACCATTCCATCCCCGCCTTTACCGGCTTTTACATGCACTTTTGCATGATCCAAAAACATTGACATCTTTTTTCCCCCTTGGAAAACTGTTCGGCACTCTACACGCCGAACAAAATGATTCGATTGGTCCGATACTTTCAAATGCGCATGCGCAATCAAAAGATTGGACAGTTATCTTTAACAAATAATTTGCGTTTCGTTCTTCCGAACCGCTCATTCTTCCCTCTTAATTTACCATATTAACCAAAAAACGAAAAGAAAATACAGTATTGAAGGTATTAATCCCCTCCGCACCTGGCAGAAGACAAAATGATGGAGCCGGGAGTAAACAATGTTAGCCCCGCCTCCATCACTTCACTATTTAAGGATCAATTTTCTGACATCAGCAAACTGCAGAATGCTCAAAGTCAAGTTACCGAGCGTATTCAAGCGGTTGCTGCGGATCGCAATATCCTCGACCATGACCATATTTTCATCGAAATAAGCTTCAATGTAAGGTGCAATGGCAGCCAATGCAGCATAATCCGCTTCCGGATCGCCATGGGAAAGAGCCAAATCGAGATGGTTGATCTGTACGTACAGATTCTTCTCGCTGGCTGTTTCCAGCAGCTCTTTCTGGACGGGAATCGATTCATCAGGATTCCCGGAAATGTTTACGACGCGCGCAAGAGCTTCCATGATCGCCTTGAATGAATCCTCTTCACTGTGCGCCTGCAATACTTTGGCGTTTGCGAACAAGGTGTTGACATCTTTTTCGCCGGATTGCAGCACAGCTTCCACTATATCATATCGGATGCCGTAGGTTTGAAGTTTCTGTTGGATCCGGGCGTTTGCAAAAACGGCAAGTTCAGTCATCGTTTTATCGAACGATTCTGCATCTTCAACCGCATAGACCTCTGCCAACAAGCTTGACAGCAACTCTTCCAACGAAAACGACCACTGATACTTCTCGATGATCTGGATGACCCCGATCATTTGACGGCGCAATGCATAGGGATCATTCGATCCTGTCGGAACCATTCCCTGCAGGAAGAAACTGATGATGCTGTCCAATTTGTCCGCCATCGCCAAGACTGCTCCGACTTGGGTTTCCGGCAATTCGCCTTCACTGGATACCGGCAGATAGTGTTCGCGGATCGCTGTAGCTACCGCAGCGGTTTCGCCTTGCTGCAAGGCGTAGACTTCACCCATGATTCCTTGCAGTTCCGTGAATTCGGAAACCATGTTGGTCACCAAATCAAATTTGTAGATGGATGCGGCACGCAACAATTGCATTTTGTCGTCCTCAGCCAAGTCAAGCAGATCAGAAAGATTGGCGGCGATTTTCGCTGTGTTGTCCATCTTATCATGAATGGAGCCGATTTTCGAATGGAATGTGACTTTCTTCAATTTTCCGACCGACTGCGCGATGGTGATGCGTTGATCTTCGTTGAAGAAGAATAGGCCGTCCTCAAGTCTTGCTGTCAGGACTTTCTCGTTCCCTTTTTTCACGTTATCGATGAATGCACCATTCCCGTTGCGCACGGATATGAAGTACGGTAACAGTTTCCCGGATTTATCCTTCACTTCGAAATAGCGTTGGTGGTCCTTCATCGATGTGATCAATACCTCTGCCGGCAACGTCAAATATTTGCTGTCATATTCGCCGAAGAAGGCGGTCGGGTATTCGACCAATGAAGTGACTTCTTCCAATAAGCTTTCATCGTTAGGGATGATCCAGCCGTTTTCAGCTTCAATCTCTTGGAATTGGGCCCGGATCATGTTTTTTCTTTTGTCCTGGTCGGCGATGACATGTTGTTCCGCCAATTTCTCCGCGTACTCCTCCGCATGCGCCAGCGTCACTTCTTCGCCCAAGAAACGGTGTCCGCGCGTGGTGCGGCCTGAAGCGACATCCAACACCTGGAACGGGATGATTTCATCATCCGCCAATGCCGCAATCCAATGGATCGGACGGATGTATTTGAAGTGATGGTTGCCCCAATGCATCGAAACAGGGAAAGTCATCGACTCAACAACTGTGTTCAATTCCTTCAGGACTTCCGATGTAGCTTTTCCGATCGTTTCCTTCTTGACGAAAACATACTCCACACCATTCAGTTCATCAAAGAAGATGTCTTCAGGCGTCAAGCCTTGCCCGCGGACAAAGCCCAGTGCGGCTTTTGACCAGCTGCCGTCCGCCTGCAAAGCGATTTTTTTTGCGGGTCCTTTGACGACTTCAGCCAAATCCGCCTGCTTATCACTGACCCCGCTGGCGATGACCGCCAATCGTCTCGGTGTTGCATACATTTCGATCGCATCAAAGTTGATGCGGTTATCTTCCAAAAAAGCAGTCATCTTTTCTTTCAGTTGGATGCTGCTGCTGCGTACATATTTCGCAGGCATTTCTTCAAGTCCGATTTCCAATAATACAGTTTGACTCATCACATTAGTCCTCCTTCAGGGCAAGTTCTTTTTGATCATCCGAAAGCAAAGGGAATCCCAGTTCTTTTCTCTTTTGGACAAAAGCTTTCGCCAATTGGCGCGCCATATTGCGGATTCGTGCGAGATAACCCGCGCGGTCAGTCGCAGAAATGACACCTCTTGCATCCAACAGGTTGAAGGCATGCGAACTCTTCAGGACATAGTCATAGGCAGGATGCACAAGACCATTCTCGATTTGTTTCGTCGCTTCCGCTTCAAATGAATCAAACAGCTGGAACAACAGGTCGACATTGCTCTCCTCAAACGAATATTTGGAATGTTCGTATTCCGGTTGGCCGAAGATTTCACCGTATTTCACGCCCTCGGTCCATTCAAGGTCATAGACACTGTTCACATCTTGGATGTAAGAGGCCAATCGTTCCAGACCATAAGTGATTTCGCTCGTGACAGGGCTGCATTCCAAGCCGCCCACTTGCTGGAAATAGGTGAATTGGGTGACTTCCATCCCATCCAGCCAAACTTCCCATCCCAAACCCGCACAACCCAATGAAGGGTTTTCCCAGTTGTCTTCGACGAAGCGGATATCATGTTCGATCGGATCGATGCCCAATACCTTCAAACTCTCCAGGTAAAGTTCCTGGATATTGTCCGGGGATGGCTTCATGACAACCTGGAATTGGTGATGTTGGTAAAGACGGTTGGGATTTTCACCATAACGTCCATCTGCCGGACGACGGGAAGGTTCCACATAGGCAGCGTTCCATGGTTCCGGGCCGATTGCGCGCAAGAAAGTATACGGGCTCATTGTTCCGGCACCCTTTTCAGTATCGTAGGACTGCATCAAAAGGCAACCTTGATCTGCCCAAAAATTTTGCAGCGCTTGAATCATTTTTTGCACAGTTAATTTGTTTTCCATCATAAATCTCCTCCACCTGAAATAATACATAAAAAAAGTCCCTATGCATCAAGTCTCCTTGAAACATAGGGACGAATATTTTCGCGGTTCCACCCTAATTCCGGCTGATGCCGGCACTTCGTTACAGGACTCGGATACGCCTTTCCGCAATAGTCTCCCGCTTTGGCTCACACTATCCCAAATTCGCTTTTCGGTACTGACCAGAGGTACTTTTATCTTCAACATCCAGTATTTAGTTCTTCTCAATAGTAGCGTTGTTACTCCAGATTGTCAAGAATTACTTGAATCGGACTGTCCGCTTTCATTCGGCTTGTCCGGCTCCGGTTCAGAAGCGGAACGGAAAGGAATCTCTACCTTTGTCTCCCAAGCGTACATCTGATCGATGAAACTCTTGCTTTTCAGGCGAATCCCGACATATTCTTCATACAGTTCGTCGATGAAGGCTCTGAGCGCCTGTTTTGTTTCGGCTTTGATCTGGATATTCCCGACTTGCTTTGGCGTAACCAATTGGAAGATCCGCGCAAAATGTACAGCCGCAGGGCTTGCGTGCGATCTTCTGGGGTCTTCCCCGTAATGCTTCTGGCACAGGGCACCGGAATACTTGACCGAAAAATCGAAAGGTTCCTGCTTGCTGTGACAGATGACGCACTCCTGCAATTGCGGCGCCGCTCCGAAATATTTCAGCACCCGCATCTCAAAGATGTTCACTACAATTTCCGCATCCAACCCGTTCTGCATCGCGACCAGGGATTCCTCCAATAAATCATAGAGGTCAGCAGCCTTGATGGCATCGTTGATGGCCGCATCGGCCAGGTTGTTCAAATAAGTCGCGTAGGCGTTCAGATGGATATCCGTCTGCATTTTGGAAAAGTGGGTGATTTCGCGGCTATCCTGCAGGAAGCTGAGCCCATCATCCTTGATGCGGCCAAGATAAGTCGCTTTCGTGAATGGCAGGAGCGCCGCTTTCAAGGAATGATTCGGGTTTTTGATGTTCTTCACGAAAAACATCCGTTTCCCATGATCACGCGTAAATATTTTTACCAAAGCATCCTTTTCCCTGTGTTTCCGGATCGATAAGACGATGCCATCAAATTCCTGATATGTCTCCATGTCGCACCCTTTCGAAAAGAGAAGAGTCCGGAAGGCAGCCTCCCAAACTCTTCCTGATTGCTATTCATGTATCTTTAGCAAACTAGCCGATCAATCGTAATCTTTTTGGCGGTATCCGTAGTCCTGCAGATAACTTTGCTTGTCGCGCCAATCTTTTTGAACCTTCACCCAAAGCTCGAGGTAAATTTTATCACCAAGCATCGCTTCGATATCGCGACGTGCCCGGACACCGATTTCTTTCAGCATTTTCCCGCCTTTGCCGATGATGATGCCTTTCTGGCTGGCCCGATCGACGATGATGGTTGCATGGACGTGCACTTTATCGTCTTCGTTGCGCAGCATCGATTCCACGACGACAGCCACCGAATGCGGTACTTCTTCTTTGGTCAACTGAAGAATCTTTTCGCGGATGAACTCGGAAACGACGAAGTATTCCGGGTGATCCGTCACTTGATCGTCCGGATAGAATTGGGGTCCTTCCGGCATATATTTTTTGATGGTGGCCATCATTTCATCGACATTGTTGCCTTGAATGGCAGAAATCGGGACCACTTCATTGAACTCATTGTCTGAAGTATAGTCCATGATGATTTTCAGCAATTCTTCCGGCTTGACCTGATCGATTTTGTTGATGATCAAAAATTTCGGAGTGCGCAGGTTCTTGAGTTTCTCAAGAATGAAATTGTCGCCCGCTCCTCTTTTTTCTGCCGCATTCACCATGAACAAAACCAAATCCACTTCATTGAAGGTGCTGTATGCGCTCTTCAACATGAAATCGTTCAAGCGCGTCTGCGGTTTGTGGATTCCGGGGGTGTCGATGAAGACAATCTGGGAATCATCCGAAGTGACAACGCCTTGGATCTTATTCCGGGTGGTCTGTGGGACATCGCTCATGATGGCGACCTTTTGACCGACGATGCGGTTCAAAAGTGTCGATTTTCCAACGTTCGGTCTCCCGATGATGGAGACGAATCCTGATTTGAAACCTTCTTTTTTATTCATAAAAAACTCCTCAAATTAACTTATAATATAATTCCACGAACTTGGGCAAAAATATGATTGCCGCAATAAGGACGGCAAAGAATGCAGTAACCAAAACCGCTCCGGCAGCAATGTCCTTTGCTTTCTTTGCGAGAGGATGGTATTCGTAATCCGTCACCAAATCGACCACGTTTTCAAATATCGTGTTCAGGAACTCCATGATGATGACCAAAAATATGCAGAAAATGATCACGATCCATTCCATTGGGCTCGATTCGAATAACCACGCCAACAGGAGCGGTACCACGCCAAACAAGGCATGACTGCGCATGTTTTTCTCTTCTTTGAGGATAATGCCGATGCCGTCCAATGCATGCTTCACTGAAGCAAAAAAATTTGGATTCTTCCCGATTTTCCCCATCTTTTCCCTACTCGTCCCTTTTAAGTCCATAAGCATCCAGTATCTCTTTCTGAAGACCGAACATTTCCTTTTCGTCTTCTTCCGTCATATGGTCATAACCATTCAAATGCAGGAAACCATGCAAAGCAAGGAAGCCTAGCTCTCTTTCGAAACTGTGGCCATAGGACTGCGCTTGTTCAGCGGTCTTGTCGGTCGAGATGATGATATCGCCGATATTTGTCGGAAAAGCGCCGGTTATGCTTTCCATGTTGATCGGGAAATCGTCATCCATATCATCGTTCAGCGCAAAGCTGATGACATCCGTGGCCTGATCTTTGTTGCGGTATTCGCGGTTGATCTCCCTGATGCGCTCGTTGCCCACAAAGGTGATCGACAATTCGGTATCGGGCGGCAGTTTCAGATACTCCCCCGCAAAAGAAATCAAGGAATGGACCAATTCGGTGTGCTCATTCTGTACAGATTCAGTTTCATCAAAAATATCTATTTCCATATTATCGCTCACTTTTCTATGTTGTGTTTTGTTTCCTCTTTGACATCGTATGCTTTGATGATGCTCGCAACGACCGGATGGCGCACGACATCATAAGTATCAAAGGTGACAAAAGTGATATCCGGGATACCCCGTAGTTTCTTCTCGGCATCGATCAATCCTGAAAGTGCGCCTTTCGGCAAATCGATCTGGGTCTTGTCGCCGTTGACGATCATTTTTGACCCGAAGCCGAGTCTCGTCAGGAACATTTTCATTTGCGCGACAGTCGTGTTCTGCGCTTCATCAAGGATGATGAAGGCATCTTCAAGTGTCCGTCCGCGCATGTAGGCGAGCGGCGCAATTTCGATGACACCTCTATCCATCAAGCGGGTCGTGTGCTCAACACCGTAGATGGCATAAAGAGCATCATAGACCGGCCGCAGATAAGGGTCCACTTTTTCCTTCAGATCGCCGGGCAGGAATCCGAGATTTTCGCCAGCCTCAACAGCCGGACGGGTAAGGATGATTTTTTTTACCTTGCCGTTCTTCAGAGCCTCAACGGCCATCACCACGGCCAAGAAGGTTTTTCCGGTTCCGGCAGGCCCTATTCCGAAAACGACATCTTTTTTCTTGACGGCCTGCACATATTGTCTTTGACCGAAATTCTTCGCACGGATTGGCTTGCCTGCGTATGACCTGCCGATTTCCTCCTCATAAAGGTTGATGAAGAAGTCGAGGCTTCCGCGTTCTGACATTTTTATAGCTGTGACGATATCTGTTTGTGAAATAGGGATGCCGCGCGCTAACAATTCCAATAGTTGCTTCAATAAGGAGCGGGTCTTGTCGACAGCCGTTTCTTCGCCACTGATTTCGATTTTCATGCCGCGGCTTGTAATGGTCACATGCAAAGCGTCTTCCAGCATCTTCAGATGCTTGTCCTGCGATCCAAATAATTGAGGCAAAACGGATGCGTCCACCACTTCAATTTTCTCTGTTTTATTCACTTTATCGGTCAAACAAGCTACACTCCTCTTTTTGGGGATTTTTTCACTGCTCATTGCTAATAGTATACCATAAAGCGGCATGGCTTATGAAAATATTTATCCCCTTGCATTGAGGGCGATTTTGCTGGACGACAAAAAAATGGAATGATACGGAGATCATCCCATTCTTTATCGATTAGTCTCTAAGAATTTTAGAAAGTAAGTATCCGGCTGTTAGAATTTACGTTTTCTGGCAGCTTCAGATTTTTTCTTGCGTCTCACACTTGGCTTTTCATAAAATTCATGTTTACGAGCGTCTTGTAGAGTTCCAGTTTTTGAAACAGTACGTTTAAAGCGACGAAGAGCATCATCAAGAGATTCGTTTTTACGAACAACTGTTTTTGACATTAAATATTCCCTCCCTCCGAGCATTAAAAGTAACGTTTCCTTTTGAAAGTACGTAATCAAAATGAAATTGTTCTTTTGATATTATATCATAGGCAATAGCAATTGCAAAGTTTTATTGCAAAACAAAAACAGGAATTGTATTTGAATTGTGTGCATGGCCAAAAATTCCTGGCCGCGGTCCGGTGTATTTACCCTATCCAGCAGCCAGACAATCCTTGCAAACACCAAATATTTCGAAGCGATGGGAAGAAATCTGGCATCCTTCCAACTGTTGCTCAAAGAAATCCATCGGACACATCTGCAAGGCGATCGTCATCCCGCATTGTTGACAAATAAAGTGATGATGGTGGTGCCCCTCGTGCAAACAAGTGATCCGGAACAGCTTTTCGTTGTTCAATTCTGTTTCTTCCAGGATCCCAACTTCAACAAAAGTATACAGGTTGCGGTATATCGTGTCATAGCTGAGTGTCGGATATTCATCCTCCAACGCCTGGAGAACCGATTTTGCAGACAGATAACGGTTAGCCTCCACAAAAACCGTTATGATATCTTCCCTTTTTTGGGTGTACTTATACCCTTGTTTCTTCAATAGTTGCAGTGCAATTGTTACGGTATCTACCGGCATCATTTTCCCTCCCGACTCTATCAATTTCAAATTGACTATAGTATATTATTAGTGAGATTGCAATGATTAAGATTCAGAAAGGACGAAATTATATGGAACAACAAGAGCAACAGGATCTACATTTTGTCATCATATCCGATTCTGTAGGAGACACCGCCCGGAAAGTACTCCAGGCAGTTTTGGCACAATTCCCATCGATAACGGTTCATATGTATCATTATCCCTTCATCAGGAAAATGAAAGACTTGGAGCCTGTATTAGAAGAGGCCAAAGAGCTGAAAGCTTTTGTCATCCATACTTTGGTCGTCGAGAACTTGAGCGAATTCACAGATGATTTCTGCGCTGCAGAGAATTTGCCTTGCTATAACATACTGAAGGATTTGGTCAGGGATATTTCTGAAACGACCGGGCAACAGCCCCTCAAGAGAGCGGGTGCCCTGCATCGTTTGGATGACGAATATTTCAACCGGATCAGCGCCATCGAGTTCGCTGTCAAATACGATGATGGGAAAGATCCGAAAGGGTTCTTGGACGCCGATTTGGTGCTGCTCGGCGTTTCGCGCACTTCAAAGACGCCGCTCTCCATGTTTCTGGCGAACAAGAACATAAAAGTCGCCAACCTGCCGATTATGCCGGAAGCCTCAGTTCCTGACGAAATCTGGCAAGTGGATCCGAAGAAAATCGTCGGATTGACCAATGATGCTGAGGTATTGAACAATTTCCGCAAGGAGCGGATGATTGCCTACGGATTATCGCCGGAAACCATCTATTCGGATATGGAACGCATCCGGGCTGAGCTGGAATACGCCTATGAACTGTACAACAAATTGGGTTGCATCGTCATCAATGTATCCAAGCGTTCTATAGAAGAAACAGCCGCCATCATCATGACCAGCCTTGAAATTTCAGACACGACCATCATCCCATAACATCGAAAGAAGAGGACCCGATTTTAATCCGGGTCCTCTTCGTTTATATTTATATTCATTGGCACAGCAGCTGAGTCAGAAGCCCCTGCTGGATCCGCCGCCTCCGGAAGAACCGCCACCTCCGAAGCCGCCCCCTCCGCCAAAGCCGCCGCCATATCCTCCACGATGATTGTTGCCGCGGTAACCGCCGCCACCACCGCTTAGCAGCAGCCACCACAACGGGTTCATTCCGCCGCCGCGCCCGCCACGCCCGCCTCTGCCTCGGCCACCGAAAAAAAAGGACAGCAGCAAAAGGATGAATAGGAATTGGACCAGTGAAGCGAAGAACGATGAATCGCCTTCGGAATATTGCGTTGTATCGACAGGATAACCGGAGAAAATCACTTCGTCATCGTATTGGTATTCCTCGTTGACGACAACAGCAGCCTCCGTAAAGATTTCTTTCAGTCCGCCATCGAAATCATTAGCCGAAAGATAATCCAGATGATTGTCCAGGATTCTGCCGGTCCGGCTGTCCGTCAAGGCACCTTCCAGACCGTATCCGATTTCGAAGCGGATTTCCCTTTCCTCCAGAGCCAACAAAATCAGTACACCGTTATCAGCATCCGACTGGCCAATTCCCCACTTTTCGAACAGGTCGACAGAATACTCCTCGATTGTCTCCCCCTGCAGTGAATCGACCACCGCCACAACAACTTGGGGCTTCTCTTCCGTCGATTCGTATTGCTCATTCACGCTCATGATGAATGTTTTCGTTTCTTCGGAGAGCGTGCCGCTTGGATCATAGACATAAAAATCGTTTGTCGGATCAGGCAACGCCTGCGCATGTTTGGATGGAGCGAACGCCATCGAAAAGAAGAACAACCCCAAAGCCATAAGCAGTTGCCATCGCGCCTTTTTCTTCATTTGAAACAAAGCATCATCAGCCCCTCAATTATTCATCATCTGTGTTCAGATCTACACTAGGAGCGGTCTCGGCGCCGCTTGCCGCTTCAAAATAAGATTTTTCGTCAAATCCGAAAAGTCCTGCCATGAGCGATCCCGGGAACCGCTTGACTTTGTTGTTGTATTGTTGAACCGCTTCGTTGTAACGATCCCTTTCGACTGAAATCCTGTTTTCCGTGCCTGCCAACTCATCCATCAGAGCGGTCACTTGTTCGTTCGATTTCAGTTCCGGATAGTTCTCTACAATCACCAACAAACGCGAGAGTGCCGATTCCATCTCGTTGCTGGCGGCAACCTGTTCTTCCGTCGTCTGGGCACTGCCGATTCTCGCACGCGCATCAGCGATTGCACCGAAAACTTCCTGTTCCTGTTCCATGGCGCCTTTTACCGATTCCACCAAGTTGGGGATCAAGTCATAACGTCTTTGGAGTTTGCTTTCCACATTCGCCCATTGCACATCGACGTTGCTCTCCTCCGTAACCAATCCGTTATAGGAGCTGACCAACGGCACGCCCAACAGCAACACCGCAATAAACACACCGATTAAGCCCTTCAACCAACCTTTCATCTTCCCATCTCCTTTATCCTTTCATTTTGTACCTGTCTGTTATTATGCCTGAACCTTGGAAAAACCGCATCCATCCAAAGACGTATTTCTTACTGATTCAGTATGTCTTCCAACAATTGCGGATTGAATGTCTGTGCCTTCAGCATATCCAATTCGAATCGGTAAGGCGCCTTCTTGTTCTTTTTGTCCTCGCCCACGAACGGAGTTTCCAATATTTTCGGCAAATCCTGCAGTTGCGGATGGTGAACAATTTTGTTCAAGGTTTCGAAACCGATTGTGCCGAAACCGATATTCGCATGCCTGTCCTTGTGGGTCCCTCTTTCATTTTTCGAGTCGTTGACATGGATCATTTTCAAACGTTCCAGCCCGATGACGCGGTCAAATTCCTCCAAAACACCGTCGAAGTCCTCTTTGACATTATATCCTGCATCGTTCGTATGGCACGTATCCAACGTTACGGACAACTTGTCGTTATGGACTACGCCATCCATGATGGCAGCCAATTCTTCAAATGTCCGGCCGATCTCCGTGCCCTTTCCGGCCATCGTTTCCAACGCAATCTGCGCAGTCTGATTACGCTCCAGCACTTCATTCAGGCCCTTGATAATCTGCTTGATGCCTATTTCAGGACCGGCGCCGACATGCGATCCCGGATGCAGCGTGATTTGTCTTGCGCCAAGCGCTTGGGCCCGCATGATTTCATCGCGCAAAAATCCGATCGCGAATTCAAAATGGTCCGGTTTTGTGGTATTCGCCAAGTTGATGATGTATGGGGCATGTACGACCAGTTCAACCAAACCGTGTTTCGCCATATAATCCATGCCTTCCGGAATATTCATCTCATCGACGTTTTTTCTCCGGGTATTCTGCGGAGCGCCTGTGTAGATCATAAATACCGAAGAACCGTAAGAGGCTGCCTCTTCAGCTGACCCCAGCAACATTTTTTTGCCGCCCATAGAAACATGAGAACCTATCTTTAACATATCTTCACCCTTTTATTGTGTATTATCCTAAAAAGCAGTTTCGCCTTCAGTAAAGACTGAGACGAAAAAACAAGCCTTACGATACGATTATTGTATCATAAGGCCTGTTTCCCTTACCATCAGATGCTCTTTTTAGTGCAATTGTCAGTCCAATGAAGCGATTCTCAAGCTCAACTCTTTCAATTGAGCTGCGCTTACTTCGCTTGGTGCGTTGGTCATCGGGTCGAAAGCTTTCCCGTTTTTAGGGAACGCAATCACTTCACGAATATTCGATTCGCCAGCCAACAACATGACCAGACGATCCAACCCTAAAGCGATGCCGCCATGCGGTGGGAAGCCGTAGTCGAAAGCATCCAGCAAGAAACCGAACTCCTCTTCGGCATCTTCTTTACTGAAGCCAAGCGCCGCAAACATCTGCTCCTGTACTTCTCTTGTGTAGATACGCAATGATCCGCCGCCGATTTCATAGCCGTTCAGGACGATATCATAGGCTTGGGCATAAACTTCTTCCGGATGATCGACTAATTTGGAAAGATCCTCATCATTTGGACGAGTGAACGGATGATGCATAGCCGTATAGCGTTTTGCATCCGCATCGTACTCAAGCAATGGCCAATCCACAACCCAAACGAAAGCAAACTGGGATTTGTCGATCAGATCCAGGTCGCGGCCGAACTTCAGACGCAACTCCCCTAAAGCTTGATAGACGATCTCTTTTTTGTCAGCAACAAACACGAGCAAATCGCCAGGCTCCGCATCCATCAATCTGATCAATTCTTCGCTGTCTTCCGTGAAGAATTTCGCCACAGCACCTTTCAGTCCATCCTCTTCGACTTTCATCCATGCCATGCCTTTTGCGCCGTATTGCTTGGCGTATTCGATCAGATTATCCATGTCTTTGCGCGAATAGGCATCGGCTTTGCCTTTGACGTTCAATCCTCGGACTTGTCCGCCGTTTTCGCTTGTCGCTTTGAATACGTTGAATGAAGAAGTTTTCGCAAATTCATTCATGTCGATCAGTTCCAAAGCGAAACGGGTATCCGGTTTATCGCTGCCGAAGCGGTTCATCGCTTCATCGTAGGAGATGCGAGGGAATGGAGCCGGAATGTCTTTGCCCAAAACGTCCTTCATGACTTTCTGAAGCATAGTTTCGGTGATTTCCTGAATCTCCTCCGCGGACAGGAAACTGGTTTCGATATCCACTTGCGTAAATTCAGGCTGTCTGTCCCCGCGCAGATCCTCATCGCGGAAGCAGCGCACGATCTGGTAATAACGGTCAAAGCCAGCTCCCATCAGCATCTGTTTGAACAGTTGCGGCGATTGCGGCAGTGCGTAAAATTCGCCTTGGTGGACGCGGGATGGAACGATATAGTCACGCGCACCTTCCGGGGTCGATTTCGTCAAATAAGGTGTTTCGATGTCCATGAAATTCAAGTCATCCAAATAGTTGCGGACAGTGCGCGTCGTTTGGTGGCGGATTTTCATGTTGTTCATCATTTTGTCTCTTCTCAAATCGATGTAGCGGTATTTCATGCGCAATTCATCGGATACGTTCAGATCGCCTTCGATATAGAACGGCGGCGTTTTGGCTTTTGCCAAAATCTCTACGGATTCCGCTTCGATTTCGATTGTGCCTGTGCCGATATTCGGGTTGATCTGGTTTGCTTCACGCAGGACCACTTTACCTTTGACCTGAAGGACATATTCCCCACGGATCGTTTCCGCAATGCGGAAGGCTTCTTCGCTGAATTCTGTATTGAAAACGACTTGGACGATGCCTTCGCGGTCACGCAGGTGGATAAAGATCAATCCGCCTAAGTCTCTTCTTTTGTTAACCCAACCGTTGGCGACGACAGTCTGTCCAACGGTTGCTTCCGTCAATAATCCGCAATACTCTGTTCTTCTTTCCATTTTCACTACCCTCTTCTGTATGTTCTAGTCTTCTTTTCCGAAAAATTCATTGAAAGCTGTCATATCAGCTGTCTGTTTTTTGTAGACCTTATCAAAATCAGCATAAATTTCAGCCAACGATAAAGTCTGTTCTTTGCCGGTCGACATCACTTTGAACTGCACTTTTTTGTTCTGCAATTCGTCTTCGCCGATGGTCAGCACTACTTTGGCTCCATTTTTCGTGGCGGTTTTGAATTGCGCTTTGGCTTTGCGGTCATGGAAATCACGATCCGCCGAATAGCCTGCTTGGCGCGCATTTTGGACCAACTTCAAGGTTTCGATGTTCGTAGCTTCTCCCAAGCCGACCACATAGACATCCAACTCGGATAGTTTCGGTACATCGACTTGTTGATCTTTGATCAATAGGATCAGCCTTTCCAAGCCCATCCCGAAGCCAAACCCAGGAACTTCCGGTCCACCGATTTCCTGGACCAATCCGTCATAACGACCGCCGCCGCAGATGGTCGTTTCCGCCCCGAAGACTGCCGATGAGGTCATGATTTCAAAGATGGTATCCTGATAATAATCGAGACCGCGGACCATGTTGCTGTTGATTGTAAAGGGAATTTCCAATGCCTGAAGCATTTCCTGAACCGATTCAAAGTGTTTCTTCGAATCTTCCGACAGGAACTCCAAGATGCTCGGTGCTTGGGCAACAATCTCCTTGTCGCGCTTGTCTTTGCTGTCCAATACGCGCAACGGATTCTTATGCAGGCGGGTCTGCGAATCTTTGCTCAGTTCATCATGGAAAGGTTCCAAGTAGGCGATAAGCGCTTCGCGGTATCTGATCCGGTCTTCTGTCTTACCCAACGAATTGATGACCAATTTCAGATCGCTCAATTCCAGTTCTTTCAGTATGTCCCATGCCAATGCCATCGTTTCGACATCGGTCGCCGGATTGATGCTCCCGAAAACTTCGACACCCAGCTGGTGGAATTGACGCATTCTTCCGCCCTGTGGCCTCTCGTAGCGGAACATCGGGCTGATGTAATAGACTTTCAATGGTTTCGGGTGTTCAGGACCGAACAGTTTGTTTTCGACGTAGGCCCGAACCACCGGAGCCGTCCCTTCCGGTTTCAATGCGATATGGCGTTCGCCTTTGTCGTAGAAGTCATACATTTCCTTTGATACGATATCACTCGTATCGCCTACCCCTCTGGAGAACAGTTCATAACTTTCGAACATCGGGGTGCGGATTTCTGAAAATTGATAGTCATGCAGTAAGATCCTGGCGGTTTCTTCCACGTATTGCCATATTTCTGCTTCCCGCAAAAATATGTCGGCAGTCCCTTTTGGTTTTTGTATCATTTTTATCACTCCTTAAGCTTCATACTGTCTTCTGTCTGAAAAAAAGCAAAAAAATAGCCCTCTTTCCATCATGGAAAAGGACGATTAGTCAGACGTGGTGCCACCTTTATTCGAAAGCGTAGCTTTCCTTTAACGAGTAACGTTCGTGGCGTAATAGCTTTTCACTATTAATCCTCCAACCTGTCTTTCGAATAAACGTTTGGGAGTGCTCTCAGCCGCGGCAATCCTCTCTGAATCAAACCAATCTATTCTACTTCGATCTTCACTGGACATTTATAATTTCCTTAACGATACAAGATAAGCGCTGAATTGTCAATACTGTTTTCATCAAACTTTCACTTTCACAATTTCTGAAAAGGCTTTGCATTGGATAGCGTATCTTTGCTATAATGATAGAAGAATTGAACAATTTTTGTAAATTTTATGCATTCCAAACCAGAAAGGAGACACTCAGTGAAGACTATCGCAAAAAATAGACATCTGTTCTTCTTGACGCTTGTTTTGCTATTTGTCGGATTGGGCTCCTTCGGTACGGTAGCATTAGCAAACTATACTACGGTCAGCATCTCCGCCAGCATTGTAAATGTCCGGTCCGGTCCAGGCTTATCCTACGACATCATGACGCAAATTCAAGGCGGGTCCTCTGTCAATGTTTTGGCCGAAAAGAACGAATGGTATAAAGTCAGGCTTTCGGATGGAAGAATCGGTTGGGTTGCCAGCTGGCTGATCAACAACACCGAAATCGCGGCAACATCCGAATTGCTGGCAACGGTCCTGGTACCCGTCGCCAACGTCCGGCAAGAGAACAACGAAACATCTGAAGTCGTCGGAACGGCCAGTGAAGGCGAAAAATTCGCCCTATTATACGAAGAGAACGGCTGGAGCCAAATCCAGTACAACAATAAAGTCGCTTGGATTTTATCTGAGCTGATCGAAATTTCACCAGGCAGCATCCAATTGGCGCCGGAAACAGTCGATACCACAGCGGTTGTTGTTGACGATGCGAATCCAAAGGTCATCATCACAATGGATGGCGTAAATGTCCGCAGCGGTCCTTCGACTGGCAGCGAAATCCTGTTCATTGCCGAAAAAGACGAAGAGTACGAACTGATCGGCGAATCCGGTGATTTCTATAAGATCCTTTATGAAGGGAACCAGGAAGGCTATGTCGCCTCCTGGTTGGTGGAAACATCCGAGTCGCTCAATGCGCAGGTCACTGCTTCCTCCACCACGACTCTCGCCGAAGCGACCATCGTGATCGATCCGGGCCACGGAGGAGAAGATCCAGGTGCGGAAGGTACTTACATTTACGAGAAGGAAGTCACACTCAAAACCGCTCAAGCGGTGGCGGAAAAATTGCGCAGTGCCGGAGCCAACGTCATATTGACGCGCACCTCCGATATCTATGTAACCTTGGAAAATCGGGCCGAAATGAGTAATGTCAACAATGCCGATCTGTTCATCAGCCTACATTACGACTCCACCGCAAGCGGCACTTCCGCTACCGGCTTCACGACTTATTACTACGCGGATAAGGATATTCCGTTGGCAAATCTCGTTGATGATCACCTGGCTGACAATTTGCCGTTGCAGGACAATGGTTCCAAATTCGGCGACTTCTTGGTCACACGCGAAAACGATCAGCCTGCCTTATTGTTGGAGCTTGGGTACATGAACAATGACTCGGATGTCAAGACTTTCAACTCCGATTACTACCGCTCGTTGGTCGCCGAAAGCATCTACCAAGCTTTGACCGAATATTTCCAATAAGAAAAGAGAAGCAGAATAAAAACAGAGTCGGCAGATTGAACCTCGAATGGTTCAATCTGCCGACTCTGTTATTTGTTTTTGGAATCGATGAGGATGGTTACAGGACCATCGTTGATCAGACTAACAGCCATGTGCGCACCGAACTTACCCGATGCCACAGGAAAACCTTCCGCTCTTAGCAGCTCATTGAACGCTTGATAGAGCGTCTCCCCCGTTTCCGGAGGGGCCGCATTGGTGAAGCTTGGGCGATTGCCTTTTTTGGTTTCAGCGAACAAGGTGAACTGGGATACCGAAAGGATGGCTCCATCCACATCCTTCAAGGCGCGGTTCATTTTGCCCTCTTCATCTTCGAAAACCCTGAGCTTCGAAATTTTACGGGCAAGGTAGTGCACATCTTCTTGAGTGTCGTCCTTGCCGATACCGACCAAAAGCATGAAGCCCTCACCTATTTCCCCGATGATTTCCCCATCAACCGCGACGGAGGCTTCCGTCACTTTCTGTACAACAACACGCATATACGCCCTCGATTCATTTTTATTAGGATGTGACCCTTCTGACTGTGTAGACATCCGGGATATTTTTGATCTTATCGACGATTTTGTCCAGTTGGCTCAAATTTTGTATCCCGATCTTCACCGTAATGACCGCAATTTTATTGCTGTCGACTTTCCCGTTGACGCTGCTGAGATTTTTTGTCATCGTGTTCACCACATGCAGAATTTCGTTCAACAGACCGGAGCGATTGTAGCCCTCGACCGTCAATTCGGTTTCGTAATCGATATTGGACAATCCGGTGTCTTCCCATTCGACATCGATCAACCGGTCGCCGTGCTCTCCGGATACCTGCACATTCGGGCAATCTTTCCGATGGACCGAAATGCCGCGCCCTTTTGTGATGTAGCCGACAATTTCATCCCCCGGGACCGGATTGCAGCAGTGGCTGATGCGGATCAGCAGATTATCCACCCCTTGGATGACTACGCCGCCTTCATGACGGATCTTCATTTTAGGATTATCTTTTTTTGTTTTTTGCTCAATCGTATCCAGCTGTTGTTCCACTTTGTGTTTATCCCGCTCACGGCGAGCTTTCTCGGTCAAACGGTTGGAAACGATGAAGGCAGACAGTTCACCGAAGCCGATGGCGGCATAGAGGTCATCCTCCGAATTGACATTGAAGCGATTCAACAAATCTTTGATCCCCTGTTTCGTCAGGAACTCCTTCGGCGAGAATTCCATTTCCATCAATTGCTTTTCCAGCATATCCCGGCCTTTGATCACATGTTCATCGCGGTCCTGCAGCTTGAAGTAGCGTTTGATTTTGTTTTTTGCCTTGCTGGTGGAAACCAAGTTGACCCAGTCCCTGCTTGGACCGAATGAGTTCGGGGATGTCATCACTTCGATGATATCGCCATTCTGCAGCTTGTAATTCAAAGGGACGATCTTTCCGTTGACTTTCGCACCGATGGTTTTGTGTCCGATTTCGGTATGGATGTTATAGGCGAAATCCAAAGGACCGGCACCCGATGGCAATTCGACGACATCGCCTTTCGGAGTGAAGACATACACTTTGTCCTTGAAAATATCCTCTTTGACGCTTTCGACGAACTCGCTGGCGTTCTTGGAGTCATCCTGCAGATCGATCAGATCGCGGAACCAATCAATCTGATGGGGCATTTTATCGGGATCGATTTTTTTGGTGATGCCCTCCTTGTATGCCCAATGAGCCGCAACCCCATACTCCGCGACTTGGTGCATTTCGATTGTCCGAATCTGGATTTCGACAGGCGTTCCCTGCGTCCCGATGACGGTCGTATGCAGCGACTGATACATATTCGCCTTGGCATGGCGATATAGTCTTTGAATCGGCCCGGCATCGGTTTCCATTTCGTATGGATGGCACCCAAAACGGCATAGCAGTCTTTGATGGAATGGACGATGACGCGGATAGCCAACAAATCATAGATTTCCGTGAACTGTTTCTTTTGATCCTTCATTTTCCGGTAGATGGAGTTGATGTGCTTCGGCCTGCCATAGATGTCGGCCTCAATCTCCAATTCATCGATCGACTCTTTGATTTTATTGATCGTATCTTTTATGTACAGTTCCCGTTCATCGCGTTTGCTGTTCATCAAATGAACAATCCGGTAATATTGCTGCGGATTCAGATACCTGAGCGACGTATCCTCCAGTTCCCATTTGATCCGGTTCATCCCTAAGCGGTGGGCTAAGGGTGCATATATCTCCAACGTTTCATTGGAGATGGTCCGCTGTTTTTCCGGCTTATGGTACTTCAGTGTGCGCATATTGTGCAATCTGTCCGCCAATTTCACCATGATGATCCGCAGATCCTTCGCCATGGCCATCAGCATCTTGCGGTGGTTTTCGGCCTGTTGCTCTTCATGCGACTTGTATTCGATTTTCCCCAACTTGGTGACGCCATCGACCAGGATGGCTACGGTTTTGGAGAATTCCCGTTCGATATCCTCCAAGGTATATTCGGTATCTTCCACAACATCATGCAAAAATCCGGTTGCGATCGTTTCTGGATCCAATTTCAAATCTGCCAATATCGCTGCGACTTGGGTCGGATGAACGAAGTACTCCTCGCCGGACTTGCGCATCTGTCCGCTGTGAGCCTCCCTGGCAAAATCACACGCTTTTTGGACAAATGCCACATGGGTTTCGTTCATATATTCCGCGCATAGCTGCACAACCTCTTCAGGCGAATAGGTTTTGATTTTCGGCATATTGTCACTCCTGACTCTTAAGATTATGTATTTACTTACTGCGATTCCGTCCGCAGACGGAACAGTTGCTGAATATATCCTATTCTGCAAACAAAAAAGTGAATATATTTCCCTTTATTATACTTTAAATCGGAACGATGCGCCATCAACAATTATCCTCCGTCTGCAACCTCAAAGCAGCAAAAAAACCTTGAAGGTCAGCTTCGTAAAAAGAAGTCCTTCAAGGTTTCTTGGATCATTCAATTATCCGGATGCATACGGAGCATCCCTTGCGTTTATTTTGCCGCAAGCCAACCTTCGACGATTTTCTTGCCGCTGGAAGTGCCCAGACGCGTTGCGCCGGCTGCGATGAAAGCCAATGCATCTTCATACGTGCGCACGCCGCCGCTCGCTTTTACGTCCATTACAGGACCGACCGTCTTGCGCATCAGTGCGATGTCTTCCAATGTAGCGCCACCTGTTGAAAAACCGGTGGATGTCTTGACAAAGTCGGCACCCGCCTTTTGGGCCAACTGGCAAGCAATCACTTTTTCCTCGTCGTTCAACAGGCACGTCTCGATGATGACCTTGAGGATTGCCTTGCCCTTGACGGCTTCGACCAAAGCCGCGATTTCATGTTCGACCGTCTGGTGATCGCCATCCTTCAAAGCTCCGATGTTGATGACCATGTCGACTTCATCGGCACCGTTCTGAACAGCCTGTTTCGCTTCGAAAGTCTTCACTTCTGCCGTGTTGGCACCATGCGGAAACCCGACGACAGTGCAGACAAGAACATCCGAACCGTCCAGAAAGGCTTCAACCTTTTTGACCCAGTAGGGTTGTACGCAGACGGATTTGAAGTCGTATTCCTTCGCTTCTTCGCAAAGGGCTTTGATTTCCTTCTCTGTCGCATCTTGTCTTAATAAAGTGTGATCGATGTATTTGTTCAATTTTTCAACCATTTTTATCCGCTCCTTTTCTTAATTCCATTTCATAGGATACTGCCGCCAATGCGTACAAAGGCGCTGTTTCAGCCCGCAAAATCCTCGGTCCCAACGCACAGCTCTTGTGGCCGGCTTGTCTGAAAGCCGCCAGTTCTTCCGGCGCCAACCCGCCTTCAGGGCCGAACACCAACAATAGGGAATCGCCTGTTTCGAGATTTTCCAGGGTGTTCACCAATATGCTGCCCTCGCCGGATTTTGCATCCTCCTCATAGGCAACCAATACTTTGCTGTATTTTGAAGCTTCCGCCAGCAACTCTTTGAGGTTGTTGAGAGGATGCACAACCGGTTCTTTTTGACGGTGCGATTGCTCAGCAGCCTCTTTCGCAATTTTCTGCAGGCGCTGCTGTTTTTTTGCGCTTTTATCAGCTGTCCACTTCACAACCGCATTCTTGGCCGCGAACGGGATGAAGGCTGCCGCGCCCAACTCTGTGCCCTTCTGTACGATGTATTCCAGCTTGTCGCCTTTAGGCAAGCCGCAAGCGATCGCAATCTTGACCGGCAGTTCCGTGGAGCGGTCTTCATCGGCCACCCACTTCAAGCTGACGGTGCTTGCGGATATATCGGTGATTTCCGCAACGAATGAAATGCCGGAGTTGTCGGCCAAATATACCTGTTCGCCCTGCTTCATGCGCATCACATGCACCATATGGTGATGGAACTCATCCGACAAGATGATCGTCTGCGTTTGATAATCTTTTGCTAGAGGCGGAATGATGTATCGTTGCATGCTTCAATCCTCCAGTTTTTTTGTGCAGATCAGGCAAACCCAATCTTTCATTTGCTTTTCTTGCTCGATCTCAAAGCCGTTGCTGATCAAGGCTTCAATCAGTTCCTCTTTCTTTGAATCGATGATGCCCGAGAGGATGAAATGGCCATCGTCCTTGAGGTTCTTATAAGCGTCCGGAAGCAACAGCAGCAGGATTTCCGCCAGGATATTCGCAACGATGATATCCGCTTCCTGATCGGCAATCCCCACCAAAAGGTTGTTTTCTTTGACGATGACATCCGAAGCATACGCATTATAAGCGATGTTCTCTTTGGAAACGCGTGTTGCGATTTCGTCGATATCGTAGGCATAGACAGTTTCCGCACCCATGGCCTTGGCTGCTATGCTCAGCACGCCCGACCCGGTTCCGACATCGATCACTTTTTCGCCGCCGCGCATGACCGCTTCAAGCGCTTCGATGGACAGACGTGTCGTCGGATGCGTGCCGGTGCCGAAGGCCATCCCGGGATCCAATTGAATCAGCATTTCTTTCTCATCTTCAGGCGTGTACTCTTCCCAATAAGGTACGATCGTCAAAAAACGCGTCAACCGGATCGGATGGAAATATTCTTTCCAGGAATTTTCCCAATCCTCTTCTTTCACTTGGTTGATCTGCAGCTCATTTTTTCCGATCTTCAGATCAATTTTTTCCAGCTGTGCAAGCTGATCTTTGATGAACAACACGGTATCCTGGAAACCTTCGTTGTTCGGATAATAAGCCATGATATAAACGGCATGCCCTTCCTCAGGCAAGGCCCGTTCCTCTTTGATCTGGCCGAAACCATCATCCTGCAGATTGACGAAGTCCAATTCGTCATCTATGGCGACACCTTTCGCACCGGCTTCCATCAATATATTCGATACAGCCTCAACCGCTTCGGTAGCAGTCACAACCTTCACTTCATTCCATTCCATTTACAATCACCTTTCCTATCATCAAGGATAACGATAATACGTTTCATCAAATCTTCCTAATTCCTTCAGTGTTTCGATTGTCTGCATAAAATTCAGCTCATTCCAATGCAATTCGAAGCTGGAGTCCCCTTCATTGTTCAGAAAATCCCTGAGTTTGCTGTTTGCTTCGCCGACCGTCAAGCGTATGTTCTTGACCACGGCTTCGGCCAATCCGCCTTGAATCCCCTTTTTCCGGTCGAAAGGGATGCCGGTCAAGTATTCCTCCGCCCGTATTTTGGAGGATGCGCGATCATAGAACAAAACGGAATCTTCAAAAATGAACCGATCTTCATGATTCGAATGGCCAAAAATATCAGAAATACTATTATCTGGAGGATAACTGACTTCTAATAATAACACAATTTCGACTGTATGGAAGGGTTTATGCCACTCCAACCGCCACTCACAAGGCAAGTGCTGTTCTTCCAATTCCTCGTGGATCTTATCGATCATACTTTTGTCCATTTCCTCACACCTCGTATCTTCGTTTCGGCAGTGCCCCACTGGCTCTGTACCGCCTCGGGATAACGCTCTCAATCCATTGTAGCAAATTACGGGAAAAAGAGATATTCCGGACTATGCATCAACAGATCATTTTTAAGAAAAACGGCCCGCGATATGAAGGGAACGATTTCTAAAAGGGGTGGTTTGTGATATATTTAGGTCAGGAAAAAAGTTGGAGGGATATTTCATGACAGAACAATCAGAGATCAGACAATCCATCGATTACTTAGTCACGCGCATCGCACGCGATTACCAGAAAGAAGAATTCAAAGACAGCTTGAAAGTCCAGATTCCGTTCGGCCAAAGGGCTGAAATACTGCTGGCTGATGATTACCTCACACCGAATGAAAAATTCATTTTTGAGGATGGCATCGATCCGATGGTAAAAAGTGAACTCTTCAAAGAGGCCCTTCAATCCAAGACGGATAAGGTCTTCAAGAGTTTTTTGTTGGAGATATTCGGTAAGCAACCGGTTCTTAATGAAAATTTATCCATCACGACTACTAAGACGGGCGACAAGCAGTACATCATCATCAATTTCCAAGGAGCCTTGCCCTATTAGGCTTTCCTTCCATTCCCTGCTGTTACGCACATCGTCGGGCGCAATAAAAAATTAAGTTGAGTTTTTCCGAAAAGCCTGATATGATGTTGATTAGAATATTTGCTTATTAATATTACTGTTTTATGCTATACTGTTTAGGTAACAAGGACAACTAACGAGGTGTGCAAATATGGCAGATAAAAATCTAACAACTAAAGATATTCTGCAAAAAGAATTCAAAAGCGCTATGAGAGGCTATAACGTTGCAGAAGTCGATGAATTCCTGGATATGATCATAAGGGATTATGAATCTTATCAAAAAGATCTTTCTTATCTTCAAAGCGAAAATGAACGTTTGATGAGCCGTGTTGACGAGTTGACGAAGCAAGCAGTTTTAGCTAAGCCGACGCAATCGAATGTTTCTTCAGTCGGCAGTGGTGTAACGAACTTTGACATTCTGAAACGCCTTTCCAACTTGGAGAAACATGTATTCGGTTCAAAACTGGATGAAACAAACGAAGAAGCAAACTAGCATCAAAAGACATTTGTAAATTTCGGGTAATTGCGGTCTCCTTTATGGAGGCTGAGGAAAGTCCATGCTCGCACAAGCTGAGATGCTTGTAGTGTTCGTGCTTAGCGAAACAATAAGCTAAGGCAATCGATAGATTGACGGCAGAAAAAAAGGCTAAGGGCTCTGCCTATGCCTGAGTATTCTTGAAAGTGCCACAGTGACGAAGCAGACGGGGAAACCTTTCTGGTGGAACGCGGTAAACCCCTCGAGCGAGCAACCCAAACTTTGGTAGGGGCACTCTTTCCAAGGAAATGAACGAGGGAAAGAGGCAGAAATGCAGATAGATAATTACCTCCGCCATCAGAGGCCTGGCTCCGATGGCGCGACAGAACATGGCTTACAGAAATTTACAAATCAGGCTTTTTTTCTTCAAAAGAATACGATCGAGGATGGGACAAGCTAATTTTTGTCCCATTTTTCGTGCATTATCCGGCAATTTCTAAGGCAAAACAATAAGGAGTTATCAATGAAAACATATCAATTAGTGGCTACGGCCGCAAGCGGCATCGAAGCCATCACCGGCAATGAGCTGAAGAAAATGGGCTACAATGTCCAAGTAGAAAACGGCAAAGCCTACTTCTCCGGTACGGAAGCGGACATCATCACCACCAACCTATGGCTGCGCACCGCTGACCGCATCAAAATCGTGTTCGGCAAATTTGAAGCCAAAACTTTCGATGATCTTTTCGAGCAAACGAAAGCTTTGCCATGGGAACAAATCCTTCCGATGGATGCGGAATTCCCTGTTTCCGGCAAATCGCAAAAATCGACCTTGTACAGCGTCCCGGATTGCCAAGCGATCGTCAAAAAGGCCATCGTCAACCGCCTGAGCGAATACTACCACCGTCGCACCCGTTTGCCTGAATCCGGCGCCCTCTATCCGATCGAAGTGGCCATCAACAAAGATGAAGTGATCCTGACGATCGACACGAGCGGATCCAGTCTGTTTAAACGCGGTTACCGTTCCGAAAAAGGCGGCGCTCCATTGAAGGAAAACATGGCAGCCGCTTTGGTGATGCTGACCAATTGGTTCCCGGATCGCCCCTTCTATGACCCGACTTGCGGCTCCGGCACGATTCCGATCGAAGCGGCTTTGATCGGTCTGAACATCGCTCCTGGATTGAAACGCTCTTTCCCTTCCGAAGAATGGAACATTTTTGAAGAAGGTTTGTGGGATCGCATCCGCAACGAAGCTAAAGCTGCCGCTAACTTCGATGTGAAATTGGATATCGGCGGTTCCGACATCGATCCGCATGTCATCGCCATCGCGAAAAGCAATGCCGAAAAAGCGGGCGTTGCGGATTATGTCACTTTCAAACAATTGGCGTTGGCCGACTTCACGACAACCAAAGAATACGGTACAATCGTCTGCAACCCGCCATACGGTGAGCGCCTCTCCGATCAGGAAGAAATCGAAATACTCTACAAAGAGATGGGCCAAGTTTTCCGTCCGTTGAAGACATGGAGCAAATACATCCTGACTAGCGAGTTGCTTTTCGAAGAATTCTACGGCGAAAAAGCCACGAAAAAACGCAAACTCTACAACGGCAGATTGCGTACCGATCTGTTCCAATATTGGGGTACGCGCCCTCCTAGAGTCAAAAAAGAGCTTGATGCCAGCGAAACCAAAGGGAAATAATCCTGATTGAATGAATAAAAGCATTCTGTACGATCCCGCATCAGGGGCGTACAGAATGCTTTATTTTTTTTGATAGGATATCCGCTTTGTATGGAACAGCTTTTGATTAAGGTCTGATCAACACTTTCAACGCTTCGCGATTGTCCATGGCTCTGTAGCCATCCGGAACGCCGTCCAGATCGACTGTCACATCGAAGACACGGCCAGGCTCCAACGTACCGTCAAGGATGTCCGGCAAAAGTTCTTCCATATAGGCACGAGTCGGTGCCGGTCCTCCGGTAAGCGTAATGTTGCGGCCGAAAAGGCTCGCAAAGCCGACAGGAGCTTCGACATACTGCGGAACACCGACACGGCTGATGACTCCGCCAGCACGGACAGCACCCAGGCTCATCTCATAAGCGGGCATCAGACCGACACATTCGAGCACGACATGCGTGCCCTCCCCGTTAGTCAATTCCTTGACTTTCGCGATCCCCTCATCGCCTCGTTCAGCGATGACATCCGTTGCACCGAATTCGAATCCAAGATCGGTACGCTCTTTGTGACGGCCCATCAAGATAATCTTTTTCCGCTCCAAGTTTCTTCGCTGAAAGGACAGCCAGAAGGCCTACAGCACCGTCTCCGATGACCGTCACAGTCGTATTCTCGTTGACTCCGCCCATTACTGCCGCATGATAACCCGTTCCGTATACATCGGATAAAGTCAACAATGAAGGCAACAGAGGAGAATTCTCGTCAATGTAGTCGGGTAATTTAAACATGCTGCCCTGCGCTTGAGGCACCCGAACGTATTCCGCTTGGCAACCGGTCATGAAGCCGCCATTTACGCAGGAAGTCATCAAGCCTTCTTTACAAAACGGACAAGTGTTGTCGCCGTATGCGAAAGGAACAACGACCAAATCGCCTTTTTTGAATCCAGAAACTTCAGAACCCATTACGTCGATTCTGCCGAGTACTTCATGCCCCATCGCTTCGCCTTCACCGTGCTCGTGCGCATGCATGCTGTGGTATGGATGCAAGTCACTTCCGCAGATGCAGGCAACCACTACTTTCAGGATCACATCCGTTGGTTTCTGTATTTCAGGGACGGAAATTTCTTCCACGCGCACATCGCCGGCCGCGTACATTATGTTTGCTTTCATCTGTTTCTCCACCTTTTCTTGATAATCACTTGCGCTTGCAGAAACCAAGGGTAACACTTAAAGCCCACATGAAGGCAAGTGTTTTCTGAAAATATTATTATTGGATCAATATTATCCGCACTGAATTGATTCCCGCATCAACCGCGTTTATTTTTGCCCCACGCCGAACTGACCGAGCGTTTTTTCTTCTGAACGCCCTGTTGTCGGTTCCGGGGCTAGGGAAAGCGAACTGATTTCTGCCCGCAATTCAGGCGTCATCTCAAAATCGGCTGCAGCCAAGGAATCCTCCAGTTGAGCCAGATTCCTGGCTCCAATGATTGGGGCAGTCACGGCTGGGTGGCTTTTTGCCCAAGCGACAGCTAATGTAGCCGGGCTTACGCCCAGTTTATTGGCGAAGGCCGTGAAGCGACTGAGCAACTCCCTTTCCGAAATGCCAAGCGCATCCATGATCTGCCAGGCTGCCCAATTGCTGACGCCGGAGTAGAGGATTTTCCCTTGTTTTTGCAGATCATCCAAAGTGCGCAAAGTCAATTCTATATCGGTAGTCGGGTCGAAATAATGCAGGATATAGAAATCGATGTAGTCCGTATCCAAGCGTTTCAGACTGGCGTCGATGCTTGTGAGTATATGCTTACGGGATAGACCGCGCTCATTGACATTCGGTGTTTTCGATGTCGGGAAGAAGACTTTGCTTGCAATCACAAGCTCCTCCCGTTGCCCCTTCATCAATTTCCCGAGAATTTCTTCGGACCGGCCGTGCGAATACATATCTGCTGTATCAAAAAAATTGATTCCAGCCTCAAGACAGCGGTTATACAATGCTTTTGACGTTTCTTCATCCGCATCGCCACCAAAAGACATGGCTCCAAAACACAAATCAGATACTTTTATCCCGGTTCTGCCGACTGTTGTATATTGCATTGATTATCATCCTCTCATAGTTGAATAACGGACAATTAGGATCATTCCGGACGATTGATGCCGACACTTTCACGGACATAAAGGGTCGGATCGGCAGCAAGGCGAACAACCAGATCCGCGATGCTTTTTCTGGATACATCGTGTCCGCCGAACGGCTCGCCTTTGACGGAAATTTCATAATCGGTATCGTTGCTGCTGTCGAACCAGCCCGGACGGATGATCGTATAATCCAAACCGGAAGCCTCAATGACGTCAGCCGCGTCACGGTACGTCTGCAATACCGGATTGGAGCGAAGGTTGCCGGAAGAACCGATTGAAGCTGGGATTTCATTATAGATACCCATAGAAGCAATAAATATCAAACGGTTTACTCCAACGCGTTTCATCGATTCCACAATCGCCTTGGCCATTTTCCCTAGATTCCCTGTCAAAGAGGCAAATACTACATCCTGGCCAGAGATGACCTTGTCAAGGTCGGATGCATTCATCACATCACCCGAAACGGCAATTTCTCTCGTTGAATCGATCGGCTTGAGCTTTTCCGGACGCCGCGAGAAAAGCGTCAATTCATCGTTGGTTTTTTCAAGGAACAGCTTTCTTGCTACGCGACCAACAGAACCGGTTGCGCCGATAATCACTATTTTTGTCATCATTTCCACCTCATATTTCGTGTTGATAAGAGTATGGTATCACTTGGAGTCCACTCCAAGAGCTATAGTCAGAACAGAAATGAAATGGAGGTAAGATTGATGAGCAAAACATGGATGATTACAGGGGTGAGCAGTGGCTTCGGCTACGAACTGACAAGACAGTTGCTGGACAAAGGCGACAAGGTGATTGGAACGGTGCGCAATAAAGCTAAAATTTCCGATTTGATTACGGAGTACCCGACGCTGTTCGATTGTCAGATCCTTGATGTGACCGATGCCCCAGCAATCCATGAGGTGGTGAAGGATTCTTTTGAAAAACATGGAGAAATCGATGTCATCATCAATAATGCGGGCTACGGGATTTTCGGCGCGGCTGAAGAGTTGAGCGATGAGCAAGTGGACCTCATCATCGCAACCAATTTGACCGGCTCCATCCAGCTTCAATTTGATGACATAGAAGTTTCCTGTGTTGCTGATAGTATACTCCTTGAAACGAACTCCAAGTCAAGCCTAACCAACAACTTGATTGCACGAAGCAGCTAATAGAGGCGCGCAAAAAGGCCATCCCCGTTTCAGTACGAAAGGGGAATGGCCTTTTTGCTTGATGAAATGTTTTACATGTTTCTGTAGAAAAATACTATCATCATTTTTTCTTTTTGGTGAGCTGATGGAGCGCATTTCTGGCGAGATTATCGGCTCCTCTGTTTTCCTTTTCCGGAATCCATTTCAAATAAAGATTTGTGAACACAGCCAATTCCTGCAGTGCCTCTTCCAGCAAAAGCTTAAGCTCCACTTTTTTTGTGTACTTTTTCCTGATCGATTCAGCGACTAGTTTGCTGTCCGTGTAACAAAAAACGAGCTGGTCCTGTTTGTTGTGCGCTCTCAGGTGGCGCAACCCATACAGGAGCGCTTCGAATTCAGCCCGATGATTATCCATTTGCTCCTCTAAAGGCAAGCCAATCTGCTCTTGTACCCCGTCCTCAACGATCAAAATCCCGATGGCCGCATAACCTTCTTTTCCCGTAGCCGCCCCATCCACGAATAATTTTATCAATTGTTCCACATCCTAAAAAACAAAGGTGAAAGAAAATCCTGCACGGATTCCCTTCACCTTTGCGGTTTGCTAGTGCTTTTTTTATGCTTCTGCCAAGACGACCACATTAGTGGCCTGTGGTCCCCTGACGCCTTCAGCGATATCGAACTGAACGCGTTGCCCTTCTTCGAGTCTTTTGAAGCCTTCTCCAGCTATGCCGGTAAAATGTACGAAAATGTCGTCATCCTGTTGGTCGAGTTCAATAAAACCATACCCTTTATCATTATTGAACCACTTTACTTTGCCAAATTCCATTGTACATCCTCCTTCAACACTCAATTCTTTGGAACTGCTTTCACAAAGACGGGTTACCCTCATTATAGAGAGGAAACCCAATAGAGTCAATTAATCCGGCAGCCTTATTCAAAAAATCCAAAAAAATCGGCCAACTTGTTTTCCAATTGTTCGATTCTATCGCGGATGCTCTTTTCGCTCGGTTCACCCGTCGATCCGGTTCCGTTGTAAATGCGGTACAGCACTTCCAGCCATTCCGACACGGATGGGATCGTCCTGTCTTCGAACGGATAAAGGAGGGACAATTGCATGAAGAAGGCATTCTCAATCGCATCAGCCAAAGTCGGATTTTTATTGGCGATTTCTTCACGGATGTAAGCCATTCCTTCTTTGTACGTTTTCGATTCGATCAAGGGGACCAGTCCAGTCATATTCAGGTTTTCTTCGCTTCCGTCCAATCTGACAGTCATTGTTGGGTGGAGCCCGCGCGCAAGAAATTGATGGATGATCTCTGTCTTGAGCATCCGATGGAGATTGTTGTTCATGAGCAAGCGTTGCGCTATCTTGCCGAATTGGTCATCCTCCAATTCCTTCAATTGTTGCGCGTAGAGTTGCTGCTTATGGAACGGTTGCGCATCGATGCTTTTTTCGGCTTGGAGGATTTCTGCACTTTTTTTCAGCTTCTTCTCCAAATTCTTCAGTTCAACTTTTTCGACTTCAGCTTCCAATTGCTCCAAAGCGAATTGATGTTCCATCGATAGGCCATAAGTATTTTTCCGCGCTTCGATTTGTTCGCGGGCCGAATCGAAGGCTCCGGACTGCAGTAAGCCTTTCAAGTACAGAAAATCAATGTCATCGACTGAAATGGAGGCGGCTATATCCGGCCGCATTTCGGTCATCATGGCCAGACTTTGCTCTGCTTGATCGGTCTCCTGCAGCAACATAAGGTAAAGCGGGAGGACATCGTCCGCCTTCTTGATGGCTACGGCTTTGCCGATCCATTCTTCCGCCAGCTGCAGATTTCCCTCTTCGAATGCCAATAGTCCCTTTTTCAAGTATCCCTCGTAATTTAGTGGAAAAACAATTTTTTCTCCCACTTCCATCACCCCAATCTAAGCTGATTTTTCTGTTAGGTCATTATAACACAAAAGTGAACACGAAAAAAACCGCCCGCACAGCTGATGCTGCACAGGCGGCCCACAGCCGTCCTTGAATCAATAGTTCCGGAATCGTTTCTGGCGTTGCTCGACCAATTCCGCTGGAGTCAATTGCTTCAGCTCTTTCAGCTTGGCACTTAATTCCCGCTTCAGTTCCAGCATGACATCGTCCGATTTACGGGCCACTTTCCTGCGGGTTTCCATAATGATTTTGTCGATGACGTCCAATGCAAAAAGATCATCAGGCGTCAACTTCATTACTTTGGCCGCTTCATCGGATCGCGAGGAATCTTTCCATAAAATGGAGGCAAAACCTTCAGGGGACAGGACAGAATACATGGTATTCTCCAACATCCACACCTCGTTGCCCATTGCGAGCGCCAAGGCACCGCCGCTGCCTCCCTCGCCGATGAAGATGGCGATGAAAGGGACTGTCAGTTGACTCATCACCAAAAGCGATTCAGCGATCGCTTCACCGATGCCTCGGTCCTCAGAATCGACGTCGCAAAAAGCGCCTGAGGTATTGATGAAAGTAACGATCGGACGATTGAATTTCTCCGCCTGTTTCATCAAGCGGATCGCCTTCCGGTAGCCTTCCGGATGCGGTGATCCGAAATTCCGGTAGACATTCTCAGTCACATCGTGGCCTTTTTGGGTTCCGATGACGGTTACCGGCATGTCATCCAGCAATGCGATGCCCCCGACGATAGCAGGATCGTCACCGAATTTTCGGTCGCCGTGGAATTCAACAAAACCTTCACAGATGGCATGGATCATTTCCGTCGCCGTCAAGCGGGAGATGCTTCTTGCAGAGGTGATGATTTCTTTGACATCTTTCACTGCACTTCACCCGCCTTTTCTGCAGGAGCATGTATCAGCAAGATATGCTGTAATGCTCTTTTCAAATCTTTTCTGGCTACAATTTTGTCGATAAAGCCGTTTTCCAGCACCTTTTCAGCTGTCTGGAAACCTTCTGGCAATTTCGCTTTGATTGTCTGTTCGATGACGCGTTTGCCGGCGAAACCGACAGTCGCCCCTGTTTCAGCAAGGATGATATCCCCCTGCATCGCAAAGCTGGCCGTTACGCCCCCAGTCGTCGGATCGGTCAGGACTGTGATGTACAACAGCCCTGCTTTACTGTGATTGGAGACTGCAACGCTGACTTTCGCCATCTGCATCAAAGACATGATGCCCTCTTGCATTCTGGCGCCGCCTGAAGCAGTGAAGACAATGATCGGCAGCTTTTCTTCCGTTGCGCGTTCAAACGCGAGCGTCAGCTTTTCGCCGACCACTTTCCCCATGCTTGCCATGATAAAGTTCGAATCCATCACACACAAAGCAACTTTATGCTTATTGATGAATGCCGCGCCGGTTACAACCGCCTCGTCAAGTCCCGTTTTTTCTTTAGCAATCTTCAATTTGTTCTCATACCCCGGAAAAGCCAACGGATTTTCTTCGGGCATGAGCGCGTTCCATTCATCAAAAGAACCTTCATCAACGATATGGGAAATGCGTTCATACGCCGAAATCCTGAAATTATAGGCACAATGCGGGCATACTTTATCTTTCCCCAAATCCTTGCTGTAGATCGTTTTTTGACAATTCGGGCATTTTTCCCATAAGCCTTCAGGAACGATCGGTTTCTGATCGTCTGCTTTTGAAGCGGGAACTTGAGCTATCGGAATGTAAGGACGCTTACGAAATAATTTCATTTCCTCACCTCTAGTGTGACTTCTTGACTAATTGAATTATACACTTTCCTCTTCTTCAGGTGCCCACGTTTTCAGGAACACATTCTGAAGATATTCCGTATCGTAATCTCCGGAAATGAAATTAGGATCCTGCAGAATATCTTCCTGGAAGAATTGGTTCGTTTCGACTCCCTCGATGACCAGTTCCTGCAGCGCACGCCTCATTTTGGCGATTGCTTCACTTCTGTCGTCGCCTTTTGTGATGATTTTGGCGATCATCGAGTCATAGAATGGCGGAATCATATATCCGCCGTACATGGCGCTTTCCACACGCAGGCCATTCCCGCCGCTAGGCAAGAACAGGTAGTCGATTTTCCCGGATGAAGGGCGGAAGCCCAAAGCCGGATTTTCAGCGTTGATACGGCATTCGATCGTATGGCCGGTGATGACAACCTCATCTTGCGTAAAGGACAACGGCTCACCGCTCGCGATGCGCAATTGTTCTTTGACGATATCGATGCCAGTCGCCATTTCGGTCACCGGATGCTCCACTTGGATACGCGTGTTCATTTCCATGAAATAGAAACGTTGGTCCGTATCGACGAGAAACTCGATCGTGCCTGCATTGGTGTAGCCGACATGTTTAGCCGCACGGATGGCGACTTCCCCCATCGCTTTGCGTGTCTCTTCAGAGATGAATGTGGACGGACTTTCTTCCAACACTTTCTGATGATTGCGCTGAAGGGAGCAATCGCGTTCGCCCAAATGGACGACATTGCCGAACGAATCCCCTAAAATCTGCACTTCGATATGACGGGCAGGCGTGATGATCTTTTCAAGATACATGCGGTCGTCCCCGAAGGCTGCTTTGGCTTCCGCTTTCGCTTGGCTGAAGGCTGCCTCCAGACCGTTTTCTTGGTAGACTTTCCGCATCCCTTTACCGCCGCCACCAGCAGCAGCTTTCAGGATGACCGGATAACCGATCTGCTCGGCTTGCGCCACAGCCTCTTCATAAGAAGAGATGTAGCCTTCGCTCCCCGGAGTGACAGGTACACCTGCTGCTATCATCGTTTTGCGGGCGTTTGCTTTGTTGCCCATCAAGTCGATGATGGTGGAAGATGGTCCGATGAATCGGATATTCATTTCTTCGCACATTGTGGCGAATGCGCTGTTTTCCGAGAGGAAACCGAAGCCTGGATGGATGGCTTGGGCTCCTGTAACGACTGCTGCGCTCAAGATGCTTGTCATATTCAAATAGGAATCGCTCGCTTTTGCAGGGCCGATACAGATAGCCTGGGTAGCCAGTTGTGTATGCAATGCTTCGCGGTCAGCTTCAGAATAGACCGCCACCGTTTGGATTCCTAACTCATGACAAGCACGAATGATCCTGACAGCAATTTCTCCTCTGTTTGCGATCAATACCTTCGTAAACATACTATCTACCAATGATGAATGTCATTTCAACTTCACAAACTTTTTTGTCTCCGACAAAAGCTTGTCCATAACCGATACCTGCAAATTTTTTCAATTTGACGATATCGACTTGAAGACGCAAAACATCACCAGGAACAACTTTTTGACGGAATTTGACTTTATTTAATCCGCCTAAGTAAGCTGTTTGCCCCTTGAAATCCGGTAGTGTCAACAAAGGGATAGAACCCGCTTGAGCCAATGCTTCAACGATCAATACGCCTGGCATTACTGGTTCGCCCGGGAAATGTCCTTGGAAGAAAGGTTCGTTGATTGTTACGTTTTTGTAGCAGACGATATGTTCGCCTGGTGTCAATTCTTCAACTTTGTCGATGAAGAAAATCGGGTAGCGGTTCGGGATGATATCCATTACTTCTTGTGCGCTTAATAAACTCATTTTATTAGTCTCCTTTTTTTAGACGATGCGGAACAGCGGTTGGTTGAATTCAACGATTTGTTCATTTTCAACCAATACTTCAACGATTTCCCCATCGAATTCGCTTTTGATTTCATTCATAAGTTTCATTGCTTCCACCAAGCAGACAACGTCGCCTTTAGCGATGGTTTGGCCTTTAGTTGCATACGGTTTTGCATCCGGAGTCGGTGCTAGGTAAACAACGCCGACGATCGGAGAAGTGATGATTTTTCCTTCTGTTTCAGCAGCCGTTTCTGAAACGGCTGCTTTGCTGTTTTGGACCGGAGCAGTCACTGCTGGAGTTGGAGCTGCAGCCGGAATGCTGTCGCTTGACTGTTGGTTCGATTGGACCAACTTGTTCTTGGACAACAATAGTTGAAAGTCGCCTGTCTGATAATGCAACTCAGTCAAACTTGATTCATCGATCAAGGAAATGAGGCTTTTTACATCTTCAATATTCACGTATTAAGCCTCCCATTTTTTGAAACATAGTACGGCATTATGACCGCCGAAGCCCAAAGAGTTGCTCAATGTATAAGTAACTTCTTTTTCACGCCCAACATTCGGGATGTAGTCCAAATCGCAGCCTTCATCAGCCACTTGGAAGCCAATTGTAGGCGGCAGGAAGTCGTCTTGAATGGCTTTAACGCAGGCAACAGCTTCGATACCGCCGGCAGCGCCCAAAAGGTGACCAGTCATGCTCTTAGTGCTTGAAATAGCGACGTTGTATGCTTCTTCGCCGAATGCATACTTGATCGCAGCCGTTTCGCCTGAATCATTTGCAGGCGTACTTGTTCCGTGAGCGTTGATGTAATCGACTTGCGCCGGAGTGATGCCCGCTTCTTTGATGGCTTGAAGCATCGCTTTGCCGGCACCGCTTCCGTCAGCGGATGGAGCCGTCATATGATAAGCATCACAGGTGACGCCGTATCCGACAACTTCAGCCAAGATGTTTGCGCCGCGTGCCAGTGCGTGATCAAGATTTTCAAGCATCAAGATTCCAGCACCTTCACCCATGACAAAACCATCTCTCTCTTTATCGAAAGGAATGGATGCACGGTCCGGATCAGTGTTTGTGGATAAAGCCGTCAATGCCGCAAAACCAGCGATGCCGATTTCGCAGACCGTAGCTTCCGATCCGCCTGCCAGCATCAAGTCTGCATAACCATGTTTGATGCTGCGGAATGCTTCTCCGATTGAGTTTGTCGCGGAAGCACACGCAGTAACGATGTCCATGCTCGGTCCTTTAGCACCGAATTTGATGGCAGTATTGCCTGCCGCCATGTTTCCGATTGCCATCGGTACGAACATAGGCGGTACGCGTTTCGGTCCTTTTTCATGCATTTTGATGATGCCGGATTCCATCGTGATGAATCCGCCGACACCAGAGCCGATGGTAACGCCAAAGCGGTCCGCATCGATTTTCTCCATGTCGATGCCGCTTTGTTCCACGGCTTGAGCTGAGGCTGCTACCGCATATTGCGAAAACAGATCCATACGCTTGTATTCTTTACGGTCCATATATAAGGTCGCATCGAAGTCCTTCACTTCGCCTGCGACAGAAATGCCCGTTTCGCTTGCATCAAATTTAGTGATGGCCGTAATACCGTTTTTACCGTTTTTGATGCCGTCCCAATATTCAGTGACTGTATTTCCTAAAGGTGTGATAGCACCCATACCTGTAATAACAACGCGATTCATAATTATCCTCCTGTCTTACATGTACATGCCGCCATTGACACTGATGGTCTGGCCGGTAATGTAAGTATTCTCACTCAAGAATACGGCAGTGTTTGCCACTTCTTCGGCTTTTCCAAATCGTTTCAATGGGATTTGCGTCAACATCTGTTCCTGAATCTTTTCTGAAAGAACATCCGTCATTTCCGTTTCGATGAACCCTGGGGCAATGGCATTACAAGTAATGCCTCTTGTTGCAGCTTCACGGGCGACAGATTTCGTCAATCCGATGATGCCGGCTTTGCTGGCAGCGTAGTTGGCCTGCCCTGTATTTCCTGTTTCACCGACGACGCTTGAAATATTGATGATGCTGCCGGCTCTTTGCTTCAGCATCAGCGGCAAAGCGTGGCGGATCATGTTGAAGGTACCCTTCAGATTCACTTGATAAGTGGCATCAAAGTCCTCTTCATCCATGCGCATGATCAATTTGTCGCGGGTGATCCCTGCATTGTTGACCAAAACATCAACGGAACCGAACAGTTCTTTGGCTTGGCTGACGATTTCTTTGGCAGTCTGAAAATCGCTGACATCACCTAAGAGTGTTTTGACTGTTACGCCGTAGGATTCCAGATGCGCAACTTTTTCTTCAGCAATCGGTTTGCGTGCATTCAGAACGATATTGGCTCCACGTTTCGCATAAGCTTCAGCGATGGCTTCCCCGATTCCTCTTGAACTACCAGTGACGATGACCGTCTTTCCTTTTAAATCCAAGACTATCCCTCATTTCTTGTCAGATCTCTTTATTTTTGTAACGCTTCTAGGGTCTTGTTGAGGGATTTCAAATCCTCCACATTGTACACAGCGACCTCTTTATTGATTTTTTTGATGAATTTGCTTAAAGTCGTGCCAGGGCCGACTTCCACGAAGGTGTCCACACCCAATTCAACCAGTTTGCGGACGCTGTCTTCCCATAATACCGGCGATTCGATCTGGCGCACCAACAGACCCTTGATGGCGTCTCTTGCCACGATTGTCGCTTCGGTATTGCCTACGACAGGTATCTTCGGTTCAGCCACAGTCACCTCAGCCAAAGCCACTTCCAACTTTTCCGCTGCAGGATGCAACAGGGCCGTATGGAAAGGGCCGCTGACGTTCAATGGGATGATGCGCTTCACGCCTTTCGACTCAAGAATTTCGATGGCTTTATTGACGCCTTCGACTTCTCCGCCGATGACGATCTGCGTCGGCATATTGTAGTTGGCAGGCGCGACATAAGACGTCTCGCTTGCTTCCCGGCAAGATTCTTCGATGACAGAGCGTTCTGCATTCATGACGGCAGCCATTTTCCCACGGCCTGCCGGCACTGCCTCGCTCATGTACTTCCCGCGTTTCGCTACGAGCGAAATAGCCTCATTAAAAGAAAAAGCATTGGCTTTCACCAGTGCTGTATATTCTCCGAGGCTCAATCCTGCAACAAAATCTGGCTGAATTCCCTTTTCAGCTAGTAATTGATCAAGGGCGTAGCTAACCGTTAAGATTGCTGGTTGTGTATATTCAGTTAAATGAAGCTTGTCGTTCTCTTGGAAACATAGTTCTGCAACATCGTAACCAAGCGTTACTGAAGCTTCATCAAAAACAGTGCGCACAACGGCATACTCGTTATAAAGTTCTTGACCCATACCGAAATATTGCGCACCTTGACCACTGTAGACAAAAGCTGTTGCCATTATTTCACCTCTATAAATTTGTTACTCAGCCCACAATTTTGCTTGGGCCAAGATAACTTCTTTGCATTCCGTCATATACTCTTGTATGATATCATGACACGTTTGTTCCTTCGAAATCAAACCGGCAATCTGTCCGGCCATCATCGAACCGTAGTCTTTATCACCATCGACAGTCGCTCTTCTCAGAGCGCCTTTGCCCATTTCTTCAAGTTTTGCCAAGTCCGGATTTTCTTTGCTTGTCTCTTCTTTTTCGACTTGCAGATATTCTCTGGTCAACTTGTTGCGCAACACACGAACAGGATGTCCGGTAATCTGACCGGTAATGACTGTATCGATGTCTTTCGCCCTAAGGATGGCATTCTTGAAATTTTGATGTGCATTGGATTCTTTGGCGACTACAAAACGGGTACCCACTTGAACAGCAGATGCGCCCAACATGAAAGCAGCTGCCATCCCGCGTCCATCGCCGATACCTCCGGCAGCGATGACTGGAATGGAGACGGCATCGACAACCTGAGGAACCAGGGCAAGTGTCGTTGTTTTTCCGATGTGTCCACCGGATTCCATGCCTTCGACGACGACAGCGTGTGCGCCGTCTTTCTCCATTCTTCTCGCTAAAGCTACGGAAGCCACAACCGGAATAACGGTGATGCCTGCTTCTTTGAATTGGTTCATATAACGGGCTGGACTTCCGGCGCCGGTTGTGACAACCTTAACGCCTGCAGCGATCACTGCTTCAACAATGGCATCGACATGCGGATTCAAAAGCATGATGTTTACACCAAAAGGCTTATCCGTCAATGCTTTCATTTTCGAAATTTTTTCATTCGCTACATCCACACTATCATGTCCAGTCCCGATAAGGCCCAAACCACCAGCATTGGAAACGGCACTTGCCAAATCAGCATCCGCTACCCACGCCATTGCCCCTTGAATGATGGGATATTGAATACCTAATAATTCACATAATTCTGATTTCATACAAGGCCTACTTTCCTTCTACTGCTTATTCTGCTAATTGAGCGTCAACGTATTTAACTAAATCTTCAACAGTGTTGATACCTTCGTCTGATTCGATTTTGATATCGAATTCGTCTTCGATGTCGTTGATGATTTGGAACAAGTCTAAGCTGTCTGCATCCAAGTCTTCTCTGAAGTTAGTTGCTAATTGTACTTCTTCTACTTCTTTGTCCAATTGGTCCACGATAATAGCTTGAATTTTTTCGAATGTCATAATAAATTCCTCCAAATATGTTTTTTTAGTTTAATGATACTACGATGGCTCCCCAAGTGAGGCCGCCACCAAATCCTGTCATCAGCACCTTATCTTTGGTGCCGAGTTGAATTTCCTTGGTTTGAACAAGCTGATCCAACAATATCGGAATGCTTGCTGCTGAGGTGTTGCCCGTTTCCGCAATGTTTGTGGCAAACAATGAAAATGGCATTTTCACTTTTTTGCTGATTGCCTCCAATAAGCGTACATTTGCTTGATGAGCTAAAATCTTCTTCAGATCGCCGTCAGAAAGATTTCCTTTCTCCATCACTTCGCGTATGACGCTTGGCACACTGCGGATTGCAAAATCAAAGATGGCTCTGCCATCCATCGTAAGGAAAGCCTGTTCCTCCTGAGAGGAGTCTCCATACGGATTTTTTACTTTCATTGTGTTCGCCACTAATGCCATATGGCGTCCACCATCAGAATGGATCGCTTCTGCAACGAAGCAATCGTCTTCCGTTCGTTCCAACAATACGCCGCCTGCGCCATCCCCAAACAGGACAGCAGTAGAACGGTCTTCCCAGTTGACGACTTTTGACATTGTCTCAGCACCGATGATCATGCCATATTGATATAGACCGCTCTGCATCATATGGAGGCCGGTGGACAATGCGTAAACAAAGCCTGAACAAGCTGCATTGATATCGAAACAGAAAGCATTTACTGCACCTATCTTTTCTTGCACTAAGCAAGCAGTCGATGGGCTGAGAGCATCCGGAGTCATTGTTGCTACTATGATGAAGTCCAGTTGGTCTGCAGTGATCTTACCGTTTTGCAAAATTCTGAGGGCCGCTTTGCTTGACAAATCGGAAGTATTTTCATCCTTCGAAATGTGTCGGCTGCGGATGCCTGTCCTTTTGCTGATCCACTCATCACTTGTGTCCATGATTTTAGACAGATCATCGTTTGAGATGGTCTGTTCAGGAAGGTAGTGACCTGTTGCGCTTATCTTTGAACCCAATTTCATCAACCCTGTTCCTTGATATTTTGAACTAACCCAAATAAGAAACCGTGAAGATTGTTTAGGCCTTTCAGCAAAACTTTCACTTCCTGATCTTCCATATCGCGAATGGTATTTTTTACCATCTCTCTATGGAACTTATCATGAAGACGATACAGTAAGCGTCCTTTTTTGGTTAATCCTAGTTTTACGACTCTGCGGTCTTTCTGCATCCGAATGCGTTCAACATACCCTTTTTTTACCAGAGTGTTTATGGCCACCGTCAAAGTTCCCGCAGTTATGTTCAATTTTTTCGCTACTTCAGAAGTTGTGTGTTCCTGATACATGCCGATCGCCTCGACTGTATGCATCTCCTTTATGGATAGATCAGAAAAGGTACTGACACGCAATGCCCCCTCTTCGATATCCAGCACTTCATTGAAGACAGCTACGAGGTATGAGTTAATTTTATCTATGGAATGATCCAAAGATATCACTCCCCCTTTCGATGCCCAATCAAACCACATTCGTTTGAAGGCCAAAATAGTTTGATGTTCAAACCTTTCGACTTTCAAACTATATAAAATTTTATACAGCCTGTCAAGCATTTCGATAATAATTTTTCTGTTGCATTTTCCGGTTCCGCAAGATTCATTGATTCCTTACTATTGTAAAACGGTTACGTAAAACTGCAGGATAAACAGCCTGCTTGATACGGACTGCCGCAACAAAAAGAAGCGACGATGAGCGCCGCTTCTTTCCATATATGTATTAGTCAACTTTAACAAATTCTTCAATGTCTTTGAAATTCACAATCGTTTTATCCTCGCAGATGTCCTTCATTGTGCCGGAGGATAAATCCCAATAAATTTCTACGACGGCGCTATTTGTCAATAATTTTCGGATTACCCCTACCATTTCCTGCTTGCGGAATGTAAATTTTATTTCATCACCGATCTCAGGCCGTATAGATTCCTTGATGGCATCGACGACCTCCAAAGCCTGCTCATACGACACGCCAAGCAGATTCGCAATACGTGAGTTGCTCGTACCTTTACGTAATTCGCTCTCAATCATGGTTTTTGTTTCGTTAGTAATATTTCGTACCATTTCCATTATCGCCTCACTTTTAAGAACCAGGAACTACAACAGACTTACAACTAGTAGTATACCACACTTTTCATGATTTAGCCTAAATTTCCAATTATTGCCTTTAATATCGAAATATATCTTTCAAATTATTGACTTGGGTCCGCAATTTCATTTCAAAAATGTGTTAATTATCTGCCCGCTATGAGGTATAATGATGATGTGAAGAGTTTAACATTCTGTTTAGGAGGGATTTATGATGTTGAATGACCTTATTACGATACTGAAATATGAATACACGGTTCATCCAGGTGAGTATTTCAATGTGGATACTTACTGGGTGAAGAGCATGTCTGAAGTGAAGACTGTCATCATCGACCAGGATCATGTATTCACGAAAATGGTAAGTTTTTACCCCAAAAATTTCGTCATCTATTTGGAGCAGTTCCCTGATCAGAGCATCTACCGCACCAATTTTCCATTGAAGAAAATCGAAAACAGCGATTCGCATGAAGTTGTTTTCGACGAAGCGACAAAAAACGTCTATGAGTATCTGGATTGATTCCACCAAATTTTAAAGTCATTGTCACAGAAAAAGCCCGCCGTAAGGATCAAATCCTTGCAGCGGGCTTTTGATTTGTTTGATACGTCTCAAGAGAGATTCGAACTCCCGACCGTTCGCTTAGAAGGCGAATGCTCTATCCGGCTGAGCTATTGAGACAAAGTTAGTATTCGGCAAAACGCGTTTGGTTCAGCCTCAAAACCGGTGTCACAAGAAATGATTATACAGCAAATCATTGTAGTTGTCACCCTGATTTTGACTATTTCCCAAAAAAATATTTCACCCTCGCAACAAACCGACAATCGCGTTGTTTTTTTCATTTGTTGCCCGGTCCAAATGGCTGTCATGAGAAAAAAACGTCGCATCCGCTTCATTGCGAATGCAACAGATGCTCTATCATGGATGTAAGGACCTGAAAACAGATATGACGTCTCAAGAGAGATTCGAACTCCCGACCGTTCGCTTAGAAGGCGAATGCTCTATCCGGCTGAGCTATTGAGACAAATTTTTGAGCCATCAGAACGACTCACAACATTTAATAGTATAGGCGATAACCGCCCTAAAGTCAACACTTTTTCGCGGGAAGGTTTTGATGTTCTGCTTCTTTTAGGGTTTCTGATCATCCAATGTTGTAATTTCCGGGCTGACTGTTTGTTTTCTCCAGCCCGGAAACACAAATCATTATGCGAAGAACGTATCCTGCACTGCTGCTGTGACTGCCAGTTTGACGTGTTCGTAGGTAAGTCCGCCTTGCACATACAGCAGATAAGGCGGTCTGATCGGGCCATCTGCCGTCAATTCCAGGCTTGCGCCCTGAATGAAGGTTCCGGCAGCCATGATGACATCATCTTCGTAACCGGGCATATAGGCCGGAATCGGTTTGGCCGCTGCGTTCACCGGTGAATATTTCTGGATCGTCTGAGCAAAGGCGATCATCGCTTCTTTGCTCGGCAGTGCCACCATTTGGATCAGGTCTGTGCGCGGGCTGTTCCACGCTGGGGTGGACGATACGCCGCATTCTTCCAGCAGCCCAGCAGTATAGACAGCGCCCTTCACCGCTTCACCGACAACATGGGGCGCCAAAAACAAACCTTGGTACATCTCCAAAAGGCTGTAGAGTGAGGCTCCAGCTTCACGGCCGATCCCCGGTGTCGTCAGACGGTACGCGCACCGTTCGATCAGGTCTTCCCTGCCGGCGAGGTAACCGCCCATCTTCACAATGCCGCCGCCCGGATTTTTGATGAGGGAGCCGGCAATCAGGTCCGCTCCGACTTCGATCGGCTCCAGCATTTCGACAAATTCCCCATAACAATTGTCGACAAAAAAGACGGTTTCCGAGCCTACATGCGGTCTGATCGCCGCAATCATCTCTTTGATCTCATTTATCGTAAAGGAGGGTCTGGCTGCATAGCCGCGGGAGCGTTGAATCGCGATCATTTTTGTTTTGGGGCTGATTTTTTCCAGCACCGTCGGAATGTCCACTTTGCCGTCTGCACACAGGTCGATATGCTGATAAGCGATATTGTATTCTTTTAGAGAGCCGATCCCATTACCGGTCAAGCCGACAATATCCAGCAGGGTGTCGTATGGCGTTCCGGTCACGTAGATCAATTCATCACCGGGACGCAGGACTCCGAAGAGCGCAGTGGAGATAGCGTGTGTCCCGGAAATGATTTGCGGCCTGACCAAAGCAGCCTCAGCCTGGAAAACCTCGGCATATACTTTTTCGAGCGTATCACGGCCGTCATCGTCATAGCCATAGCCTGTGCTCGGGTTAAAATGGTAATCACTGACGCGGTGCTTCCGGAAAGCTTCCAGCACCTTGCCTTGATTAAACAATGCCTTTTCCTGTATCTCTTTAAAAACGGGCTGGATTTTCTTGTCCACTTGTTCGACCAATCCGGCCAGCCTTGCTTCTTTATTCGTCGCTTGCATCTGTTGCTTTATCCCCTAACCATTTTGAATTGCTTTTAGCGTACCCTCTTAGGCGGTATGCATTGGTTTCTTCTATATATTCGATGGATTCCACAAAGGTCTCTTGCTGCATCTTATTCATCAAACGGGCTTCAGGGCCGCTTGCATCGATGTCTTTTGTATACGGAACCAACATTTTGGCGATTTCTTCCCAGAGAAAGTCCTTCAACCGGTTGATGTCGTCATCATCAAGTGCTGAAATGACGATATTCGGAAAGAGCCGTGGCTGGAAATCCGGACCGGCAAGATCGCGTTTGTTGTAGATCGTCAACATAGGTGTCTTATCCATATCCAAATCCTTCAATAGATCCAATACGGTTTTTTCATGTTCATCGATGAAGGAAGTCGAAGCATCGACCACGTGCAAAAACACATCCATATTGCGGCTCTCTTCCAATGTTGAATGGAACGCATGGATCAACTGTGTCGGAAGATCCTGGATAAAGCCTACGGTATCGGTAATTGTAGCCTGGAATTGGTTCGGCAAGGTCAGCTTTCTTGTCAAAGGATCCAGAGTCGCGAACAATTTGTCTTCTTCCAAGGTTGCTGCGTCGGTCAAACGATTGATGACCGTCGATTTCCCTGCATTCGTGTAGCCGATCAAACCGATCTGGAAGACTTCGCTGGCATGGCGTTTTTCTCTTGCCCTTTGGCGGTGCAGCTCTGTTTCTTCCAATGTTTTCTTGATTTCCTGCATCTGACTGTGGATGTGTCTGCGGTCGGTCTCGAGTTTTGTCTCACCAGGCCCTCTTGTGCCGATCCCCCCGCCTAGACGGGATAAATTAACGCCTTGACCCATCAGACGCGGCAACAGATAACTCAATTGCGCTAAGGCTACTTGAAGTTTCCCTTCTTTACTGCGGGCACGCATCGCAAAGATGTCCAATATCAGCTGAACACGGTCGATGACTTTGCAGTCGACAGTCTCCTGGATGTTGCGCACCTGTTTGGAAGAGAGCTCTTGCTGGAAAATGACGGTATCCGCCTCCAGTTCTGCACACAAATTCACCAGCTCTTCCACTTTCCCTTTGCCGATGACGGTCCGCGAATCTTTGCGTTCCCGCTTTTGGGCCAACACGCCGACAACTTCCCCCAACGCGGTTTCGGTCAATTCCGCCAGTTCCCTCAGTTGATATTCAAAGGCTTCATCCGTTTGATTCGTCTGAACGTTCACCAGAATTACTTTTTCTTTCGTATTTTCCATAGAATTTCCAACTTTCTTTTTTCGCTCTTTCTCATCCATCATGCGAGGAACGACTCAACTAAATCTTCGATTTTCTGCATCTCATACTCATTCTGAACCAGGTCAAACCAATGGGTCCCGCACATTCTGTTCCGGAACCAGGTCAATTGTCTTTTGGCATAACGCCTTGAATTTTGCTTCAGCAGTTCTGCGGCTTCCTCAAATGTGAGTTCCCCATTGAAGTACCCGAACCATTCTTTGTAGCCGATGCCTCTTGTCGCTTGTGTCTTGGCGGGCAATTGCCTGTCAAAGAGCGCTTTGGCTTCCTCAACCAAGCCAGCCGCAACCATCAGATCAACGCGTCGGTTGATGCGGTCGTATAGGATGCTACGCTCGGTGTCAAGCCCGATCAGCAGTGCATCGTAATGAGGGTCTGCCTCCCGGTCGGCCTGATCCGAAAAGCGCTTTCCGCTGAAGTGGATCACTTCCAAAGCGCGGATGACCCTTCGGCTGTTGTTCGGGTGGATCTGTTCAGCCGCTTTGGGGTCCTTCTCCTGCAACTGGTTCCATAGCCGCATGGCGTCAGTCCGTTCCAGTTCAGCCTCCAGTTGTTTCCGGTAGTCAGGATCTTCGGCAGCCACCCCGCCGAACTGCATATCAAACAATAGTCCTTCTATATAAAGTCCTGAACCTCCGACCACAATCGGGAGCTTACCTTTTGCCAGGATCGATTCGATGGCCCGTCTCGCGTCCCTTTTGAAATCGGACGCCGTGTAATCCTGTTCCACCGGAATGATATCCAACAGATGATGCGGGATACCCCCCGCCTCTTCCGCTGTCACTTTCGCTGTACCGATGTCCAAGCCTTCGTATACTTGCATAGAATCCCCATTGATGATTTCGCCATTGTATTTTTTCGCCAGCCGGATGCTCAGTGCGGTTTTACCCACTGCAGTCGGACCGACAATGACCATGATTTTCTCTAACTTTTTCTTTGTTGTTTCAGACACCCTGAATCACCTTTCTCATTTGCAGTGCGCGTTCCGGATAATCCGTTATCATCGAATCGATATTTTTGCGCAGACAGACCTGCATTTCGACCTTTCGGTTCACCGTCCACACGCGAAGCGGAATCTTGGATTGTTCGAAAGGCGGCAGACTGCGCAGAATCGAGAATTTTGGATGCCAACCTTCAACTGGAACCCCTGCGCCCAGTTCAAGTTGCTGCTTGCCTTTTTTGCTGAAAAGCAGGGCAATTTTCGAATCCTTGCGCAACGCCTTGATTTTTTTCAAGGTTTCGTAGTGGAAACTGGAGTAGATGACCGAAAATTGGTCAAGGTAAGGCTCAGCCAAAGCAAGCACCTTTTCCTCGATTGCGGGGTATTGGAATACGTCCGTTTTCAATTCGATGTTGAGAACGCCCCTAAAATGATTATCCGCCAATAGGGTCAATGCCTCTTGGAGTGTCGGGATACGCGCGTTGCTGTATTTTGGATCGAACCAACTGCCGGCGTCCAATGCCTTCAGTTGTTGCAGGGTCATATCTTTGACATAGCCTTTCCCGGATGTCGTGCGGTCCACGGTCTCGTCATGGATGACCACGACCTCACCATCTTTGCTCAAATGGACATCCAATTCTATGCCGTCGCTGGCGACTTTCAACGCTTCCTGAAAGGCCTCCAACGTGTTTTCTGGCCGTGTTCCGCGGCTGCCCCTATGCGCGATGATTTTAGTGTATGCCAATCTCCCCAATCCTTCCGGTCTGCTCTACTGCACAGTTTTTCTTTCACGCTTTGTTTTTTTCGGTATCGGCCAATTCCAGCAATTCTTTTGCATGGGCAAGTGAAAGTTCCGTGATATCGGTGCCCGCCAGCATGCGTGCGACTTCGTTGATGCGTTCAGCTCCGAACAGCGGTTTGACATGTGTCTTTGTCCGATCGGCGATGATTTCTTTTTCTATATAGAGATGCTGATCCGCCATCGCCGCCACTTGCGGAAGATGCGTGATGCAGAGCACCTGCGAGTAGCTGGCCACCAAGTGGATCTTGTTGGCTATCGCTTGCGCCACCCTGCCCGAAACACCGGTATCCACTTCATCAAAAATGATGCTGGTGATGCCTTGCGTCTTCGTAAAAATAGCTTTCATGGCCAACATCATCCGTGAAAGTTCGCCGCCACTGGCCACCTTCGCCAAAGCTTTCAGCGGTTCGCCGACGTTCGTCGCGATATAGAATTCCACTTGATCCAGCCCGTTGTCCGTGATCGCGGTCTTCCCCGGCTGTTCATGGAAAACAGTCTTGAAAAGGACCTTGTCCATGTACAGTTCCTTCAGCTGCAGTTGGATCTGTTCTTCCAGAACGACTGCAACTTTCTTCCGGATAACAGTCAATTGTCTGCCGATAGCCAGAATCTCTTCTTTTGCCTTGTTATAGTCCGAGTTGAGTTTCTCAAGGTAGCTTTCCCGGTTTTCGATCAGATCCAGTTCCCGCGAAATTTTTTCGTAATGCCCCAGCACTTCACTGATTGTGTTTCCGTATTTCCGCTTCAACTGGCGGATCAATTCCAATCTGTTCTCGATTTCATTCAAGCGGCCCTCATCGTAGGACAATTGCTCGATCTCCGATAGGATATCACCCGCGCATTCCTGCAGTTGGTAATACGCTGCCGAGACCGAGGAGGCGATTGCTTGGTAGACCGGATTGATGTCCTGCACTTTTTCCAGCGCTGCCATGCCGAGACCGATTTTGTCGATGCCGTTCTCTTCGTTGTTCTGCAATGAATCGTACGCGCTCGTCAGAGCTTGCATGACTTTTTGGTAGTTGACAAGCAGATTCCGCTCTTCTTCCAGTTTTTCATCCTCAGCAGGATCCTTCAACTGCGCTTGCTCGATTTCCTGGATTTGGAAAGTCAACAAGTCGATTCTTTGGACTGTTTCTTTCTCGTCTGTCTTCAGTTGGATCAATTGTTTGCGTGTATCCACATATTTGGAATAGGTATTGAGGTATATCGTTTTGACTTCTTTCAATTCATTCCCGGCAAACTGGTCCAATAGGTCGATATGTTTTTGCGGATCCATCAATTCTTGATGTTCATTCTGCCCATGGATATCGATCAAGGTTTCACCGACCTCGCGTAGCGTCGCAACCGTTACGATTGTGCCGTTGACGCGGGAAATATTTTTTCCGTTGCGGGAAAGTTCCCGCTGCAGCAGAACCTGGTTCCCGTCAGCTTCGATTCCGTACGCTTCCAGAACGGCCATTGTCTTGGCGTTTTCGGGGATACTGAAAAGCCCTTGGATGACCGTCTTGTTTTCGCCGTATCGAATCAAATCGTTGGACCCTCTCCCACCTGCCAATAGGCCGACGGCATCGATGATGATGGATTTCCCGGCGCCGGTTTCCCCGGTTAGCACAGTCATCCCCTCATCAAAACTCACTTGAAGATTTTCAATTATCGCAAAATTTTTAATGGACAACTCTTGTAACATTCCGTATTCCCCTTCGCAACGGTTCCTTAGACACCTATTTATCGGAAATCGAGATTGATTTGCTCTTCAGCTGCAGATAAGCCTCTTTGACGATTTGCGGGCTGTCTATTTCCGGAGAAATGCTTCCTGGCGCATGGTCATTGGCCTGCAAGTGGACCAAAAATTCGATGTTTCCGGTCCCGCCAGTGATGGGCGAATAACTCAGATTTTTCACATCGAACCCGGTCAATGAAGCAAAATCCAAGATGTCACGCAACACTTCATTGTGGACTGCCGGATCACTGACGATCCCTTTTTTGCCGATTTTCCCTCTTCCGGCTTCGAACTGTGGTTTGATCAGCGCAACGACGTCTCCGCCGACTGCAATGATTTCCTTAAGGACCGGCAAAATCAGCTTCAGTGAAATGAAGGACACGTCAATGGAAGCCATCTCCGGCCGTCCTTTTTCAAAGTCCGCCAATTTGCTGTAACGGAAATTCACCCGTTCCATCACTACGACCCGTTCATCCTGGCGCAATTTCCAATCCAATTGGTTATAGCCGACATCCAGTGCATAACAGAGTTTTGCGCCATTCTGCAGCGCGACATCCGTAAAGCCCCCCGTCGAACTTCCGATATCCAAAAAGATTTTGTCCTTCGGATCCACTTGGAATAATGCGATGGCCTTTTCTAGTTTCAATCCGCCGCGACTAACATATTTCAATGTTTCTCCCTTAATATGGAGGGTTTTCTCGACGGAAATCTTTTCGCCCGGTTTGTCGTAACGTTGGTTGTTTTCGTCATAGATTTGCCCGGCCATGATCAATCTTTTGGCTTTTTCACGGGAATCAGTCAAGCCCTGTTGTACTACAAGTAAATCCAATCTTTCTTTTTCCATGGTAATCTCCCGTTATATTCTGACGTAATCCAATAATTGGCGGAACACATCTATTTTATCTTCCGCACTTGCGCAGGACAATGCCACACGGTCCAAACAGCCTTCCGCTTGGCGGATGACACTGTTCAGTTCTTGGATGGCTCCGTTTACTCCCAATAAAGATGGGTATGTATTTTTATTCAATGCGGCATCGTGATGGATGGTTTTGCCGGTCTCGGCCTCATCCAACACGACATCCTTCAGATCATTGTGGATCTGATAAGCCAAGCCCAAATGTCTGGAGAAACTTTCCATTTCAGTTGTGAATGGTTCATCCGCGTCCGCGATGAGGCACCCCGCCGCAACAGCATATCTGATCAATGCGCCGGTCTTTTTATCGTGCACTTGTTTCAACTCTTCTATTGTCAGTGCTTTCTTTTCGCCCTCGACATCATCCATCTGTCCGGCAATCATTCCGTTCGGGCCAGAGGCTTTCGCCAATAAGGCAATCAGTTTGACTTTTTTGTCTGCCGAAATGGTTACGGATTCCGCAAGTATCCCGAAGGCAGCCGTCAACAGCGCATCACCCGCGAGGATCGCGGTGGATTCTCCGAATACCTTGTGCGAAGTCAAGCGCCCCCGTCTGTAATCATCATTGTCCATTGCCGGCAGATCATCGTGGATCAAAGAGTAGGTATGGATATATTCCAATGCGGCTGCGGCGGCAAAGCCATCCGAAATTTCGCTGTCGGCCAGCGAAAGGGTCGCCAACACTAAAAGAGGGCGAATTCTTTTCCCGCCCCCCATTAAAGAATACGCCATCGCTTTGTGCAGATTTTCTTGCGAAGGCGCATTTGCATCCAATTCAGAGTAGAGGTAATCGTCGAATCGCGGCATCCATTCCGCTTGAAATTCGCTAAGATTCATGTGAGTCATTCCCCTTCGTTTTGGACTGTCGGTTCTTCAAAATTCGTTTCCGAACCATCAGGGTTGACGATTTTCGTCAATGTTTTTTCGGCATTGTTCAAAGTATCTTGGCAATGCTTGCTGAGATCCATCCCGACCTTGAATTGCTCCAATGCCTCTTCCAAGGGAACATCCCCTGCTTCCAGTCTTGTTACAATAGCTTCTAATTGGTTCATCGCTTCTTCAAAACTTACTTTCTTTTCGGATTTCATTATTTTTCCTCCACCACCTGTTTTACTTCTGCTTCGGCATAACCGTCCGAAAAATTCACTTTCAATTTATCGCCACTGTGCAACTCTTTGACGGATGCAACTACGTTCCCATCCTTAGTCGTATAAGTGTACCCGCGTGACATGATCTTCAGCGGACTCAACAAGTCCAACGATTGCATGGCAGATGTCATGCGCATTTCTTTCTGTTTCAGATAGCGATCCATGGCCCTTTGCAGTCCATCGGTGAGCTGTTGCCTGCGGTTGCCGGCCAGCTGCACTTCCCTTGCAGGATTGCGGTTTTCAAGACGCAATTGCAGCCGTTGCAGTTCAGTGGACCGCAAATGGAGCTGCTGCTGCATTTGATTGGCCAGGCGTTGTTGCACCTGATCTGCTTTGATGGCATAGCCTTCATACATCCTTTCCGGTTGTCTGAAAATATAGGATTGCATGGCGCGATTCAAGCGTTGTTGTTGCATCGTGTGCAGATGCCGCATCTGTTGATAGAGCCTGTTGTCGATCTGATGGATATAGCGGATGACATCGCTCAATACCGGTACAGACAATTCCGCCGCTGCCGTTGGAGTAGCGGCGCGGACATCTGCAACAAAATCAGATAACGTCGTATCCGTTTCATGCCCTACGGAAGAAATGACAGGGACATTCATGGCCGCTATTTGGCGAACGACTGCTTCCTCGTTGAAGGACCAAAGATCCTCGATGGAACCGCCACCCCTTGCAACGATCGCCACATCAAAATCACCTTTTTGCTCAATTGCTTGAAGATTCTTTATGATATTGGCAGCGGAATCCTTCCCTTGAACAATGGTCGGATAGAGCACGAGTTGGACAATCGGGTATCTTCTTTTGACGGTCGTCATGATGTCACGGATGACCGCGCCACTTGGACTGGTCACAATAGCGATGCGCTTTGGGAACACAGGGAGCTTTTTCTTCGGCAAGGAAAACAACCCTTCGCGCGCTAATTTCTCCTTGAGTTCCGAGAACGCTTGGTACAAGGCACCGATGCCATCCGGTTCCATATGTTCGACCATGATATTGTAGGTTCCACCCGCTTCGTAGACATTCACCCGTCCGATGAGCATCACCTTCATCCCTTCCTTGGGCTTGAAGGTCAACTTGTCGAATCTGCCTTTATACATCACTGCCGAAATGACGGCATGGTCATCCTTCAGGCTGAAGTATTGATGGCCCGGACGCGGACGATAGTTGGATATTTCACCGGTAAGATATACGCGTTCGAGGTAAGGATCGGCATCAAATTTTCTTTTGATGTATCTGGTTAAAGCGGTGACGCTGAGATAGAGAGGTTCCAACTTTGTGCCTCCTTGGTTATTTTGCTTTATCGATTGTTTGTTGCAACAGCATCGTGATCGTCATCGGTCCGACACCGCCAGGCACTGGTGTGATATGGCTTGCGATGCCCATTGCAGCAGCTGTATCCACGTCGCCGATCAATTTGCCTTCTGCACTGCGGTTCATCCCTACATCGATGACGACTGCACCCTCTTTGATGAAATCAGCGGTGACGAAATGGCCTCTGCCGATCGCAGCGACCAGGATGTCAGCTTCTTTCGCCAATTCCTTCAGGTTTTTAGTCCGTGAATGGGCAATCGTGACTGTCGCGTTTTCGTTCAGCAGCATGATGGACATCGGTTTTCCGACGATATTGCTCCGGCCGATCACCAATGCTTTTTTGCCCTCAATTTCGATGTTGTATTCTCCCAAAATCTTCATGATGCCGTACGGTGTGCATGGCAAAGCTGATTCATTGCCCAGGAAGAAGTTCCCGACGTTCATCGGATGGAAACCATCCACATCCTTTTCATAACGGATTGCGCGCAAAACTTTCTGTTCATCTATGTGTTTCGGCAAAGGCAACTGGACCAGAATGCCGTGCATGCTGTCATCTTGGTTCTGCTTTTCGACTTCCGCCAACAGATCAACTTCGGAAATGTCTGCAGCAAGACGAACGACGCGCGAATTCATCCCCATCGCTTCGGATTGCTTCTCTTTATTGCGGACGTAGACTTGGCTCGCTTTATCCTCGCCGACCAAAATGACGCAAAGACCCGGGGTTTTCCCTTCCGCTGTCAATGCTGCTACCTGTTCTTTCATCTGATCCTGCATTTTTTTTGCTAAGCCTTTTCCATCCATAATAATCGTTTCCATTAATCAATCTCCTTTTCCTTGGTGTTACCGTCTATTTTAACATAATATCTTTGATTACGGTTAGAAAAGCGGGCTTGGCAGATCCGAATTAACCGGCAAAAAAAGAAAACCCTTAAGCCGAAGCATTAAGGATTTTCCGTTTTGGGAATGAGATTGGACAATACGCCATTGATGAATTTGCTCGATTGTTCATCGCAATATAGCTTTGAAATTTCGATGGCTTCATTCAACGCAACCCTTTGAGGTACTTGTTCCGTATCACCCAAGAGCATTTCGTAGGCAGCGATCTGCATGATCAAAGCATCTGCTTTGGCTAATCTGCCTACAGTCCAGTTCTTAAGGTAAGGTTGGATCGCTTCATCGATCGCCGCTTGATTATCCAAAACGCCATGCACTAAGGTGATCAGATAAGGATAGTCCTGGATCTCGACGTCCTCTTCGCTGTTCCATTCCTCTGAATCGCTCAACAACGCTTGCTTGATGGCTTCTTCAGGGGTCAATTCTTCGTTCGTTTTCAATTGGAAAAGCGCTTGGAGCGCCTTTTCCCTGATTTCTCTTCTGGTTAAACGGGAAGTGCTCACGCATTCTCCCCCAATTCTGTATCCAAATCAAGATAGGCGTTGTCTTCGGATTTCGGTGCGACAAGGCCGACCACGTGGACGTTCACTTGCGACACTTCAAGATTGCTCATGTAAAGGACTTGTTCCTTCACTTTTTCTTGCATATCCAAAGCGACTTTCGGTACGGAAGCCCCGTATTTGATGTAACAATACACATCGACCACCAAGCCATTTTCATCTACCGTCAAATGCACACCTTTGTTGTGGGCAGTGCGTCCCAATAATTCATTGACGCCGGTCTTGAAAGACCCTTGCATCGCATAAACACCTTCTACTTCATTCGCTGCAATACCAGCGATCACTTCAATCACTTCAGGAGCAATTTCAATCTCTCCCAGCGGAGCCGGACCGTTTGCTAAAGGAATGTTTGTTTCTTCCATCATCTGTCATTCTCCTTTCTTGGGAAACATTATGCGCGGGATACGTAAGAACCGTCCGTTGTGTTCACGATCAGCATATCATCCGCATTCACGAAGAATGGCACGTTCACCATCAAGCCTGTTTCCATTTTGGCAGGTTTTGACCCGCCAGAAGCTGTATCGCCCTTGATGCCTGGTTCAGTTTCTTCCACACGCAGAATTACTGTGTTCGGAAGATCGACGCCAAGTGTTTCTGATTCATACATCAGGATGTTGACTTCCATGTTTTCTTTCAGATAGTTCAATTCATATTCGATTTGTCCTGCATTCAGTTCGATTTGTTCATAGTTTTCAGTGTCCATGAAAACATAAGCACCGGCACTCTCGTACAGAAACTGCATTTTGCGGTTTGCGATGTGCGCTTTTCCGACTTTTTCACCCGCACGGAAAGTTTTTTCCTGTACAGCCCCTGTGCGAAGATTTTTCAATTTCGACCGGACGAACGCCGCGCCTTTACCCGGCTTTACATGTTGGAAATCGACAACTTTCCATAACCCTCCATCAATTTCGATCGTCAGGCCTGTCTTAAAATCATTTACTGAAATCATTTATAATTCCTCCTGTGGCAGCTCATTTGAACTAAGTTTACCATTATTTTAGTGCGGATTCTATTTTTTTATAAAATAATCAATTCTTTTGGAGAATGTGTCAAAATCTCGTTGCCGTTATCCCTTATCACAAGATCATCTTCAATCCGGACGCCGCCCAGACCTGCAAGATAAATGCCCGGTTCATTTGTGATGACATTTCCCGGTACAAGCACTTTTCCGGCCTTTTGCGATGTGTTCGGACCCTCGTGTATCTCCAAGCCGATTCCATGTCCGTTGGAGTGTCCGAAAGCTTCCCCGTAGCCTTGGTCCGAAATGTAATCACGTGAGACACTGTCGACTTCGATTCCGGTCATGCCCGCTTTTGCTGCCTCATTCACGCGCAGTTGGGCAGCCAGAACAATCTCGTAGATTTTCTTCAATTCAGCATGGGGTTGGCCAACTGATACCGTACGCGTCATATCCGAAACATAGCCGTTGTAATAACAACCGAAATCCAGCGTTACAAAGTCGCCTTTTTCGATCAGCTTCGGACTGGCCACACCATGCGGCATGGCGGAACGGATGCCGCTGGCGACAATCGTTTCGAAAGAAACGCCGCTCGCACCCAATTCGCGCATGTGGAAATCTAGGTGGTTGGCGATTTCTATTTCCGAAACTCCCGGACGGATACGGTCAAGGATGAACATGAAGCCCGAATCCGCTATTTCGCAAGCCCTCTTGATGGTCTTGATTTCCTCTTCATCTTTGACTTCACGCAATTCCTCAATGATGCCTGAAGCAGGAACCAGATCGCACGTCACCAAATCCTCCAAGTTCTCGACACTGCGGAAGGACATGATGGCGTCTTCGAACCCCATTGATGCAAGGCCCTTTTCTTCCGCTATCTTTTTCACTTCTTCGAATATCGGCCCTTTATTCTGAATAATCTGAAACCCCTGTGCCTGTGAAGCAGCCTGTTGGGTATAACGGAAGTCAGTCACAAAAAAAGCTTCCTCTTGGGTGATGACCGCCAGACCGGTCGTACCCGTAAAATTGGAAACATAACGTAAGTTATATTGACTTGTCACCAGCATTGCATCCATCTTCTTCGCTTTGATGGCATCCTGCAATTTTGAGACTCTACTCATTTCACATACTTCCTTCCAATAAAATATCCTGTTTGTTTACAAACATACCTATCAAGTATATCAAAAAATGGCCTGCATAGATAGGGGAAATTCGTGCATATGGGCTTCTGGGCCAGCATTCGATTCCAGATTCGCTGAATTACAAAAAAACGCACAAACAAGCCGTCAGTTTCCTGGCTTATTTGTGCGTTCCCCTGTAACGGATGGCTCCTCATTCTCTGCAAGACGCTTCATTTCCTGCATGTCACTCCGGAGACGGGATTTCCAATACCCTCGTTTCGCTGTAGTCATTTTGCAGCGTCACGGTGGCAGTGACTTTGCCGCTCGCATCCGCAAAGCAATGCACGATGCCTTCTTCGAAAGACAGCACGGCCGGCACGATCCGGTTTTCCGGGTTCGATGCTTTGTTATGATCCTGCAGCCAGTAGTCTGTATAGGCCAACAAGGTCTGCGCTTTGTAATGATTCTCCGTCAATCTGTACAGATAGAGCTGATTCTCATATACCCGGATAAGCCCGAAAAGCATCATTTGCGAAAGGAACAGGTAGAAAATGGTGAGCGGCAAGATGGAGCCGCCCTTCCTCCGAAAACGGTGATATTTAAATCGGGGCTTTCGGCAAGATGAGATGCGCTCTGCGCGTCTGATTGTCCGATAGCGTAGCCTCGATAGCAATCCCTTCATTGGTCACCTCGTATTTCATCGTTTTGACGTGCAACAACATCGGATGATAGCCGTTCCCGTTTTTGTACCGGAGGATTTTGTTGATCCGGAACTCATAGGTGTAGGCAGCCATGTCGGCCGGATTTTTCGATTTGGTGCGGATTGTCGTGCTTGTCTTCTGCACCAACAACTCATCCTCCCACTCATGCTCGAGCTGGATCAGGAAAAGGTGCCATTCCGCCTCCTGCGCCTTCTCCATCTGGCTATCCGCGGTGCGGATCACCTCCATGCCTCCCATCATCAGCAGGAGCACCAGCGTATTGACTGTAAGCGCAAAAGCCGCTTCCAGCAAGGTGAATCCGGCCTGCGGTTGTTCAGGGATCTTCCACTTGGATTTCATCAGCACGCACCGTCACCCTTTCTGTCCCGTCACTGCCGCTCACTACCAGTTGTGCGGCATCCGGGTCCCAAGCGGTCGTGAACAGGATTCCTCCAGAAGCCTGGCTCCCGATTGGGCTGCCGCCCTTGGCAATGACCTGCATTTGGTCCTGCGCAACCCGCCAATAGGCAACTTCCGCTCCCGCCGATTTCAAAGTCGTAAAAAATTGAACGGAATGGGGCATCAGCACATAGATGGCTAGACTGACCATGGCCAAAGCGATCAGACTTTCGAAAAGCATATAACCGCTGCTATCGCTTAGCTTTGTTGACTTCATAACGACCGCTCCCCAGTTGGATTGTGATGCTATAACGATATCGGGCCGTTTCCATGATGATGGTGTTCGGCTGCAGATACCCGCTGCCGCCTTTGATGAATCCCGTGTAGCCTTGGATCACCCTGGCCCCTTCAGGCAACAGCAGCTTGCGGTTGATGTATCGGTCAGATCCGGCACCGTCTTTGAAAACGGCGTAATGCGTTGCATCGATCGGGCGCACGACATCCATATTGACGCCGTTCCCGGTGATGACCGCGTAACTCTGTGCCGAGTTGAGCTCCGTCAGGAAATCATCCAAAAACAGATTGAACGCGAATTCATCCGCCGCGGTATCCAATTGCGGGGTCAGCAGCAATATCATGGCTGCAATCGCCAGCACCAACAGGCTTTCGAACAAAGTGAAGCCGCTCTTGTGCATCGCTCAGCCCATCATCACGGCGTTTCTGCAGGTACGATCGGGGCCACTTCGCCGGCGGTGATCGTCAGTTTGGCGTCCGCTTCAACCATTTGCTTCTTGCTTAGGTACCCTTCCGTATTCAAAACGGAGAAGCTCTCCGCTTCCGATCCCGTATCCAGTTCATACATATTGGCTTGGGTCTGCACGACGACCGCCAGGGCATCCGCGCCTTTGGTCTCCACGCTTTTTTTCGTGTTCGCCACATTCGGGATGATCATCAGCATCAGCACCGAGATGATGAACAGGACCAGGACCATTTCCATAAGTGTGAAGGCTTCTTTGTTTTTCAGTGTTTTTTCGATCGATTTCATCAATACATTCCTCCTAATGAACTAAGCATCGGCATCAACAATATAAGATAGATCGCCATCACGATGACGGCGACCATGAGAAACAAGACAGGCTGCAGCCAGCCGATTTTCTGTTCGATGTCCACTATCAACAGCCGGAAACATTCTTCGCTGTACATGCTCAATTTGATCGGCAACTGGCTGGTGAGCTCGCCGTGATAGACGATCCAACCCATCTCCTCTTTGAAGATGGGATAACGTTTGATGATCGTCGTCAGGCTGTCGCCCTGCAGCAGCCCTTCCTCCACCAATCCGGATATTTCCTTCATCCAGGCAGTCCCTTCATCGCCGCGCATCAACGAAACAATTTGGTTCAACTGCATGCCATTACGGAAGAAATAGGCATATTCCCTACAGAAGAAAAAGGAATAATAGAGTTGGACCCATTTGCTGAAGAGCGGAATCCGGCAGAACAGCAACGATTTTTGGAATGCTGATTTCTTTTTCAGATAACTTTTTGCCAACAGGAACAAACCGGCACCTAAGGCTGACGTACCCAGTATGATGAGCGGCAAATTCTCCAGGTAAAGCAGGATGATGCGGACCATCAGTCCGGAACCCTCTTCCGAGGGCACCAGCATCGTCTCCAAACTGGGAAGCAGGACTTGCCTGATCGCAATCAGCATCACATTCGCGAACACCAGCAAAAACAACGGGTAGATCAATACTTTTCTGAGCTTATGCAGCTGTTTGTCCTTTTCCGTCAGGAAGTCTGAACAAAACAGCAAAGTTTCCGTCAATTTCCCGTGAAGGAAGGATAGCCGAAGCTGCGATACGACTTGCTCTGAAAAGCCGCATCCAGCCAATGCATCCGCAAGATTGATGCCTGTTTCCAGTTTGGCCAGCATGCGCTGGATATCGTCCACGCGCTTAGGCTGCATCATCTTCAGAAAGGCGAGCCCTTCGGACAACGAAAAACCTTCCTTCAGTAATTCACCCAAGCGCCTCAGAAAATAAGCCTGCTCTTTTGCCTGCCAACGTTTTTCAGACGAGATTCTCCAGGTAATTTTTTTCCGTAATGTATCCACATGCATAGGCTTTTCGCAATTTATCATTCAGTGTGACAAACCGCTTTCCGTCCTCCTTGTTCTGCAGATGATTCTGCAGCTCCTTGCCTGCCAATATTTCGTAGATGGCAGCCGACTTTTCGTTTACATGATAGTGGGCGCAGTGAATCGTGCACTTACCGGAGCACAGCGGACAATATTTTGCGATCAGACGTTGGGAGACGACAGCGAGCAGCGTCTGCTTCATTTGTTCGGAAGAAATAGTCAGTTCCCGCAGCCTTTCCAATACCCCGAACGACTCTTTGGCATGGATCGTCGCGATCACCAAGTGCCCCGTCAATGCGCTTCTCACTACCATTTTGGCTGTTTCCTCATCCCGGATTTCGCCAATGACGAGAATGTCCGGATGATGCCGCAGGCACTGGCGGATGAGCAAGTCGTACGTGATGCCCGCAGCTTCGTTCACTTCTGCCTGCAGAAACAGCGGTTCTTCGATCTCGACCGGATCCTCCATCGTAATGATCTGCAGCGGTTCATCGGCATATTTTCTGCGCAGCAAATGATAGATGGTGGTCGTTTTCCCGGAGCCGGTAGGCCCGGAAAACAGCACCAGCCCGCTCTTGTGGTCCAACAGTTCGAGCAGCTCCGACTCCTGGGCCGGGAAAAATGCGTGCAAACCCGGCTCCGAGCCCGGATTGGCATACAGCATGCGGATCACGAGCGACTCTTGGTAGCGGAAATTTGCGATAGTGGACAGCCTCAGTTCTATTTTTTTGCCGTTCAGCCGGTACCTGACAGCTCCGGATTGCGGTTTCCGCCTTTCGCCCACATTCATGTTCGAAAGGAATTTGAAATAAGAAATCAGCCGTTCGCCTTTTTCGATTGAATACACGGCTACTTTCGACAATCCGGTACTCACGCGGAAAAAGAGTTCATAGTGGTCTTCGTAAGGGAGCAGATGGATGTCGGAAACACCCAGCCGCATCGCATCCGCCAACAGGCTCTCTGCTTTTTCTTCCATATCATCACCTCATTTCTATTTTGCCGTCACTTATAGCTTCTGCAAAATCCTCGCGTCCGCTCTTTATACAGCGAGAAACTTAGTCAAAAATATGTTATATTGGCATAAATAGCGGCCCCGCAAACAAAAAATGCGGAATCACTCAAGTACAAGGGAGGTGAATTTTTTGAAAAAGAACGTTGCTGGTTCGATTTTTTTGATTGCAATCGGAACATTTCTGTTCGCGGTCGGCATCAATATGTTTTCCGTGGCGAACCATCTTGGCGAAGGCGGTGTGACCGGCATTAGTTTGTTGGCCTTCTATACGATGGATATTCCTGTAGCCGTCACGAGTTTCTTCCTGAACGCTATCATCCTGGTCATCGGATTCCGCTTTTTGGAAAAATCGACTATGAGTTTCACGCTTCTGGCTACATTGTTGATGTCGTTGTTTCTGTATCTTACGGCTGCTTGGCGCTATCCGATGGAAACAATCATTCTGGCGCCGCTTTGCTCCGGATTTTTGGTCGGCACAGGCTTGGGCCTCGTGATGCAGGCAGGCGGTTCCACGGCCGGGACCGATATCATCGCCTTGATTTTCAATAAATATCTCGGTTGGAGCACCAGTGTCGCACTGGTTGTGTTGGACATTTTCGTGGTCGGTCCTTCCATCTTTGTCATCGGGTTGGAGAATGTCGTCTTGACTGCCGTGCATCTTTATGTGCAAACGAAGGTGCTGGATTTCATCCTGGAAGGGTTCAATCCGAAGAAACAAGTGCTGATCATCTCGGATCGGCATCAGGAAATCGCTGATGCGATCGATAAAAAAATCGGCCGCGGAATGACTTTTTTGTCAGGTGAAGGCTACTACTCCAAAAGTCAGAAGAAGGTGATCCTGATCGTCGTCAACAGGCAGCAATTGATGCCGCTCAACCGGATTGTGACGGCCATCGATCCGAAAGCTTTCTTCACCATCAGCGAAGCCCAAAGCGTCATCGGCGAAGGTTTTTCTTATTTGATTTCGGATGAGCACTACCAACAAAAAATCAACGATTTCATCGACAATCAGTCGGAATGACAGCAAGAAAACTGCATAACGAAAAAGAACGGCTAGGGTCATTTAAAATGTCCCTGCCGTTCTTTTTCGTTATGGATGTTTCTTTTCCTTACTGTTTTCACCCTGTCAGGAAAGCAGAAAAACGACTGTTTTCATGATGTCCATTTTCTCCACCGCGGCGGTGTAGTTCAACTTGGCAATCTTCAGGTTCTGTTCTTCCTCGCGCATCAAGGCAAGGTTCTCTTCCGAATTGTCTTTGATCCATTCGCCTTTCACATCTGCCAAGGTGATTTCCTGCATCTCGACTGCTTTCTTCGCTTCCTGCAGCTCGAACTTCAGCAATCCGTACTTCCTTTCCAGGTCCCGCATTTTGACTGGATCCTGTTCCTTCAACACATCGATTCTGGCTTTCAGCTCTTCCATATTCCCTGCCGCCTCCAATTCCACATCAACAGCTGTTTCCCCACTTTATCCCGCCAAAAACTTGCAAATTTCCATCCCGAACTGTTCCGCTTGATGCGGGCCGCTGGCAGTGATGATATTGCCGTCGACTGTCACAGCGGACTCAGAATAAACTGCCCCCTTGGCTTCGATAGTTGCAATCTCGGATTCGAAAACAGTCGCATTTTTCTTCTTCAATAAACCCGCATTCGCTAAGATGACCGGCGCGATGCAGATTGCAGCAACCATTTTGCCCTGCCCGTTCATCGCCTGGGCCAGCATCCAGGCATGCGGGTCGTTGAAGAAAATGCGGCTTCCCTTCCCCCCGATGAACACCACACCATCAAAACTGTTCGTGTCGACATCCTCAACCAAAAGATCCGACTGCGCAATTCCGCCATGCACACCCATGCAGGTACCGGTCTTGTGGCTGGCGATCCACATCTCATGTCCGCATTTAGCAACTTCTTCCTGGGTCATGAATAATTCTTCATCGCGGAAGTCTTCAGGTGCAATCACAAATATTAATTTTGCCATACAGCTGTTCCTCCATTCATTGCTATCCCGATCGGATAATGATAGCTCCTCTTTAGAGCCGCGTCCGACAAGTCCAAGACAGATCGACTTTGGCTATCTAAATTATACTACAAGCCGACAAAGAAAGCGATTGCACAGTCAGGTCGGTTCTTACTTACTGTGCTATTTCCAAGAAAAAAAACCGGTCACCCTCCACTGTCTGCCCGACAAGGAAAGTACCCGGTTTATATTTTCTGTAACCTATTATTCTTGGTCGTCCAGATCAGCGTTGTGGAATACTTCGGAGACGTCATCATCGTCTTCCAGTTTTTCCAGCATCGTTCTGAATTGCGCTTCCTTGTCAGGTGCGATAGACGACAAAGTTTGCGGAACCATCGTGACTTCTGCTTCGGCCAGCACGTAGCCTTCCGCCTTCAAAGCTTCGCAAACTGCATCAAAATCGGCAGGATCCGTGTAGATTTCGAATACTTCGTCGCTCGTCTGCAGCTCTTCCCCACCGGCTTCCAACACGCTCATCAACATTGTGTCTTCATCCACATCCAAGTCTTCACGCTCGATTGCGATGTAGCCTTTGCGGTCGAACATGTAGCTTACAGAACCGGATTCACCCAAAGATCCTCCGTTTTTGTTGAAAGCGACCCGGATGTTTGTGGCGGTACGGTTGCGGTTGTCGGTCAATGCATGGACCAAAACAGCCACACCGTTCGGGCCGTATCCTTCATAAGTGATTTCTTCGTAGTTTTCGCCTTCTCCAGCAGATGTTGCTTTTTTGATGGCACGGGTGATGTTGTCGTTCGGCATATTCGCTGCTTTCGCTTTATCGATCATCAAGCGCAGGCTCGGGTTAGATGAGGGATCCGGACCGCTGTTTTTTGCAGCCATATAAATCTCTTTCGATAATCTCTGGAAAATTTTACCTCGTTTTTGATCCGCAGCGCCTTTTGCGCCTTTGATTTTACTCCATTTTGAATGTCCTGACATTCAGATCCCTCTTCTCATCTATTAATTTACTCAATCATTTTATCAAAAGTAACCGCTTATGGCAATTCACTTTCTGCCTTTTCTGACCGTCAGGAAGAACCAACCGGCGATTATCGCCAAAATTGCCCCTGCGCTGGCCAAAATCACGTCTTCCTTCATCGCAAATGCCGGGGACACCAGCGATTGATGAAATTCATCCGCAGCCGCGTAACTGACGGAAAGCAGCAGCGCCACACCGATAGGAGTTACCGCGTCCCGCATCTTCCCAGAAAGCCCGCCATACCAAAGGTAAGCCAGGATGAAATAGGAAAGGAACAACCATATCTTGCTGCCGAAGAATCCCAAAAATCCGAAATAACCCAACGATTCCATACTGATCACCTGCTCCCCGTATCGGAAGGTGAACGTTGCGAATAAACCGGAGAGCGGTTGCGCCTGCAAAAGGTTCGCGATGATATTCGGCAAAGCATAAAAATTTATTTCGAAAGTGGCCCGGTAATACAGATAACCCATGATCAGAACCGCACCCACCAGATATGAATTGCTTTTTTGTTCTCTTTGCATGTAGTTTTTTCCTTTCCAGATGTGAATTCTTTTATTAATTTTTGTTGGAAATTGTTATAATGCATTTATGGCATTAAGCTAGTCAATTCAGATTGAGAGGATGAACAATATGAAATATAGCCTAACCTGGGATTTGGACTCGTTTTTCGAAGGCGGAAGCTCTTCGCCTGCCTTGCAAGAAAAGATACAGTCCATCCAAGACGGATTGAAGGATTTTGAACAAACAGCAAACGCTTGGGACCCCGAACACGATAAGCCGGAATATCCTATTTTTCAGGATTTGCTTCATTTTGAGGAGCTGTACGCAAAAGCTTTGATGCAATGCAACAGCTTCATCACGGGTGTCCAATCGGCCGATGTCTCGGATTTGAATGCAAGCGCAATCCATGCGCGAATAATTCAATTGTACAGCAAATTAACGATTATTCAAACGACTCTGAAGAAAAAAATAACCGCCATCAAGGAAAACGATTGGGCGCTGTTGGTGGAAATGCCTGCTTTTTCACCGCTCGCATTCGCCCTGTCGGAATGGCGCCAACAGGGGAGCCGCCTCTTGTCCGACAAGGAAGAGGCCTTGTTGGCGACTTTGCGCGTCGATGGTTTCAACGGTTGGAGCGCGCACTATGACACGCTCGTATCCTTCGTCAAGATCCCGTTTGAGGAGGCTGACGGCACTTCGAGCGAACTCTCCGCCGGCCAAGCGATGAATCGGATGTATGCCGATCCCGATCCGAACGTGCGCAAAAAAATATTCGTCGAATGGGAAAAAGCCTGGGGATCCCTTGCGCCTGCATTCGCCGATACGCTGAACCACTTGCAAGGTTTCCGCTTGGCGGATTTTGAGGCGCATCAGGATGAGGATTTCTTGGTGGAACCTTTACGGTACAACCGCATCAAACGCGAAACGCTGGATACGATGTGGCAGGCCATCAGTGCGAATAAACAGCCTTTCCTTTCGTTTTTGGACCGCAAAGCCGCTCTGATGGGCAAGGATAAGTTGGCTTGGTATGATGTCGATGCCCCGGTATCGCTCGGCACTTTCCAATCAAAAACCTTCAGCTTCGACGAAGCGGTCGATTACATCATCGAACACTTCGCCTCCTTCGGTCCCAAACTAGCAGATTTTTCCCTGGATGCCGTCAAGAACCGCTGGATAGAAGCCGAAAACCGATCCGGGAAAAGGCCTGGCGGCTATTGCGAAGATTATCCGGAATCGAAAGAGTCGCGCATTTTCATGACCTTTACGGGTTCAGCCAGCGATATGAGCACATTGGCCCATGAATTGGGCCATGCCTTCCATTCCCACGTAATGCGCGATTTGCCCGATCTGAATACGCGTTACGCCATGAACGTCGCCGAAACGGCATCGACTTTTGCGGAGACCATCATCAGCGCAGCTACAGTCAGGGAAGCAAGCAGCGATGAAGAAAAAATTTCCCTGCTCAATACGAAGCTCGAAAATGCAACGGCCATGTTCCTGAATATCCATGCCCGTTACCTTTTCGAAAAGTCCTTCTACACCGAAAGGATGAACGGTTTTGTCACTGCAGAACGGCTTTCCGGAATGATGGAAGCTGCCCAAAAAGAGGCTTACCAGGAATCCTTGAGTGACTACCACCCCCTATTCTGGGCGAGCAAGCTGCACTTTTTCATCGATGATGTGCCTTTCTATAACTTCCCTTACACATTTGGTTTCCTGTTCAGTCTGGGGATTTATGCGCAATCGCTGCAGCAGAGCGATAATTTTGAAGAAACCTACATTTCGCTGCTGCGGGATACCGGTTCGATGACGACAGAAGACCTCGTGATGAAGCATCTTGGTGCCGATATCACACAGCCGGACTTCTGGAGCCAAGGCTTGAAGATCATGGCGGAAGACGTGGAAGAATTCCTGCGTTTGACCGAAAAATATATTTGAAGACAGAACAAACCCCCACGACCGATGCAGGTCGCAGGGGTTTGTTCTGTTCAAGATGCTGCCGGTGCATACACTTTGATGAAGGAAGGCAGTATCTCGATCTCAAGCGGAAATGCCGGCCCTTTGTCGCCGTCGACATTGGTGATCAGTTTTTCTCCATCCGCAACGGCGATTGTGGCGTGCTTGAAGGATTTGTAGATGACAGTATCCGAAGTCTTGATTTCGCCTCTGATGAGCTGCGGCAAGAGTTTCAACGAATCAAGCAGATTGAACTCCTTGAACACGACCATCCGCATCTTGCCGTCATCGACTTTTGCTTGGGGCATAAAACTTTCGAAGCTGGCGATCGAATTCGTCAGCGCAATCAGAATGAGGGGCGATCCCTGTGTAAAAGCCTCTCCATCCACCGTAAAGCGGAATCGATGCAGCTCCTGGCTCGCTAGCGCCTTCCCGCCTTCAATGAAATACGCCAAAGGACCATATTTTGTTTTTTGCTCCACACTGACCTCTTCGACAGCTTCGGGGATCGCACCCGCGGCAACATTCGACACAAAATAACGATCATTGACCTTGCCGATGTCCAGATCGATCAAGTCCGCATTGCCCAACATTCCGATAGCCTGCTCGGGTTCCAAAGGGATTCCGACCGCTCTTGCGAGGTCATTGACGGTGCCCATAGGAACAAACCCGAAGGATACGTTTTTTCCGGCAGCCGCCAAGCCATTGATTGTTTCGCTGACAGTGCCATCACCCCCCATGCAGAAAACGGCTTCATGTCCGAGCATCGCCGCTTCATGCGCAAACTGCTTGGCATCGTCCTGTTTCCCGGTTTCTTTGACTGTCACCTCTTCGAACATTTTGCTTAACTGCGCCTTCATCAAACCCAGATAGCCGGGAGCCTTTTCGCCCCCTGATGACGGATTTACGATCAAAGTACAACTACCCATCTCATTTCCCCGCTTTCATTTTTCCTTTAAAGCAAGTGTATCATGCAGCCCCCACATTCATAAAGCGGGACGCCCTCTTTCGGCAGTTGAGCATATCCTTGGCTTTCCGCTTACAAAATGTGTATAATTTCATAACGTTCGAAGTAAAGCACATTGATTTAGGGGGAGCAGTATGACAAAAGAATATCGTGTCTTACTCTATTATAAATATACACCGATAGAGGATGCAGAAACATTTGCGCAAGAACATCTACGATTCTGCAAAGAAATCGGCTTAAAAGGAAGAATTTTGGTCGCAGCAGAGGGGATCAACGGTACGGTTTCCGGGACCGTGGAACAAACGCAAGCGTACATCGAGCATATGAATGCAGATGCTCGCTTCAACGACATCACCTATAAAATCGATGAAACGGACGGCCATGCCTTCAAGAAGATGTTTGTCCGTCATCGCCAGGAAATCGTCTCCCTGCACTTGGGTGGAGACGACCTCGATCCTAATGAAACAACTGGCGAATACTTGTCGCCGGAAGCTTTCCGCGAAGCCATCCTCGACGAGAACACGGTCGTCATCGATGCCCGCAATGACTATGAATTCGATCTCGGGCACTTCCGTGGCGCAGTCCGCCCGGATATCGCAAACTTCCGCGAATTGCCGCAATGGATCCGCGACAACAAGGAAAAATTCATGGAAAAACGCGTTGTCACGTACTGCACCGGCGGCATCCGCTGCGAAAAATTCTCAGGCTGGCTCGTTAAGGAAGGATTTAAGGATGTCGGCCAACTGCATGGCGGCATCGCAACCTACGGGAAAGATGAAACGGTCAAAGGTGACCTTTGGGATGGGAAAATGTACGTATTCGATGAGCGCATCGGCGTCGATATCAATCGCATCGAACACGTCATGGTCGGAAAAGACTGGTTCGATGGCACGCCTTGCGAACGCTACGCGAATTGCGCCAACCCGAGCTGCAACCGCAGAATGCTGTGTTCGGAAGAGAATGAACACAAGTATATGCGCAGCTGCTCGCATGAATGCCGCGTCCACCAGCCGAACTATTATGTGCAACGCAATCATTTGACACCGTCTGACGTATCGGAGCGTTTGGCCGCCATCGGTGAGACATTTGAAAGCTCTGCTGCCACAACAGTATAGCAGCAACGGTTTCAGCAAGGATTTCATTCCTTGCTGTTTTTTTTGGTTTCTCTGACTTAGTGATTGTTCATGCTATGTAATAGTCAGGGCAAAGCTTTTTTGTTATACTGATAAGTGACCACCTGAAAAGGAAAGAGGGAATTTATGGACAATCCAGATGGAAATAAAGCAGAAAAATGGCTGAAAAAGACCGGGGAATTCTTCAGACGTCTTGGGCAATCGATAAACGGCAGCCTCCAGCGGATATTCACGAAAGAAAATGCTGCAAGAGCAAAGGAAAAAGCCTTGCTTTGGGAGCAAAAGACCCACAAGCGCATCGATCAAGGCAAAAGGTCTTGGCGAAGGATGAGACTCAAACTGGAAACAGAAACAAACATGAAGCCTCTTCTTTCAAAAGGAGCTTTCGGTTTCAATGTTTTTTTTGGTGTGGTCCGGAATATTTTTACCGGTAGCGTACTTTTGCTGGTCCTTTTGGGAATCTTTGGCGGTGGCGCAGGATTGGGTTACTTCGCGAATTTGATTTCAAAGGAGACTCCCCCTACATACGAAAGCATGGCTGAAGACATAAGCAATGTGGAACTCGTTTCCACTATGTACTATGCGAATACCGAAGCCATTTCGGAAATCCGAACCGACTTGGTCAGGACCACCGTCGGTTCGGAAAGCATTTCCCCGCTCATCAAAGAAGCGCTCATCGCAACGGAAGACGAAAATTTTTATGAGCATGATGGGATCGTACCTAAGGCCATTTTGAGGGCGCTGGTGACTGAATTGACCGGTTTCGGCAGTCAATCCGGCGGCTCCACTTTGACGCAGCAGCTCGTCAAACAACAGATACTGTCGAATGAAGTGACTTTTTCCCGCAAAGCCAATGAAATCTTGTTGGCGATGCGGCTTGAAAATTTCTTTACGAAAGATGAGATACTGACAGCCTACCTGAACGTCTCTCCCTTCGGACGAAACAGCAGCGGTTCCAATATCGCAGGCATAGAGGAAGCGGCGAACGGTATTTTCGGCATTCACGCAACGGATGTTTCGTTGGCTCAGGCGGCATTTTTGGTGGGCATTCCACAGAACCCGTATACCTATACCCCTTTCACGCAGTACGGCGAAAGAAAGGAAGATTTGACAGCAGCGTTGAACCGGAAAAACACCGTGCTTTTCCGGATGCTCAGCGAAGGATACGTCACCAAGGAAGAATATGATGCTGCCATCGCGTACGACATCACCCAAGATTTTGTCCCTGCCCATGCCAACCAAGAGGACAGGAACAGTTTCCTTTATCAAGCAGTCGAACGGGAAGCGATCCTGATACTGATGGAACAGGCTGCTGCCGGTGACGACCTCACAATGGATGATTTGACAGCAGACATCGAACTGTACAATGAATATTACGCGAATGCGGACAACACGCTGCGCTTATCCGGCTACAACGTATTCAGCACAATCGATAAAGACATCTACTACGGCATGCAGGAAGTTGCGGCCGATTACGGTCACACTCTAGGGGATACATTCGTGGATACCTATGTTGATGCAGAGGGGGTCACGCAGGAAGTGACGGAGCTTGCCCAAACAGGCAGTGTGCTGATCGAGAACCAGACCGGTAAAATCATCGGGTTCATCGGGGGCAGGGATTTTTCAGTCAATCAGGTGGACCATGTATTCAGCACCAACCGTTCCCCTGGTTCGACAATCAAGCCCTTGCTGGTCTATGCGCCGGCAATCGATCAGGATTTTATCTATCCTGCTTCCATGGTGCCTGATACAAAAATCAGCATCAAACAGCCCGATGGCACACTATGGGAGCCAACAAACTTCGGCGACACCCTATCCAATACATACATGACGGCTCGCCAAGCGCTCTACCAATCAAAAAACAACCCCACAATCAAGCTCTACGTCGCCATGAATGACAAAGGGATGAACCCTGGGCAATATCTGGAAAAAATGGGCATCACCTCGATCGATGAATCGGAATACGGCAATCCATCCTTGGCGATCGGAGCAACGAATGACGGCCCCACCGTTTTGGAACAAACCAGTGCCTTCACCACCTTCGCAACCGGAGGTGATCACGTTTCGCCCTATCTGATCGAAACGATCACGGACAAGCACGGGGATGTCGTTTATCAGCACGAAGCCGAAACAACGAAAGTATTCTCGGAACAGACCGCTTATCTGACTTTGGATATTTTGCGCGACGTCATCACCGACGGAACAGGCCGATCGATCAATAATTACCTGAATTTCAGCGCCGATTGGGCCGGAAAGACCGGGACATCGGAAGCCAACCGGGACATCTGGTTCATCGCCAGCACCCCTACTGTCACGCTCAGCTCTTGGATGGGTTATGACAATTACAAGGGCGAACATGTCTTCTATGACCCCAACAACCAAGGTCTTCCGACCGGGCGTAATCTGAATTACTGGTCGCAAATCGCCAACAAGATCTACAGCATCAACCCGGACATTCTCGGCACCAATCAGACGCATCAACAACCGGAAGGGCTTGTAGAAAAATCAGTATTGGCTGAAACCGGAACGTTGGCCGGAACCGTATCGTTTGCCAACGGATTATCCGTCTCCCTTAACGGAAGCACAAGGACCGACCTTTTCAAATCGGATTCATTGCCGAAACCGATATCTTACAACTTCTCTCCTGGTGCTACCGATAAAGATTTGGAAGAATTTTGGGATAGTTACCTGGCTGCAGCAGAAGCGAGACGCAATGCCGCAGCAGCGGCTGCTGCTGCTAACCGGAACAATGCAACAACCGATGAAGCCGAAACGGAGACCGACGAAACAACCGAGGACACTGAACCCGAATCTGACGCGGAATCCCCGTCGGATGAGGAATCCCCGACAACTGAAGAGTAAACGAAAGGCTGTCCCATTTCGGGGCAGCCTTTCGTTTACCGTCAAACCAGCTTGATGCTTGCGGAAACTCTGACATCTCCGGATGTCCCATTCCTGTGCAGAGCAGAAAAAAGCCAGGCATCATTTTCAAATGCCTGGCTTTTTTGGGCTTGAATGTCTTTCTGATGAACAGATTATTTTTTAGGTAATGTTGTTCCTCTGTTGACGATTTTGTAAGGAAGGACGATGGATTTTTCATCAATATCTTCCTTGTTCATGATTTTTGTCAGTAGACGCATCGCAACAGCACCGATATCATATAGCGGCAACATGATGGACGTCAATTTTGGACGGGCCATTTCTGTTATGCGCGAATTGTTGCTGGCAGTGATTTCAAATGCCTCAGGAACGCTGACATCAGCATTGATGATGCCGTTCAGAAGCCCGATAGCCAGTTCATCACCAGCTACATATGCTGCATCCACGCCGGCTTCAAGCAATTGATCAGCCAAAAGCTCACCATTTTGAAGAGTCGGTTCGCACTCGAAGACAAGGGCCTCATCAAATGCAATGTTTGCATTGACTAAAGCGTTATTGTAGCCCTTCAAGCGATACTGACCATTGATCGGATTAGAAAGTGAGGCCGATACAAAAGCAATTCTCTTCTTGCCGTTCGCGATCATGTTCGCTACGACTTCTTCCGTTGCCCCGATATAATCGATATTGACGCTTCCTACTTGTTGCTCAGGATCGATCGTCCCAGCCAGCACAACCGGCGTTTTGGAACGGGAGAATTCTGCGCGCAACTCATCTGTGATCTTGTTGCCCATGTAGATGATGCCATCCACTTGCTTCGCAAGTAAGGTGTTCAACACTTGGATTTCTTTCTGGTCATTCTGGTCGGAGTTCGCTAAAATGATATTGTATTTATACATTGTAGCGATATCATCGATTCCTCGCGCCAAAGATGCGAAGAACAAGTTTGTGACATCAGGGACAATAACCCCTACAGTCGTTGTTTTCTTGCTTGCCAAACCACGTGCGACCGCATTCGGTCTATAATCCAAACGTTCAATAACTTCCAATACCTTTTTCCTTGTGGATGGTTTTACGTTGGGATTACCGTTCACTACGCGGGAAACTGTTGCCATGGAGACGTTTGCTTCGCGGGCGACATCGTAAATTGTAATCGTTTGTTTTTCCATTTATGTTGCTCCTTATCTCTAATTGTTTTCAATTTTTTATTTTCCATTATTCAACATAATGTTGTAAATATTGATTGTTTTACAAGCTTATAATGAATTTAACATTGTTTCATTAGATATGCAAGCGTTTTATAAAAGTTTTCATGAAAATTTCACATTGCATTATTCAAATATCGAACCCTAATTATATGCTATAATACTAAAGAAAGGAAGGTGTCACATTAAAAATGCCTTTAAACCCAATTATCAATTTAATGAAAAAACAAGATGTCGATATCGTATTTCTCAATGACCCTAAAAATGTCTTTTATGTTTCCTCTTACAGGAGCGATCCGCATGAACGGATTTTGGCGGCTGTTCTGTTCAAGGATGCAAAGCCCCTTCTGTTCGTCCCAGCGCTGGAGGAAAACGATGCGCGGAAGACCGCTGAGGAATTTGAGGTGCTCAGCTACTTGGATACGCAGGATCCTTGGACAGTGCTGGCGACCAGAATGAAAGAGCGTCATTCACCGCTTTCGGGCTGGTCCATCGAAAAGGATTTTTTGACGGTGGAACGCATGGAAGCTTTGCGGACACATTTTCCGACAGCAACTTTTGAGCACAACATCAGCGAAACGCTTCAGGAAATGCGCCTGATCAAAACTGAACAAGAGCTTGCGTTCATGAAGCAAGCAGGCTTTTGGGCGGATGAAGCAATCAAAATAGGCGCCAAAACGCTGCGCGAGGGCATCACTGAAATGGAAGTCGTTGCGGAAATAGAATACCAACTGAAAAAAAGAGGCGTAACCGAAATGAGCTTCACTACTATGGTGCTATTCGGCGAAAATGCCGCCAGTCCGCATGGCGTCCCCGGCGACACGAAACTCAGGAAAAACCAGTTTGTGCTGTTCGATTTAGGGACCATGCACGAAGGCTATGCCAGTGATGTGACGCGCACCCTCTTCTTTGGCGAAGAACCATCCGAGCACCAAAGAAAAATGTACGCTTTGGTGTTGGCAGCCCATGATGAAGCGATGGCTGCGGTTCACCCCGGCATCAAAGCCGGTGATTTGGATGCCGTAGCACGGACAATCATTACCGATGCAGGCTACGGCCGCTACTTCACCCACCGTCTGGGTCACGGATTGGGTCAAGGAGTCCACGAATACCCATCCATCATGGAAGGCAATGAAATGGCCCTTAACGAGGGCATGTGTTTCTCCATCGAACCTGGTATCTACATTGAAGGGGACATCGGGGTCAGAGTCGAGGATTGCGGATTTGTGACTGCGGACGGCTTTGAATCCTTCACGCACACCCCTACCGACATAGGCGCGTATTTAAAATTGATCGACTAGTTGGTTGCGCTTGTGCAACGGAATCGCCCGACAAAACACTAATCGAGTAGGAGGTAGATGATTAGTTCATCTACCGACCTCTCACACCACCGTGCGTACGGTTCCGTACACGGCGGTTCAGTATCTTGAGTAAGCAGACTCTGCCAGGTGGCTTAATGAAATTAAGCCCCAATGGTGGAGTCTTTTCGTCGTAAGTGCCCGATGAACTTCAGGCGTTTTGGAGAGCCTCCAGTGTTTCTTTCTGGAGAGTCCGACGCGCTTTGCGCTATCTTTATCGAGACCAAGCTTGGATAGTCTGTCAATTTTCGTACGTGAGCTTTTCCATCGTTTAAGAATAAGTTGTCTGATTCTGCGATGCAGCCATTGTTCAATCCTTCGGATAAAGGTTTTAATGAACCCTAAACCGAAGTAGTTGATCCATCCTCTTGTGACACTGTTGATTTCGTTAGAAATATGACGGAAATCGCCGGGACGGTTTCGTTTCGTCAAGTGTCTCAATTTGTTGACTAATTTCTTCTTGGCGGCATTGGTCGGTCGGTAGCGACAGACCCCATTCACAGTAGTTATCAGACAACCCAAGAACTTTAAACGGGTGGGAGACCCCACTTTGCTTTTGTCCTTGTTGACGGTTAGCTTTAGGTCTTTCTCGATAAAGCGAGTGACGCTCTGAAGAACCCGCTCGCCTGCTCTCTTTGTTTTTACAAAGATTACGAAGTCATCGGCGAAGCGAACGAAACGGTGCCCTCGTTGTTCCAACTCCTTATCCAGTTCATGCAAGTAAACATTGCTGAGAAGTGGCGAGATTACGCCACCTTGCGGTGCGCCTGTTTCACTTTCTACGAATTCGCCGGACAGGTCTATTACACCACTCAACAGGAACTTGCGGATAATCTTAAGGATGGCTTTGTCGTGTACATACTGTTCAAGGTAGTACATCAACTTATCATGATTCAACGTGTCGAAGCACTGTTTTAAATCGCAATCAACCACTACGGGAAAGCCTTCTTTGTAAAAATTCACGCACTGTTTTAGTGCAGAATGGTTACTTTTCCCTATTCGGAAACCGTGGCTATTCGGATGGAAATGCGGGTCAATGATGGGTTCTATTATCTGCCTAATGGCCTGTTGGACCACTCGGTCCCGCACTACTGGTATTCCCAGTTTCCGTATTCCGCCATTTGGTTTCGGGATTTCCACCCTCCGTACAGGTTGTGGCTTGTATGTCCCGTCTAATAGTTTTCTCCTTAGTTGGGGATAGAACTCGATAATGTGGGCTTCCACTTCATGCACTGTCATTCCGTCTACTCCTGCTGCCCCTTTGTTTTGTCTAACCGCTTTAGCAGCCGAGAGTAAGTTCTTTTTACTTACAACGAGACCCATGAGGGACTCACCATACTTCTCCATATGTTCACCTAGGTTATTACTCCGCACATCTACATATTCTTTCGCTTCCAGCTTATCCTTCTGTAGCTTGCCAACCTTTCGGTTGTTTTCTGCATTCTTCATAAAACCTAACCTCCTATCTTTCCAAGTATTGATACTGTTCGGTCCTTCGCTACATTTTCGCTACTATGACCTCTGCTGACTTCTCGCTATTCGTTGTTACTACAGGGAATCCTGCTAGCGAGACCTCCCCGGGTAAGAATGATAACCTTCCACTCATGTCACTGCCTCATTTACTGTAGGAGATTCGTGCAGTATAGGACTTTGCTATGTGTGGCAAGCTCGTCCGTCTCCATACAGCCTCATATGAGATTTCTGTTCGTCAGTGCGAGTGTTTGCGTCCGACTTCCTTCAGATTCCACCTCACGGTGGACACCCTTGTCCTTCGCTAACAGTTCCTACTGCAAAGCCTGTAGTGGACTTTCACCACCAAGTTATCACCCATGCCGGGCACACCGCAACAAAAAAAACAGGCATGTTGCCTGTTTTTTTGTTTGCACTTAGATATCTTCCACGCTGTCTTTGATCTCTTCGACTTTTTCTTCCACCGCTGCTTTTTTCTCTTCCGTTACGGCTGCAGCCTCTTCTTTGCCTTCCTCAGCGATGACGGAAGCAAATTCTTTCACATCTGTGGCTTTCTCTTTGATGTCGTCTTTCGCTTTCTTTAAGTCATCACCAACATGTTTGGTCGTTTCAGTGAATTGCGTTTTGATTGATGACGTAGTGTCTTTCAAGTTGATTTTGATGTCTTCCGAAGTTTCTTTGGCAACATCCATGAACTCATTGCCCTTCTCTACAGCGATATCCGCATAATCGCGGGCTGTGTCGAGCAGATTGTTTACTTCCTCCGTGATGTCATCGCGTAATTCTTTGCCTGGCTTTGGCGCAAACAATAAAGCTGTTATGGCTGCAGCTGCCCCGCCGATGATTGCACCTAATACAAATCCGCCTTTATTTTTTGTCATAATCTTCAGACTCCTTCTCGTTTATGTTTTGGTTGACTCTTCAGTAAGTTTTGAACTTAGTGTCCTTCGTTTCTTTCTTCGCTTGCCGTTGACGGGCAATTGCCATTGCCGTCCTTCCGAGCTTTCCGACAGTGGAGGACCCCGAGGAGCTTTTCGCGCCTTTTCCTCCGCCTTTAAGTGATACTGCCAAATTTCTGGTCGATTGGTTCACATCAGAAACAGTCACACCCAAATCGCCGATTGCGGTGAACAGAGGATCTGTCTTGCTGATTTTGCCGTTCAGGTCGTCCACCAATGTGTTGGCTTTATTCAGTAAGCCTTCCACTTCGATCGACAAGTGATCGACATCTTTTGTGATGACGGCCAGGCTTTTATTCGCTTCCTGGGTAACTTTTTCAACTTCGCCTAAGATGTCTGTGACCTTCCTTAATGCCAAGATGATGAAAACCACCAATACCGCAAAAGCTAGCGCAGCAATCAAAGCTGCAATTTCACCATATCCCATTATTTGTACTCACTCCTTCTTAATCCACACTTACATCTGCCAAAGCATTGTATGAATTTTTATAAGATTTATACTATTTATAATAAAATGATACCATAGTCATTTCTGATATGCTATTGAAACCCCTTTAAAACAACGTCAATTCACCCGAGAATGGTTCCTGCTGCTCCAGACATGCTTTCTTCAAAAAAACGTAATCGTATCTGCATTTTCATAAGCCCGGTTATTTGATACAATGGTTACAGTTGTTTTAGAAATGAGGGATTTTTTATGAATGATGCAAGTACACAAGACAGTGCCCTTGCGCAAGATTTGATAGAGGAAGTGGTGACGAACTCAAACATTTTCGTCAAATGGTGGAACAGCATCGCTTGGGAAGAAATTTTGGGCTTGTTTATTTCAAAAGGCATAACCTTACTTTTTTTGCTGCTCCTCTTTTTTGTTTTAAAACGTTTATCCAACTACGTGTTGCATCGGACTTTCGAAAAACAAATATTGACCAAGCACATTACGCAGAACCGCGCTACCACCATCTATAAAATAGCCGAGAATGGTTTGCGTTATCTATTGTTCTTCTTCTTGATTTACGGGGTTCTCTCCATTCTGGGTGTTCCGATCGCTACGTTAGTGGCCGGTGCAGGACTCGCAGGTCTGGCGATCGGTCTTGGTGCGCAACAATTCATCAATGATATCGTCAATGGCTTCTTCATCATCCTGGAATCCCAATTTGATGTAGGCGACCACGTTATCATCGGTGGCATCGATGGCACTGTCGTGAATGTTGGGCTACGGACGACACAGATCAAGAGTTTTGATGGAACCTTGCATTTCTTGCCGAACCATACCATCACGACAATCAGCAATCTGTCCCGAAATGATATGCGGGCAATGATCGATATCCTGCTGTATCCGGATACCAATTTTGAAACAGTCAACCAGGTCATCCAAACCGTCAATGACCGCCTCGTGCCGGAGCATCCGGAAATCGTCAAAGGCCCGAATGTCATTGGCATCACCGACAAAGGGAATGGCCAGCTTGCCTATCGGGTTATCTTTTATACATTGAACGGCCAGCAGTACAGCATCCAAAACTTATTCTTGGGAAGCTACCGTTCCGCACTGATGGAGGCAGGCATCCAGATTCCGGCTATGCCTTACACCGTTTCGAAAGCATGAATTCCCTGCGAAAAAAGTGCCTCACCTCCAGACATTGGAAGTGAAGCACTTTTTTGATTTATAAGGTTAGGCTTGAAGCAGAAATCCGCATGCTATCTTTTGGATGCCACTTCCTCCTTCTCCTCTATTTTCTCTAATTTATAGATGCGGTGGATGCCATGCACCAGATGATTCACTCTCGTCAGAATCTCTTTGCGCGTGATGATGCCGATAAACTTGCCGTCATCTTCCGTAACGCACAGGAAATTGTGATCGATCAGATAATTCAGGATGTCCTCGAGATCTGTCCATGGCCGGATGGTTTGGACGTCACGATCCATCACTTCTTCAACCCTGATTGTCTCCAGCTTATCATAACGGATCGCATCGATTTCCGTGATGGCCTGGATGATCATCGGCATGGAAATCAGACCTTTGATGCGGGACTTTGAATCCAATACGGGGATGACGGAATACTTCACTTGGGACAGGACCAGAAACGCATGGTTCAGATTATTCGAACAATGCACATTGGCGACATTTTCGCCAAGAATCATCAGATCCCCGCACGCGTCATTATCGAGCAATAACCCGGCTACTTCGCTACTAATCATTTTATATTTCCTCCTAAAAGGTGTCCATTCGGCATAGAGACCGTGTCCAACAAGCTTACGGAATCATCTGCGCTGCGGGAGCACCTTCTTTGCGTGTGATCAAAACATTTGAAATTGTTTTCTCAGGTCGACCATTTCCTGATGTCGGTCGTTGTAATAGGCAACTGCGACGGATTGGCCGTCCAGCGTGACGATGCAATAGGTCTTTTCCATCAGGGTGCCTCGCGGCTGACTGATGCTGCCCGGATTGATGAACAGGATGCCATCCTCCTGTTCCGCTTTGGCGATGTGGGTATGCCCATAAAATACCAGAGCGGCATTCGCCTGCTGGGCTTCTCGTTTCAAGCCGGCCAGCGAACCCCTCACAGAATGGCGGTGCCCGTGGACAACCAGCACATTCCGGTCGCCTGCCTGGAATCGGTACTCATCGTCCAGTTGGTAATCATAATCGCAATTCCCCATCACTGTGGACATGATTCCCCAGATCAGATCGGAACTGCTCAATTCAGAATCGCCGCAGTGCACAAAATGATCGACCTGATTCGTATAGCGCAACGCCAATTCGTTCAGAATGTCTTTTTCGCCGTGGCTGTCGCTGACTGCAAGTATTTTGATCATCTAGTCCGCTTCCTTTTCCAGCCAGGCTGCCCAACTTTTTTCCAGATTTTTAAGGGCATTTGCGCGGTGGCTGATCTGATTTTTTTCGATATCGCTCAACTCCGCCATCGTCTTGCCCAAGTGAGGCAAATAAAACAACGGGTCGTATCCGAAACCATTGTCTCCGCTCGGGAATTCCGCGATTTCGCCTTCGACATCCCCTTCGACCACCAGACTCTCCCGATCCGGATGGGCCAACACCAAGGTACAATGGAAATGCGCTTTCCGGGACGGGTTCTTCTGGGCCCCAAGCATCGCCAGCACCTTCGCATTATTGGCGGCGTCGCTTTTCGTTCCGCCAGCGAAGCGGGCAGAAAACACACCCGGTTGGCCATCCAAGGCATCGATGCAGATGCCCGAATCATCCGCCAAGACCGTCATGCCCAATAATCCGGCGATCGTCTCAGCTTTCTTCCGCGCGTTGGCTTCAAAGGTATAGCCGGTTTCCTCCACATCCTCAATTTCCGGATAATCCAACAAAGTCACGACCTCGTAGCCTTTCGGCTCAAAAAGGACGGCAAAATCCCTGGCTTTTCCCGGATTTTTGGTGGCAATCACGATCTTCTTTTTTTCAGTTGCGTTCATTGTATCCCTCATTTCTCAATCATTCTCAATCAAATTTACCAAGTCAACTTTTTCTACCGAAAAATTGGCGTCTCCAAGCCAGTTTTCCGCGATGTCCGAAAACAGTTTCGGCGACCCCGTCGTATAAAAATGGTATACGGAGGCTTCCTTGTTGTGCGAGCTTTCCGCCAAGCGGAAGTAATCCAACAAAGTACTCACCTCAGATACCGTTTCGGCACCGGAATCGATTAGGGTCACACAAGGCCCCATCACATTTTGGATGAGCGGTGTCAAAAGCGGGTAATGCGTGCACCCCAGAATCAGGGTATCGATCGATTCCTTCAGCAGGGGGTTCAGCGTTTCCGCAACCACTTTTTTCGCGATCGATCCGTTGTATTGGTTGCTCTCAACCAGCGGCACAAATTTGGGGCAGCTCATACTGATCACAGAGATGCCTTTGTCCTTGTCCTTGATCGTTTTCTTGTACACGTCGCTGTTGATGGTGCCTTTTGTGCCGATTACGGCTATGCGTTCATTTTTCGAATGTTTGATTGCCGCACGGCTGCCGGGATTGATGACGCCGATCACTGGTATGTCCACGCGCTCCCGGATGATGTCCAAGGCGGCGGCGGTCGCTGTATTGCAGGCGATCACCAGCATTTTGATGTCTTTCTTCAGCAGAAACTGTGTCATTTCCCATGTGTATTGAATCACTTCTTCTTTGGGCCTTGGTCCATAGGGGCATCTGGCGGAGTCCCCCAGATAATAAATGGATTCATTGGGAAGCTGTTTCATCGCTTGTTTCACGACGGTCAAGCCGCCGACGCCAGAGTCAATAAAACCGATTGCTTTTTTGCTCATGCAGTTACTTCCTTTATTTGTTTTCGTATCTCTATTTTACCTTAAGATCCACTGAATTGGTAAAAATGAGTCAAATTTCATGCTGACTTGCTTCACTTTTGCGTAAAACAGGGTCTCATTTCCCAGGGCCACTGCCGTTTATTGGCCGTCCGAAAATTTCTGTGCTACAATGGACTCAATTTCAGTAACCAGGAAAAGGAGTGGGCATACAGATGAGTTATCAATCGATCGTAACAGTCGTCGACAAAGGAATGATCGACCGCGTCTTCGAAAGCGCGCGCTGCGAAGAATCCTACTGCGGCACCGTCATTGCCGGCCGCGGATCCGGAATGCATGAGAACAAGAAGTTGTTCAACTTGGCTTTGGAACCGGAAAAGGAAATCCTGCTGGTGTTGACCAAAGAAGAACATTCCGAAAAAATCATCAACCAAATCGAGGAAGCGGTGAACATCACTGCACCCGGGAATGGCATCCTTTTCGGGCTGAACATCAAAAGAGTGCACGGCATCCAGTCATAATAAGAAAAGCGGAGCGGGTTCGTTCACCCCTGAAAGAATTTTAGGAAATCGTGCCGACTGAGCATCGTAGAGCGCAATAGGCACGATTTATCTAAATTCCGAAGGGGTAACCCGTGAAGCTAGTGTATTGTAGCGTTGAAAAATAAGTAAGCTATTGAGTCTGTATCTATGTAGAGTTCCCCTCGTTGTGGCGTATAATAAAAATAAACGGCGGTGTTTAAAATGGGCAGAAACAAGAAGTACGTTATCTCATTAACAGATGCTGAAGTCCGCAAATTGGAAAGCGTCAAGCGGAAGAAAACGACTACTAAGACCATAAAATGCAGATGCCAAATTTTATTAGACCTCGATGAAGCGCACGGGAAACCGTCCACCCAACAACAATGCGTCAAAACTATAGGTGTTTGTTACGCGACTGTTTACAATGTTATCAAGTACTATGTTGAGGGTGGTATTGAGAGAGTGCTTTACGTAAGCAGAAGTGTCAACTCGGACAATGCCCGTCGGAAAGTTGATGGACGTGCGGAAGCGAAACTTATTGAAATCGCCTGCGGCCCCGCTCCGGACGGCCGTTCCAGATGGACATTACGCCTTTTGGAAGAGCAAGCAAAAGTTGAGCTTGTCATTCCGGTAGGTAAGGATGCCATTGGAAGAACGTTAAAAAAAACGAATTACGACCTCACAAAAAACAATACTGGTGCATCCCACCAAAAGAAAACGGAGCATTCGTAGCCTGCATGGAAGATGTCCTTGACGTCTATGAACTGCCATACAATCCTTGTCAGCCGGTCGTTTGTATGGACGAAAAACCTTATCAACTTCTGGGTGAATCAAGAGAACCCCTTCCCATGCGGGAAGGCAGTGACCAAAAAATTGATTCTGAATACGTGAGACAGGGAACCTGTAGCATCTTCGTCTTCACCGAACCACTTGGTGGAACCCGGCATGTGAACGTCCGCACGCAACGAACAGCAATAGATTGGGCCGAGGAGATTCAATACCTTGTAGACGTTAGTTATCCGTCTGTTGAGAAAATCATTTTGGTTCTGGATAACCTGAACACCCATACAATCGCTTCACTCTATAAAGCATTTCCGCCCGAAGAGGCACGGAGAATAGCTCGGCGCTTAGAAGTGCATTTCACACCAAAACATGGTAGTTGGTTGAATATTGCCGAAATAGAATTGAACGTGATGAACAAGCAATGTTTATCTCGTAGAATTGATAATATCGAGACGCTCGGTTCGGAGTTGTCTGCCTGGGAGCGAGGCCGGAATGCCCGATCAGCAAAAATCCGATGGCACTTTACAAATACTGAAGCACGGACAAAAATGATTTCTTTGTATCCTAAAACTGTTCTTTCGAACGTTTAAAAGGAATTGAGAATATAATTTTTATTTCTAAATATCAATGAGACACTACACTAGTGTAGTGTAGCGTTGACAAATAAGTAAGCTGTTGAGTTTGAATCTGTTAGAGTTGCTTTCGTTGTGCAGTATAATAAAAATAAACGGCGGTGGCTTAAAATGGGCAGAAACAAGAAGTACGTTATCTCATTAACAGATGATGAAGTACGCAGATTAAAAAGCATTCTGCGTAAGAAAACGACTACTCGGACCATAAAATGCAGATGCCAAATTTTATTAGACCTCGATGAAGCGCATGGAAAACCATCTACCCATCAACAATGCGTCAAATCTATCGGTGTTTGTTTCGCGACTGTGCACAATGTAATCAAGTACTACATTGACGGTGGTGTTGAAAAAGTTCTATCCGTCGGTAGAAGTGTCAATTCGGATAATGCCCGTCGGAAAATCGATGGACGCGCGGAAGCAAAACTCATTGAAATGGCCTGCGGCCCAGCTCCAGAAGGTCGTTCCAGATGGACCCTTCGCCTTCTGGAAGAGAAAGCAAAAGTTGAACTTGAAATTCCGGTTGGCAAGGATGCCATCGGAAGGACCTTAAAAAAAACGAATTACGACCTCACAAAAAACAATACTGGTGCATCCCGTCAAAAGAAAACGCAGCATTCGTAGCGTGCATGGAAGATGTCCTCGACGTATATGAGTTACCTTACGATCCTCAACACCCGGTCGTTTGTATGGACGAAAAACCCTATCAACTTTTGGGTGAATCAAGGGAACCTCTTCCTATGCGAAAAGGCAGTGACCAAAAAATTGATTCTGAATATGTGCGAGAAGGCACTTGTAGCATTTTTATCTTCACTGAACCACTTGGTGGAGTCCGACATGTGAACGTCCGCAAGCAGCGAACCTCAGTAGATTGGGCCGAGGAGATTCAATACCTTGTAGATATTGGTTATCCCGAGGTTGAAAAAATCACTTTGGTTATGGATAATCTCAATACACATACACTCGCTTCACTCTACAGAGCATTTCCGCCCGAAGAGGCACGCAGGATCGTCCGCCGCCTAGAGATTCATTTCACGCCATTACATGGCAGTTGGTTGAATATTGCCGAAATAGAATTAAACGTTATGACCAGGCAATGTTTACACCGCAGAATTGATGACCTCGAAAAACTCCGTTCGGAGTTGACTGCATGGGAGCGGGAACGGAATACCCGATCATCAAAAATCCGTTGGCATTTTACAAATAATCATGCCCGAGAAAAGATGGCTTCGTTGTATCCCAAAATTGAAAAATCAAATATTTGATACGAAGTGAGTATGTCGATCTTTTCTCTAAATATCAACGCTACACTACACTAGCCATCACTATTGGATGCATGGAATATTTTCCAACTTGTGAATCACCTATGGTGATGCAATTTCCCATTTGAAATATCGTATACTTTACTACTTAATCACAAACGAAACTCGTTATACCGCTATTCGCGTTATAACGAGTTTTCCATTTTAAACATTATGGATGGGAAAGTTGTTCAACCGTTCAATAAGCGGCGTTGTTCCTCTTCTTTTTTCCAGTCCGAAATATATTTGAAGACCGGAATCAACAGCAGGATCAATCCCAAAACTTTCTTGGCAGTCCACATAAACATCTTCCTTTCTGATTGCGGGTTGGATTTCTTAATCTTATTATGCCTGATGTTGGGAAAAAACGCCATTGATAGCCATCGCCCGAAAATAGGCTCTATCCACTATATAAAATACGTGTATAATGAAGTGTGTATATTTGAGCGGGGGGAAATCAAATGAATCCTGAAAACGAAAATGCCCATATTATCGATAACGAACACTTTTCCTATCTATTGATAAGGGATTACCTTATGGGTAACATCCTAGGCGAACATACCGATGAAATATTGTATTGGGCCGGAAAAGATCTGGCTCGGCAATTCCCATTAAAAAGTCAGGAAGACCTATATGAAGCGATGATTTATTGCGGTTTCGGAAAGCTGGAGCTGCTGAAAAAAGAAAAAAATGCCCAACAATACCGTTTGGAAAGCGATCTGGTCACCGTCCGCACCCAAAACGAGCAGGCCTCCTTCCAACTCGAGGCCGGCTTTTTAGCGCAGCAGATCCAGATGACGACCGGTCTCCCTTGCGAAGCAAAAGCGGAGATAATAGTCGGAAAAGACAAGAAAAAAGAAGTCATCATCACCCTGTTCATCGAGTGAACAGTTCAGTCGAAGCATCTCGGTAATCTATTACCGCGATGCTTGGGCTTTTTTTGGCGAATGCGACGCGGGATTGAGCGTTCTCCGGCGAAAGCCGCCTTGGCAGGAGATGCGGTGCTGCCCGGATTACTGTCCTCCGGCGAAGGGATCGTCGCCGGTGCTGTGGATTTTTAAGGTAGCTATCCTCCGGTGACAAGACCCTATCCGGAGTTGCGCGCCCGGCACGTTGGCTCTCCTCCGGCCAACTACCTTTCGCCAAAAATGACAGCCTCCACCACAAAGTTCCCAAAAAAAAAGTTGCCGGATATCCTGAAACATCAGGGCATCGGCAACTCTTTCTTGTGGATTAGATATATTTTTCAAGCGTTTCTTCAAGCATTTCTTTTGCTTGGTAGCCGACTAATTTTTCTACGACTTGGCCATCTTTTTTGATCAACAACGTCGGGATGCCCATGATACCGAATTGGCTTGGTGTTTGCGGATTGGCATCCACATCCATTTTAGCGAAAGTCACTTTGTCGCCGATTTCTGCATCCAATTCATCGATGATCGGTGATTGCATGCGGCAAGGTCCGCACCAAGTTGCCCAGAAATCAACCAACGCTACCCCATTTTTTGTTTCTGCCTCAAAATTTGCATCTGTTAATATTTTTACCATTGTATTTACTCCCTTCACAATTCATCTTTATGTGTTAATTATAGCAGAGGTTTTGCTCAGTACCAATCAATCTGCTCAGCCGCGGAACGTCACGATCGTCGCGCCGTTCCCGCCGGCGTTCACCGGTGCATACTCGTAGGACAACACTTGCGGGTGGCGCTTCAACAAATCGCCAACCCCTTTGCGGAGGGCGCCGGTTCCTTTTCCGTGAACGATCGTTACTTGCGGATAGCCAGCCAATAAAGCGGCATCCAAATACTGATCGACTTCAGCCAATGCTTCTTCGTAGCGCTGGCCTCTGAGATCAAGCTGCGTCGCCACATGGCTGGATGAAGCAGATTTTACAGTGGCAATCTGCCTCTGCCTTCTTTGTTGCTGCGGCTCTTCTTTGATCAGCCTAAGGTCCGATTCCGGCAACTTCATCTTCATGATCCCTATCTGCACGACCCATTCTCCGTTGCCTTTTTTCTCAACGAGCGTCCCACGCTGGCCATACGTCTCCGTAATGACTTCGTCGCCCGGCTTGAACATCTTTTTCTCTTTTTCTTTGCGCAATACTTTGTTTTTGGCCAAAGACTCCTCTTGGCGCAGATCATTGAATTGCCTGCGCAGATCAATCAGTTCATGCTCTTTGACGCTGCCGGATTTACCCATGTTCAGCTGCATTTCACGGATTTCCTGCAACAGGAATTCCGCTTCTTCTTTTGCGGTATCGACCAACTTGTTGGCCTCTTTTTTGGCATCTTCGATGATTTTTTCCTTGTTGGTTTCCAGTTTCTCGTTGGCGCGCTTCAGATCGGCCAACAAGTTGTCGGATTCTTCCAACTGCGCCTGGAGCTGCATGGATTCTTTTTCGGTGACGCGTCTCTTCTGTTCCAGATCCGCAATCATTTCGTTCAGGTTTTGGCTGTCCACATCAATGAAGCTGCGCGCCTGATCGATGATGCTCGGGTTCAGCCCAAGTCGCTTTGAGATGTCGAAGGCATTGCTTCGTCCGGGAACGCCGATCTGCAGCCGGTAGGTCGGAGCCAAAGTCTCTCCGTTGAATTCCATGCTGGCATTGATCGTTCCGGAGCGATTGTATCCGTAGGCTTTCAGTTCGGGATAATGGGTGGTGGCCATGACATAGCTGCCGATGCCGCCGATATAGTCCAAAATCGAGATGGCCAGGGAAGCGCCCTCTTGAGGATCGGTACCGGAACCCAACTCATCCAAGAGCACGAGACTTTTGTCGTCGATCTGATTCAGGATCGAGACGATGTTGGTCATATGCGAGGAGAACGTACTCAGGCTCTGCTCGATCGACTGCTCGTCGCCGATATCCGCAAAAATTTCCGTGAAAATGCCGATTTGGCTATCCTCATCCGCCGGTATCTGAAGCCCGGATTGGCCCATCATTTGGATGATCCCGAGCGTTTTCAGCATGATCGTCTTCCCGCCCGTATTCGGACCGGTTATGACGATGGCCTGGTAAGCCTCGCCGAGGATCAGATCGTTCGCGACGACGTCATTCTGATCTATGAGCGGGTGCCTGGCTTTCCAGATGGCGATGTGATTCTCTTTGCTGATGATCGGACGTGTCGCTTTCAGGGAATCAGCATAACGCGCTTTGGCGTTTATGAAATCCAGCGTCGCCAGCACCTCGCTGTTTCCATACAATTCCTGCGTGAACGGTTCGATTTCCATCGACAATTCATACAAAATCCGCTCGATCTCCGCTTTTTCCTGCGCAGCCAGTTGGCGCAGATGATTGTTCAGATCCAGGATGGCTTGCGGCTCGATGTAAAGCGTCTGGCCTGTGGAGCTTTGGTCATGGACAATGCCGCCGAATTGATTGCGGTATTCGACCTTGACCGGGATCACAAAACGGTCATTGCGGATCGTGATGATGGCGTCGCTGAGGTAGGATGCTTTATTGCCTCGGATGATGTCATCCAATTTGGTCCGGATATTCTGTTCGCCCTGCTTGATACCTGTGCGGATCCCTTTCAATGCAGGGGAGGCATCGTTCTGGATCGTACCATCCTCATGGACGGTCGCTTGGATCCTTCTTGTGATTTCCGGCAATACGACCAGCCTGTCCACCAACTCGTCCAGGACAAAGAAGGGAATCTCGTTGTCTTCGAACCATTGGAAAAACTGGATGATTTCCCTTGTCGTCGACAATACCCGGCCGATTTCGGCGATTTCTTTGCCGTTCAAGGTACCGCCTATCTCGAGACGCTTCAGATGGCTGCGGATGGACTTCAGCCTTGGCATCGGTATGCCGCCCTTCAGGCGCAGCACCTTTCTGCCGTCTTCCGTTTCGTTCTGCAAAGCAACGACTTTTTCGGGATCGGTTTCGGGCCGTAATGCCTGAATCTTATCTATCCCTTGATCGGTTGCCGCAAAATTCTGGAGTTGTTGTTTTATTTTTTCGAACTCTAATGTTTTGCTTATTTTATTATTCATTTTATTCTCCTAAAAAGTGCTTTCTCCAAAAAAATCGGGACGATATAGTAACACTATACAGTCCCTACTGTTTGACTAGCTGTCTTTACTGAATGATGCCGATCCACCAGTCGTAGATCAAACGTGAAAAGTAAGGCGTTTCCGACACCATCCAAGCCGCAAGTTCGCTATCGACATAGAGCTGTTGGATAAAATCCAGCGGAATCATGGATGCGAGCGTCAGCAAAAGGAACATCCCGATATAGTGCATCAGGAATCCGAGCACGCCGCCGCCCAGCTGATTCAGCTGTTTGATGATCGGGAAGAACGCCAATGAGTTCAGCATGCTTCCGACAAATCGCGTCACAAGCCAGCCCACGAACAACAACAGGATGAACGCCAATCCGTTATAAAACGCCTGATCCAGGACGAACGACACCTCTTCTGTATAAAAAATCAATTCTTTGCCGAATTCGACGGATGGATATGGCACCAACAGATCGATTTTTTCCGCGACGACGGCATAGTATTCTCCGGCGACCAAGAAGGAAATGAAGTATCCTACGGTATAGACTACCTGCAGGATAAGTCCTCTTCTGACGCCCGTATAGATGCCCCACAAAAGTGAGAGCACTATGATCAACGTAAGCATTTTTTCACCTGATTTCTACAGTCTTTTTACTACTTTTTTCCATCATGCTCGTGATTTTTGGTGTAAGGTGGGATGGCATTTTCAGCGTTCCTGTTGACACCCAAAGCCGAACGCGCTTGATTTCTGTGCTGAGCCCGTTTCAGTGCCGCCTCGGAAGCGGTTGTCGTCTTCGTCAATTTTGAATTGGATTTCCTGGCCGACGGTTCGTTGGCTTCGCGGGCAGCTTGCTGCAGTTCGCTGATGGTTGCTGGCATAGAAGTCACTGCTTGACTCTCGTTGTCGCGCTTTTTCCCGGAAAAGTCAGCCACGGACTTCTTAGTTGCTGTGCTTCCGGTCATCTTTTCAGCAGCTTGTTCCTTTTCAGGCGTTTCGACCGCAATTGCTTCGGCTTCACCTGCTTCTTCAGTTGCTTTCTCCTCTGCCAAAGGAACGGCCTCTGTTTTTTTCTCGGCCTTGGCAACCGCTTGGGTTTGGGGCTCCTGATCCGAAGCCTTTTCCGGCTCGGCTTGCTCTGCCGCCTCAGCGGAAACAGTTTGTATAGCGCTTTGGCTTTCCTGCAAAGCCTTCTCCAACTTCGCCACCTTCTGCAACAGCTCTTCCATCTCCACTTGCTTCGTGATCTGATCGGAAATGGCGTTCACTGCCACGAGAATGCCGCGCTCCTCCCGTCCAAGCGCCGGAGCGGCTTCTTTGATCTGTTCCAACTGCGCATTGACCAATTCAGAAACCGCAGTCAAATGCTCAGGTGCTTTATTTCCCACAATCGTATAGGTCTTTCCTGCTATGATTGTTTTGAATCTTCTTTTGTTTTCTGTCATATTCAAAGCCCTCCATTAAAAACTGTCTAGTATATTTTAACATAAATCCGACGAATTGCAGTATAAACCTCTCCATGTTCCCAATCCTGTCCTTTTAACCAAAAATGGCTCACCCATCTTCATCGCAATTCCCCATGAAGAAGAGAACTTCCTGTGATAGAATAAGGGATGCTACCAACAAAAAGCCGTACAGAAAAAATCAAATAGAGCAAGGATGAGAATATGTCGAATGTCGTATTGAAAGTAACGATGGGCCAACTGAAAAAGATGGCCGTCTTTTATCAGGATTATGCCGTGAAACCAGTGCCGCACAGCCTTTTCACAGCCAAAAAGAACCAGACCACCATCACCGGTTACAATTCCGGAAAAGTACTGTTCCAGGGCCAGAACGCCGAAAGTGAAGCTGCGCAGTGGCACTCATCCAGCGAGCAGGTCGGAGCCACTGCCTCCCCTGCCGCAAAAAACGGGCTGAAAAAAGAAGCCCCAAGCAAAAACGGGCTCCCTGCAGGTTTTGCCGAATGGTCCGTCATCGGCAGCGATGAAGTCGGCAACGGCAGCTATTTCGGGCCCTTGACGGTCTGTGCTGTCTATGCTTCCGCCGAACAATTGCCGTTGCTGAAAAAGTTGGGCGTTCAGGACTCAAAAGCTTTGACGGATGCCCGCATCATCACCATCGCGAAGCAGTTGTTGCAGCATGTCCCGCACAGCGTCATCAACTTGATGCCCGAAAAATACAATGAGGTCCAACCGACGATGTCCCAAGGGAAAATGAAGGCGTTGCTGCATAACCAAGTCCTTGATCAGCTGTTGAAGAAAATAGCTCCGGAAAAGCCAAAAGCGATCTTGGTCGATCAGTTTGAATTGCCTTCGACGTATTTCAAGCATATTTCCGACCAAAAAGTCCAGGTGAAGGAGAATGTTCATTTCCAGACAAAAGGCGAATCCCATCACCTGGCGGTCGCGGCGGCCTCCATCATCGCCCGCTACTACTTCCTGAAGACCTTGGCTGACATGACCGCAGCCTCCGGTTATTCGATCCCTTCAGGCGCCGGCGCCAACGTCGACTTGATTGCTGCCGAAATGTACCGCGAAGGCGGCTTGGAACTGCTGGGCAAATACACGAAGCTCCACTTCGCCAACACCCAAAAAGCCATCCGACTGGCGGACAGATAACTTGTCGGCGAAATGTACGGAGAATTCACCGCAGCTGGGTCCCATGCTGACGAACTTGTCCGATAACCGAAAAGAATCGGATAACCGAGTCATCTCTGCAAGCGAACTTGTCCGATAACCGAAAAGAATCGGATAACCGATTCATCTCCGCAAGCGAGCTTGTCCGATAACACGAATGAATCGGACAACCGATTCATCTCCGCAAGCGAGCTTGTCCGATAACACGAATGAATCGGACAACCGAGTCATCTCCGCAAGCGAGCTTGTCCGATAACACGAATGAATCGGACAACCGAATCATCTCCGCAAGCGAGCTTGTCCGATAACACGAATGAATCGGACAACCGAATCATCTCCGCAAGCGAACTTGTCCGATAACCGAAAAGAATCGGATAACCGAATCATCTCCGCATCTTAGTCTCCGAAAAGCAACAAAGAGTGGACTGTCTCATCCCGAGACGGTCCACTCTTTGTTTGTGCATTATTCTTCTAAATTAACGGATCGCTGCTCCGCATTCGGTTTCCAAAGCCGCGACCAATTTGGCGAAGGCTTTGTTGATGTCTTCATCGACAAGCGTCGCTTCAGGGTTCAGGAATGACATGGAGTAAGCAACCGACTTCTTGCCGTCCTCGATGCCCTTGCCTTGATAGATGTCGAACAGATGGACAGCCTTCAGGAATTTGCCGCCGTTTGCCTTGATGGTCCTTACGATCTGTTGGTGTGTGACGGACTCATCCACCAACAGTGCCACGTCGCGGGTCACGCCAGGGAATTTAGGGATCGGTTGTTGCGTAATCACTTCCTTCGGTGCTGCGATGATCGCTTCGAAATCGATTTCGAAGGCATAGGTTTCCTTCAGGTCATAGGCGTTGGCCGTAGCCGGATGGACCTGACCGACATAACCGATATAGGCATCGCCCAGGTAGACGGCAGCCGTTCTGCCTGGATGCATCCATTTTAGGTCTTTGGCAGCTTCGAAACGGATCTGATCGCTCAGGCCCATTGTATCGAAATACCCATCCAATACCCCTTTGGCATGGTAAAAGTTGACGGGCTCGGCAGCCATTTGCCAATCTTTTTGGTAGGCCATTCCTGTCATCACACCAGCTAAACGCTCCGCTTCGATCGGTAAAACGCGATCAGCTGATGGGAAGAAGACGCGACCTATTTCATAAAATTGGATATCCGTGTTCTTGCGGGCAACGTTGTAAGCGGCATTGTCCAGCAGCGTGCTCAACAAGTTCATCCGCAGTGTGCTGCGATCTTCGCTCATCGGCCAAGCCAAACGGATGCCTTCCTTGTCTTCGACTGCGTATTCCCGCGCTTTTTCGGCGGTAGTCAAGACATAGCTGATGTTTTGGGTCAGTCCCGCGCCTTCCATGAATCTTCTGGTGATTCGCATCGTGTGTTGTTTAGGCGTCAATGCAGTAGGCAAAGCCGGTGTGATCGGCAATGTTTCCGGAAGGTTATCGTATCCGTAGATGCGTGCGACTTCTTCCAGGATGTCCGCATAGATAGAGATATCCCATCTTCTCGGCGGTACAGCAACAGTGAAGGTTTCGCCGTCAAACGTCGAGGCAAAGCCCAGCTGGTTGAAGATGGCAGTCACTTCGTCGCTGGAAATGGCAGTCCCTAACGAACGGTTGATTTTTTCCAAAGTGATGACTACTTCCGTATCCTTCACTTCCACAGTATCGACGGAAGCTGTACCGGCAACGACAGTGCCTCCAGCCAACTCATGGATCAGTTCAGCCGCATGTTGTCCGGCTGTGCGGATTGTCGCGACGTTGATGCCTTTTTCGAAACGGGAACTGGATTCGCTGCGCAAGTTGAATTTACCTGCGGTTTTGCGGATCAAAACCGGATTGAACAACGCCGCTTCCAAAGCGACAGTCACTGTCCCGTCAGTGATTTCCGAATCGAGACCGCCCATGACGCCCGCCAAGGCAATCGGTGCAGTGCCGTTCGTGATGACGATGTTATCTGTGTCGAGCGTTCTTTCGACCCCATCAAGCGTCGTCATTGTTTCATTCTCTTTGGCACGGCGGACAATGATTTCCTTGGAACCGATTTGATCATAATCGAAAGCATGCAATGGCTGGCCGTATTCCAACAGGATATAGTTCGTGATGTCGACTACGTTGTTGATCGGACGGATACCGCCGTTCATCAGTTTGTTCTGCAACCAAAGCGGACTTTCCGCAATTTTTACGTCTTTGATCACTTGGATATGGTAGGCAGGCGCATCGTTCGTGTCCTCAACGGCTACTTTGATGTAATCTGCAACCGAACCCGTTTTTTCGGAGACAGGGGCCTCCGGGAATTGCAACGCTTTGTTGTAGATGGCTGAGACTTCATAGGCGGAGCCGCGCATGCTCAAAGCATCGGCGCGGTTCGGTGTGATGTCGATGTCCAGTATCGCATCATCAAGGTCCAACAAGTCAACGACTTCCGTTCCGGGAACCGCTTCGGCCGGCAGGACAAAAATCCCGTCCGCATATTTTTTTGGAACGACACTCTCGGGATAGCCCAATTCAGCCAACGAACAGATCATCCCGTTCGATTCTTGGCCGCGCATTTTGCCTTTTTTGATCTTAGCGTTTCCGGTGATCCGTGCGCCATGCAAAGCCACGATGACTTTCTGGCCTGCAGCCACATTCGGCGCACCGCAGACGATCTGGATCGGTGCCTCAGCCCCAACATTCACTTGGCAGACATGCAGGTGATCCGAATCAGGATGATCGATTACGGATAACGTTTCGCCGACGACGATTTTTGACAAGCCTTTGCCAGGATAAATGACGTCGTCCACCTCGATACCGGTGCGGGACATTTTTTCAGCCAATTCTTCAGGTGTTACGTCGGATAAATCCAGATACTCTTTTAACCATTTATAGGAAACTTTCATTTTATTACTCCTTTACATCAAATTGACTTAAGAATCGGATGTCGTTCTGATAGAAGTGACGGATATCGTCCACTCCATATTTCAACATCGCTACACGTTCTTGCCCAAGCCCGAAAGCAAAACCGGAATATTTCGTGGAGTCGATCCCCGACATTTCCAGAACATTCGGATGCACAATGCCGGATCCCAAAATTTCGATCCAGCCGGTTTGCTTGCAGACATTGCAGCCGGATCCGCCGCATTTGAAGCAGCTGACATCAACTTCGACAGAAGGTTCCGTGAACGGGAAGTAGCTCGGACGCAAACGGATTTCGCGTTCTTCGCCGAACAATTTTTTGGCGAAGACGGCAAGCGTTCCTTTCAGGTCAGCCAAAGTGATGTTTTCGCCGATGACCAATCCTTCAATCTGGTGGAATTGGTGTGAATGGGTCGCGTCATCGCTGTCGCGGCGATAGACTTTCCCCGGGCTAATCATCTTCAGTGGGCCTTTGGAAAAATCATGGTTCTCCATCGTGCGCGCTTGGACGGGTGACGTATGCGTACGCAGCAACAATTCATCGGTGATGTAGAAAGTGTCCTGCATATCGCGGGCCGGGTGATCTTTCGGAAGATTCATCTTTTCGAAATTGTAGCTGTCCTGTTCCACCTCTGGACCATCCACGATCTTGTAGCCCATACCCAAAAACAGATCTTCGATTTCTTCGTTGATCTGCGTCAGGACGTGTGTCGTGCCTTGCGCAATCTTCTTGCCGGGCAAGGTGACATCAATCGTTTCTGCCGCGATCTCGGCTTCCATCTTTTTGATCTCAAGCGCATCTTTTTTGGCTTGGATGGCGGCTTCAATGTCATCCCGCAGTTCATTCGCCAACGTTCCGATGACGGGACGCTCTTCTGGGCTTAAATCCTTCATCCCTCTCAAAGCCTCTGTGATCGGTCCTTTTTTCCCCAAGTAGGAAATGCGGACTTGGTTCAATGCCTGCAGATCCTCTGCAGATTCGACTTGCTGTAAGGCATCTATACGTAACGTTTGTAATTTTGCTTTCAATTCCATGTTCTGTCCCCTTTTCTTAAAAAATGCAAAAAAATCCCGTCCCTGGTAAGGGACGAGATTTCCGTGGTACCACCCTTGTTTCGCTGCAAGCAACGACACTTCATTTGTTTAACGGTAATAAACCGGAACTTTATTCATTGCACGGAGCAAATCCCAAAGTCAGCTCGGGGAGTGAAAAAACACAATCGGCTTCTATAAAGGCTCGCAGTCAATGGCCAATATTCCCTGAAAAAAGCTGCAGATCGTGAAGGTTCCCTTCAACGCTTTTCGTATTCATTTTACTTACTTTGCCAGTTTACCCGGAAATGCCGTTTCCGTCAAGTTCGGATTCAGACCCACGCATCCGACCATGTTTGGATTTCCTGCATCACATTGTTCAAGGCTTTTCCTTTTTCGGACAATCCATACATCACTTTGATTGCCGCCGCAGGATTTTCGGTTCTTACTACAATTTTTTCATCTTCCAGCTCTTTTAAGCGTTCAACTAATACTCGATCACTGACATTAGGTATCTGCACGGCCAATTCCTTGAATCGTTTATCTCCGTCCATCAAGACTTCGATGATTAAGCCGGTCCATTTTTTCCCTAAAATAGAGAATGTTTTTTCAAACTTTGGACAAATACATTTTTTTTCTTCCAGCATTTCATTCACAGCCTTCACCTCTTTGACCTATTATAAACACCCTCATTTCCCATGTCAAAGGGAATGTGCTTTTTGTCACAAAATGTTTACAAAAAATAAGCATCCTGCTCCGCAATCTGCACCAACTGAAGTAATCCCTCAGAAAAATGCTTGTAGCCGCCGATTCCTTCCATCCGAAAAGGAAAAGATTCACGAATAATGTTGGTCAGGAATTCGGCAGTCCGCTTGCTCGCATACAAAAAGTTCATGTCTGTTGTCTATAATAGGATAGGAATTTCACAAAGGCAACACTTTTTCACGTTTAATTGAAAAAATAGCGTTTTTTTCATGCATTTTTTCAGCCTACGAAGTGATAAAGCAGGATGCCTGCCGCAACTGCGACATTCAGGGACTCCGCTTCACCGAAAATCGGGATGTACAAATTCTGATCCGTCAGTGCCAATATTTTTTTTGAAACCCCATTCCCTTCATTGCCGAGCACCAATGCAACCGCATTAGTCGGGGAAACGGTGCGGTAATCGACAGCGGCTTCGTTCAGTTCGGTTCCGTAGACCGGGATGCCGTTGCTCTTCAATTCCGGGATGATCCGCTCCAGATCGCCGCGATGAACCGGCAGATGGAAGTGGCTTCCTTGCATGGAGCGCAGCACTTTATCATTATACAGATCCACCGAACCCTCCCCTAAAATGACACCGGAATACCCGGCAGCATCCGCGGTCCGGATGATGGTGCCGACATTTCCTGGATCCTGAACCTGATCCAAAAGGATATATTTGCCTTTGTATTCCAAAATTGGAGCGGCTTCAGGAATCTGCACGATCGCAACGACTCCTTGCGGCGTTTCGGTCTGGGCCAAGCTGGCGAGGATCTCTTTGGAAACGAGAATGATTGCCTCTTCCGCGATCTGCAGATCCGACTGTTGGAAAAAGCTTTCCGTCATCACGACCTCTAGGATGTTCGCATTTGCTTTGATGGCCTCTTTCAGCAGATGCGTCCCTTCAATCAGGTAAGCCCCCACTTCTTTCCGGCCTTTCGTGGTCTGCAGTTTCTTCCATTGTTTTACTTTTTGATTTTTCATTGATGCTATCTTTTCCATTTTGTAACTCCTCAGTTCAACATATTCCCTATTATACCGCATTATTGCCATTATCGTTGCAAAAAAAGAAGAGAAGAAGTCAGGAAATCCCGACCTCTTCTCTATATCTTCGCTGTTTCTTATCCGCCGATGTAATTCACAGGGTTTACTACTGCGCCATTTTCTTGTACTTCAAAGTGCAAGTGGACGCCGGTTGAGCTTCCTGTCGTACCCATTACGCCAACTTGTTGCCCTTGGCTGACCGTTTGGCCTGGAGCCACCAACAAGCCCGGTTGCATGTGGGCATATAAAGTTTTGACGTTTACGCCATTGATTGTGCCATGGTTGATGACGACATAATAGCCGTAGCTTGCATGATAAGTGGCTGTCTCGACTGTACCGGATTGCGCAGCCGAAATCGCTCCGCTGCCTGCGATATCTACGCCGCGATGGAATTCGATCGAACCGCCGAATGGCGAAACGCGATTTCCGAAAGGAGAAGAGATATAGCCGCTTGCCGGTCTCAAGAACCCGCTGGAATTCACTGAATAGCTGGTTGATGAAGTCGTTGCAGAAACAGATGCCGTTAAGTTATTGGCAGCTGCAGCTGCGGCTGCTTCCGCTGCGGCGATGGCTGCTGCTTCTGCCTCGGCTGCAGCGATGGCTTCAGCCGTGATGCGAGCTTGTTCAGCTGCCATGTCATTGCTGATGGTTTCTGTTTGTGCAGCCAAAGCAGCTTTAGTTGATTCCAAGCCATTTTTCTCGGCTTCAGTCAATTCGTAGTTCTCGATGACTTGCGCGATTTGGACGTCGATTTCTGCTTTTTGGGCTACGACATTATTTTTTGAAATCAAAATTTCTTGTTTCAATGCTTCAGCGGCAACTTTTTCTTCTTCGACAGCCAATTTGCTGTCTTCGACTTTTTGCTGATCAGCTTCCTGTTGTTCCACGATATTCTTGTTCGCAGTCACAATCTTTGATACGACCGTGATTTTGCCGACAAGATCAGAGAAGTTCTCTGACGACAACAGGATTGACGCTATATTCGTAACGCCCGCATCCGTCTGGATATAACGAGCCTGCGTGTTTAATTTTTCGGTTCTTTGGTCGATGACCACTTGTAAGGCTTCGATTTCAGCCTGTAATTCCAGAATTTTTGATTCGATGTCAGCTAATTTTTCCTCTTGATCCGCTAATCGGGTCATCAATTCATCCAATTGCGATTGCAATTCATTCACTTTTATTTCCAAATTTGCTTTTTCGGATTCCAAAGTATTCAATGAATTTGATTTTTCTTCAATCTGCGATTGAATCGTATTCGTTTCTAATTGCAAAGCATCTTTTTGTTGTTGTAATTCTTCCAATGTAGCCGCCTGAGCAGTAAACCCACCTGCAATCGGACTAAGCAATAAGATTGATGAGAACAACGCGATATGTTTTTTTCCCAATTATACTTCTCCTCCTGTTTCTTCTACGAGATGAAGTATATCAAAATTAAAATACCATTACATGATAGAAATATGACAATTGTATTTCAATTTGTTACGACAGTCGGAAATCCTGAAATGTTGTTCATTTTTGCACAATGCCTTCTGAAGACAGCCGCCATTTGATTGTTGACGCTTTCAGGGATATACTTAAGCTGTACCAAGCAGCACCTCCGTGCATCGTGCTTCAGGGAAGAAAGGGGCAATAACATGAAAATCGATCAAAAAGATTTGCACAAACCAGGTACGGATAATCTTCCTCCTGGCGTCTACAAAGAAGTTGGCCCAAGAGGAGGCAAAATCACCGGCAGCAAAGAAGTCCATATCGCCGAAGGGCACAGACTTCCGCCTACAAACAAAGCCGGAAACAAATGGGTCAAAAAAGACTGATTATTCGCTTATATCTGATGACTTGAACGATTCAGTACGGAGGAAGCTTGGATTTCCCTTCAGAAAAGGACCGTGCAGCAAGAGCCGCACAGTCCTTTTCGTGTCTGATGCATTATTTTGCCAACAGTTCTTTGATTATTTTAGAGATGAGCGCTTTGTCGGCTTTTCCGTCCAACGCCTGCATCGAAAATTTCATCGCATCCTTCAGTGACATATCGGCTATGCCGTTTTCGGCCAAAAAGAAACGGACTTCCTGTTCATCCATCATTTTAGGGACATAAGCCTCCAGAATGGCCAATTTTTTCTGGTTCTCTTCAATCAGATCTGTGCGTTCGACTTGCTTTGCAAAAGCGATCGCTTCATTGGTCTTTTTGATGTCCTTCAGAAAAACATGGATTTCCTCTGCTTCAGTCATTTCGCGTTTGTTGTCGATCAAGAAAGAGTCGTACTCCGTTTTGATGAGACGCAGGACATCCGCCTTCAGCGTGTCTTTGTCCTTTCTTGCTTGGACGAAATCCTTGTTTACTTTTTCTTTCAATGTCATGATTACAAGTCTCCTTTCGATCCTTAAGTGTGGGTTGCCTCAGTATTGATTTTCTCCAAGGGTCAACCTTTATCCCTTATTTTAAGGAAAAGAAACGGAATTGGCAAATCTCTTCTCCCGGTTCCGGATAGTGATGCGGTAACATGCCTGAAAAAGCACTGACACCAGATGCTGTATATGGCGTTTAACCATCACGAGCTTTAAAAAGAAGGCGAACAAGACACTTGTTGGGAAATAAACCCATTAATTTCTTCTCAGAAAGGGGTGAACTCATGTCTGATTTTTGGACTTTTGAATCGGATTTGCCAAGCGGAATGGGCGTGGAAACATACAGCTCAGAACATATCGGTGTCCTTATCCTGTCTGCGATCATCATCTTTTACATCATCCAGCTCTACCGCAAGCAGCCTGCTATTGGACGAAAAAGCATAAAAATGACTATAGCCGCCTTATTGGCTATGCTTTACTTTTCGCGTTGGATTTGGTGTGCCTTTTTCGCTGATTTTTCCTTCTTTGTGAGCATGTTGCTCCCTCTGCACCTCTGCAGCGTATCGGCCGTAACGGGGACAGCCGCTTATCTGATTGCAATCCTCCTATCCATACTCATCAGCTGGACCATCCTTTACGCACCATGGAATTTTTTGGGATGACGAGTAGGCACCAGGCGGATATACTAAAAAACAGAAATGCTGATTTTAACAGCATTTCTGTTTTTTTTTACGCTATGAAACAATCAGGAAGTCTGTTTATTTCAGCAATTCGTACATGGCGTCCGCATAGATGGCAGTAGCGCGGAAAAGATCATCCAAAGCCATGAATTCGTTCGCCTGGTGCATCGTGTCGATGCTGTCCGGGAACATCGCGCCATAGGCAACGCCGCGCTCCAAAAGGCGTCCGTAGGTTCCGCCGCCGATGGATTGCTCATGTCCCTTCAGGCCGGTGTGTTTTTCGTAGACAGCCAAGAGTGTTTTAACCAACGGATCGTCAGCCGGTACATAATGCGGCAATTTGCCGTGTCCGCCTTTTGCGATTGTTACGCCGTAGGAAGCCAAAGCAGCTTCCAACTTGATTTCGATGCCTTCTTCAGAAACGCCTTGCGGGTAACGGAAGTTCAACGCCACTTCGCCGCCGGTTGTCGGCGTGAAAGTGAAAATGCCGGCATTCATGGTCAATTCGCCCATAACCGAATCCGTATAGGCCAGATTCAATTTCTGTGCATCATGCTGCAGATGGATGCGGTCCGCGATCAATTCGAGGAAGGTCGCCGCTTGTCCGCCGAAGTTGAATTTGTTCAGGAAAGTGGCAAGATACGTACCGGCATTCACGCCGGCAGCCGGATTCATGCCATGAGCGGCTTTACCGATCAATTCGACCGTCACTTGTTCCCCATCCACAGAAATCGTCCCTTTGACAGGATTGTTCTCAAGGAATGAAACGAAGGCTTGCTCAATTCTGTCGGCCTCCGGGCTGATGAATACGGCAGTCGCATCCTGTGGAACCATGTTTTCGCGTAAGCCGGCATCAAAACTCAACAGCTCGTTCTTGCCGCCTTTGTTGTCGCCTCTGAATTGGACCATGAAAGTCTGCATGCCTTTTTCACCATTGATGATCGGGAATTCGGCATCCGGAGAAAAACCGAAATCAGGTATCCGCTCGTTTTGAAGATAGTGGTCCATGCATTTCCAGCCGCTCTCTTCATCCGTCCCGATGATAAGGCGGACCTTTTTGGAAATCGGCAGTTTCAGGTCACGGATGATCTTCAATGCATAATAGGCAGCCATTGTGGGCCCCTTATCATCGCTGGAACCGCGGGCGTAGATGCGGTCATCGATGATGACAGGCACGAAAGGATCCGTATCCCAGCCGGTTCCGGTAGGCACAACATCGACGTGCCCGAATACGCCCATCAATTCTCCGCCTTCGCCGAATTCGATATGTCCGGCCAGATTTCCGACATTTTTCGTGATGAACCCATCCCGTTCGCCGATAGCCAAGAAAGCTTCCAAAGCTTCTTTGGGGCCCGGTCCGACCGGGGCGTCAGGGGTTATTTTTGAATCGTCCCGTACACTGTCGATCCGCAATAATGTGAACAAATCCTCCAGCAGTTCCGTTTTTCTGATTTCCACTTCTTTTTTCCAATTGATTTCCATGCGCACACATCCTAACTTAAAATATCATGCTATCATCATATCACTTTTGGCAAAATATCCAAATAAAAGCTTGGTATTTTGGCTCAACGACGGGCAAAATCTTAGCCTTTTTTAATCGACTCCGGCAGATGTTCCCGCAATGCCGCAAGTTCATCATCGCGCAACGGACGGTAATCCCCTTTTGCCAGTTGTTCATCTAGATGCAAGGGCCCCATCGTCAACCTTTTCAGGAAGGTGACCTCTTTTCCGCAGGCCAGCACCATCCGTTTCACTTGATGGAACTTCCCTTCTTTGATTGTGATCTTAACCTCTGAGCAATCCTTTTCTTCATCATAGCTGAGGACCTCAAGTTTTGCCGGCAAGCAACGGTAGCCATCTTCCAGAACAACCCCTTCAGCGAAGGCTCTTTGATCCTCTTCCGTCATCCGTCCCGCTACTTCCGCAAAATAGACTTTGTCCACATGCCGTTTCGGCGAGAGCAAAAAATGCGCCAATTGGCCGTCGTTCGTCAGCAGCAACAGTCCTTCCGTATCCTTGTCGAGACGGCCCACCGGAAAGAGCTCCTGCTGATGCAGTTCGAAAGCCAACAGGTCGATGACCGTCTTTTGATGGTTATCCTCCGTTGCGCTGAGGACGCCCTGCGGTTTGTTCATCATCAAGTACATAAATTCCTGATAGCTGACCGATTCGCCGCCGACCAGAACAGTGTCCTTTTCACTGTCCACTTTGGCTTCGGCTTTTGTTTCAACTTTCCCGTTCACCGTCACCAGTTTCCTTTTCAATAATACTTTGACTTCTTTTCTGGACCCGAATCCGGAATTCGACAACAATTTGTCCAAACGCATATTTTTTTCTCCCTTATAAACCAAAAAGCACCCACTAAGGCTGCTTTTTAGATTTCGTTTATTTTATTTGATGCGCATTTTTCTGCGCAGGCCGTTCGCTTTGGCGCCCAAAATGTCATCAACGATGCGCAATTTAAGGGTCAGGAACAAATAGACGAATCCCCCGACTGCCGCTACGATGGCGACTACCACCAATGCCGTCAGCTTGCGATCGATCGGAATGACCAGCATGCTGGCTTTCAAGGCGATGAACGCGCATGCCGCCATGATCAATGCGACCGCCAAAATTTTCCCTGTTTTCCGCAGTGTATCAACCAGTCCGAAATGGGTCAGGTGATAGATTTTCCACCCGCTCAGGAGCACGGTCACGATGAAACCGATCGTCGTCGCAACCAACGCACCTGCCGTATCGAACAAAGCCAACATCGGATACTGCACGACCGCTTTGACCGCAAGCCCCACCAGCAGATAGGAGATCATCGTCTTATGCCGGCTCAATGACTGCAAAATCGATCCGAGAACCGTGAACAGGCCCAAAACGATGCTCATCAGAGCCGACACAGCCAACAGCGTAGGCCCTACCGGATGAAGCGGATAGAACACGTTGTAGATTGGTTCGGAAACGATCATCATCCCCAAAGATGCTGGAAGCATGATGAAGGCGAACAATTGGATGATCTCCCTCACCTGGCTCTGCAGCACACGGAAGTTGCCTTTCGTGAACTCGGCAGCAATCAAGGGCACCGCCGCTGTGGCCATACCGACCGCCAATGAAACGATGATCATGATCAATTTGTCGGCGTTGAAACTGAACAGACCGAACAGATCTTCGATTTCTTTGCCGGAGTAGTCCGTCAAGTTCTCCATCATCGGCTTGAACGTCACCTGATCGATCAACTTCGCGAAGGTGATGCCTGAGCCGATCAGGATGAATGGGATCGATTCCTGCAGCATGCTCTTGATTGCCGCAGTCGTCTGGATGTTGCTGGATGGTTCGCTGTTGGCGATCAAGGGTTGATATTCGGCCATTTTCTTTTTGTAATAAAAAAGAAGGATAATGGCTGCTACGATTGCGCCCACAAACGCCGCGAAAGTGGAGTGGGCAACCGCTGTGGCGATGTTGCCATCCAGAAGCTGCATCACGATGTAGGTGGCTCCCAAAAGGTACACGACCCTGCCGATCTGTTCGAACACTTGTGAAATCGCTGAAGGCACCATATCTTGATAGCCCTGAAAAAAGCCGCGCATCAAGCTCATGCCTGGCACCAGCAGTAAGGCGGGCGCCAAGGCACGGATCACCAACGCCCCGTCTTCAGGCGAAGCGGCCGGACTGTTCTCAGCGATAGTCGGTGCCAAACCGTACATCAGCGCAGCACTGACCGCACCCGTCAAAAGCATGAAGAACATGCTCTTCTTGAAGATGTCGATCCCGGTACGGTATTGATTTTTTGCATTGTATTGGGCCACCTGCTTGGACATCGCTGCCGGGAAGCCTGCTATCCCGATCGAAAGGAACAGCTGATAGGGTGTGTACCCTATCGAATAAAGGGCATTGGCCGTATTGGCCGCATCAGTCGAGCCCATCAAGGCATTCCATGGGATGATGTAGAGTGCGCCGATCAATCGGGAAAAAATGCTCCCGAAAGTCATCCAAAAAGTCCCCTGTACCATCTTATTGTTTGTTGTTTCATTTTCTTCGTTGACTTTTCTATCTGTTGACATTTGCAACCTGCTTTCTTCCCGATGAATGAAAGAGAATAATAATTCCATCACTCAAGTATTTTACCAAATATCAGTTTTTTTTCAATCTATAGCAGTCTTATTTTGCAAAATCCTAATAATTTCAGAATAATTCCTGACATTTCCAGGCTAAACGTCCTATTTCTTCGCATGCGTTTTCATACCATCGCCTTATCGTTTATGGTAAAATGTAAGTGTGAAAAAAACTCTGTCAATCCATTTTTTTGCCAAAATCAACTTCACTGGCACTTTGCTTGCGATGCTGTCATGTCAACCGTTTCGCATAGGCTGCAATAGAAAAGAGGAATAAAAATGAACACCTCAAGAAAGGGGTTCAGACATTTATTCGGAGTAATCCTTTCGCTCCTGCTTTTCTTCACCTTTTCGGCAACACCTGCTTTGGCTGCTACCTCGCAGATTATTTACCAAGGTTCTACATCCAATAAGGTCGTTGCCTTAACGTTTGATGATGGATCGGACGGATATTATATCCAATCAATTCTGAACACATTATCAGCCAATAATGTAAAAGCCACTTTCTTCCTCATCGGTCAAGGTGCTGAAAATCATCCGCAGGCAATCAAGAACATTGTCGCCGCTGGCCATGATATCGGAAACCACTCCTATAACCATCCGGACTTCACAACCGTATCGACTACCGAGATGACAAACCAACTCAACCGAACCGAAACAATCATCGCAAACCTCACCGGTAAGAGCACAAAACCTTTCTTCCGCGCTCCTTTCGGATCCTATAACAATACCGTCCTGCAAACAGTCGGAAACGCCGGCTATACTTACACATTCCAGTGGACTATCGATTCGCTCGACTGGACAGGCAATTCAGCCAATGACATCTATAACCGCGTCATCAACAACATCGTGCCAGGGGCCATTGTATTGATGCACGCCGGTTACGGCGCCAACGGGACGACTGCCGCATTGCCGAACATCATCAATCAGCTGCGTGCGATGGGCTACTCGTTTGTGACGCTTTCTCAGCTTATGAACACCACAAGCACTCCGGGAACAGGAACGGGAACGAGCTACACAGTCCAAGCGGGCGACACGCTTTATGCGATCGCCTTGCGGTATGGCGTGACGGTCCAAGCGATCGTTAATGCAAACGGCATTGCCAACGCCAACCTGATCCGCGTCGGACAAGTTTTGACGATCCCGGGAACAACTGCGCCGACTACTCCTACGACTCCTACAACGCCGACTACCGGCACAACTTACACAGTCAAAGCCGGGGATACGCTCTATGCAATCGCCTTGCGGTATGGCGTGACGGTCCAAGCGATCGTTAATGCAAACGGCATTGCCAACGCCAACCTGATCCGCGTCGGACAAGTTTTGACGATCCCGGGAACTAGCACGCCGACAACTCCTACGACTCCTACAACGCCGACTACCGGCACAACTTACACAGTCAAAGCCGGGGATACGCTCTATGCGATCGCCTTGCGGTATGGCGTGACGGTCCAAGCGATCGTTAATGCAAACGGCATTGCCAACGCCAATCTGATCAGTATCGGCCAAGTACTGACGATACCTGGCGCCGGAACACCTACGATTCCTACAACACCCACAACCGGAACGTCCTATACCGTCAAAGCCGGGGATACGCTCTATGCCATCGCGCTTCGCTATGGCGTCACCATCACCCAACTCGTGAACGCCAACGGAATAGCCAATCCGAACCTTATCCGTGTCGGTCAAGTGTTGATCATTCCTTAAGCAAGGGCGTAGAATCCCATTCCAAAGAACACAAATACAAAAAAGAACGAACATCCCGTCAGTGGGGGTTCGTTCTTTTTTATAATGTTTCTGTTTAGTTCGCTACAACATTGACCAGTTTTCCTGGGATAGCGATGGTTTTTCTGACGGTTTTGCCTTCGATCCCCTCTTTGATGATGCTGTTTTCCAATGCCATAGCAATCATGTCATCATTGGAAATATCGGACGGAACCATTTCTTTGGTTTTTACTTTACCGTTGATCTGGAATACGACTTCGATCTCGTCTTCGACAAGGAAAGCTTCATCATACGTTGGCCACGCAACATAGGAAATACCTTCCGGTTTGCCCAGTTTCACCCAAAGTTCTTCACTGAAGTGCGGTGCAATCGGCGCAAGCAGTTGAACGAAGCCGGTAACGTATTCGAACGGCAGTGCCTCCACTTTATAGGCTTCATTGATAAAGATCATCATTTGAGAGATTGCTGTGTTGAAGTGCAGGTTATCGTAATCCTCGGTTACCTTCTTGACTGTCTGATGGTAGACCTTATCCAATTCATGCGTGTTGATGGTTGTGATGCGGTCTCGCATCTTGTCATTTTCGTCCAGAAGCAAGCGCCAAATGCGATCCAGGAACTTGCGGCTGCCTTCGATGCCGCCTTCACTCCATGTCGACGATGCATCCAAAGGTCCCATGAACATTTCGTACATGCGGAGCGTGTCTGCGCCATAGCGTTCCACGATGTCATCCGGATTTACGACATTGCCTTTTGATTTGGACATTTTCTCGTTGTTTTCGCCCAAGATCATGCCTTGGTTGTACAACTTTTGGAACGGCTCTTTCGTTGGAACGATGCCGATATCATAAAGGAACTTATGCCAGAAACGCGCATACAGTAGATGAAGGACCGCATGCTCGGCACCACCTATATACAAGTCGACGTTCTGCCAATAGTCCAGTCTCTCTTTTGAAGCAAGATCGTTGCGGTTATGCGGATCCATAAAGCGCAAGAAGTACCATGAGCTGCCCGCCCATTGCGGCATTGTGTTGGTTTCGCGTCTGCCTTTCATGCCAGTGACAGGATCGACAACATTTACCCACTCATCGATGACGGCAAGCGGGGATTCCCCAGTGCCGCTCGGTTTTACCTGATCGGTTTTCGGCAGCAGCAACGGCAATTCATTCTCAGGAACCGTTGTCGATGTGCCGTCTTCCCAGTGGATGACCGGAATCGGTTCGCCCCAGTATCTTTGTCTCGAGAACAACCAATCGCGCAGACGGTAGGAAATCACTTTTTCGCCCAGTCCGTTTTCGGACAGCCAGTCATTCATCTTCGCGATCGCTGTCGCTTTATCCAATCCGTTCAGGAAGTCGGAGTTGATGTGCAAGCCATCTTCAGTGTAGGCTTCCTCTTCGACGTTTCCGCCTTCAAGTACCGGGATGATCTCCAATTCGAATTTTTTGGCAAACTCATAGTCGCGGGTGTCATGGGCAGGAACGGCCATGATGGCGCCGGTTCCGTATGTCGCCAATACATAATCGGCGATCCAGATTGGGATTTCTTTGCCGTTCACCGGATTGATCGCATAAGCGCCAGTGAATACGCCGGTCTTTTCCTTCGCAAGTTCCGTACGATCCAGATCGCTCTTCAGTGAAATGGAATCGATGTAAGCTTCAACGGATTCGGCCTGCTGCAAGGACATGATTTCCTTCACCAATGGCAATTCAGGCGCCATGACTGCATAGGTAGCACCGTACAACGTGTCCGGTCTGGTCGTGAAGACCGTGAAGTCTTTATCCGTATCTTTGATCTTGAAAGTGACGTTCGAACCTTCCGAACGTCCGATCCAGTTCCGTTGCATCTCTTTGATGCTTTCCGGCCAGTCCACCAATTCAAGATCGTCCAGCAGGCGTTCTGCATAAGCAGTGATTTTCAGCATCCATTGTCTCATCGGTTTACGGTAGACCGGATGGCCGCCACGTTCGCTGACGCCGTCGACGACTTCTTCATTGGCAAGTACGGTGCCAAGCGCCGGGCACCAGTTGACGGAAACTTCCGCCTCATAGGCCAAACCTTGTTCGTACAATTTTGTGAAGATCCATTGCGTCCATTTGTAGTAGCTTGGATCCGTCGTATTGATTTCGCGGCTCCAGTCATAGCTGAATCCCAATGATTGGATCTGACGCTTGAAAGTTTTGATGTTAAGTTCGGTAAAATCAGCCGGATCGTTACCGGTATCCAATGCATATTGCTCAGCCGGCAATCCAAAAGCATCCCAACCCATCGGATGCAATACGTTGAAACCTTGTGCGCGTTTTGCGCGGGCAACGATATCCGTCGCCGTGTAGCCTTCCGGATGGCCTACATGCAAGCCTTGGCCGGATGGGTAAGGGAACATATCCAATACATAATATTTTGGTTTCCCGCCCTCTTCGGTCGTTTTGAAGGTGCGGTTGTCTGCCCAATATTTTTGCCATTTTTTCTCAATCGTTTTATGCGTATAACCCATTTCCAGCAACATCCTTTTCTTTTCATTCATCCAAACAGGCGATTGGCCATAAAAAAAGTCCTATAGGCAGCGCCCATCACTGGTTCTGCCTATAGGACGAGTTTTTCGTGGTACCACCTATATTGAATGTCTTTGCATTCCTTATCATGCCTGTAACGCAGCGATGCGGTCCCGCTTACTGATGCTTTCGGCGGAACAACTCAAAGGCGAGTTCAAAAGGCTCTTTGTGCATTTCCACCACCCATGCACTCTCTTCAAAAAAGCTGCTCTCTACTATTCCTTCTCTATGTCTGTTTCAGTTATGAATTGATTCATCTGCTATTTTAACAAATAAAACTCATTTCATCAAGACTTGATGCCTACCCTGACCAATCCCTTTATGACTTAGAGGCTGATGACTTGACCCACATAAATGATGTTGGACGTGATATCATTCGCTTCAATCAAAGCCGCTAAGCTTACGCCATTTTTCTTGGCGATGCTGTACAGGGTATCGCCTTTTTGGACGGTATACGTATTACCGGATGCCGCAGGCGCACTAGTCGTTGGTGCGGTTGTCTGCGTCGAAGCTGTCGTTGCAGACAACTTCAATGATTGGTTCACAAAAATGATATCTGTGCTCAGACTATTCCAAGTCTTCAGCTCGGCAACAGAAACGCCATTTGCGGATGCAATTTTATAGAGTGTATCCCCTTTTTGGACCGTGTACACTTTGTTTGTGGCAGTCGGAACAGTCGGTGTCGTTACAGTCGGCGTCGTTACAACGGTGGAAGTATTCCCGGTTGTAACCGTAGCTTTCACCTGCAATGATTGACCCGGATAAATATAATCGGAACTCAGGTTGTTAAATGTCTTCAGTTCTGCGACGGTCAGGCCGTTCGCATTCGCAATTTTCCAGAGCGTATCGCCGGAGGCCACTGTGATTGTACTCGTCGTGTTGGACGTTGGCGGCGCTGGTGTCGACGGCTGGGTAACGGACGGCGCTGTGACTGTCGCGCTCTTAAGCGTCAACACTTGCCCTGGCACAATGACATCAGAAGTAAGACTGTTCAGTGTTTTCAGTTCAGCTACGCTCAAACCGTTGGCATTCGCCAATTTCCAAAGCGTATCGCCGGACGCCACCGTGATTGTGCCTACAGTCGACGGTGCTGTCGGTGTTGTCGGTATAGCCGGCGGCGTCGGTTGCGTCACACTCGGCGTTGTCGCAGTTTGTTTAAGCAACAATGTTTGGCCTGGAACGATGACATCACTCGTCAGGTTGTTCAGCGTCTTCAGTTCAGCTACACTCACACCGTTCGCATTCGCGATTTTCCAGAGTGTGTCGCCCGATGCTACCGTTACGGTTCCGGTTGTTGTTCCCGGCGTCACGGTCGGTGTTGTCGGTGTTGTCGGTGTTGTCGGTGTTACCGAAGCCGCACTCTTCAAGAGCAGTGTTTGCCCGGTCATAATCGCATCACTTGTCAGGTTGTTCAGCGTTTTTAATTCTGATACAGTCAACCCGTTCGCGGTCGCAATCTTCCACAAAGTGTCTCCGGACACGACAACGACACTGCTGCCGGTGGCTGGCGTTGTTGTTGGTGTTGTCACTCCTGGCGTCACTGTAGTGGTGCCGTTGATGTAGTTCACTGGATTGACGACTGTCCCGTTTTCCTGCACTTCGAAATGCAGATGGACTCCTGTCGAACTGCCGGTTGTTCCCATCACGCCGATTTTTTGGCCTTGGCTGACGGTCTGCCCGACCGATACCGAAAGACCGGACTGCATATGCGCATACAACGTCTTAATGGTCACACCATTAATTTTCCCGTGGTTGATGACAACATAGTTGCCGTAGCTGTAGTGATAAGCCGCGACTTCCACTACGCCCGCTTGCGCCGCGGAAATATTGCCGCTGCCTGCGATATCAATGCCGCGATGGAATTCCAACGCGCCATTGATAGGCGACGTACGGTATCCGAATGGAGATGAAATGTATCCGCTGGCCGGTTTGATGAAAGCACCTGTGATAGTTGTTTCCATAGTGCCTGTATTCGTTCCGGTAGTTGGCGCTGTGGTACCGGCCGATGTGCCGGTAGTCTTCAAGACTTGACCCGGATAGATCGCATCGGAAGTCAGACTGTTTGCGGTCTTCAGTGCTGTAACGGTCATGTTGTTTGCATTCGCGATCGACCACAATGTATCACCCGATTTCACCGTATAGACTGCAGTTGTCGGATTTGACGGCGTTTCAGTTGGCGTGGTTGGTGTAGTTGTTTCTTCCTCCACATTTTCCGCAGGCGTATCTTCCTCGACTGCGACACTGTCAGGCAGCACCAGACGGTCGCCCACATAGATCGTATTGGAATTCAATTTATTCAGCGTCAAGAGATCGACTAACGAGATCCCATATTTTTTAGCGATGGCGTATAGCGTGTCGCCGGATTGGACAGTATGGACGGCATTCCCCGCTTGAACCGGAGTTTCCGGTGTAGCAGGAGTTTCCGTATCTTCCGGATCCTCTGCTGACTCACCTGGTGTCTCTTGTTCAGGGGTATTCTCATCGGTATTCTCCGGAAGCTCTACAGTTGGTAATTCGGGCGTTTCAGTCGGTGTTTCGAAATCGATATTGCCTGCATCCGGCTCTTCAATCTCTTCATCGACTACAGGCTGATAGTTGTCATATTGATCCAAGCCGTATTGCGCAATGATCCTGTTCAATTTGGTGCTGTAAGCTGTATCCGTCGCATAGCGGCCGGTCAGGTAAGCCGTGGCATCCTGATAAGTGGCTGCATTGCTCTTCCAGGCTCCGGCATAGTATGTCGGATTCCAGCTGGTTCCGTTAGCCAGAAGATTTGCGTAATCCTGCAAGGATTCCGCATACGAAGGATATTTTCTGAATTCAGCGTTGATGGGATAGTAATTCTGTCCACCGCTGTCTTCCAATGTCTCCATATTGATGGACTCCCCATTGTATTCACCTTTGATACCGAACAGGTTGTAGTTAGGAGCCTTTGATAAAGTGCTTGTACCCCAGCCACTTTCCAGAATGGCTTGGGCCATCATCACGGAGGCGTACAGATCATTTTGGGCAGCGATTACGGTCGCGGACGGGATGATCTGGTTCAAAAAGGGATTCGCGGAATATACTTGTGTATCCGTTGTTCCAAGTGTATTCGTCTCTGCTGCCAAAACCAGTTGGACTGGCTTCACGACAGTTGTCATAAAGAACGATGTGCTCAACATCGCTACGCTGCGTTTCAGTCTTTTATTCGTGGTGATAAAAGAATTGATCAGTTGTTCTTTTTTCTTTTGGTTGATTCGTTCGTTTCTGGATAACACCAAAATATACCACTCCCTGTATCGAAATACTGCCGGTTCGGCAGTGAAAAAATCTGAATTTATAAAAATGATGGACAATAATTTAAATTTATTTTAAGAAAATCCTCCAATATGTCTATTATATGTTTGTTTCCCTAATTTTTGAATGGCTTTCATAACCATATTTAATATTTAACAATTGAAATATATCTGTAACAATCCTTTCCATTACTTAAAAGTAAGCCCTTTCCCGATTTGGTTTCTTACAAAATGTAGTCCAATCCTTCAAATAGGCTATTGACTTGGCAAAAATCATGATAAAATACACGGTGAGGTGAAAGAATTGACGAATCAATTTTTATACAGTGACACGAATAAACGTTACCATACATGGAATTACCATCTGCAACAACACTTTGGCGAAAAGATATTCAAAGTCGCCATCGACGGCGGTTTTGATTGCCCCAACCGCGACGGCACCGTCGCACACGGCGGTTGTACCTTCTGCACCGTTTCCGGATCCGGCGATTTTGCCCAAAACCGGATCGACCCGCTGCCTATCCAATTGCGCAAAGGCATCGACATGATGCACAAAAAATGGCCGAATGTAAAAAGCTACATCGCCTATTTCCAGAACTTCACCAACACGCACGCTCCGGTGGATATTCTGCGTCATCGTTATGAACAGGTCGTCAACGAGGACGGCATTGTAGGCATCATGATCGCAACGCGCCCGGACTGCCTACCGCCAGAAACGATTGAATATTTGGCGGAACTGAACAAACGCTATTATATATGGGTGGAATTGGGACTACAGACCATCCATGAAGAAACAAGCAAAATCATCAACCGGGCGCACTCCTATGATACCTACCTGAAAGCAGTCGATGAACTGCGTGCGCACAATATCCCGGTGTGCACCCATCTCATCAATGGGCTTCCGGGAGAAACCCACGAGATGATGATGGAGAGCGTCAACCGCGTCATCCTGGATTCGGACATCCAAGGCATCAAGATCCATCTGCTCCATTTGATGAAAAACACCAAAATGCTCCGGGACTACCATCAAGGCAGGCTGAGGTTGCTGGAGAAGGACGAATATGTTGAACTCGTCTGCGATCAGCTTGAAGTCATTCCGGAAGAAATCGTCATCCACCGCATCACGGGAGACGCCCCGCGTGACACCCTTGTCGGACCGATGTGGAGTCTCAAAAAGTGGGAAGTGCTGAACGCAATCGACCAAGAGTTGGAACGCCGCAATACTTATCAAGGGATCCACAATATCAGAAATAAGGGTGAGGAACATGTTGTTGTCCGCAGTGGACTTCAGTCATAAATTGCTGAAGGAAACAGTCTGTAAAGGGGATTTCGTCATTGATGCCACCGTCGGAAACGGAAATGACACGGTCCTTATGGCTACGTTGGTCGGTCCGACAGGAAAAGTGATCGGATTTGATGTCCAGAAACAAGCCATCGAAACCACGAAGCAAAAGCTATTGCTGGCTGGCTTGACGGATCCTGTCACCCTGCTTCACCAAGGTCATGAAACAGTTGCGGAAGTGTTGGCCGACCATGCTGAAATCGGCGGCGCCGTCTTCAACTTGGGGTACCTGCATGGATCCGACAAAACGATCATCACCCAAAAAGATACGACCATCCGTGCCGTCAACGCCTTGTTGCCCAAGTTGCGGATCGGGAGCTACATCCTTTTGGTTGTATACAGTGGTCATGCAGGCGGCATGGAAGAGAAAAATGCCCTGCTGGAATATTGCAGCACTTTGAATCAAGCCTTATTCAAGGTACTGCAATATGGCTTCATCAATCAGATCAATCATCCGCCGATCTTGATTGCCATCGAGAAAAAGAAAACTCCTTACATGAAATAGAAAAAAGGAAGCGCTCCGGCAAATGACCGGAACGCTTCCTTTTTTGTGCTTGCTATTATTTGCCTGCTTGGACATACGAAAGCAAAGCGTCTGTTTTATCCGTCTTCTCCCAAGTGAAGTCAGCATCCTCACGGCCAAAATGTCCGTAGGCTGCCGTCTTTTTAAAGATAGGACGACGCAGATCCAACATTTGGATGATGCCTGCCGGCGTCAAGTTGAAGTTTTTGCGCACCGCTTCTATCAAAATGGCTTCTGGATAGTCGCTTGTACCGAACGTGTCGATCGCAATCGAAACCGGTTCAGCAACACCGATCGCATACGCCAATTGGATTTCACATTTTGTAGCTAATCCGGCCGCAACGATGTTCTTCGCGATGTAACGGGCAGCATAACTTGCAGAACGGTCAACTTTTGTAGCATCCTTACCTGAGAAAGCACCGCCACCATGACGCGCATACCCACCATAAGTGTCAACGATGATTTTTCTTCCCGTCAGGCCGGAATCACCTTTAGGCCCGCCGATAACAAAGCGTCCAGTAGGATTGATGAAATATTTAGTATCAGCATCCAGTAAAGCATCGTCGATGACCGCATGGATGACATGTTCCAAAATATCTTGTTTCAATTGTTCCAAAGTGACATTCTCATCATGTTGCGTGCTCAAAACGATTGTGTCCACACGTTTCGGTTTGCCGTTCTCATCGTATTCCACGGTAACTTGCGTTTTTCCGTCCGGTCTTAAATATTCCAAAGTCCCGTCTTTGCGGACTTCAGATAAACGTTTCGCTAACTTATGACTAAGCGAAATAGGTAAAGGCATCAGTTCTTCCGTTTCGTTGATTGCAAAACCGAACATCAAACCTTGGTCCCCTGCCCCGATTTCATTGTAATCCGTAGTCACCAGTTCTCTGCGTTCCAATGATTCGTTGACGCCGATTGCGATATCGTCGGATTGTTCGTCCAAGGATACCATCACAGCCAAATTATCCGCATCGAAACCAAATTTACCGCGTGTATAACCAATTTCAGTTACAGTATCGCGGACAATCTGTTGGATGTTTACGTATGCGCTAGTCGTGATTTCACCAAAGACAACAACTAGTCCTGTCGTGACGATTGTTTCGCAAGCAACACGCGCGTTTGGATCAGCAGCCAACAGCGTATCCAAAATTGCATCGCTGATCTGATCAGCGATTTTATCCGGATGACCTTCCGTCACTGACTCTGAAGTAAATAATCTTTTTTCTACCATTTTTCATTCCCCCATTTTTTGGTTACAAGGCGTCTTCACATGTTGTGAATCCTATCGGGATATTGCAATTAGCCTCTGAAATGCAACATACCTAATATACGCTATCATCGTCGAAAAAGCAACAAAAAATAAGAGAATTTCACCTTTGCGCTCCAGATGACAGCCCCAAAAAATACTTATCCAAATATTTTAGGGCCACTTCTGACTCTTCCCCGACTTGACATCGCATAGACGTTAACCTATGATGAATCTGCGCAATATAGATGAACTGACACACTTACTCGTACCAATTAATGAAGAAGGAAGAGATTATGCTGACAATCAAGAAACAATTCATGCACCTGATGAACAACACCTTCTTGGCTATGCTGACGGCCCCATTGACGTTGCTTCTTTTCGGAGCATGGAGAGGTCTGGCCTTCAACGGACCCAACTATCTGCTGCTTTTTATGCTTTATCTATTTCTGCTGTTTACCCATGCTTTGGAACGGCTATTCACAAAAAGCGAACAATCCTACGCAAAACTGCCCTATAAAGCGATTGTTATTTTCGGGATCCTGTCAATTGGATTATTGAGCATCATTTTCTCTTTGTCGAACCTGATCCTGGCTGCCATACTTATGCTTTATCTTGTTTACTCGATCCTACAGTTTTATCCGTATAGCATGACAAATACTTTTTACGAGATACTGTTGAGGCCTTTCTTTAAGATACTCATCCTTTCATCTGTATCCTTTTTTTCCCAGGCAAACTTTATCCCACTGCAGCTGCAATATGAAGTCCTTCCATTGATCCTGTTCCATATTTTTAATTTGATACAGGCTCAGGTCAAGAACACTTCAAACAGCGATCGAACAATGACTTATTACCAACAGTTGCTTCTGAAGCACTCAAAAAATTTGAAAATGACGACTTTCCTGCTTGCCTATGCAACAGGAATCTTCCAAATACTTAAACTCAACAGCTCACTATGGGCCAACATCTTATTCGGATTTTCCATTCTGCTGGTCTTGCCTTTAATCAAAAAGAGATTTCAAGGCGCCCTTAAAATGGAACAATATCTAACCAACTACAGTTTTCTTTTCACGTTGGCTTATTCCTTACTGTTCTTGGTCTAATGAAAACAGGCAGCTGCACCGGTCAATTCGACTGGTGCAGCTGCCTGTTTTCATACCAGAAAAAAAGCACTCAAAAGAGTGCTTCGCAATGATGACCCGTACGGGAATCGAACCCGTGTTACCGCCGTGAAAGGGCGGTGTCTTAACCGCTTGACCAACGGGCCATAAAGAGATAGTACAAATGGGCCTAAATGGACTCGAAACATCGACCTCACGCTTATCAAGCGTGCGCTCTAACCAGCTGAGCTATAGCCCCTTCAAAAGCGCATGAAGCGAATCGAACTAGCGATAAAGATCCTCATTCAACTGAAATCAGAATCAATTGCGGGGACAGGACTTGAACCTGTGACCTCCGGGTTATGAGCCCGGCGAGCTGCCAACTGCTCCACCCCGCGATAATTTTATTATGACCTAAGGGCCATGACAATGATCCGTACGGGAATCGAACCCGTGTTACCGCCGTGAAAGGGCGGTGTCTTAACCGCTTGACCAACGGACCATGATTTTTTATTTTTCTGATAAAGCTACGGAGAAGGAGGGATTTGAACCCTCGCGCCGCGTTAACGACCTACACCCTTAGCAGGGGCGCCTCTTCAGCCACTTGAGTACTTCCCCATAACAAGAAATTTTCTGTTAATATTGTTGCTTTATCAATGGGCCTAAATGGACTCGAACCATCGACCTCACGCTTATCAGGCGTGCGCTCTAACCAGCTGAGCTATAGGCCCTTCTTAAAAAAAGCGGGTGAGGAGAATCGAACTCCCGACATCAGCTTGGAAGGCTGGGGTTTTACCACTAAACTACACCCGCATGGCGGCTCCGACGGGATTTGAACCCGCGATCTCCTGCGTGACAGGCAGGCATGTTGACCCCTACACCACGGAACCATGCGTAAAACTTTATATATATTTCCCCATATTATAAAGAATAGGAAACACTGTGGGCTTGCGCCCAAGTGTATCATGCTTGTAAGCTGCTGAAGCAGCAACAATCATGACAATTGCGGGGACAGGACTTGAACCTGTGACCTCCGGGTTATGAGCCCGGCGAGCTGCCAACTGCTCCACCCCGCGATAATAATAAGGAAACACTGTGAGCTTGCGCTCAAGTGTATCATGTCTGTAATGTCGCTAAAGCGCCAACAGCCATGACAAAGGAGGATAAGGGATTCGAACCCTTGCGCGCTTTTACACGCCTGACGGTTTTCAAGACCGTTCCCTTCAGCCGGACTTGGGTAATCCTCCATAAGCTGAGCTAAGTTTTTCATGGACCTTGCAGGACTCGAACCTGCGACCGGACGGTTATGAGCCGTCTGCTCTAACCAACTGAGCTAAAGGTCCGAAGCAAGGTTGAAATAGCGGCGAAGGGGGTCGAACCCATGACCTCCCGGGTATGAACCGGACGCTCTAGCCATCTGAGCTACACCGCCAAAAAATAAAAAAAATGGAGCCTAGCGGGATCGAACCGCTGACCTCCTGCGTGCAAGGCAGGCGCTCTCCCAGCTGAGCTAAGGCCCCATAATTTAAGTGATCGGGAAGACAGGATTCGAACCTGCGACCCCTTGGTCCCAAACCAAGTGCTCTACCAAGCTGAGCTACTTCCCGTTTGAAAATATTAAAAAATGCACCCAACAGGAGTCGAACCTGTAACCGCTTGATTCGTAGTCAAGTACTCTATCCAATTGAGCTATGGGTGCCTAAATGCCGAGAATCGGAATCGAACCGATACGGTGATCACTCACCGCAGGATTTTAAGTCCTGTGCGTCTGCCAGTTCCGCCACCCCGGCATGTTACTGTTTGTTTCTTTCATAAGGTCTGGCATAGTCCTTATGAAAGCGGAAGACGGGGTTCGAACCCGCGACCCCCACCTTGGCAAGGTGATGTTCTACCACTGAACTACTTCCGCGAATGGTGCCGGCTAAAGGATTCGAACCCTCGACCCTCTGATTACAAATCAGATGCTCTACCAACTGAGCTAAGCCGGCGTATTCAATTATGCGGGTGAAGGGACTTGAACCCCCACGCCTTGCGGCGCTAGATCCTAAATCTAGTGCGTCTGCCAATTCCGCCACACCCGCAAATGAGTTATGCAGGGCTCGAACCTGCGACCCTCTGATTAAAAGTCAGATGCTCTACCAACTGAGCTAATAACTCATGGATGGAGGTTGACGGGATCGAACCGCCGACATCCTGCTTGTAAGGCAGACGCTCTCCCAGCTGAGCTAAACCTCCATGATATAAATGCGCGGCAACGTCCTACTCTCACAAAGGGAAACCCTTCACTACAATCGGCGCTAAGAAGCTTAACTTCTGTGTTCGAGATGGGAACAGGTGTGACCTTCTTGCCATCGTCACCGCACATTTTTCAAGAGAACGTTGTTCTCTCAAAACTGAATCTACAAAATAAAGGGAATCCGAAAACACCGCTTGAGTTCTCTTCTTTTTAAAAATTGGTTAAGTCCTCGACCGATTAGTATTGGTCCGCTCCATACATCGCTGTACTTCCACTCCCAACCTATCTACCTGATCATCTCTCAGGGGTCTTACTCACTTAAAGTGATGGGAAATCTCATCTTGAGGGGGGCTTCACGCTTAGATGCTTTCAGCGTTTATCCCGTCCACACATAGCTACCCAGCGATGCTCTTGGCAGAACAACTGGTACACCAGCGGTGTGTCCATCCCGGTCCTCTCGTACTAAGGACAGCTCCTCTCAAATTTCCAACGCCCGCGACGGATAGGGACCGAACTGTCTCACGACGTTCTGAACCCAGCTCGCGTACCGCTTTAATGGGCGAACAGCCCAACCCTTGGGACCGACTACAGCCCCAGGATGCGATGAGCCGACATCGAGGTGCCAAACCTCCCCGTCGATGTGAACTCTTGGGGGAGATAAGCCTGTTATCCCCAGGGTAGCTTTTATCCGTTGAGCGATGGCCCTTCCATGCGGAACCACCGGATCACTAAGCCCGACTTTCGTCCCTGCTCGACTTGTAGGTCTCGCAGTCAAGCTCCCTTCTGCCTTTACACTCTACGAATGATTTCCAACCATTCTGAGGGAACCTTTGGGCGCCTCCGTTACATTTTTGGAGGCGACCGCCCCAGTCAAACTGCCCGTCTGACACTGTCTCCCTGCTCGCTAAGAGCAGCGGGTTAGAGTGGTCATATCACAAGGGTAGTATCCCACCGTTGCCTCCTCCGAGACTGGCGTCCCGGTATCATTGGCTCCTACCTATCCTGTACATGTGATACAAACACGCAATATCAAACTGCAGTAAAGCTCCATGGGGTCTTTCCGTCCTGTCGCGGGTAACCAGCATCTTCACTGGTACTATAATTTCACCGAGTCTCTCGTTGAGACAGTGCCCAAATCGTTACGCCTTTCGTGCGGGTCGGAACTTACCCGACAAGGAATTTCGCTACCTTAGGACCGTTATAGTTACGGCCGCCGTTTACTGGGGCTTCAATTCAAAGCTTCGCTTGCGCTAACCTCTCCTCTTAACCTTCCAGCACCGGGCAGGCGTCAGCCCCTATACGTCATCTTTCGATTTTGCAGAGACCTGTGTTTTTGATAAACAGTCGCTTGGGCCTATTCACTGCGGCTGACCTTGCGGTCAGCACCCCTTCTCCCGAAGTTACGGGGTCATTTTGCCGAGTTCCTTAACGAGAGTTCTCTCGCACACCTTAGGATTCTCTCCTCAACTACCTGTGTCGGTTTGCGGTACGGGCAGTTACTTTCTCACTAGAAGCTTTTCTTGGCAGTGTGACATCAGGAACTTCGCTACTAAATTTCGCTCCCCATCACAGCTTGTCCTTGAGAGAAAAAGCATTTCACTCGTTCTCAGACTTGCTGCTTGGACACACATTTCCGATCGTGTGCATTCCTTAGCCTCCTGCGTCCCTCCATCGCTCAAACAAAAGCAACTGGTACAGGAATATCAACCTGTTGTCCATCGCCTACGCCTATCGGCCTCAGCTTAGGTCCCGACTAACCCTGGGAGGACGAGCCTTCCCCAGGAAACCTTAGTTATTCGGTGGACGGGATTCTCACCCGTCTTGCGCTACTCATACCGGCATTCTCACTTCTAAGCGCTCCACCAGTCCTCACGATCTGGCTTCGATGCCCTTAGAACGCTCTCCTACCACGGAACCCGAAGGTTCCATCCACAGCTTCGGTGATCTGTTTAGCCCCGGTAAATTTTCGGCGCAGGGTCACTCGACTAGTGAGCTATTACGCACTCTTTAAATGGTGGCTGCTTCTGAGCCAACATCCTAGTTGTCTGTGCAACCCCACATCCTTTTCCACTTAACAGATACTTTGGGACCTTAGCTGGTGGTCTGGGCTGTTTCCCTTTTGACTACGGATCTTATCACTCGCAGTCTGACTCCCGGATCTAAATCAATGGCATTCGGAGTTTATCTGAATTCGGTAACCCGAGAAGGGCCCCTAGTCCAAACAGTGCTCTACCTCCATGATTCGCATATCCGAGGCTAGCCCTAAAGCTATTTCGGAGAGAACCAGCTATCTCCAAGTTCGATTGGAATTTCTCCGCTACCCACACCTCATCCCCGCACTTTTCAACGTGCGTGGGTTCGGTCCTCCAGTGCGTATTACCGCACCTTCAACCTGGACATGGGTAGGTCACTTGGTTTCGGGTCTACGACCTCATACTTATTCGCCCTATTCAGACTCGCTTTCGCTGCGGCTCCGTCTTTTCAACTTAACCTCGCATGAAATCGTAACTCGCCGGTCCATTCTACAAAAGGTACGCCATCACCCATTAACGGGCTTTGACTACTTGTAGGCACACGGTTTCAGGTACTGTTTCACTCCCCTTCCGGGGTGCTTTTCACCTTTCCCTCACGGTACTGGTTCACTATCGGTCACTAGGGAGTATTTAGCCTTGGGAGATGGTCCTCCCGGATTCCGACGGAATTTCTCGTGTTCCGCCGTACTCAGGATACTGGTAGAGCTGTTTTGGATTTCGCATACGGGGCTATTACCCTATGTTGCGCAACTTTCCAGTTGGCTTCTGCTATCCATTGCAGTCTCATGTCCCAGTCCTACAACCCCAAAGAGCAAGCTCTTTGGTTTGGGCTTTTCCCGTTTCGCTCGCCGCTACTAAGGGAATCGAATTTTCTTTCTCTTCCTGCAGGTAATGAGATGTTTCAGTTCCCTGCGTGTTCCTCGATACACCTATGTATTCAGTGTAACGTAATATCCTATCAAAGATATTGGGTTGCCCCATTCGGAAATCTCCGGATCAAAGCTTACTTACAGCTCCCCGGAGCATATCGGTGTTAGTCCCGTCCTTCATCGGCTCCTAGTGCCTAGGCATCCACCGTGCGCCCTTATTCACTTAACCTATGGTTAAGCTCGCCATTGCTGGCTTGCTAACTTATTTCGTTAAAAACTCATTTAAGTCAACTTAAAACGCGGTAAAATGTTTAGGTTTCTTACTTTATTTTTGTAGTATTCAGTTTTCAAAGAACAAATTTTTCTTGCTTGAGAGATTGATCTCTCAAAACTGAACAAAGAATGATTGAACCAAGCAAGGATTCCATTATATTCCTTAGAAAGGAGGTGATCCAGCCGCACCTTCCGATACGGCTACCTTGTTACGACTTCACCCCAATCATCTGTCCCACCTTAGGCGGCTGGCTCCAAAAAGGTTACCTCACCGACTTCGGGTGTTACAAACTCTCGTGGTGTGACGGGCGGTGTGTACAAGACCCGGGAACGTATTCACCGCGGCGTGCTGATCCGCGATTACTAGCGATTCCGGCTTCATGCAGGCGAGTTGCAGCCTGCAATCCGAACTGAGAATGGCTTTAAGAGATTCGCTTGACCTCGCGGTCTTGCTGCTCGTTGTACCATCCATTGTAGCACGTGTGTAGCCCAGGTCATAAGGGGCATGATGATTTGACGTCATCCCCACCTTCCTCCGGTTTGTCACCGGCAGTCTCATTAGAGTGCCCAACTGAATGCTGGCAACTAACAATAGGGGTTGCGCTCGTTGCGGGACTTAACCCAACATCTCACGACACGAGCTGACGACAACCATGCACCACCTGTCACTTTGTCCCCGAAGGGAAAGTCCTATCTCTAGGATTGTCAAAGGATGTCAAGACCTGGTAAGGTTCTTCGCGTTGCTTCGAATTAAACCACATGCTCCACCGCTTGTGCGGGTCCCCGTCAATTCCTTTGAGTTTCAGCCTTGCGGCCGTACTCCCCAGGCGGAGTGCTTAATGCGTTAGCTGCAGCACTGAAGGGTGGAAACCCTCCAACACTTAGCACTCATCGTTTACGGCGTGGACTACCAGGGTATCTAATCCTGTTTGCTCCCCACGCTTTCGAGCCTCAGCGTCAGTTACAGACCAGAGAGTCGCCTTCGCCACTGGTGTTCCTCCATATATCTACGCATTTCACCGCTACACATGGAATTCCACTCTCCTCTTCTGCACTCAAGTTCCCCAGTTTCCAATGACCTTCCACGGTTGAGCCGTGGGCTTTCACATCAGACTTAAGGAACCGCCTGCGCTCGCTTTACGCCCAATAAATCCGGACAACGCTTGCCACCTACGTATTACCGCGGCTGCTGGCACGTAGTTAGCCGTGGCTTTCTGGTCAGATACCGTCAAGGCCGGAGCAGTTACTCTCCGACTTGTTCTTCTCTGACAACAGAGTTTTACGATCCGAAAACCTTCTTCACTCACGCGGCGTTGCTCCGTCAGACTTTCGTCCATTGCGGAAGATTCCCTACTGCTGCCTCCCGTAGGAGTTTGGGCCGTGTCTCAGTCCCAATGTGGCCGATCACCCTCTCAGGTCGGCTACGTATCATCGTCTTGGTGAGCCATTACCTCACCAACTAACTAATACGCCGCGGGTCCATCCATAAGCGACAGCACAAAGGCCGTCTTTCCTTTCTCAATCATGCGATCAAGAAAACTATGCGGTATTAGCACCCGTTTCCGGATGTTATCCCCCTCTTATGGGCAGGTTACCCACGTGTTACTCACCCGTTCGCCACTATCTTCCCAGTGGAAGCAAGCTTCCATAGAAAAGACCGTTCGACTTGCATGTATTAGGCACGCCGCCAGCGTTCGTCCTGAGCCAGGATCAAACTCTCATGTAAATGTGGACTCTTGTACAGAAATCCTACATGTTAAGCTGATAGCTCTAATTTCTTGCTGACTTTATGTTTGCGATACTACGTATCGCCTTCGTTTGCCTCGACCGAAATCGAAGCTCCCTGCACATTTGGTTCGTTCATTCTTTGTTCAGTTTTCAAAGGTCAATCGCTTATCACGTATTACGTGATTGCTTATTCATATTATCACGGCCGCCGCATCTTGTCAACAGGTTTTAAAATTAAATTTCAAACCGCTTGTCGGATGAATCAGCAACTTTCATATGATAACATCGTTTCATCTTGCTGTCAACAATGATTTTTATGTTGTCGTTGCCTTACAGAAGACAACTCCATAATACTATCATCATTCAAAACCTGTGTCAAACAGATTTCAAAACAAAACGCATCGGATTACCGAGGAACTAAACTTTACCACAAAAATGTAAGCCTTGTCAACAGCAGTGCATCAGCTTTCTTTGTGGATCCGCTTTTTTATTTGAAGTGTTTTTTTTAAAATATATTCCAGTCGGACGCTTGGATTTGGCAAACTGCCGCTTGCCGGTAATCCCAACCCAATCCACTCATCACTCTCCGGAAAGCCGCTCCATCTTGTTTTTTCAAATTTGTTCACCAATCGAGTAGGAGGTAAATGATTAGTTCATCTACCGACCTCTCACACCACCGTGCGTACGGTTCCGTACACGGCGGTTCAGTATCTTGAGTAAGCAGACTCTGCCAGGTGGCTTAATGAAATTAAGCCCCAATGGTGGAGTCTTTTCGTCGTAAGTGCCCGATGAACTTCAGGCGTTTTGGAGAGCCTCCAGTGTTTCTTTCTGGAGAATCCGACGCGCTTTGCGCTATCTTTATCGAGACCAAGCTTGGATAGTCTGTCAATTTTCGTACGTGAGCTTTTCCATCGTTTAAGAATAAGTTGTCTGATTCTGCGATGCAGCCATTGTTCAATCCTTCGGATAAAGGTTTTAATGAACCCTAAACCGAAGTAGTTGATCCATCCTCTTGTGACACTGTTGATTTCGTTAGAAATTTGACGGAAATCGCCGGGACGGTTTCGTTTCGTCAAGTGTCTCAATTTGTTGACTAATTTCTTCTTGGCGGCATTGGTCGGTCGGTAGCGACAGACCCCATTCACAGTAGTTATCAGACAACCCAAGAACTTTAAACGGGTGGGAGACCCCACTTTGCTTTTGTCCTTGTTGACGGTTAGCTTTAGGTCTTTCTCGATAAAGCGAGTGACGCTCTGAAGAACCCGCTCGCCTGCTCTCTTTGTTTTTACAAAGATTACGAAGTCATCGGCGAAGCGAACGAAACGGTGCCCTCGTTGTTCCAACTCCTTATCCAGTTCATGCAAGTAAACATTGCTGAGAAGTGGCGAGATTACGCCACCTTGCGGTGCGCCTGTTTCACTTTCTACGAATTCGCCGGACAGGTCTATTACACCACTCAACAGGAACTTGCGGATAATATTAAGGATGGCTTTGTCGTGTACATACTGTTCAAGGTAGTACATCAACTTATCATGATTCAACGTGTCGAAGCACTGTTTTAAATCGCAATCAACCACTACGGGAAAGCCTTCTTTGTAAAAATTCACGCACTGTTTTAGTGCAGAATGGTTACTTTTCCCTATTCGGAAACCGTGGCTATTCGGATGGAAATGCGGGTCAATGATGGGTTCTATTATCTGCCTAATGGCCTGTTGGACCACTCGGTCCCGCACTACTGGTATTCCCAGTTTCCGTATTCCGCCATTTGGTTTCGGGATTTCCACCCTCCGGACAGGTTGTGGCTTGTATGTCCCGTCTAATAGTTTTCTCCTTAGTTGGGGATAGAACTCGATAATGTGGGCTTCCACTTCATGCACTGTCATTCCGTCTACTCCTGCTGCCCCTTTGTTTTGTCTAACCGCTTTAGCAGCCGAGAGTAAATTCTTTTTACTTACAACGAGACCCATGAGGGACTCACCATACTTCTCCATGTGTTCACCTAGGTTATTACTCCGCACATCTACATATTCTTTCGCTTCCAGCTTATCCTTTCATGTCACTGCCTCATTTACTGTAGGAGATTCGTGCAGTATAGGACTTTGCTATGTGCGGCAAGCTCGTCCGTCTCCATACAGCCTCATATGAGATTTCTGTTCGTCAGTGCGAGTGTTTGCGTCCGACTTCCTTCAGATTCCACTTCACGGTGGACACCCTTGTCCTTCGCTAACAGTTCCTACTGCAAAGCCTGTAGTGGACTTTCACCACCAAGTTATCACCCATGCCGGGCACACCGCAAAAAGCGGACAACGAATTGTCCGCTTTCAGCAATTTGCAGCTTATAGTCTGTCGTTTAATTCTGCAGCTAATTCTTCGAACCCAGGTTTGCCAAGAAGCGCAAACATATTTTTCTTGTAAGCTTCAACGCCTGGTTGGTCGAATGGATTCACGCCATTCAAGTACCCGGAGATACCTACTGCGATTTCGAAGAAGTAAACTAGATAGCCTAAAGAATAAGCGTCCATTTCAGGCATAGTAACCAACAAGTTTGGTACACCGCCGTCTGTATGAGCCAATAATGTTCCTTGGTAAGCTTTTGTGTTTACGAAATCAACGTCTTTGCCTTCAAGATAGCCTAAGCCATCCAAATCTTCTGCACTTAAAGGAATTTCGATTGTTTTGCGTGGTTTTGCAACTTTAACAACCGTCTCAAAGATATTTCTTTGTCCATCTTGGATGGATTGGCCAATCGAGTGCAAATCTGTCGAAAAGTTCGCGCTAGTTGGATAAATACCTTTTTGGTCTTTACCTTCAGATTCGCCGAATAGCTGTTTCCACCATTCTGACAGGTATTGCATGCCTGGTTCATAGTTAGCCAAAATCTCAGTCACTTTGCCTTTACGGTAAAGGATATTGCGGATAGCTGCGTATTGGTAGGCTACGTTAGTTGTCAAATCAGGATTCATGTATGCTTCACGGGCATCAGCAGCACCTTGCATCAATGCGTCGATATCAGCTCCGCTGACAGCGATCGGAAGAAGGCCAACTGGCGTCAATACAGTGAAACGTCCGCCGACATCATCAGGAATAACGAAAGTTTCGTATCCTTCCATGTCCGCTTCATGCTTCGCTGCGCCTCTTGCTTTGTCCGTGGTAGAGTAAATGCGTTTTACCGCTTCTTCTTTACCATATTTTTTGATCAACAATTCTTTGAAGACACGGAAAGCGATCGCTGGTTCAGTTGTTGTACCTGATTTTGAAATCATGTTTACTGAGAAATCACGATCCCCGATCACTTCGATCAAGTCAGCTAAATAAGTTGAGCTGATGCTGTTGCCCGCAAAGAAAATTTGAGGTGTTTTGCGGTCTGCAGTTGTCTGAACATTGTAGAAAGTGTTGTTCAGGAAGTCAATTGCAGCGCGGGCGCCCAAATAAGACCCGCCGATACCGATAACAACCAAAACTTCTGAATCGGATTGGATTTTTTTCGCTGCCGCTTTGATGCGAGCGAATTCTTCCTTGTCATAATCTTTAGGCAGGTCGATCCAGCCAGTAAAGTCGTTCCCTGGGCCTGTACCTTCACGAAGCGCTTTGTCAGCGGCTGTTACTTGATACTGGATGTAGTCCAATTCGTGTTGCGCAAAAAATTTCAAAGCTTTAGAGTAATCAAATTGAATATGTGACATTTAATATCCTCCTAATTTGTTTTTATAAAATGATTACTGATGTGAAACCAGGCAGCTTAATGGTAGATAGGTACGCTGTCCAATTCTAAGTCAGTAAGTATTTCCGAGATTTCCGAAGATTTTTTCCATGCGAACTTTCCTGGTTCGTTCAGTAAGCTGTTCAAATCGGAAGGTTTTTCCAATGAATCGAAAACAAATAAAGGCATGTTTTTGCCATTTCCTCTCATGTTCGTCAAGTCAAGCAATCGCAATGACTCAGATTCAATGTCAACATGCGCCAGCAGGACTTCCATTATAGATCCTAAAGGGGATTTTCCGCTTTCGGATAAGTTTACACTAGGTAGGCTGTAGGTTCCGTTTTCTGTGTTGACCAGAAAGTAAGTCTCCTCTGCTTCATTAGTGACCATAATAGTCCCTGCTACTATGTTTTCTTTTATCATCATGAATGTCCCCTTTCACCGGAAGTCGTAAAGATAGGATTGTTCCCTATCGATTTCCTGACTTTCTCGTCTTCTTTGGCCTCTTCGATCCAGGTCGGCATCATTTCTTTCAAGGTCTCAAAACCAATCTGCGGTAAATATCTTCTTTTTCTTTTCTTGCGTTTTGCCGGATAACAAGGTGTTGCCAACTTTTCCATCGCTCTGAGAGACAGGCTTATTTTCCCTGTGTACTCATCGATATCTATGATTTTGGCTTCTACTTTATCGTCGATTTGAATGAATTCGTCTAGGTTGGTCACATACCCATGCCTGCATTCGGATATATGGATCAGGCCTTGCGTATTCTTATCTAATGAAATAAAAACACCATATGATTGGATACCTGTTACATTGCCTTCAATAATGTCTCCGATTTTATATTCCATTTTCATTCATAATTCCCCTCACAGTACCATATAATTATACCACGTGCCTAGATGAAAGGATAGAATTTCTGATGCAACTTTGATCAGAAGCAACTCTTAGGCGGCGTCATTGCGATTACTACCTTGAAAACACTCCGGTAGTGTTAGGAGTGACGAAAACAAGATAACCTCATTCATGAAGAAAAAAGGGGCATTTTTGTGCCCCCTTCTATACTGTTATAAAATCGTGATGCTCTCGATGATAACGTCTTCGACAGGTTTGTCTTGAGCGCCTTTTTTCACGCCTTCGATAGCATAGACCGTGTCCATGCCAGCTTCAACTTGTCCGAATACGGTATGCTTCTGATCCAACCAAGGTGTTCCGCCGTTTGCAGCATAAGCCTCAACGATTTCCTTCGGCCAACCGCCAGCTTCCAATTGAGCCAACATTGTCATAGGCACTTCTTTAGCGGTTACGATGAAAAATTGGCTTCCGTTTGTGTTCGGGCCAGCATTCGCCATCGACAACGCGCCGTTCAAATTGAACAGATTCATCGAGAATTCATCTTCAAAAGATTCGCCCCAAACACTTGATCCGCCCATACCAGTTCCTGTCGGGTCGCCGCCTTGGATCATGAAGTTATCAATGACACGGTGGAAAATGATGCCATCATAATAGCCGCTTTCAGCTAAACCTAAAAAGTTTTCGACTGTTTTTGGCGCCAAATCAGGGAATAAACGGATTGTGATATCCCCTTTATTTGTTTTCATAATGACTTTCTTATCGTTGTCTGTCGGTTGTAATTGTGGAAATAAACTCATTATTCATCCTCCTTTTTTTTACATTTTACCACAACATGCAAAAGATTAATCCCCCGATTATCCAAAAATGAAAATTCAGCCCGTTTTTTCTTTTTCATTAGGCTGTATGTATCGATTCATGTTATCATAAATGGAAAGTAGATATTTAAGTGAAGGATGAAAAATAATGATGATTTTCGAGAATTTCCCCTTAATTTGTTCCCTGGCAGCTATCATATTCACCCAAGCTTTGAAATATCCGATTGCAATTTTTTCAAAAGACAAGAAAACATCCTTGTCGATCGTCACGACTACAGGCGGAATGCCCAGTTCCCACTCGGCTGCCGTCAGTTCGTTGATAACGGCACTTATCCTGCAATACGGCATCGGTTCCGGTTATGTAGCCATCGCTACGACTTTTGGTGTCATCGTCATGTTCGACTCGATGGGTGTCCGTCGTCAGAGCGGTGAGCAAGGGATTGTCCTCGTCGATGCCATCAAAGAATTGACGCGCTTGTCACTTAAGTTCCCGAAGAACGAGCAGGAACTGGTTGCCGAAGAAGCGGAAGAGAAAATTTACCCTGAAGAAATGGCCGTCAAAAAATACCTTGGGCACAAACCTTCGGAAGTTTTTGTCGGACTGTTGACGGGCATCTTTGTGACATTCATCGTCAGAATGTTCTATGAGCAAATCTGATACCTCTCCGGGCGATGCCTTCGCCCGGAACAGAAACAACGGAGGAAGAAACTTGACAGATAAAGAAATATACGATATCACCATCATCGGCGGCGGCCCTGTCGGCATGTTCACGGCGTTCTACGCCGGCCTGCGGCAAGCCAAAGTCAAAATTATAGAAGCCTTACCCCAGCTCGGCGGCCAACCCGGCATGCTGTACGCTGAAAAAAACATATATGACATCGCAGGCTACCCCGCCATTTCCGGCGGGGACCTCGTCACAAACCTGAAAGAACAGATGGACCGTTTCGACACGAAATTGGTTTTTGGTGAAGAAGCGTTTGAACTCGAAAAAAATGCGGATGGCATCTTCGAGATCCAAACGACCAAAAACCGCCACTATTCGAAAGCTGTGATCATATCTGCAGGCAACGGAGCTTTCCGGCCTAGGAAACTGGAAATTGAGCACGCAGATAGGTACGAGAACACCAACCTCCACTATTTCGTGAACAATATCGAAAGTTTCCGCGATAAGACAGTCGCCATTTGCGGCGGAGGGGATTCTGCCGTGGATTGGGCCTTGACATTGGAGCCGATCGCTAAAAAAGTCTATCTGATCCATCGTCGCCCGCAATTCCGCGCCCAAGAACACAGCGTCCACTTATTGCAAGAGTCGTCTGTTGAGATCATCACCCCATTCGTGCCGGTCAGCGTCAACGGAAACGATGAATTCTTAACAAGCGTCACGCTTCAGGAAGCCCGCAAAGATAATACGACGGAATTGGAAATAGATGACTTTTTGATCAATTACGGCTTCTCATCCTCCATCGGCGGCATGAAGAAATGGGGATTCGAGGTCCAAGGAAATGCCATCGTCGTAAACTCGAAAATGGAGACCACCATTCCAGGGGTCTATGCCATAGGAGACATCGGAACGTATTCCGGCAAAGTCAAACTGATCGCCACGGGATTCGGTGAAGCTCCTGTAGCCGTCAACAACGCGATGGTGTACATCAATCCCGACACCCGCGTGCAACCAATGCACAGCACAAGCTTATTTTAGATTTTACGAAGGGGCCGTCTCATACAGAGATGGCCCCTTCTTTCAGCGCTCATCCCAACACTGTTGGATAGAAACTCCGACAAAACTGCCCCCTGATTCAAATAATGAATCAAAAATGCCTCTCCTTTTGTTTTCCTAACCTGTTCCTCTATAATAATAGTATCAAATACGAATCCAGGAGGTATTTATATGGTCAAATCAGACAGCGAGTTGCATGCACGAGCGGTGGCTTTGATGAAAGAACGCGGCGTGAGCGTCGAAGATATCGCCGACCTCGTTTTGCATCTCCAAAAACCCTATGTAGACAACTTGACTATGGAGGAATGCATCGAGAACGTTACGGCTGTGTTCCTGAAACGGGAAGTCCAAAACGCAATCATCACCGGAATCGAAATAGATAAACTTGCAGAAAAAGGCCAACTCTCCCAACCACTGGCAGACATTATTCTGAATGACGAAGGCCTCTACGGTATTGATGAAATCCTTGCCCTTTCCATCGTCAACGTATACGGTTCTATAGGCTTCACGAACTATGGCTACATCGATAAAGTCAAGCCCGGCATCCTGCAGAAACTGAACGACAAATCCGATTCGGAATGCCACACTTTCCTTGATGACATCGTAGGCGCCATCGCAGCAGCAGCCGCCAGCCGCATCGCCCACGACAACCCAAACAAAAGCGACATCATGAAATAGAGTGTGATGAATCCCGGGGAAAAATCGAGCACCCACTCAAAACAAAAACCAGCCTGAATTGCCATCAAACAAGATGGCAATTCAGGCTGGTTTGTTTTATGTCGTTCTCACTTTCCTGCGTACCCAGAAGTACAACAGCACAAGCACTAGTTCTAGCATCACGAAGACCAGCACAAAGCAGTGCATGAAAAATTCCTGCGGCAACGCCAGAATGATCGGGTCAGTCCGGGCATCAAAGATCCAGGCATCATTATTGAAGAAGACACCATGGAACGCGACAAACAAGCGGTCAAAGTTCATGAATATGACAGCCAAAGCCACTAAAGGTGCAGCAACCATCAAGCGCAACGGATTCAGCATGCGCCAATAGCCCTGCTCTTTTTTCACCATCCGCAAAAACAACACGGTTGCGGCGGCAGATACCCCCAATATGGCATAATCCAGCAGAAACAGTCTTTTCACCTCATGAAAATGGAAAAGGCCGCTTTCGGATGCGGGAAAATCAGGCATCTTCAATTCCGCGATCCACGGAAAATTCAGATACTGCATCAGGATCCGGTAATTATCCAGAATGACAGCTTTCGAAAATCCGGTCATTTGTTCGATGTTCAGGTAATCGATATCAAAGCTGTAGAGCGGTGTGAAGTTGATCGTGAAAGCGACGCTCGCACTCAACACCAGCAAAAAAATGGCAGTATATCCGAAAAAATACTTCAGCTTCTGCGCCATCGCTACACTTCCCACTCGGACAGATCATTGACGATGTAGGTCGGTTGCTCATACTTGCCTTCAATGTCAACAAGTTGCGAGAATCCGGTCAGCACCATCAACGTGTCCACCCCATAATGGATACCCGCCAGGATATCCGTATTGTAGTTGTCCCCGACCATGATGACATCTTCCTTCTCCAGCTGCATCCTTTTGATGGCGCCGGCCATGATCGTTGGATACGGTTTTCCGATGATCAATGGCTCTTTCTGGGTGCAAGCTTTCAGAAAGGCGGTCAACGCACCGGCTCCCGGAATAAAGCCCCTTTCGGTCGGCAAATTGGTGTCTGGGTTCGTTGCAACAAATGCCGCCCCTTTTTGGATGGCCAAACAGGCAGCCTCCAATTGCTGATATGTAACCCCGCGATCCAACGCCTGCAGAACAAAATCAGGATCTTCATCGACCATCTCGAATCCGGCAGCTTGCACTATCTGCTTCAAGGATGGTTCACCGACGACCAGCACCTTTTTGCCGATGTTCAATTCATTCAGGTGATCCACTGCCGCCATGGCGCTAGTGTAGATATGATCTTCTGTCACATCGATCTGGAAATTGTTCAGTAGATTCTCTTTGACTTCCGTAGCGGTCTTGGTTGCATTGTTCGTGACGAACAGGAACGGAATGTTTTTATCCTGAAGTCGTTTGACGAAAACTTCCGCCGTAGGGATGCGCTCGGCCCCTTTGTACACGGTTCCGTCCAAATCGATTAAATAACCTCTATACTTTTTGATGATATTTCCCTCCTGATCACTGCTCTATCTTTTTGATTTGGAAACTTTTCTTCTCGCCCTTAGCAGGTCTGGTTGTTGTCGTTTTTGCCGTGTCCTTCGGCTGAGCGTCCTTCGCGTTCACATCTTTGATCACAAACCCTTTTTTTCTGCTTTGGCTTTTCGGTCTCTCGACATTTTTCGTATCTTTATTTTTGGTGGTAGTAGTCGGGGTCTTCTGGGCAGCTGTCTGAACAGTCGGTTCGACCGGCAGATCCCCTCTGTTGGCTTCACGGTTTTTTCGCTTACGATTGCGCTTCGTTTTTGTGATTTTCTCTTTCTCGGCACGTGTTTTTTCGATCACGAAATAGGCACAGCCAAAATTACAGTACTCATAGAGATAATCCTCCAGGAAACTGATTTTCTTATCTTGGGAAACCTTGCTGTTGTTGTTCCTGTAAAAGCCTTTCAGGCGCAATTGCTCGTAGCCCCAGTCCCCTACGATATAATCATACTTGTTCAGAATGGACGTATATCTTCCGGCCAAAGCTTCAGCATCAAAGCCTTCCCTGTGATTAATGCTCAGTTCGTATTCTTGCGTTCCCACCAGAAGGCGTTTATCGTCCAACAGCTTGACGATTGCTTCGTCTTCATTGCGCTCGCTTGTTTCCGGTTCACTTTCTTCCGAAAGATTTTCAAGCAAGGAATCCACTTGCGTCTTCAGTGTGTCATCCACTAATCCTTTTTTATCCACGGGTAGCACCTCACTTTTCTCTTATAATAGGAAATTTATCCTCCAAATGCAGACCGACCACATCCCGAAGGAAATACGGGAACAGTAGACGGCTGCGGCCTTCGTTTTCGATTGTCGGGAAATAAGTGATGTAGCGGAAGTGGTCCACCGTCACAAAGGTGATGTCCTCCTCATCGGAAAGTTCCCTTCCGGCTACGGTCACACGCTTGGTTTCTGGATCGATCTTGAAGCCTCGATAACAGAGCTCCCCGAAAATCCTCCCACGGAAACCCATGCCGGTTATTTCCTTCGTCATCAATTCTCCGCGCTGCGATTCCATTTCATCGATCATGGCTTTGAAATCCCGACCATTCAGTGTACATTCCAGCAAACGCATCGGATGCGGCAAAATTTGATGCAGATGATTTTTTGTGATGATCCCTTCCGGCAGATCCGCAAGGAACAGACCGGAGTTCAGAATACCGAATGGCGTGTCGGCATATTCGGTCACGGCATCCAATCCCATCAACAACAAGTCGTTGATGTGGCCTTCATCCGCCCTCAGCCTGACCGGATTATCAGCAATCGGAATCGCCTCCAACAGCGCTTCTCCACGCTCCTGCAGCTCCGCGACTTCCGCCGCATCGCCAGGTTTTTCCGGCAGATCCGCTGCTTCAATCAATTCGGCTTTGCGGTCCAAAATCCTGTCGGAATCATAGCTGACCGTGACATGGCCGATGTATTTCCCGAATTTGCCCGCTCCCAGCAACAAAGATTCGTCCACATGCTTGCCTTCCGGCAGTACATGATGGGTATGCGCTCCGATGATGATCGGAATGGAACGGTACATTTCGCCGATATGGATGTCCTCGATGATGCCGACGTGCGACAAAAGGATGATTAAATCAACGGATGGCGCGACTTTCAGCAAAATTTTCGGCAGGACTTCATCCGATTCCTTAGGGTCCCAACCGTTCGGGACATAACTGAGGTAGAGCGGCGCCGTCAGCCCGATGATGCCGACCTTCAGACCGCTCGACAGAGTCCTGATCAGATACGGTTGCGCCCAAATCGGAAGAGCATCCGTTTCCGGATCGTAGAGGTTCGCCAACACAACCGGAAATTCGGCATCATCATAAAGTTCGTCCAACTGCCGTTTGTCGTTGCCGATCCCTTCATTATTGCCGATCGTCACCGCATCGAAGGGAACTTGGTTCAGCAATTCGATGTTCGCTTTACCATTGGTTGCTTCCGTCAAAGGATGCACCCGATCGCAGGCGTCGCCGATGTCGAAAAGCAGCACTTCTTCTCCGTTCTTTTCATGGAAGGCCTTTTTCTCCAACAAAAAGCGCCGGATTTTCGGCCAATTATCGAAATGCGAATGCAGATCATTGATGTGATAAATGTGCAGTTTCTTCATGATACGTTCTCCTTTTCCATTGACAAAGAGGAACGTGCTTCATTCATCTTTCTCTTGTGTAATCTCTTCAACTTTAGCGTGCGCAACGGCAATCAGATCAGCCGGACTGATTTCAATCTGCGTGCCGCGTTTGCCTCCGGACACGAGTACGCTCTTTTCATCAAGGATATGATGCGATAAATAGGTAGGGAAAGCTTTTTTCATCCCGATCGGCGAACAGCCGCCCCGGATATACCCGGTCGTCGCTTCCAGATCCTTCAAAGGCAACATTTCGATTCGCTTATTACCACTGACTTTCGCAAAAGTCTTCAGGTCCAGTTCGTTCTGCGCCGGGATGACCCCGACGACGACCCCGGTCTTATCGCCTACCGCCACGATGGTTTTATAGACCGCGCCGGCATCCTGGCTCATTTTTTCAAGGACCGACAGCGCATCGAGGTGGTCCTCCGACCAAGCGTATTCGTGGACAGTATAGGCGCGCTTCTGTTTATCCAGCATGCGCATCGCATTTGTTTTGGTGATTTTCTTATTTTTCACTATCATCTTTCCTTTTTGAGTCTGATAATGCCTATTTTACCATATGTATAGGGATTGCATCCGGAAAAAGTGACGGTTCCTGCATAAAAAAGCGGAAAAAAAGAGACTTCCCAGCTTAATGCTGCGGCAGTCCCTGATGTTTTGACGCTGGATTCTGATCAGTGCTCCAAGTTTTCGGCATGGAGCCCAACTCTTTTGGCCAAGTCGATGAACGTTTCAACTTCTTTATCTGAAAGGACAGAAAAAATTTCTGCGATATACGCAGCATGCAACGGGAAAATGCGGTCCATCAATTTGCGTCCTTCTTCGGTTATGGCTGTAAAAATAACGCGGCGGTCAGTTGCACATGGGATGCGTTGCACCAGCCCTTTGCTCTCTAATTTATCGACAACGTACGTCAAACTGCTGCTGGCAAGCAAGACTTTCTTTCCGATGTTTTGGATCGGTTGCTCCCCTTTATGATACAACAATTCCATCACGGCGAATTCGGAGAAATTCAAACCTTGCTTCATCATATCTTTCTTCAGTTTGTCCTGTACATGTTGGGATGATTTAAATAACACAGTAAGGGCCTTCAAAGTATCGCGATCTGTTGCAGACATCGTAACACCACCTCCCTTTAATATTTCGATTTCGAAGTAATAATAGCACGAAAGAAAAAGTTTGTCAAAATATACAAACGCTTACGGTTAAAGGAATAGGCGCTATCAGGGCAAAAACAAAAACCGCACTGACGGACATCGAACAGTCCAACGTACGGTTTTGTAAATGGTTATACGGGCTGATTGTTCCATCCGAAATACAAAACCATCGAATAAAGAATCAAGGTCAGCAGTGTTGCAACCGCGACATAATATCCGTAGAGCACTACGTCGAAGAATATCATACCGCTAGCTATAAGCGGCGACAGGATGATTCCCGCCAAAAAGATCAGTTCCGTTGCCAGCAAAAGCAACAGTTTGGATCTTCTGAACCTGAACAGAAGAAAATACGTAAGCAAAATCAGGACACATAAAAATAGCATGAAGTAGTTTTGTGAATAAAACCGATAGCCGGATGTTGGATCCAACGCGAACGTCTCATAGTTCGGCAGCAAAATCCAAGGCATAAACATGCTGATTCCAAAAACGGCAAACAGTAAACCCAAAATAACAAGAGATGTATTTTTCATAATAGCTCCTTCTCGGTGATGAATCAGGATTTCCCTAATACACACGCTTCGCTAAATGTACTATACTATCTGAATAGTATATCACAAACAATCTTCACTACGGGGATATTGTTAACTATAAGCAACAATAATCATCTGGTTTTTGCCAGATTTGAAGGAGACTATCCATTTGAAAAGATTCCTATACATCGGCATGGGTTTCTTGACGTTCGGTCTCGGGACTGTCGGGATATTCCTGCCGTTCCTGCCTACAACTGTCTTCTATCTGTTGACCGGCTTTTTCTGGATCCACAGTTCGGACCGTTTGCATCAGCAATTCGTCGAATCGGAAAAATACAAGCAATACATCGAGGACCCATTATTGAAAAAGAACATCACGAACAAAAGGATGGGCCGGTGTTCGTGATGTTGCTCTTTGTCTTTGCGATCCCTTTTGCGCATCGTACTGGTAATCGTTTACTTGGCCCACCTGATCGGTTTGATCTGGCATCTGCGCTTCAGGAAATCGTAAAAAATGTAACACCAGCAATTCACTTCGATAAATATTCAATCGCCTTGCGGTATTTCTCTGCCCGACCCCTGTCCTTTTGGGTAATGGTTTCCAACCTGGTCAAATCCGAATTGTGCTTCAGGTCCGCCAGCTTCACGGCAGTGGCCAATCCGTTCTTTTTAACTTCCGCCAAATAATCGGTATAGTTTTGGCTAGGCTTTTTAGTCAATACTTCAACAGCTTCGACGATCTTAGCCGATAGCCCTTTCGCCAACAACTCATCGGCTGTCACATCCGTATCCTCGATGATATCATGCAGCAACGCGACAGCCTTCTCTTCATCCGTCGTCATCTCTGTGGCCACTTGCAACGGATGCAGAATATAATCAAGCCCGGCTTTGTCCGTCTGTCCCGCATGCGCCGCTTTCGCAATTTCATAAGCCAATTCTTCCAACATAATCGCACCACCCTTCTATTCCATTATAAGCGAATTTTTTGAAAAACAAAAAAGGATCAGCGTGAACTGATCCGAATTCTTATTTATATTTCAATTTTGAGATCAAAATGACCAAAGCCAAGCAGAAAGTGACGACGTTTGCGATGAAAAGCGCCATATCACCGATTCTGTAGCCGTGCACCATCCACAAGAAGATACCTATCACTGACATGAGGTACATCCCCAGCGAAATGGCCTTCGTGTCCTTTGTCTGCAAAACTTTGATTACCTGCGGCAAAAAAGCCAATGTCGTTAATACGCCTGCGATTGATCCAATCATGTTTTTTTCCCCCTGATTTGTATGTTTATTTTAGTTTATAGAGTAAGTAGTCCAAACAGTCGATTGCCTTCTGGTCCTCATGGATTTTATCCAATAAGCTGTGCCTGTGTTTTTTCAGTAACTCTAGCTGTTTTGGTTGCTCGTTCGTTTTCCGATAATGAAGGAAAGCAGCGATGGTTTCCTTCGTGCAGCCTGCATCTTTCAGATTTGTGACCAGCATTTCTTCACTTATGTCCACTCGCCTCACTCCTCTTGACAATAGAATACAGCGAATCAGCTGGAACATCAAATACCTATATCAGATACCTTGACATACTTGAAAGGCATATCAGGAGGCGTTATAATGCTGGTGAAGGAGTTGATGACATGGAACTCAGAGTGCTGCAGTATTTTTTGACGATCGCAAGGGAACAAAGCATTTCGGGTGCGGCGGAATTTTTGCATATCACGCAACCGACATTGTCCAGACAGATGAAGGAGCTGGAAGAGAATCTCGGCAAGCAGCTTTTCATCAGAGGCAACCGCAAAATCACTTTGACGGATGACGGCATGCTGCTCCGAAAAAGGGCGGAGGAAATCATCCAACTCGTTGATAAGACCGAGGCGGAAATGAGAACGGACGATACCGAACTCAGCGGGGACATCTATATCGGCGGGGGCGAATCCAAAGGGATGCGGATCATCGCCCGCGCAATCAGCAGAGCCCAAACGGAGCACCCGCTGCTCAAATTCCATCTGTTCAGCGGCAACGCCGAGGACGTCGCGGACCGGTTGGACAAAGGCCTGCTCGATTTCGGCGTACTTGTGGAGCCGACGAACATGACCAAATATGATTTCATCAAATTGCCGACAAAGGACATCTGGGGTGTCCTGATGAAGAAAGAGAGTCCAATGGCTGCTTTGGCAAGCATCACACCGAAGGATCTAAGGGGTAAGCCGGTCATCTGCTCGAACCAGATGCTGGTCAAAAACGAACTCGCAGGCTGGCTCGGCGGAAACGAACGCAGCCTGAACATCGTCACAACCTATAATCTTCTGTATAACGTCTCCCTGCTGGTGGAGGAAAACAGCCATTATGCGCTGTGCTTGGACGGCATCATCCATACCGGCGAAAGCAGCGCTTTGTGCTTCCGCCCGTTGGAACCAAGGCTTGAGGTCGGGCTTCATTTCGTATGGAAGAAATACCAAGTATTTTCGAAAGCCTCGGATTACTTCCTGGGATTGGTGCAAGAAGAGGCAAGCTCCAAAAGCAAGCGCGCAAAAGAAGCATAGCGCCCACTAGTTGGGGATTATGCCTCTTTTGTTTACAAACATTTATTTTGTATCCCTCGTGTGCGAGCGGATATTTGCGATGATCTGGATAATGAACAAACCCAACAGAATTCCGCCTTGCAGCTTCGAATATTTCCACGTCATTACAATGAACCCGTAATTCATCGACCAATACAGCATCAGATAAGGCGTCAATAACTTCCAATTTTCACGGAAAGATACCTTCAGAACGAAATCATAGATGCCTTCTAGCATAAGAAAAACCAAGAAGATGCCCAGAAATATCGTGTATTGAACCGGCTTCTGCTGTTGTTGCGCCATGAGGATTCCGATGGCTGTCGGGACCGCCAACGCCAAATAAACTTTCCCCACAATTGCCACCTGAGTTGCTTTGGCAAACCTCACAAGCAAAAAGATGGTGATCAAAAGCAAACTGTTCACTATCCCAAGCAAAAAATAAAAAATCTCGAACATGTGTATCCCGCCTTCCTGATTGCGCAACTACAGGAAATCCTTTTTAATTTCCACAACACAAATTCAAAAACTCACTCACGATTATTCACCTCCAGTATATCACAAACGATATGCCTTCATTCTTCGAATGATGTTGGAGCGTGGTCAAGGGCGACATCATCGGAGCGTAAAATACCGATGTGAATGCCGTTACGGCGCTACCTTCAGTAGCCTCATCATAGAAGCCGTCTCCGATGCACTCGGATTGGCTTTCGAAAATCCGAACCGGTCGCTGCCGAAAGGACATGGCGGACATTAATGTCCTACGTAATCTCTTGAGGGATACAAAAAAACAAGTGCCCCGATTGATGCAAGTTACGCATCAGTCGGGGCACTTTTCCGTTTGGTTTTTCAAATGATGCTAGTATCAAAGCTGATGCTGGCTGGATTGATCAAGGTGTCGCCGACAGGGCAATGCGATTCCACAAACTCCACGAAATGATTAATCTCTACTTCGGTGTTATCAGCTTTTATGCGGTAGACCGCATGAATGTCAGTAAAACCGATTTTGACATTCTCATCGCCCAAGAATCCGTCCGTGTTCAGGTTTCCGCTCACTTCAATATCAAGTTCATAGAGTTTGATGCCGAGCTTTTCGGCAAACATCCGCCCGGCGATGGCTTTACAGCTGCCCAATCCGGCAAGCAAGGCCTCAACCGGACTCAGACCGACATCCGTACCTCCGAACGCTTCCTGTTCATCCAGCACGATGGACTTGCCTCTGGCTTTGTTGATCACCTGGTAATTTTCGTGCAAACTTGTCGATGTCACTTTGAATAATTGATTTGGCATATCTTTTCCTCCTGTTTATTAAAATTTGATAAGAAAAGAGTAACATCTTATCAACCGTTTGGATAACATGCAAAATCGAACATGTTTGATAGGTAAAACCGAATGAACCAATGCAGAAGGTTCGCTCATCGGACTATTTGCATTTTTTGTTTCTTTTTGACGCTTAATCGGATATGATTAGAACGACAGGAACAAACGTTCTTGCTTATTTTGTTTTTGAAAGGATTCATCATGACTGGAAAAACACATGTAGCTGTAGGGACTGCCACCAGCTTGCTGGTTACGCAACCCTCCACGCTGAAGGAAATCTTTATCTGTCTGGGTGTTGCCATTGTCGGCTCGGTCATCAGCGACATCGATGTCAGCACCTCGGAATCCCACCAGACGCTGGACTGGATTCTCGGTTTGATACTGGCGGTATCTGTCCTGTTGGCATTCGCGGAGGCAAGATGGTCGCTTGGGATCTTCTCCGCCATCCTGAATGACAGCTCTTACTCCCGAATCTTTTTCGGGACCGTCGTTTTTTTGGGTATCTGCATCTTCGGAAAGGAACAACCGCATCGGTCGTTTCTTCATTCCATACTCGGACTGGCCTTGCTGAGCGCGGCTGTCTATATCCTGTCGCCGCTGTTGGTCCCGTATTTTGCGGTTGCGATGGCCTCGCATATTGCGATCGACATGCTGAACCACAAGCGCGTGAAGCTGTTTTATCCGCTGCCCGGCGGCATCCGCCTCGGTTTGTGCAGCGCGAACGGCATCGTGAACGACTGGTTGTTCAAAATCGGTAGCTTGGTGGTCATCCTCGAAATGCTCCTGCTGATCGGCAGAATGGGATTGGCATTCTTCTCATAGACGGTAAAAACAAAAAACACAAGTATTCCGGCAACATATTAGCCGGGATGCTTGTGTTTTTGTTGTTCTTGGTCGGCTGAGTCAATCTGTTCTCCGGCGAACGCCACCTTGGCCGGAGGTGAGATATCGAGTATCTCATTCTTCTCCGGTTAAGCGATCTTCGCAAGAGGTGGGGCCGGGTATCGTTGCTGTCCTCCGGTGACAGACCCTTCACCGGAGATCCGGACTCGTTCGCGTTCCCCGCTACACTCCGGTGTCAGCCATCCATCATCAACTAACATCAGCCAAACTGATTCGATCCGTCCTTCGTATACAGCATCATCAGCTTATTGTTCAGCATCGGATCGGTGTTGAAGCGTCCGCGCAACGTGGTCGTGATGGTCTTCGCGCCCGGCTTCTGGATGCCGCGGGTGGTCATGCAGCCGTGCTCGCCTTGGATGATGACGGCCACGTCCTCCGTTTCGGTGATTTTCTCCAGAATCTCCGCAATATCGCTGCCGATCCTTTCCTGCAGTTGCAGTCTGCGGCCCGCCATATCGGCGATCCGGGCTATTTTGCTCAAGCCGATGACTTTCTGCTTAGGAACGTATGCAACCGCCACCTTCATATTGTACATCAACGCCAGATGATGCTCGCAGTGGCTGAATATCTCGATGTCCTTCATGAAGACCAGGTCATTTTCGGCATTGCCCAAGGCCAGGTCATCCTCGAAAGTGGTGTTCAGCATTTCTGCGATCTCATCGTTCGTGTAACACATCCCTTTGTAGATGTCCTCGTACATTTTGGCCACCCGTTTCGGCGTATCCTTGAGGCCCTCTCTTTCGGGATTGTCGCCCAAGGCAATCAAGATACCCCTGATGTGCTCTTCGATTGCTAATGTATCGATTGCCATATTCTAAACCCCTCTCTCGTTCGGATCCCAGATGATTTTGTGGAGCTGCACCTGCATGTTGACCCCATTCATCTGGTTATCCTTCATGAAATCGACGATGCTTTCCAGCTCGATGTCCCCGAATACTGGGCTGATGAAGATGCTGGTTTTTTCAGTAAGCTTGTATTTATTGATCAATTCCCGGGCTTTCTCCAGGTCCGCCATGCTTCCCGATACAAATTTGACCGTATCCTTTTCAGTCAGATGATCAAAATTTTCCAACGCCATCATGCGCTCCATCCCGCTGGAAGGCAGCTTGTAGTCCATCGTGAAGCTCGGCGGGTTTTCAAAATCCGAAAATTTACTCAACAACACACTGCCGTTCGTCTCGATTTCGACATAGAGTTCCGGATCCTGCGAAAGCAACTCCAAAAGTTCGCCCATATCTTGCTGCAGCAATGGCTCTCCCCCGGTCAGGGTGACGTTCGTGACTTGGGTGTCCTTGATGTAGGCATAGACTTCCTCGGCCGTCATCGGATCGAAAGCGACTTTTCTGTCGTTTGCCCAGGCGGTGTCGCAATAGCCGCAGTTCAGATTGCATCCCGCGAACCGGATAAAGGTCGCCAATTGTCCACATCTGCGGCCTTCACCATTGATGCTGACGAATTTTTCTACTACCTGCAATACCATTTAGTTAGCCCCGCTTTCTTCAAAGGTGGCGCTGTTCGTCGGTGTTTCATAAACGGTCGCGCGCTTCACATCATACCCCAAACCGGCCATCGTTCTGTAGAAATATGCGGCGAAATTTTCAGCTGTCGGACGGAACGGGAATTCGATGACGGCAAAACCGTCTTCCTTGATGCATGCCAGCGTTTGTTCCCGCATAGTCCCCTGCTCGATGATCAGCGCGTGATCCAAGTGATCCACGGCGGCCTTGAGATCCTTTTTCAAATCCCCGAAATCCACTACCATTCCATCCAGTTGGCCGGATGCGACCAATTCTTCCGCTTGAACCTCGATTTCGACCCGCCATCTGTGGCCGTGGATGTTTGCGCATTTGCCTGCATAGCCAGCAAGAAAATGAGCGCTGTCGAAGCTGTGCTCTGTTTTCAAAATATACATTTTTGTATTTCTCCCCCTAAAGTTGTCCGCAGCAACGCCCTTTTCACAGGCGCTACTGCCGTTCTGCCGATCCGTCTTTCCAGAACTTTCCTTGTCTTTGATGGCTTCGAAAATATGCATATCAAATATATTTTTTGGCACAAAAAAAGGGCACACTATGCCCATCAACAAACGACCGCTTCAAATAAGCAGCAGTCAGGTCCTAGTTTTATTTTGAGACAGGATGGTTTCGAACTGTCTTATTCTGTTTTATTTGATACCCATACAGACTACTACAGGAAAAACGGATAGTCAACTGCCCCGGAACAAAAGCAAGCGAAGTCAGCTTAAATCCGTTCGAATTGTCTGAACCATTTTCTTTTGTACGTCAGGCGGCCGTAATCGCCGATGACATACTTGCGGTACACCCCTCTGCCGACACGAAACGTGATGCGTTCGCCACCGTCGACTTCGAAGGTCATCACGTAGCTAGTTGTCGTCATCAATGAATCGCCGTTCATGTGACTCGCACTCTCCGTATCTTTCCCGATCAATTTGGCGTTTTCGGTAACCTCTACGGCAGTCAGATTCAAGACCATATTTATGATCAGATATCCAAATACACTGATGATTCCGATACTCGCCAGAATCATTATCAACTCAAAATTCTCACCCATTCGACATCACACTCCTTGTTAACAGGATAGCACTTTTTAGCGGAATATTAAAATCAATCACCGTCTAATATAAGAGTCGGGTTTGCCGAATATCGGACTAACATTCGACAAGTTCATTCCAGTTTTGGGCGAAATTGTCGAATGCTTCCTAGCATTCGACAATCTGACTCCTTTGCAGACCGAGTTTGTCGAATACATAACGTCTATTCGGCTATTTGATCCTAAATCCATACCGCCCTCGTATTGGTTCGCGGCGGTTGCGCCACCCCATAAAAATGTTTCTGGAAATACTTTGTTCACTGTCATTACCATCTTTGTCTTTGTGTCTGAACACTTGTGTCTCCTTCCATTATTGATTTAGGGTATAATATCAGCATACACAGTTACGGAGGTTTAATAGATGAGGAAAAATACGGAATTTAATAGTAAAGATTTAAAATGGATAAGAGAACCTAAAAACTATAGTATTACTGAAAACAAAATAGAAATTGTTACAGAACCTCATACTGACTTATGGCAAAGAACCTATTACAATTTTAGGAATGATAATGCTCCTGTTTTGCAAATTAATACGGATGAAAAATACTTTTCTTTTATAGTAAAAACTGAATTTGAAAGCACTCATCGTTTTGACCAATGTGGAGTTGTTATGTATTTAGATAGTGAAAATTGGTTTAAATGTTCTATTGAATATGAAAATGAAGATTTTCAACATTTAGGAAGTGTTGTTACTAATAATGGCTATTCTGATTGGGCTACGACAGTTATTGATGCATCGATTAAATCTATGTGGTATAGATTCAGTCGAAGAGAGGATGATTACTGTATAGAATCATCGGTTGATGGAATTCATTATAGTCAGATGCGGATATTCCATATGTGGAAAGGTAATGGCACCATTCAATTTGGTATCTATGCTTGTAGTCCAGAAAATTCATCGTTTAAAGCAACATTTACAAATATGGAGATAACAGATTGTAAATGGCTAGCTCATGATGGGCAAGCTTCAGATGGAAATGTATAGAGAGAAATTTCAATTTGATAATCAGATTATTGTGAATAGTTTGAGGCGCAACAATCGTTCAAAAAGAGAGGCTCTCCGACCAGACGATGGGAGAGCCTCTCTTTTTGAATATATGCTAACTGGCTGTTTTTTGAAAATGCGGTCTAGCCAAAAATAGTTCCACTTTCTTCTTGAAATAGTTGATCAAGGGACCGGTGAAAAAAGCTGTGATGATTGTCCCGATACCGATTTGGGCACCCAAGATAAAGCCGACCGCAACACAACTGAGGTCCGTCATGATTCTGATTTCCCGGTAAGTTAAACGGAGAGGCAACTTCTCAAGCAGAATGATTCCCAAGGCATCATATGGAGCAATGCCCATATCGGCAGTCATGTAGACGGCCACCCCGAAACAACACGCGATGAGTCCGATGAGCAATCCCAGCATGCGCATCGTCAGCGTGTCGGGCAGATTCTGCAACAACCCCAACAAAAAGTCCGAAAAATAGCCAACGAAGAAGATTCCCAATAGTGTCCCCAAATGGATCATATTCGTTCGGAACCGAAGCATCACCAGCAGAACCGCAATGTTAGCCACCATCTGAATGGTTCCGAAGTCCATTCCAACAAATTCGCTGATACCGATATTCATCGTCACAAACGGATCTGTACCCATTCCGCTGAAACGCATCCAAGCTATGCCGCAACTGATGATGCCTGTTCCGAGAAACGTGATACCACCCCGGAACAGTATGTTACCCTTTTTTTCTATAGACGGTACTTTCATTGTAATAACCCCTCTCGTTGTCGGTTCGCGCTTAACCCATTCAATTATAGGTTGCGGGAAACGCATCCTATAGATTATAATGTTCTAAAATGCAGTCAAAATGTTAGGAGGCAACGATGGAAACTGCTTTTTTCAAAACTTACTTTTTCAACAATCAAACAGACCTCAAGATTCTTTTCGCCGGGAAAGCGGTCTGCGAATCACTGCACAGTTTCGGACCGGCAGTCCGGCCCAACTACATCATCCACATCGTGACGAAAGGCAAAGGCCGCTATCAGCTGGATAATGATTCCTATGAAGTGACAGTGGGTCAAGGTTTCATTATTCCGCCGGATACCAGGACCTTTTATCAAGCCGACAAAGAAGACCCATGGAGTTACTATTGGATCGGTTTCGAGGGTGATCTCGCCGGGTTCTACTTGGATGCACTGGGGTGTTCGGGCCATCATCCGGTTTTCCAAACCGAAAATATGGAACGCATCATCGAAATCATCGAAGAATCCTTTTTATGGGATCAAGAATCCCTTTTTGCTGAATTGATGCTCTCAGCCCGTCTCTATGAATTTTTGGCTTTATGCAAACAGACCTCTGAAAACCCCGTTGCCAAAGACCAGCCACGGAATCCACACATCCGGGAAGCGATTGCTTACATCAGGAGCTATTATGCCACACCGATGACCATCCAGAACCTTGCGGAAGCATTGTGTTTGAACCGCAGCTATCTTTCCAGCATTTTCAAGCAGGAGATGGGCGTGACTCTCCAGCAATATTTGACGGATCATCGTCTGACTCGGGCGGCGGAACTCTTGGGTTTGAACAACTTTTCGATCGATGAAATCGCGGAATACAGCGGTTACCGCGATACCCTGGTCTTTTCCAAAGCCTTCAAAAGAAAGTACGCGATCACACCGACAGCCTACAGAAAGACGGAATACGCAAGGCAGGAGCAACTCAAAGAAAATGCGGCGCATCGCATCTGACGATGCACCGTTTTTTTAATATATGATTCGGGTGTCAAAAGTGGGATTTTTTCGAGAGCAGGTTTCATATTTTGAGGGCTTCATCCTAAAAATTGCAAAAAAAATAAACTATACGTTGTTCAATTCTCTCGACGTTATTTAAGCCAGCTTTGCTTTAATTTCCAGACTCTTTATCATTCTTTTCACATTAATTGCTCCTATTTTCATGAAAAATCTTAATTTTGTCCGCACTAAACCATGTACTGGTATACAATCTACGCGATACTTTCTTCGCAACAGGGATGGGATTGCTTCTACACCATTTCGGATACGTGCATAAGCTTTATATTCTGGTGTTAGGAGGAGAAGTTTATACCGCGCCAAGTGAATTGTATTTTTTAGGATCTGGATAGTAGCTACTCTCTTTTGAAATTTAATCCCACAACGGTCTCTCAAGGGACAGTCTTGACATTTTTCTTTTTCCATTGTTAGCCGGAAGGTGCCGCCTTCATGATCCCAATAACTGCACTTTTCTGGGGACTGTCCCATAGGACAGTGGGTGATTGCATTCATATCTTCGTTCATTACGAATTGACCTTTACAAGAATCCGTTTTTTTACCTACTAAATTGGTTGTAATCAATTCTATATTTAATTTCGAAGCTTTCTTGCGTGCCTCATCTGATCCGTAGGCACCATCTGTAATTAGTTTTGCGGGTTGTTCTTGTTCACCTAATTTATCTAATGCATCTTTACAAAATTGTACGTCACTATAACTGTTTTTTTGGTAGTCGGCCACTATGATGATTTTACCATTTGGATCGACGGTTTCCAGCATATTCCCTACATATCCAATATGATCACCTTGCTTTTCGCGATAAGTTGCATCAGTATCAGCAGGATTTTGGATTTGACTAGGTAGGCAATCCTTTCCGTTTTTCCATACTCTGTTTCCATTGCTGATTTCAGTTTGTTGATTAAAAATGGTAGCCAGAATTCCAAAAGAGTCAATTACCTTTGGTAATTGTCCGTAAGTAGTAGCGTATGTCAACAAGGTGCTGGTATCCTCAATTAAGCGCTCCAATTTATCAGTGGTAGAGGTAGCTTTTGAATGATAGAAAAGATCATTATGGTCTGATGTTTCACAATAATGGGTGAAATTGTCAGGAAGAGCTACACCTTCCTTTATGGTGATATTTTTGACAACCTTTTGGATGGCAGTGTATAAAGTTTCCATACGGGACATTTTTCTACAATTAGCTTCAACCATGATACTGTCCATCCGAAAAATAGAGGAATTGACATCTAAAACGTTACACATAACAAGAGCCAAAGATTCAATTTCCGCTTGTATGAGATCTTTTCCGGTTTTTTGGAAGTATAGGCAATTGCGTTCGCGAAACCGACTCAGACTACGGTCGCTGATGGGTTGTTCCAGCAAACTAGTTGTATGGATAGCATATTGAAAACGGATGTCACAGGTTACTGCTTCGACAATATCATCATCTGTTAACTGGAACATTTCTTGGATGAGCATAAGAGAAACGAGGATATTGACTGGTGTATTTGGTCTTGAAGATAAATTATCGCTATATAGCGGCGCAAAACGTTGCTCGTTGATTTTTGGGAAAATATGTTCTGCAAAGGGTTTTGCCCATGAACGCAAGATGATTTTCTGTGTGCGTTCGGATTGTGAAGTGAAACGATCATCCAACAAGTTCATCTGATGCGCTGGGTTTTCTCGGAATGACATAAAAATCCCTCCCTTTGGGAGCATTATACCGCTCTCAAAGGGAGGAAGAAAGAAATTTAGTTTACTTTTGACACCCGAATCAATATATAGGAATTTATAAAATTATTTAAACTAAAAAGCGCATCACCGCAGGTGTTCTACACATTTGCAAACGTTTCATGCACTCAATAATAATGGCCAGCTTCACGGGTAAGCCCTTCGGAAATTAGATAAATCGTACCTATTGCGCTCTTCGATGCTCAGTCGGCACGATTTCCTAAATTTCTTTCAGGGCTGAACGAACCCGTTCAGCTTTTCTTATTTTGCTTCGAATATATAAATTTTCGAATCGAAGTCACAAGAAGGTTTTCTTCCATCGAGAACCTGACCGCAGGAAGCATCACTTGTCACCAAGCCGATATGCATCAGTTCATCCCCGTAATAGCCCTTCCCATCGGAAATGTCGACGTACTCGATCGAAGGATCCAATCCGATCAAATGCAGTCTTCTGAAAGGCGCATTGACTTCATTCAGAACTTTATATTGGCCCACCAGCACCGTCCGGTTATCTTCGGAAACGACCATCCATGCACAATAATTCCCGTCGAATGGGCTCATGAGACGGTAGAAAGTACCGTTGTGGATGGTTTTGCGGTACTTTTTGATGAACGTGATCTGTACCTTGACGATTTCCCTCTCCTGTTCCGTCAGCTTGTTCAGATCCAACTCATAACCGAATGAACCGAATGCCGAAACATTCCCGCGCGTCTCCAATGGTGTGTAACGGTGAAGCTGTTCGTTAGGAGCTGCGGAAACATGCGCTCCCATCGAGCTCAAGGGGTAAACAAAAGAAGTGCCGTACTGGATTTTCAATCGCTCAACTGCATCCGTATCGTCACTGGTCCATCCTTGCGGAGAATAATAGATCATCCCAGGATCAAAGCGACCTCCCCCGGAAGCGCAAAATTCAAAAAGAATTTCCGGAAACTCGGATGTCAGACGTTCATACAGGTCATAGACGCCCAACATGTAGCGATGGAACACCTCACCCTGTCTCTCGGCAGGAAGGCTAGGCGAATAAGCCTCAGTGATACAGCGGTTCATATCCCATTTCACATAAGAAATTTTGGCTTCGCGCAATATCTTGGAAATCATGGCGTAAATATGATCGACTACTTCAGAGCGGGTGAAATCAAGGACATATTGGTGGCGCCCGTGGGAAACCGGTCTTCCCGGTGCATGGATGATCCAATCCGGATGGGCCCGGAAAAGATCACTATCCGCATTCACCATTTCCGGCTCGAACCATAGCCCGAACCGCAAGCCGATCGCTTCGATTTTTTCAGCCAAGCCGTCAATCCCCTCCGGCAACAGTTCCCTGTTGACGAACCAATCTCCCAGTCCAGCTTGCTCATGACGCCGGCCACCGAACCAGCCATCATCCAGAACGAACAGTTCAACCCCGTCTTCATAAGCCGTTTCGGCAAAATCCAGCAATTGCTGTTCCGTGAAATCCATCCCGGTCGCTTCCCAGTTATTGATCAAAATCGGACGTTCCTTATCGCGCCACGTCCCTCTTGCCAACCGTTGGCGGTAGAGGCTGTGGAAAGTTTGGCTCATGCCGTTCAATCCATTTCCGCTGTGCACCATCACGACTTCCGGTGTCTGGAAGGTTTGTCCTGGTTCAAGCAACCAGCCGAAGCCGAACGGATTGATCCCCATACTGACGCGCGCAACATTGTAGGTATCCACTTCCACTTGCGCCAAGAAATTACCGGAATAAACGAAACTGAATCCCAGGACCTCTCCGGATTGTTCGGTGGCATCCGGTCTTTTCAAAGCAATGAACGGATTTTGGTAGTGGCTGGATGATCCTCTCGCGCTTTCGACACTTTGGATACCCGGAACCAACCGACGGAAGTAGGGATGACGTTCCCGCCCCCAAGCACCCGACAACTGCAGCAGTTCGTATTCTGCATCGGGCAGATCCAGGTTCATGCTCAGCAAACGTTCCAGCTGCACACTTTTCTGGCCAGAATTCCGCACACGCACGGATCTCGTCACGACCGGACGTTCCTCATAGAGCGTATAGCTCAGCACGACGACCACCCCTGCCAGGGAATCCTCCAAAATAATTTCCAAAGTGGTCGCCTCTTCCGGCGATTCGGCATAAGTGGCCGGCAATCCTGCGAGTTGTTTCTTACCCGAATGGACAGCGTGTTCTTTCACTTGGAAGGCGGACACGCGGCTGCCGTTCTCGTGCAGCACGCTGATGGCCGGGTGGCGGAAATCGGTCGTCCCGTAGACCGGAAATTCCTGGCGCACATGCTCCCTCGAAAAAGAGAAGTCCTCCTGGCTGGCGTAGGCAGTGTTTGGCCGATACGCCGATTCGATCAGATGGCTGAAATCCGTTCTGTCGGCTACCTTTTTTCCGAAATAAAGATTCCCAAGACTGCCATCCTCCAGTTCCTGCATGATGTAACTGATTTTCTGATTGGTCAGATGAAATAATTTCCCTTGTTGATGAATATGAATTGGCATGGAATCGCCCCCTTTATGGTGTAACTGGATTGTAACCCCTTTTCCGAAAGATTCGGAGGGGACAGCGTCTGTTTAATCAGTCAAAATGTTGGGATTAGACCGAATTACTGCAAACGCTGCCTTATGCCATGCGTTTTCTGCTTCAAGCATGTTAAAATAGAGTGGAAGTAGCAATTGGAATGAATCATGCTGAAAAAAGGAGTGTTCAAAACTATGATGCAAGCAAACAAAAATGCTTTTCCGAAGGATTTCCTGTGGGGTAGCGCATCAGCAGCCTATCAGGTGGAAGGCGCGTGGGACGAGGACGGCAAAGGCCCTTCGATCTGGGATGAATTCGTGAAAGTGCCCGGCACCACCTACAAAAATACCAACGGTGATGTTGCGGTCGATCATTACCATCGCGTGGAAGAAGATGTCCGTTTGATGGCGGAAATGGGGCTGAAAACCTATCGTTTCTCGATCGCTTGGGCACGGATTTTCCCGACTTCCATGGATGAAGTGAACCAGAAAGGCTTGGATTTCTACCACAAGCTGATCGATCTGTGCCTGGAAAACAACGTCGAGCCGATGGTGACGATCTATCACTGGGATCTGCCGCTGTTCCTGCAGGAAAAATACCGCGGTTGGGAAAGCAGGGAAATCATCGCCGACTTCAAGAAATACGCAGTGACTTTGTTCGAGGCGTACGGCAGCAAAGTGAAATACTGGATCACAATCAACGAGCAGAACATTTTCACACGGATGGGCTGGCTGACGGCGCAGCATCCGCCGAAAATGAGCGGCGAAGAAAAACTCTACTACCAAGTCAACCATAATGTCTTCCTTGCGCATGCCGAAGCTGTGCTCGCCTTCCAGGATCTGGTTCCGGACGGCATGATCGGCGCGAGCTTCGCCCTGCATCCGAGCTACGCCATCGACTGCAAGCCGAAAAATGTCGTAGCCAAAATGGATTACGACGATCTGAAAAACTATTGGTGGATGGATGTTTACGCGTATGGGCGCTATCCGAAAGCGGCCATGAAGTACCTGCAGACTAAAGGCGTGGCGCCTGAATTTGAATCGGGCGATGCGGAATTGCTGGCGGAAGCCGCCAAGCACGTCGACTTCATGGGCGTCAACTATTACCGCAGCGATACGGTCGAGTACAATCCGATGGACGGCGTCGACAGCAGCGGCGTGTTCAACACGACCGGCGAGAAAGGTTCGATGACCATTCCGGGCGTTCCCGGCTTGTACAAGAATCCGCTGAATCCGAATCTGCCGACGACCGATTGGGATTGGACCATCGACCCTATCGGCATCCGCGTCGGTTGCCGCGACATCACCAGCCGCTATGACCTGCCGATCATCATTTCCGAAAACGGACTCGGCGCTTTCGACACGCTCGAGGAGGACGGAAGCATCCATGACCCTTATCGGATCGCCTATCTGTCGGAACACCTGAAGGAGATCAAACTGGCGATCGAAGAAGGCTCGGAAGTGCTCGCATACTGCACATGGTCGTTCACCGATCTGCTCAGCTGGCTGAACGGCTACCAAAAACGCTACGGCTTCGTCTATGTCGACCAGTACGAAGAAGCCGTCGAACCTTCCCTGAATCGCTACAAGAAGGACAGCTACTTCTGGTACAAGGACGTCATCGCCAGCGACGGAAAAACGCTGTTCGACAAAGCATAAGAAAAGCTGAACGGGTTTGTTCAGCCCTGAAAGAAATTTAGGAAATCTGTCCTCGCAACGTTCCCTACGGTCACCTTGTACTGGGGCTCTAAGGGATGAATCCCTAAGAGTCCCATGCAACTGAGCATCGAAGAGCGCAATAGGACAGATTTATCTAATTTCCGAAGGGCTAACCCGTGAAGCTGGACATCATTTTAGGTGCATGAAACATTTTGCAAACTTGTGAAACACCTACGGTGATGCACTTTTCACTCTGGAAAATTTTATAAATTCCTGTGTGTTAACAAAGAATCCCCGACCAAGCTCATAATACAGCTCGGTCGGGGATTTTTTCGGTATATGAATCACTGGTATCCTGTCTTTTTTAGCATTCCCGTCTTTTTCGAATCTTTCAAACTATTCAGACTGATGCCTACCAAAATAAAAATAACGCCAATCCATTTTACGGCCGGGATTGGCTCTGATAATACGACTGAGGACATCAGTATCGCTACGGGAAGTTCGGAAGATGTCAAAATCGTTCCTAGGCTAGGTCCAACACGCGGCATTCCGATCGAATAAAGCAACGGAGGCAGCATTACACCGAAAAGACCAAGAAGCAGGCCGTATGGAGCAAGGCTGAAGAACATCGTACCCTCAAGGATAAAGACCGGCGGATAACAAATGGACACGAGTATGCTCGCGCCAGTAGCCAGCAAGGCACTTTTTTGAACAGGAGGGAGTTGACTCCCGACAGCACTGCTCAAAAACAGGAAGGTTGCGAAACTTACTGCTGCCAAAATCCCCCAGATTAAGCCTATTACCGTGAATGTTGAACTGCTCGAAAAAACGTCTGCCGCCAATAATGAACCGAACAAAAGCACGACTATCGACACTAGCTTCGTTTTATCCGGAACAAGTCTGTAAACCAGCCACTCGATCACTGATCCGATCCAAACAAATTGAAAAAGGAATACAATCGCTAATGAGGCACTCAATGATTGCAGTGCTTGATAATAAAAGATTCCGGTCAAACCGAAAGGGATGCCTGATGACAAAAGTTTCACCGCCTCCTTTACGGAAAGCTTTTCCTTTTTTGTAAACTGTAAAACAAGCCACAACATCATCGTACCGAACAAGTACTGCGCACCCGTCACGGCAGCAGAACTAAATCCGTTCGCATATGCTATTTTCACAAAAGTCGAAAGAATGCCATAACAGCATCCCCCCAAAAAAACAAGTCCTGCATAATACATATTTTTCATAATTATACACTCCGATCCATTTGCCGGAGTCAATCCCCCTTTGGATGCTAAAATGATTTCAACCATGTTTGCATAGAATTTCCCAGCGTTCCCGCTATTCCCATGCTTGTGTTGAAAATTAATGGATTTCATCTATACTGAAGATAGAAACTTCAGGAGGTGCAGCATGATTCTCGATAAGGTCAATGACATACTGAATACAAGAAATCAGAATGATTCCATTTATGCCATTGCTGGCTACATCAAATCCCATATTGACGAAATCCCCTTTTTGACCATAGATGCTGTTGCTGCCGGATGCTTTGTTTCGAAAGGTCAAATCTCCAAAGCTATCCGAACTCTGGGATACGAAAATTACGCAAGCTTCAAGGATGCTTGCCGGAATTATGTAGATTCCCTGGAGAGAAAATCCTTTCTGTTCAATAAAGCGTATGGTTTCCATGAAAATGTCGCCCTTTTCAACCAGAAATTGAGCGAGACATTCCAGTACGTTACCAACCAGCTCGATTATGCCACTCTGGAAAAACTAGTGAACATCATAGGCAGGCAAAAACGTGTCTATTTATTTGCCCAAGGTGATATCCGCTCCGTTTGCCACACCATCCAGATTGAGTTGAGTCGTCTTTCCATTTCGACAGTCATTTGCGATGCTGATTTTGACGTCGATTTCCCGCTCAATCAAGATGATTTTCTGCTCGTGCTCAGCGTTAACGGCAACACTTTCAGATACAGCAAGCGGATCACTCGAAGGATCAAGAGCTTGCAGAGCACAACTTGGCTCATCACCTGCAATGACCAACTCGAATTTCCCAACAAATGCGTCGTTCCTTCAAACGAAACTACCCTGAACGATTTTGCTTTAAAATATGTCGTGGATGTTTTGCTTGCTGGCATCATCATGCAAAAAAGTTGATAAATCCTCTTGCGAATATCCTGAAGTCCGTTCAATCACAAACATTCCCCATTTGAAGCGATCACCTTTTTGTACCATTCAAACGAATCTTTTTTGAGCCTATTCCTTGTCCCGGCCCCTTCATTGTCGAGATCAACGTAAACGAAACCGTAACGTTTCTCCATTTCCCCGGAAGTATTCGACACAAGGTCAATGCATCCCCAGGTCGTATAGCCGATCAGATCGATGCCGTCTTCACATACCGCGTCACGCATAGCCAGGATATGTTCCTGCAAATAATTGATACGATAATCATCTTGGATTTTGCCATTGTCCTCAATCCTGTCCTTAGCACCCAGGCCGTTTTCCACGATGAACAACGGTTTTCGATACCGATCACTCAGCAAATTCAAAGTGATCCTAAGACCAAGCGGATCGATTTGCCATCCCCACTCACTCGACTTCAAATGTGGGTTCACTATCGATTGGAATACATTCCCAGGGGTAACATCCGTTCTGTTCTCCTCTGAAGTGCTGACATGTGAGGAATAGTAGGAAAAGCTGACAAAATCAACCGGATGATTGCGCAACAGTTCTCGATCTCCCTCATTAAAAGGTATCTCAGCATTTCTTTTTGCTACCCAATTCAACGTGTATTGCGGATAATACCCCCAACTTTGGACGTCAATAAACATATAATTTTCTCTATCATCTTCCAAAGCCTTCCAATAATCCTGGGGTTTGCAGGTTTCTGGATAGTGAGGCCCCGCAGCCATCATGCATCCGATCTGATTATCCGGATCGATTTCATGCGCTAGTTTGGTGGCCAACGCGCTCGCCACCAATTGATGATGGACAGCTGTAATCATGACCTGATTCCTATTCTCCCCTTCATCGAAACGAATCCCTGCCGCCACAAAAGGCAAATGAAGAACCATATTGATTTCATTAAAAGTAATCCAATATTTCACTGATCCTTGGAATTCTTCAAAGAGCGTTTTTGCGTATTTGGCATATTCTTCAACCATCCGCCGGTCCCGCCAGCCTCCAAATTTTTCAACCAAACCCATCGGACATTCAAAGTGGCTGATTGTGACAAGAGGCTCGATGCCATATTTCCCGCATTCCTTGATGATATTCTTGTAAAATTGAAGGCCTTCCTGATTGGGTTCTTTCTCATCGCCATTCGGGAAAATCCTTGTCCATGATATAGAAAATCTGTAGACCTTAAAACCCATTTCTCCTAGGAGGGCGATGTCCTCCTTGTAGTTATGATACAGATCAATTGCCGACTTTGTTGGGTAGAATGCCTGTGGATCAAAATCATTTGCAGGCAACTCCCCGCTGCCTACAGCGTATCTGTCTTGACCCACGGGTACCAGATCCACATTAGCCAATCCTCTTCCCCCTTTATCGTAACCTCCTTCACATTGTACAGCCGATGTGGCCCCACCCCATAAAAAATTTTCTGGAAACTTCATACGCTTCTCCCTCTCTGAATAAGACTTTAATCTAAAATAAAGTATTTGCTTGCAGGACACAATGAAGTTTCCATTTTCGAAACAACTTGACTTTTCACGTATCGACTTATCTGTATAGTTTTTCTTGAAATCACCCCTTACAAAAACAGTCAAAATTTGGTATAATATTTATACAACGTGTTGTTTTGACGAACGTAAGTCCTGTTGTCAAAATTCTGCACGCTTTTTTGTTGCTTTTGGAAGAGATATGGAGGATTACATGTACAAAGTTAATGATTTGATAGTGTATGGAAACGAAGGGGTCTGCCGAGTCGAAGCGATCGAAGTTATGAATGTCACTGCTGTCGCAAATGATCGTCTCTATTATGTTCTGAAGCCCCTGTATCGGAACGGAACAGTATTCACACCCGTTGATACGAAAGTATTTATGCGTCCCGTTATTTCGGCCGATGACGCACAAGAAATCATCGAACAGATTCCGACAATCGAAACGGATATCCTATACAGCAGCGCGAATCTGCTTTCCGAACATTATGATAAAGCCATGGAACGCCATGATTGCAAATACCTGATCCAAGTGATCAAAACGGTCTACCTCAAGAACCAGATCGCTGCCACAAAAAATAAAAAGGTTTCTGAAACCGACAGACGCTACATGAAGAAAGCCGAAGAAATGCTTTACGGCGAATTCGCTGTCGTGCTGGAGATGCCAAAAAACGACGTAAAAGCTTACGTCGAAGAAAAAGTTTCGGCAATCGAATCAATCAAATAGCCTCCTGAAAATGAAAAACAGAAATCCGGATAAGGGATTTCTGTTTTTTTGTGCGCTGGCATCCGTCTCTTTGCACACGTACATGCACGTGCCCTATTCCATTTGTTCTTCCCAAAAGCGGACCGCCTCATCGATCCAGCCTTCCGCCTTCGTGCCGGTGCCCAGTCCGAAGCCATGCCCCAATCCTGCAACCACATTGAAAGCGACCGGTATCCCTAGCCCTTTCATTTTCTGCGCTCTTCTGCGCATGACTTCCGGGTTGGCAATGTAGTCGTTCGCACCTACGATGCTGAAAGTCGGCGCATCATTTTCCGAATAGCCCGAATGCCCGGTGTAGGCCATAACGACTGCTCGCGGTCTAATGACTGTTTCCCCTCCATAAGCACGCGCACCATTGGCACTGATGTTGGCAACGATGCGGGCTCCGGCTGAACCGCCCCAGAGCGAATAGTTCTGTCTATCGATGCCCAATTCGGCCGCATGCTCTTCGATGAAATCGATGGCCGCAGCCATGTCTTCGGTTGCCTTCCGGTTCCCCAGACGGTAGCGGAGCACAAACGCATGATAACCATGCTCGGCGATTTTCGCGGCAAACGGGAAACCTTCATGCACGGACCCGACATAAGCAAAGCCGCCTCCGGGAGCGATTACTGCAAAAGGCGATCCGGCTTTGCCGCGAAAGCAGAACAAGCCGGTCTGCCTTTTTTCAGGATCCTTGGCTTTTTCTTCTTCCGAATAAATATCAAAGAAAATCTGTTCGCCCGCATCCGCGGCAGCGATCATCCGATTGAGCGCCTGCACGACTGTATCCACATCCACCTGGCTGTGATACGGCAAAAGCCTGGCGATCCTCGATAACGGCAGATCAAAATCCGCCCTGTCGTTCCACGGCAGCAGCAAGTGGCCGAATCCACGGAAAGCCGGGTTAGCAACCATTGTTCCGAGCGTATCGTTTCTGGTGAGGTATGAAGTTCCTTTTGTCATCGCTGGTCATCCTTTCCTCTTTGAAGTGGGCTCCCTCTCCAACAAGAAAAGCGGCTAAATATAATCAGCCGCTTCCACATGTGTATGATTTTATTTTTACAAATGGTGTTGCCTTCTGATTTCCTTTTAAACGCCCATTTTTCTTTCCGCCAACCATTTGATGATTTTAGGGTCGGCATGTGAGAAGAATTGGCTTTCGCCCTCATCAAGAGTCGCGATCTGCGCTTTGTCTTCATCCGTCAAGGCGAAGTCGAACACATCCAGGTTTTCAGCCATCCGTTCCGGTTTGGTCGATTTTGCCAAAACAACGATGTCCTGCTCCACCAACCAGCGGGTGATGACTTGCGCCACTGATTTGTTGTATTTTTTCCCGATGGCGACCAGCACTTCGTTGTTGAAAATGTCATTTTTGCCTTCCGCAAAAGGTGCCCAAGCTTCCGGCATGATGCCTTCTTCTCTCAACGCTGCGATGACCTCGATGCGCTGGTGGAACGGATTGATTTCAATCTGGTCCATCTGCGGAACGACTTTGTTGAAGGTCGCTAAATCCACTGCACGATCGACGGCGAAGTTGGAAACGCCAATTGCGCGGATTTTCCCTTCCTCCTGCAATTCCTCCATTGCTCTCCAAGCTCCATGGACATCGTTGTATGGTTGGTGAATCAAAAGCATATCGACGTAGTCCAACCCCAGACGCTTGAGTGAGCGCTCGATCGAAGCTTTCACACCTTCATAGGAAACATTTTCCACCCAAACTTTGGTCGTCACAAAAAGTTCTTCGCGCGGCACGCCGGAATTTGCGATGCCGCGTCCGACCGCTTCTTCATTCATGTACGACTGGGCTGTATCGATATGACGATAGCCCGCTTTGATTGCTGCAATGACGGATTGTTCTGCCTCAACAGGATCGGTAATCTGAAAAGTACCGAAGCCTAAAACTGGAATCTCAACACCGTTGTTTAATTTTACTGTTTGCATATCATAACCTCCAATTGGAATATTTACTACAATGCTTACTCTATACTATGGAGTTTACTCCACAGCAAGCGGTATTTCCTGTTTTTTGAAATGTTTCATTGTCCAGAGCTCTTCAACCTCGTCATCACTCAGTTTGCCGGCATTGATTTTAGCGACATGATCATCAAACGTCTCGATCTTGTACTCCAGCAGATCCCTCGCATGCATCATCTCTTCCAGCTTGGCATTGATTTCCGTCAACTGATCCTGCAGAATCTGTTTTTGGGCTGCCCGAACATTACTCTCCTTTGATTGCGCCAAGGTTGCGAATTCGATCAGCGACTCGATCGACAAGCCCGCTTTGCGCAAACTCTTTGCCAGAAAAATCCAATTGAGGTCCCATTTGGCGTAGATGCGGTAGCCATTTTTGTCGCGCGTTATCGGCGGAATCACACCCACCCTCTCATAATATCGGATCGTATCGATCGGCAGGTCGAACATCAGCGCTACTTCTTTACTGTTCATCATCTTCACTTCTCTCTTGTGCTTAGTCTATGCATCCATTATAAACCATGGAGTGCACTTCAGGGCAAATCGTGTAAGTTATCGAAATACTGTTATAGGAACGGCAAAACCACCCATGAGTCCTGCAACATGGGTTGCGTGGATCATGGGTGGTTAATTTTTATTTTTAGTTACTATCTGCGCTAGGATGAATTGATGCGCAATATATTTATTCAGATTGCTCCTTACACGTTCACTGCCATCTCTTCATCCACGTTCAGCAACAACTGGTACAACGCCCCCAACAGGTTCGCATCATTCAAAAAGCGACAACTGTCGATCTCAACTTCCGTCAAGGTGGCCGCCAGGAAAGGCAGCTCTGCACGGACGGCGCGGTATTGCTTGCGGATTTCTTCGGTAACGATCGGTTGGGCGCTGATCCCGCCGCCGATGACGATCTTTTCGAGGTCAAGGATGGCTTGGATGTTGCAGATCATGTAGGCGATTTCCCTGGCGAAGGCTTCGAAAATCGGATAGACGCTCGGATCTTTTTGATTGATCGCTTCGAAGGCAGCAGCGCCGTCCTTGGTGTCCTCCGTCCCCAGTTCCAGGTTCACCTTTTTGACCAGCCCTACCGCCGAACCGGTCTTGCCGTACATATCGTCGAATGATGGCTTGCCGGATTGTTTCATCATGAAGCTCAATTCGCCGGCCTGGAAATGTTTGCCCTGGTAGAGTTTGCCGTCAAGGATCAGCCCGCCGCCGATTCCAGTCCCTAGCACTAGCGCTAGGCCGTTCTCGATGCCTTTCAGGTTGCCGAGCCACAGTTCGGACAAAGCAGCCGCTTTCCCGTCATTGATGACGGAAATAGGCACAGCAAATTTCAGCTGGAATTCCTCGATGAAGGACACGCCATCCAAGAAAGGCAACGCACCGCCAAAGGAAATCAGGCCCGTTACCGTATCGACTTTCCCCGGGCAACTGAAGGCGATTCCGCGAATTCCATCCTGAACCAGCTCGATTTCATTTTCCAATGTCGCGATGAATTCACTGTATTCGTGCGGTGTCCGCACCTGTTTCTTGGACTGGATCTGGCCGGAATGGTCGATCAAGGCCAATTTGATGTTCGTGCCGCCGATGTCGATGCTTAAATAATTTTTCTTCACGTCAATCCCGCCTTCGCTCATGTATTGGATGCCTTCGCTCTTCAAAACAAAAAATCAGGGCTCGGCGAGTAATCCACCTCACCCTGAACACTATTATTTTTCCAGTTTTCGTTCATCTAAGTCTTTTATAATATTATCATATTCTTTGTCCAATTTGTAGAGATAGACGAAAATCATCGAAACCGCTGTCAGTGCCAATGGGACGTAGATGTAGACCGCATTGACAGCACTGATTGCGCCAGCTGTTTGCACGGCTGCTTCACCGTTGTATCCGCCGGCTGCGATGATCCAGCCCAACACGGCACCGCCCAATCCCGAACCTACCTTGCTGCCGAAAGAAGAAGCCGAGTTGGCCAATCCGGCTGTCCGGATGCCGGTTTTCCATTCGCCGTATTCGATCGTATCAGAAAGCATACCCCACAGGCAAGAAGCTGCGAATCCGCTACCGATACCCTTGATGACGTTACCTGCCAAAATCATGGAATAAGTACTTCCTGCCATGATCATCACGATGTAGCCCAACACCGTCACCGACATACCTACCATAAAGACGTTCCGTTTGCCCATCCGTTTGATGAATGGTGCCGTGAAGAACATTGTCGAAATCTGCGCTATTGTCGTAGCATTTCCTAAAGGAACAACAAAGGCAGGATCATTCAGAACCGTTTTCGCATAGTAGACTGCACTTCCGCCATTCACGGTCATGGACAAATACAACAGCAAAATCACTGCAGTCATCATCAGCCAATATTTATTCTTCAGCAATGCTTTGAATTCCTCGGAAACACTTCTCTTATTCGCTTCTGTGCGTTCCTCTTCGATCACGCGCTCGTGCGTGAACATGAAAGTGAACAACAGGATCGCAACCGTCATCAGTCCGAAAACAGCGAACGTTATCGTCCAAGCACGTGGGTCGCCACCAAAGTAATCGACGAATTTCAGAGTGAACGTATTGATGAACAGCGTGCCTGCAGTCGCCAGAAGCATCCGGAACGTCCCAAGCAAGGCGCGCTCGTACTGGTTCTGAGTCATCATCGCATTCATCGTCGCATAAGGAACATTGATGGCTGTAAAAATGAGTGTAGACACTAAATTATAGCTCAAGAAAACATAAACGATTTTGAACATGTCACTGGCATTTGCCGGAACGGAGAACAGCAGAATGGCGGAGAGAGCATATGGAATCGCCATGCGCATGACCCATACCCGAGCTTTTCCGTACTTGGAGCGTGTGCGGTCAACGACGATACCCATGATGATATCGCTGAATCCGTCGAAGATCCTGGAAATCAGCATGATGCTCCCAACAGCAGCTGGATTGACATGCACGACGTCCGTATAATAATACACAAGGAAAATCGAAATTGCCGAATAGACGATGTTGCTGGCAAAATCCCCCGTCCCGTATGCGAACCTCTCCAGAAATGTCAGCGATGCTTTCGGATCCGGATTGTAGTTTACACCTAATTGATTCTTGACTTCACTTTGTGTTGCCATCTTTATTTTACCCCTTCCACTGCTCGTTTATTATTGTTCATTTTCCAAAACAACAAGATCCCACGGTTTGATGACAAGGCTTTCATTCTTGCCAATTTTTCTTTTCTCTCGTAGCGACATCCCTTCAGTCGGGGAAGCAACCGCCATTTCTGTCTCGGAATAATTAAAGAGATAGGTCAGTTCGTTCCCAAATTGATTGATGCCTTTTTTGACGATGATCGGGAATGCATATTCACACGACGGATACTCAAACAATTCCGAGAAAATTTTCCGGATGACTTGGCTGAAACTCTGGTCGTCCAGCATGCAGCCGATGTAGACCGCTTTGCCATTTCCGTGTTCGTTTGCGGTGATGGCGACATTGCGGTCACCCGGGGCATGGTCATAGGTAGCCAAAACGGTTGCTTCATCCGGTTCCAACAGTTCCATGAAACCCTGCACTTCCGCTTCCTGTTCGAATGAAAAGAACTCACTCATCAGACTCGTTTTGCTCGGGGTTGCGAATTGATTGTACTGCATGCCGAAGGTTTCATGGAGGCCTTTCGGTGTGCCCTCATAAGAAATTTTCAGGTATTCATTAGCGACTGCCGTTTTGAAAGTGGAAAGGAGTTTCCCGCCCTTCGCGACAAAGGCTGCCAGTTCCTGGTAGGTTTCATCCGGTGTGCTGTAGAGAGCCGGAACAACCAGAATTTCGTAGTCTGTCCAACTATCCATGTCCGGTGTCACGATATCGCACTCGATGTTCAGATTATACAGTTGGGTGTAGTAAGCCAAAACGATATCATTGTAGCTGATGCTTGATTGGAAAGCCGCATTCAGGTCCACAGGGAACCATTTCAAAGCGGTCAAGGCTTCATTGCTGACCACGAGCGCCACTTTATTATGCTTCTTCAGATTGACCAGTTTCGGCGACAACTCTTTCCATTCGTTGCCGATCGTCATAGCTTCCCGGTAGGTAGCATTCTCTTTGAAATCGTGGCTCAACAGCCCTCTCCAATAGGATTCGCAGGCATTGTGGATCGAATGCCAGTGCCAGTACATCACCATGTTTGCGCCGGATGCCAAGTGGCTGTAGGCCTGAAGCAACAGCTGATTGCGGAACGGCGTCCATTGCGGAAAGCCTTGCGCTTCCGTTTCCAGCACAAGATAGTTGTCCTTTTTCAGACTGCGGGTGCTGTCCCCGCAAAAAGCGATTTCCATGCCTGTCAGCTGATCCTGCGTCGGATGATAGATGTCGCAGCCTGCGATCGTGATGGCTTGGCTCGCTTTGTAGTGATTCACTTCCGGTTGGACGCCATAGGAGTAGCCGCGCCATTCGAAGTCGAAGTTCTGCGTAAGGAACTGATCCTCCCGCCTGTACTCATTGACGATATCCGCCTGCCATTGCAGGAATTCATCCACCAAGAGCCGCTGATATTCTTCGAAAGCCGCTCCCAAACTGCCGTTGATGGTGCCGTTCACGTCAGGGAAATGCTCCCAGGAATCGATCCGGTTGCTCCAATAATCAAGCCCGTAAGCGGCGTTCAGCTTGTCCAGATTGCCGTCGAATAATCCCTTCAGATGCTCGACGAATGCTTTTTGGACATTTTTTCCGGAAGTCCCGTAGGCTTTCGTTTCATTGTCCAGCTGGAAGCCGATGACGTTTGCTCTATTGGCCGTCCGCTCGATCAACTTGCGGATGACCCGCTCCGCATGGTAAAGATAAGTCTTGTTCGTGATGTCCATCGATTGGCGCGGACCGTAGATAGCACGCCCGCTGCCTTTTCGGGTAACCATCACTTCCGCATCCATATCGACCAGCCAACTCGGGACGGCATAGGTAGGCGTGCCGATGATCACTTTGATGTCGGCCTTCTCCATTTCGTCGATCACAAGATCCACCGTCGCGAAGTCGAATTCCCCCGGCCTCTTTTCGTAGGTGGACCAAGTGGATTCTGCGATCCTGACGACATTGATGCCCGCCTTCTTCATCATCTCGATGTCTTCCTTCAGACGATCGTAGGGCAGATATTCATAGTAATAGGCTACTCCGTACAAAATTTCTTCCATGTGTCCTCCTCCAAAAAATATTATTGATTACCCTAAAGCGAAAGCCTTGAAATCGATCATGCCCGGTCCTTCATAGCGGAAGAACAACGGCTGTTCGCCCCCGACACTGCCGGACACATTCGCTTCAAACGTTTGCCAATCCGTTGAAGGGCTTACATGAATTTCCGCGATCGGGGCTTTTTCCAATTCGGTATATACGCCCAGCAGCCCTTTCCCAGGACCACGTGTCGTGACTGAAAGCGAGTCCAAGTCATCGAAATGGAAATACTTGAACCCGGCGACCGATCCGTCCTTCAAATTGTGGATGTACTGGCTGGGATCATTTTGGCTATCTTCCTTTTCCTCTGTGAAGCAAGGGTGCTCTTCTTTTTTCGACACTTCCGTGCTCTTCAATGCACCGCTGCCGCTGTACAGTTGGCACGCGATCGCAGCCGGGTAGCTGCCGGCTCCTCTAAGCGGACCTTGATTCAAGCCGCAACTGGTCATCTCGGCCATCTCAAATCGTCCGTCTGCCGTCAGCAACAATTTTTCGGCAACCCCTTGTCGCGAAAACTCAGTGTAATTCGTTTGACGATGCCCGAAAATGTAGTATTCACCATTGATGCAGGTCACAGAACCGTGATTGTTTCCCCAGTAATTCACTGCCTCCGTGTTCCCTTGGTACCCGATATCCCCGTTGGAATGAAGGCTTCCGCCGTAGACAAAGCCTCTGTCAGGATAATCGCTGATTGCGTATGCCAGTTCATGGCTTAATTCGGACGAATAAATGAAGTAGTACTTGCCATTGAACTTGCGGATCGAACTCGCTTCATAGAATGCATGTCCTTCGAATCCCGTCCCTTCGCTGTCCCATGTATTCGGGATCAGCTGAACCGGATCCGTTTTGACCGTCAGCATATCCGCTTCCAGTTCGGTCACATAGTTTCCGGCTTTGTTGAAGGAGATGCCTAGAACCTCACGGAACATTTTTTGCAATTCCTCTCCTGGTGCGAATCCCGTATACAGCCAAACCCGGTTATCATCATCCACCAGCACACCCGGGTCGAATTGGAACGCATCCGTGGATTTTTCGCCCAATAGAATCCCTTCCGGATGGCGGACAGCGCCGTAATATTCAAAAGGACCTTCAGGCTTGTCCGCTACCGCGACGGAAATCTGGTTGATGAAGTCCATCCCGTAATACATGTAGAATCTGCCGTCCTGCCCCTGGACAACATCCGGCGCGAACATATTATACTTCCCATCCGGATTCAATGGATCCTGATCCTTTTTGTAGATGACTCCCTCAAACCACCAATCGCTCAGATCGTCCACCGGAGCGGAGTAGCCGACATAATCATTGACGCAATAAAACTCGCCATTGAACCGGTCATGGCTTCCGTATACATACACCCGGTCCCCGAACACTTTCGGTTCACCGTCAGGGACGTATTCGTCATTCAGCAAATATGGGTTAAAGACTTGTTTTTTCATTCGCGACACATCCTTTTTTCTTTATACCCGTATAATAAAGCGTTTCCAGTTTATCGTATATAAATTATCTATGCTGATTGGTAATTTTCTATTATAATTATCAAAAGAGGTGAACCACATGAATATAACCTATCTGATGGCCTATGCATCCAGAAAATTGCACACAAAAATCAGTCTTTATCAGAATGAGCAGGAATCGCAATCGGTCTGCAAAAACCTGGAACTGGCGGAACAATTCGGATTGACTGAAGAATGTACACAAAAATTATTGCGCTATTCCAACAAAGCTGTGCCCACTATCGTCAGTCTGAACGATCACCATGTATTTGGTATGGTGGAACATGAAAACCATATTTTTCTTATCGGACCGCTTGAGATGAACGATGATTACAAAATCACCCGGAATATTTGCATAGAGGATTGGGGACATATCAGCACTTATCGCGTACCGCTGATGGTCGTCAGTGAACTCGTTGAGGTTCTGCTCCTAATCCATAATCTGGCGCACGAGCATGAAGTGATCCCCGAAGAGCTGCTGGCGCATAATTTCGAGGACCTCCTGCAATCCGCAAAGAAAAATTACGTCGACAAATTTTTCCAGGATAGAGAATCGGATGCTTGGCACAACTCCTATCAGCAGGAGGTCCGGGAATTCGACAGCATCATGAACGGGGACATCCTCAAATTGAAAGAAAGCTGGGCTGAAGACTTTGGCGGGGAAGTGGGCCGGCTCGCCAGCGATGAACTACGGAACATGAAAAACTTGGGGATAGTCGTCATCACTCTGGCAAGTCGCGCGGCGATGCGTGGCGGTTTGCATCCCGAAATCGGTTATTCGTTGAGTGATGCCTTCTCGCTCGAAATCGAGCGTTTGAATACTGTGGAGGACATCACGAGATTGATCCGCAATGCGGAAATGGAGTACACTTTGCTGGTCCATGAATTAGCGAAGAAATCCAGAATCAAATCATCCGCTGTATACACGCATCCTTACGTGAATAAAATCCAGGAATTCATCTTGAAGAATCTGCACAAAGACCTGCAGATCGGCGAAATCGCAGAAATCCTTTGCGTCACCCCGAACTATCTTTCCGCTCTCTTCAGAAAGAACACCGGCAAGACAATCCAAGCCTACATGACCGAAGAAAAAATGAAATACGCGGAGCAATTGTTGCTGTATTCCGAAAGACCGATCAGCGAAATCTCCTCCAGCCTCGGCTATAGCTCACAAAGCTACTTCGGAAAAGTGTTCAAGAACTTTTCCGGGTACGCACCAAGCGAGTACAAAATGCGGTTTGGTAAGGGGTAAACTTTCTTGCTTTCTCAAATAGAGTGCGGGGGTGCCGAGGTGCGGCGAGTTTGTCGGATATTTGGCTTGCATTCGACTATTTTGCATTGAGTGGGGATCAGTTTGTCGAATGTTTTCTAGCATTCGACAATTCGGCCCCACGCTGGGATCAGTTTGTCGAATGTTCTTCCGGTATTCGACAATTTCGCCCAAAATCGAAGGCCTAGACCAGAACCGAAAATAAATTACCGAAGACCACCGGTAAAACAAAACAAAATAAATCGCGCAACCAGCCAGTGGACTAAGCCAGGCTGATTGCGCGATTTATTTTTTTCATATACTAAAAATGTTTGTGAGTCTTCGCCGAAAAAACATAAAAATTCAAACATAATAACGGCCGCTGTTTTTTCCAATCGCTTGGTATTCTTCCTTCAGCACCCGATAGACGCGATTCTTGTCCCCGGAACCGCACCATTCCAGCATGCGGCTGGTGATCATTTTTTCTTCCGGGAATAATATGCGGAACTCCTCAATGCTTGCTTTGATGCTTCTTTTGACATTCATTCTCTGCCCGCAGTTCGCACAAGTTTGGTAATGCCCTTTGAATGTTTCCGCAAGCGTACCGCATTTTGTACAAGGTATTCCTTTGTGCAATTGGTCAAAGCTGTATTCCGGCATTTTGCACGGATAGTTGGGATCGTGCATATTAACGAGCGCATTTGCCAGCTTATGTTGCTCTGCAGTCGGTTTCGTCAGTTGTCTCTGCAAAGTTCGAAAAAAATCTGGAATTTGGCTAGGAAGAATATATCCTGCATCGTTCGGAGCGTTAAACAAGGTGAATTCAGGATTTATGAAGACAACGTATGCTTCTACCCGCATTTGGCTACCCAAACTTTCAAGAAGAAACTCCAACCGCGTCTGTGTTTTCAGCACTTGCAGAGTAGGGTTTTCCAAAGATAGGCCGGACTCCTTCGTTAATTTACGCTCTCCCCACTGATGCACGCCCTCAAAGTTTTTAATTTCAAGCAGGACCATCTTGTCCGAGCTGATCAGAAGTGTATCAATTTGGAATGGTGCAAGTCTAATTTCCAATTGCAGATCATTCAGAACAAGACAGTTCGGCCCCAGTTGTTCGGTCTGTACATCGATTCCACACTCTCCCACAAACCCTTTATCAAAATTGAGATAGTAATTATGGTGCTTTTTCTCCAGACGCATCCGCCTGTTCAATATTTCGTATACGCGCAAACGCTTTGGTTTTGTTCGTTCCTTGAATGCGATAGTAATCACCTCGATGTAGTTGTCATTTAAAATATACGCAACTACTTGCCGATTACGTGTTTCTGGATAAACAATTTATGCCTGATTGTCGTTCGAAATGATAACTGTCATCCTGGTGAACCGGGACTTCAATTGGTGTCTGCCGGTAACTTCTGGATTGTCGAATAGGTGGCCTATATTCGATAATCTCGCATTGCGTTTGGATCAAATTGTCGAATGTTTTCTAGCATTCGACAATTTCGCCCCGCGCTCGAATCAGATTGTCGAATATGCTTCCTCCATTCGACAATCTCGCCCCCCACGCCACCTACTTTCTAAGAAACAGCCAAACTAAATCCAATAATTTGTGCTTGGCCGTCGTTTGAAATGATATCAGTTATCCCGGTTAACCGGGACTTCAATTGGTGTCTGCCGGTAACTTCTGGATTGTCGAATAGCTGGCCTGTATTCGACTATCTCGCATTGCGTTTGGATCAATTTGTCGAATGTTTTCTGGCATTCGACAATTTCGCCCTATTCCAAAATCAAATTGTCGAATAGGCTTCCTGCATTCGATAATTCCCCTCCGTGCTCGCATCAGATTGCCGAATAAACACCCTTTATTCGGCAACCCTCGCACCCCCGCCAAGCACCCCACAAAAAACGCCGCAAACACAAAAAGGCCAGGATTTCTCCTGGCCCCACATTTATGCTCTTATGCGTTTTCTGCGATGTATTTAACCAATTCTTCTGTATCTTCCCAGCCTAGGCATGGGTCGGTGATGGATTGGCCGAAGACTGTTCCGTCGTCTTCTTGACGGCCGCCTACCAGGTAGCTCTCGATCATGAAGCCGCGCGCCAATTTCTTGATGTCATCGTTCCAAGAACGGTTGAACATCGTTTCTTTGACGATGCGGATTTGTTCCATGTGTTTTTTGCCGGAGTTGTCGTGGTTTGTGTCAATCATGATGAATGGGTTTTTGTAGTCCCCACCTTCGTATGCTTTCACAACTTTGACAAGGTCTTCGTAATGGTAGTTCGGGATGTTTTCGCCGTACTCGTTCGTGCCGCCGCGCAAGACAACGTGGGCTAACGGGTTGGAGCTGGACTGCACTTCCACGCCATTATGGATGAATTTTTGTTTTTGTTGAGCGGCGTAAACGGAATTGAACAACACTTTTAGGTTACCGCTTGTCGGATTTTTCATACCGGCTGGGTGGTCGATTCCGCTGGCAACGAAACGGTGCTGTTGGTCTTCAACGGAACGCGCGCCGATTGCATGGTAGCTGACAAGATCATCAACAAAATCCAGGTTTTCCGGGTACAGCATTTCGTCAGCTGTCGTCAAGCCTGTTTCCGTGATGACGCGGTTGTGCAGGCTGCGCACAGCAGCGATACCTTGGATCAGGTTGCTCTTGCCGGTAGGATCTTGTTTATGCAACAAGCCTTTGTAGCCGTCGCCGGTCGTACGCGGTTTGTTTGTGTAGATACGGGGAACCATGAATACTTTGTCTTTGACTTTTTCCTGCAATTTCGCCAAACGACGCACGTATTCCATTACCGCTTCTTCATCATGGGCGGAACAAGGTCCGATGACCAACAGGATGCGATCGTCCTTACCTTCGATGATATCGTGTAACTCTTTGTCGCGGGCTGCCTTCATCGCTGCTTGCTCAGGTGTCAGCTTGGATAATTCTTTGACTAATTCGAAATCGATTTTTTCACTCAATGCTTTGAAACTCATAGTAATCCCTCCATTTTCTTCAACAAAAAAAAGCTTCATCCATTCCAATTTTCATTGGAAAGGACGAAGCCTGTATAGACTCGTGTTACCACCTTTGTTCATAGACCACTCGCGCAAGTCTACCTCGATAGGTACATTATAATACCCTAGCGAAATAACGAACGCTATCACCCGTCGCAGCCTACTTGATTTCAGTGCGAAGTTCAAAGATGAATTCGGCTATCTCGCATGTGTGCCTCGCATCGACCGGCACCTTTCTGGTCAGCTCAATAACTTACTACTTCTTATCATCACTTTTTATGTTGTTTCTCAGAATATACTCATTTTCCAAGCAAATGTCAAATGGTTTTTTGAAAAAAAGTGAATGATAGGGTTTTCTTGTCGTAATTAGTCCAAGTCTCTAGCGATTTCATCTTTAACAGTCACGCCTTCAGCTTCCAAGCGTGCGATTGTTTCGGCGAATTGCGGTAAGTGTTTTTTGTGTGCGATGAACAATTCGTTCATGATTTTGATTGCCGTTTCGCCTGAGCGGATCAGTGGGTTGATCGTGAAGGCTTGCAATGCAGTACCGTAGTCGCCTGTTACAGCAGCTTCGATCGTCAACAATTCCATCGCTTTCATCACTTGCAACCAGCCTTTTTCAGCAGTCGGCAACTCACCGAAAGCAACGTTACGAGCGCCTAGTGCGCCGACGTAAGCTGTAACTTCGACTACGCAGTCAGCTGGCAGGTCAGGAACAGCGCCATTGTTTTTAGTGGATACAACGATTTGCGTGTCTTTGTTGGCGTAGATGGCAGCGATTGTTTCGCAAGCAGCATCAGAGTAGTAAGCTCCCCCACGTTTTTGCAGTTGCTCCGGTTTGTGATCCAAGTTTGGATCTTTGTACAATTCGAACAATTCCGCTTCTGTCTCTTTCACTTGTTGTGCACGCGTGCCTACGCCATTGTATTCTTCCAGACCGTGTTCCAGCATTTCTTCTTCACGGTAGTAGTAACGGTGGTAGCCGCAAGGGATCATGCCCATTTGTTCCAATTGTTCTCTGTAGAACGGAATGTCATGGATGTTTTTCGGAAGGCCTGCATCTTTGTCGAACATAGCGTCGATCACTTTGTAAGTGACGTCATTACCTTTGTCGTCAGCGACTTTATGCCAGTGGAAGTGGTTCAAGCCCGCAAATTTGTAGATCAGGTCCTCTTTTTCAACGCCTAATGCTTTCGGTTCAGTCATGGTAGCCATAACCGGAACGTTGCACAAGCCCATTACTCTGTCCCATTTACCGTAGCGTACAACAGCTTCTGTTACCATGCCGCTCGGATTTGTGAAGTTGACTAGCCAAGCATTCGGGCAAAGTTCTTTCATGTCTTCAACGATCTGCAAAATGATCGGAATAGTACGGAAAGCTTTGAACATACCGCCGGCACCGTTTGTTTCTTGACCAAGCATGCCATATGAGAAAGGAATACGCTCATCTTTGACGCGAGCATTCAGTAAACCGACACGGAATTGCGTCGTTACGAAGTCAGCATCCTTCAATGCTTCTCTGCGGTCCAGAGTCATATGGATTTTCACGTCGTAAGGGGATGCATCCCACATACGTTGCGCCATCGTTCCCACGATTTCCAATTTTTCTTTCCCTGCCTCGATATCCACTAACCAGATTTCGCGGATAGGCAATTCATCATAACGTTTGATGAAACCTTCCATTAATTCAGGTGTGTAGCTGCTTCCTCCGCCGATTGTTACAATTTTAACGCCTTTTGTCATTTGTATATTCCCCCTCGTTTCGTTTACAAGGTTATTATCCATCATGTAAATATCGATAACAAGGGTTCTGGGTACACTTCAAAACCTTTTTACAAAATTCACGCAAAATCCGCCTAATAATTCAAATTTTTTTCGCTTTTTGGCCTTTTTTGAGCGAAATATCGTTTACATAACATTTACATTAATTTATAATTTTTGTAAATGGAAGAATAGCGATTTCAGTTAGAGTTGAACCGCTATTCATAGAAGAAAGGAGGCGCATCGCTTATGCTGATACGCGAAAAAATGGAAACCATCAAGTTTTCTCCGGCTGAAAAGGAGGTCGTGGACTACCTGCTGCGTTATCCCGAAGTGCTGGACGAAAAGACGATGCAGGAAATCGCAACGGAAACCTATACGCAGCCTTCCACACTGATCCGCATCGCCAAAAAATTGGGTTTTGATGGATGGGTGGAATGCAAAAAAGCCTACCAAGAAGAGCACGACTACCTGACCCGCAACTTCGTCGACATCGATGCCAATCTGCCGTTCGAGGCGAACGACTCGATCATGACGATCAGCAAAAAGATGGCCTCACTCGGACAATCGACGATCGAGGATACGCTCTCGCTCATCCACCACGATACCTTGCAGCAAGCGAAACAGATGCTGCTGAGGGCTAAGCATATCCAAATCTTCGCCAACAACGCCAATATGCTCATCCCGCAGGACTTTGCGCTGAAGATGAACCGGATCAAACACCACACTGCCGTCTCCACCATCAAAGGCGAAGACGTCTACACAGCCTATAACTGTCCAGAAGGCACCTGCGCCATTCTAATTTCCTATACCGGCGAAAGCAACGCGATGAAGCAGATTGCGAATATATTGAAATCTGAGGGCATCCCCACGATCGGAATCACGAGCATCGGCGACAACTACCTTTCGCGGGTGGTGGACTGCTACCTGCCGATCACGACGCGGGAGAAACTGTATTCAAAGATCGGCAACTTCACTGTCAACCTTTCCGTCATCTACCTGCTGGACGTCCTGTATTCAATCGTCTTTGCCGAAAAATACGATGAAAACCTGGCCCATATCATCCGCTTGGGAAAAATAGCCGACAAAAGGAAGACAAGTTCGGATATCATGCAGGAGGATACTGGTGGGGGAAAAGCATAGCACCAACTAGAGTTTTTGGATATTTGATAACTAGTCCGTCCGTGGTATAATGGCTTTGCGACATGAAATTAAATCAAGCCAAACAGCATAGAGCCGCTCCCACTGCGACGAATGGGAGCGGCTTTTTTTTCGTCTACTGCGACAAATGATTTCAAACTATGCCATTTGTGTTGGTAACCCATTGACATGAAGTCCACTCCAGGGCATACAATAGTATGAACTTAATCTGGAGGGATTCTATGGAAAAAATATTATATCTGATGCGTCACGGCGAAACGGAATTCAATGTGCGGAAAAAGATCCAAGGCTGGTGCGATTCCCCGCTGACCGAAATCGGAATCCAACAGGCGCAAATAGCCGGGACCTACTTTTCGAATAATCGAATCGAAATTGATCATGCCTATTCATCCACATCGGAGCGCGCCTCGGATACGCTGGAAATCGTGACCGGCAATCAAATGCCTTACCAACGTCTCAAGGGGCTGAAAGAATGGCATTTCGGTGCTTTCGAAGGCGAGAGTGAGCACCTGAACCCGCCTATCCCCTATGGCGATTTTTTTGAAAAATTCGGCGGCGAAAGCGAAGAAAAAATGAGGGACCGGCTCGCGACCACTCTTAAAATGATCATGGACTCTGCTGATCATCAAAATGTTTTGGCAGTGTCACACGGCGCAGCCTGCAGAGGTTTTATGCGCAAGTGGGCTCAAAATCAACAGGTTGATAAAAAATCGAGATTGAAAAACTGCTGCATCCTGAAATTCATCTACAAAGCGGATGAATTTCATTTGGTCGACATCATCAACCATGATTTCAGTCAAATCCAATAGGAACTTGGCTCCATCAAATCTGCACTAAATCACGAAAAAACAGCCGGAGACGTCAGTGACGTTTATCCGGCTGTTTTCATTTCGTTATTCTTTTGTCTAAGTGCTCCACTGCAGGAAATCACTCAGTTTCTTTCTGCATCTCATCAGTACCAATTGGTCGCTTTTGGCTACTCGCGAATCGGCCATTGTTTGATCAGCTGCAGAATTCCCCGCTGACCGATAACTATTGATTCGATTCACAACCGCAGATACTTTCCATTTTTTCGGTCATTTCATCCGTAAGTACGTTGCTCATAAAAGCGCCGTAGTAGTTTTTCTTCATTTCCATTTCAACTTTGAAATGTTCGCATTCCTGTAAAGTCATATCGTTCAAATTAACGTAATTTTTCATATTAGGTTCCTCCTTGTGTAAAAACTTATGTAATGTAACAGACTGTTTGGCCGAAGCGAGATCAACAGGCATATTTCTGATGAGATGTATATCATTTATACCCTGATATGGTCTTTAAGTCAATAATACTGCTCAGCCAATATTGTTCCAAATATCGCTGTTCAGTCTATATAATGCAAAAAACAGGAAGACAGCCCTACACTTGATAGGATTGTCTTCCTGCTGTTTTTGCTGTTTTTCTGGTGCACCTTGAAGCAGTCATCGTCAATTTGGGAGCTAATTCACCCTTGGAAAGTTTAGTCGATTACTTCAAGAATCTCATCCAAAGACTGTCTTTTCTTCGGCGTGATCGGTTCATTCCGGTAGCCTAACCCGAGCATATAGGAAACCCCGAACTCGTTCAGGTCGACCAGACCTTTTTCCGACAAGTATTTCTCAACATTGGCTTTGTTGAAGCCTTCGATCGGGCAGCTGTCGATTCCCAAAAGGGCTGCAGTGGTCATCATATTGGCCATCGCGATATACGTCTGTTTGGACGCCCAGTCGTACAAGGTGCGTTCGTCCGTCAACTGTTGATTGTTCTTTTGGAAATTATCGAAATACTGACTGCGCGGCGAGTCAATAGCAAATTCCGCGCCGAGCACATCCTCCACAATGTGCCGTACATGGTCGCTTTCGATGGTCACATTTTTTTTGGCCAGCGCGATGACGAAATGGCTGGCGCCGTTGAGGCTGTTGACTGCTCCTGCAGCGATCCCCTTCAAATCATCCTTGATTTCCTGGTTGTTCACCAACAGGAATTTCCATGGCTCATAGCCAAAGGAACTCGGCGATAAACGTGCCGATTCGATGATCGTTTCCCAATCTTCCTCAGCAATTTTTTTCGTCGGATCGAAGGATTTGGTGGCATAGCGGCTTTGGTGCGCTTCGATGATTTGTGCTCTTAATTCAGGTGTCGACATAAATGGATCTCCTCACTTTGCATGATGATATTTATCTACTCCATATACTACTTTTAAATGGCCGATCCGGCAAGGGAGTTGTCTTTTTAAGAATCCAACAAGAGGAACGCAGTCCATTCTTCAGGCATCTCCGGTGAAGGATCGCTCGCCGGAGATGGCGCCCTTATGACGTTACTGTACTCCTGTGAAAGGTCCCTCATCGAAGATACCGGCATTTGAATGTCAATTTCCTCCGGTTAAGCGCCCCTGACCGGAGTTCAGTCCTTTTTACCTGGAAATGACCAATTACTGGTTATCCAGCGGTGAACGAGCAATCCCCATATCGATCTGCGTGCGCCTCGTGATTTCGTTTTTATGCAAATGATCGGGTTTCCCGCCAGCGTAAATGAAGGGAAGAACCCCCCGAAAACCGAAACACTCGTTTTTGAGTGTCCAGTTCTCGGATGGGGTTTTAGAGTTTACCTATTTAAATCTGATAGCCGTCAATGCCTTTGAATGACGAATAGCCATCATCAACCATGACTGTGCTTCCGTTGATGGCACTTGCTTCTTCTAATGTCATAAGATAGATGGCATCAGCGATTTCTTTCGGCTCGATGATTCTGCCTTTCATATGCAGCTTGCTCCCCATCTCCTCGATTGGTTTATCGATCATTCCTGTTTTTACCCAACCTGGAGCGACGGAAACGACGCGGATGCCATAAGGCGAAAGCTCTCTTGCCATTGCTTGCGTCACCATCTTCACGCCGCCTTTGCTGGCGTGATACCCGATCGCCTCTGAATTGGCCATAAATCCGCAGATCGAGCCCACGTTCACAATAACGCCTGATTTCTGTTTGACCATCTCTTGGCTCACGTAATGCCCGATGTTGATCGTCCCCATCAGGTTGACTTTGATGACATTCAGCGTATCCTCCAAATCAATCTCCGTAAAGGCGTCTCTTTTCCCTACAATGCCGGCAACATGTGCCAGCACATCGATGCGTCCGTATTTCAGGATGGTTTCTTTGACCAGATCTTCACAATCCTCTTTGCAGGCAACATTGCATTTGTAGAAAGTGACTTCGCCTATCTGCGATAATTCCTGGACCACTCTTTCAATCGTTTTTTCGTCATCAATGCTTGCGATGATGACTTTATCGTTCTCGTTTAAATATTTTTTGGCGGTCTCATATCCGATTCCCCTTGTTCCGCCTGTTACGATCACTATTCTGTCCATGCTATTCCCTCCTATATTTCCAAAGCTAATTTTGTCGCATCATAAATGGCTTTTTTGGCATCCGCCACGCAGTCGCTGTCCCCGATCGAATAGACACTCGGATGTTTTTGTTTCATCAGCTCAAACAACTGATTATTTGGTTTTGATCCGAACGCCAGTACGATTGCGTCATATCCATTGAGCGTATTTTGCTGATTGTTTTTTTCATATTCCACGCCGTCTTCATTGATTTTGATGACTTTGCTTTCGAGAATAATGTTTGTCTGATGTTTTTCAAGGCGCGCCAACAGATCCATTCTAGGTCGTTTCATCGCAAGAGGGGCGACCGTATCGAGCATATCCATGATGGTTACGTCATTGCCGTATTCGCCCAACAATTCAGCGGTCTCCGCTCCAACTAACCCAGCGCCCAAAACGAGGACTTTTTTATTTTGCAACAAGACGGAGCTAGCTAAGACATCATTAGCAAGATAAACATTTTCATTCTCAATACCTTCAATGCGCGGAACAATCGGAACGGAGCCGGTCGAAACGACGATGACATCAGCCTGATTTTCCGCAATGAACTGTTCATCCACAAAAGTATTGCTTAATATCTTAACACCATATTTTTCACAGAACGCAGCATAAGTTGAGACGGTCTTGACCAGATCCTGTTTCATCGGCGGAATGCTCGCCAATCGATATTGGCCGCCCAGGAAATTGCTTTTTTCCGCTAGAGTGACTTCATGTCCTCGTTTGGCCAGGATCCAGCTTGCCTGCAGTCCGCCTACGCCAGCCCCGACGACAAGAATTTTCTTCTTATCTTCGGCTGTCTCAATCACCCATGTCGATTCTTTGCCGCTGAATGGATTGATCATGCAGGATGTTCCTTCGCCTTCTTCAAACGAAGAAGTGTAGAAACATCTCTGCATACAGCCTGTGCAAGTCAGCAACTCATTGATCCGGTTCTCTTTGACTTTATTGACAAATTCACTGTCACAAATGGATTGGCGTCCCAGAGCGACAAAATCGGCACTGCCTGAAGCAATAACACTGTTCGCCAGCATAGGGTCGTTTATTCTGCCAACCACAATGACAGGGATATCCAAACACTCCTTCACAGCTTTCGCATTCGGAATATTGAAGCCTGAAGCGATGTAGTTGGATTGGACAGCAACCCCATATGAGATGTGAAGCGCATCTGCGCCTGACTCCTGAAACAATAAAGCCTGTGCCTTGGCATCTTCCAGATTGTTGTAGCCATACTGCGCTTCATCACCGCTTGTTCTTACAATAACCGGGAAATCCCGGCCGCATTCTTTTTTGATGCCTTGAATAATTTCGGCAACAATCCTGCCTCTGTTTGTGATGTTTCCGCCGTACTCGTCACTTCTTTTGTTGACACCTTTGGATAAAAATTCCGCCAGCAAATAGCCATGGGCAGCATGGATCTCTACCCCGTCAAAATTTGCCGCCTGGGCCCGCACTGCGGCAGCGATAAATTTCTGGACGATCTCTTTAACTTCATCGGTCGTCAATTCATGAACCACTTCATTTTTCCCGGGCATCGGCAAGGCGCTGGGACCGACCGGAGGCAAGGTACTCGTGCCTTCGCCTCTGATTCTGCCGGAATGCTGAATTTGAGCAAAGATTTTTCCGTTCTCCTGGTGGACTCTTTCCGTTAGTCTGCTGAGGGACGGGATAAATTTGTCATCATAGATTGCTGCCTGAGTCGCTTCGGCTAGTCCTTCTTCACTGACGCAGATAAATTCGGTGATGATGAGGCCGAATCCGCCTTTTGCTCTGGCGGCATAGTATTCAAATGCCCGTTCCTCAAAATAATGCTCCTTATTGGTGTAGTGACTGTCCATGGCGGGAACGACAAATCTGTTCTCCACCTCAAGCGTACCTATCTTCATTGGTTCAAACAACTTTTCAAACATTTTTTTGTCTCCTTCATGCTTTGTCTAAAAATACCGTAGAAGCATCCATTTTTTGTGTTTCAATGAGCATACTTTCCTCTCACAGATAAAATACCAATGACACCACCTGAAAACAATCATTTTCCCAAACAAAAAAACACTGTTTCCAAAACAGTGTTTTTTTGGATATGAGGATTGAAAACAGTGTTTTCAATCCTCATTCATGACTTCGTTGCTGCTCAAACGGCAATGTTCATAATCAAGCGCAAGTTGTTTTTTCTTGGCAAAATTCTCATCATAATTTTTATGGAAGAGACTGCTGTACAATATATCCAACAGCAACATCGTGGATGCTGAAGAGGAAAAACTGCCGATATTGCTGTGCATTTTTTCACGTGTCGTCATATGCAAAGTGGCATCGGCCTTCTCGCTCAAATAGTTTTCGCCGACAGAAGTGATGACGATACACGATGCCTCAGATTTTACCACATTTTCAAAATAGGTCCTTGTTTTTGAAGTTGTGCCGGTATAGGAAATGATAATGAAACAATCATCCTTATCAGCATTGTACGATTGGTAATACTGCAAGTTCTGATTATCGGAAATCGTCACTTTTTTGCCGATCCGCATCAACCGATCAGCGAACACTTTGGCTATATCTATGCCAGACCCGATGCATAACACATAGATATGCTTCGCTTTGTTCAAAAGACTGGTTGCATGGATAAGCTGTGTATAATCTATCAGCGACAGCGTGTCCTTGGTGGTTTCCTCATAAAGATGCGCAATGGAGCTGGTGACTCTCGAAAGGCTGTCATCCTTATAGAACGGGGTATTCGCATCGATGTGCTGAAAATGATTATTTATGTATACCAATTCCGCTAAATAGGCATCCTTGAAATCATTGTACCCTTTGTAGCCCAATTTGACGCACAAACGCGTAACCGCTGAAGTCGCCGTGTAGGCAAGAGAAGCCAATTCCCTTACCGAAATATCCTTGATGTCACTGCCTAATTCAACCAGCTTTTCAGCCACTGATTTTTCAGCAAAGGATAACGTATCGAAATCCTGTAGTTGTTCTTTTATTAGCATTGTCCACACCTCTGTTTTGATTATACAGAAAAAGCGCATGGATTTGCATAAATGCTTTCACATTCATCAGGCTCTTTTCTGCCACGGTTTACTTTGCTGATTGTTCTGCCAACCAATCCCATTCGTTGATGCCATTCTCATCAACGCATTGATTATTGAAGAAGCGGATCCAGGACCAATGGGCATTGTATGCGTAAGAATCGCCATTTTCATCCTTAAATCGGTCTGTAAGGTCCGTTACTTTATCGAAAATGGAAACATGCAGATTTCCTGATTTGAGTTCCTTTAACCGCTTAATCAAAGGGACGGAATATGTATCACTCAGAGGCTGATCCAAGGTGGAATAAGTGAACCAGATCGGCAAATCTTTGATCGATGCGATCATTTCATCAGATACAAAGGCATTGTCATAGCCTTGGCATACCGGATAGGCGGCAGCGAAATAGTCTGGGTGATTGAACACTAATTCCATTGTCATGAAACCGCCGTTGGAACATCCGCCCACAATAATCCGCTTCGGATCGATAGCTGGATTGCCTTGTACATAGGCATCGATCAAATCAAACAACCCTTCCGTGTAAATCGACGGTTTTTCGCCATGGGTCCAGTGTTCCCAATCCCCTGAGCCCGCATCCATCCATGCTGTTGGGCATTGAGGCACTAAAATATACGCGCCTCCAAAACGTTTCTGAAAATCCGCCTCGGTCAGTGCAGTTACCTTATTACCAAGATATGCAATTTCAGGGTCTTTTCCGCCTTCGCCGACACCATGCAGCCAAATGACCAGTGGATGACTATGATCATCCTTTGCCGGCACGTATTCTCCATAAGCATACGTTCTGCCATCTTTCGCCAGATAGGCGGCATTATTGAATTTCGCTACCTGAGGACAAATTTTACCCTCACCAGCAACGTCTATCTCTTTTTCAATATTCAAGGCATCAATCGTTTGACCATCAACAGTCTCCAGCGTCCCATTCAATCGCACGTCCAATTGATAGGGGATGCACCAGGAATTGAACAGTGTATTCAGATCAAAAATGAACGGGGATCCTTCAGTAGGAGATGCGTACAGCTCAATCGCAATGTGCTTCGAAGCGGTCCTTACTTCATTGCCGGATTCATCGGATGCATAGACAGCCAAAATAGTGCGCTCCGATGAGGTTATTGGATGTTTGAGAGCGCGCGTTTGGTAATCGAAACTTTCTTTTGTTTCCGTGACTGTAAATTCATTTTCTTTGTTGATGATTGAATCAGCTGAAACGGTTTGATCCAATTCAATGATTGTTTTGGTGACGGCCGGCCCCCAGTCGTCACCAACAATCAAAACTTTTTGCGTCCCATTGGCCAGCATACGTTTGCTTCCCTTCGCGTCTGATTTAAAAATTTCCAACAATATTTCCAATTTCAGGCAGAACTAACTGCAGGATAAGCAGATCCTTTTAGAAATGCGTCTCATCGATATCAAGCGCATCCAAGGCTGCATTGATGTCCTTCAATTCCTCTGGGCTCAACTCGATAGCAGCTCCGCCCAAATTTTCTTCCAAACGGTGCATTTTCGTTGTGCCGGGAATCGGGACGATCCATGGTTTTTGCGCCAGTTCCCACGCCAAAACGATTTGCGCGCTCGTTGCGTTCTTTCTGTCGGCGATTTCTTTCAATAAGTCCAACAGCGCTTGGTTTTTTTGCATCACTTCAGGGCTGAATCTGCCCATTTTGCTGCGGAAGTCCCCTTCCGGATATACCGTATTCGCATCATATTTCCCGCTCAAGAAACCATTTCCGAGTGGGGAATACGCGACAAAACCGATGCCCAATTCTTCGCATACCTGAAAGATTTCCTTTTCCGGTTCTCTGAAAACCATCGAATATTGATTTTCGATGCAAGTCACTGGGCAGACAGCGTGGGCTCTTCTCAAGTAATCCAGAGGTGCGTTGGATAAGCCCCAATGTCTGATTTTGCCTTCAGCCATCAATTCCTTCATGACCCCGGCAACCGCTTCCGGTTCAACTTCCGGGTCCACGCGGTGCTGATAATACAAGTCGATGTAATCAACGCCCAAACGTTTCAGCGAGCCTTCCACCTGTTCCCTGATGGAATCTGGTTTGCTGTTCAGCTCATTTTCAAGCTTGCCGTCAACCATTTTCTGGCCGTAGATGCCGAATTTTGTGGCGATGATCACGTCTTCACGGTTGTATATTTCCAAGGCTTTTCCCAACAACACTTCATTCGCCTCACCGTAGATGACCGCGGTATCAAAGAAATTGCAGCCCAATTCGACAGCGCGCCTGATCAGCTTGATCATTTCTTCCCTGTCGGCCGGCGCACCGTAGGCATGATCCATCCCCATGCAGCCAAGCCCGATTTCGGATACTTCCAAGCCTCGTCCCAATACTCTTGTGTTCATTTCCATTTCCCCCTTCGAATCATTACAACTTAAGTATAGTAAAAAAGAGACTTTTAAGAAGTCTCTCTTGGCTCACGAGTTGCAACCCAAAGGTCAGGACTGGACCTCGTATATCTGACTGATTATTTCCAGGAATTCTTTGACATCCTTGGATGGCGTGTTTGAATGCAGGATCCCGATCGGAATCGTATGCTTCCAGCTGATCGGAATGATTTTCAGCAAAGGATGGACATTTTCCCATTCCTTCACGCCGATCAGAACCGCATTGTCGTTTTCACATTTGTTGAAGACATTCACATCGAAGAATGAAAAATCTTCAATCTGGATCCTCGGATAATTTTCTGCCAGATCATCTCTGACTTCGTCAAAAGCACTCATGTAGCCGCGTTTGATGAGCATGACCGTTTCGTCGAGCAGATCCCCGATCGCTATTTCATCATTTGCTGCCAAGCGATGATGGAGCGGGACCGCCGCACAAAGGGGTGTATCATACAATTTCAAGGCCGAACAGTTCCGCTCGCTCAATATATTATCGCTGTAGATGCCGGCGACCACATCGATGTTCCTGCCGAAATGATTCATGATTTCCCTTGCATTCTCCGGGGTGTTTTCGAATGAGACCAGCTCAAATTTCAGATCCGGATTGTGTTGGCGGATCTGGGGCCACAGGCTGACCAAAAACTGGACCGGCGTCGTCAATGAGGTTCCGATCCGCAACACGTGTTTGGGTTCAGCCACCATTTTTTCAGCCCGGGCGATCGAATCTTTGGCATACTGGATGAGATATTTTGCATCCCGGTACAAGGATTCACCCGCCGGTGTCAATCGGATGCCCCGATGCGTCCTGACAAACAAATCAAATCCCAGACTGTTTTCCAGAAGATTGATTTGCTTCATGACAGCATTCGGTGATACAAATAGTTCTTCGGACGCTTTATTGAAACTGCCTGAATCGGCAACTTTAATGAATGTATCCAATTGATGATTGTACATTAAATCAACCCTCCCGACTGTTTCCTGGCAAAATGCTAAAGGTCAAACCGCTTTTCGGTTTTGCTCAAGCACGTTACAGCTCCGTATACTTCTCTTTATTCCCTTTGCTTTTGTCCACTGGATACTTGATGTTGTTCTTCTCCAGTTTCGCCTCAATGATTTCATCGATGTCCAGTTCGAGGTTGCTTGCCAGCATGTGGGAATAGATCAGCACATCGGCGAGTTCCTCCTTGATCCGCTCCAGATTGTTCGCTGTCGTTTCCTCAGGATTTTTCCATTGGAACAACTCCAGCAGCTCCGCAGCCTCCAGGCAGATCGAGATAGCGAGGTCCTTCTCGTTGTGGAATTGGCGCCAGTCCCGGTCATCGCGGAATTTATTGATTTTGTCCATTGTGTTCATGTGTGTCATCCCTTTCTCGCATCTTTTAGTGCTTGTTGCAGTTCTTCATCCACCGCAAAGAGATACAAACCGTTGACGCCCCTGGTCAGCAATACGTTCAGTTCGTTCTTAAGCAACGTATCGGAAAAATATTCCTTGCTGCCGTCCTTCAGGCTTCTCTTTTGGGTGGCTTTCTTGTTTTTGCTCTCCTGACGGTCAAAGATGATTTTCCCGTTGCGATATTTCACGGACGGCCCGATAATGACACCCGCATAGTTCAGGTCAAAACCTTGGACCGTGAAAGTGGAGCCGACTTCATCAACTGTCTGCTCCTGTTCGGCCCAAGATAGGTGTTTGTTTTTGATTGACTGCTTCTTCGAAGCGACAGGTAGCTGCAGATTCCATGGTAATTTCCAGTCACCTACCCGGACGTACCAGTAGTCCTCTACCTCGGGTTTGCGCTTGTCTACGTAATCCCAATCGAAGGTGGCCGTCAGCCTGGAAATACCCGATTCCTGGCTCTGCGCCTTTGCTTTGATGGCTGCATGCAGTTCCGCCGGGCTATCAAAAATCCGGATATCATAGTTTTTTGAATCGGCAGGGATTTTACCGACTTCCTGTTCATCGATCAGGGAACGGATCCAATCCACCGTCGCTTTATCGGAATTGATGCGCATCTGGTTCGAGAGGTACATCAGATTGCCGTTAAGCTGAGCTTCATGCTGAAGGCTCATCAGTTCCTCATATTCCCAATACTGCTGTGTCGAAAGCACCTGGTTTTGGTCGAACACCGCCACAACTACCTTGGCGCGTTCCAACAGATCGTGCAGTTGGTTCTTTCCTCGATATGCCTGTTTTCCTTGCGTCCACAGCAGATGCGCCTCATCGACGATCACGACATCCACTTTATCTTCCGGCCTATGATTATTAATGAATGGGGTCGGTTTCGAAACGAGGTCGGGCTGCTTTTTGCTGTAAATGCCCAATTTGGTCGCAATCTGCTGATAGACCTTCAGCTGCTGCTCGTGGTTCACCAAAAGGAAATTCTTCGTATCCTTAAAAATCAGATTTTCCGGATCATCCTTCGACAACTGATTCAATTCATAAAACAGACTGCTCATCAATACCGTCTTTCCGGATCCCGCCTCACCGGTCACAAGAATCAGCTGACCCGTTTCCCCTTTCGTCAGAGCTTGCATGATGCGCAGAGTGATGAAGTCCTTCGTGCGGATCTGCTCTTCCGTCAGTTTATGGAACGGAGAAGCCTTAAAAATGGCGGAATCCCTGATGATCTGCTCGACCGGAAAAAGCTCTTTGTTTTTCTTCTGCAGCCCTCTCCAAACCTTCGAGAAGATCTTGTCCAACTCATGGGATGTAAAATAATCGTTCTGCTGGTTGGTCCGGCGGTTATAGACTGCGTCGACATTTTCAATGCTGGACATGTACAGCATCAGCTTGTTTTCGATGTCCAACGTAAGTGACTTATTGAAATGTTCATGCCCAATCACATACATCTTCGATGAATCCGAAATAGCCAGGTTCTCCCAATCAGTCCTTGTTTTCGGATCGACCGTCAGATGCTGTATGGTTCTCTTCTTGATGTCGGAAGTTTCCCCGATGTAAACCGAGAACTGCTTCTCTTTATTCTTGTCATTGACAATATACACTGTCGGATAATGCAAAAGGTACTTCGCATCCTTCCCGACCGTTTCTTGGACTTTTGAATCAAAATCCCGAATGTCCTCGCTGCTGTAATCCAGTTCGTAGACTATTGGAGCGGAAATGTCTCCCATATCAGCACCTCCTTGTATTTTGATGTTATAACAATCATACAATTTAACAGGATTCTTTACTAGATATATTTATACTGTAGTCTATCCAAGTTAGATTAAATATCCTGCTTTTTTTAAATATTCAATTAATTGTTTTTTACCAAAAAAAGTTACATGTCTTTTCCAATTGATCGAGGTAAATGTTTGTGAGATACTAAAATCAAATTGGATCAGGATGTGGTGAAAATGCAAAATGAGAACCTACAAAATTTAATTAAACGTCAAATGGAAATACAAGACGCGATCAAAGAACTAAATGAAGAGTCGTTAGAAATCACAAGGCAACTGCTGAACCATCAGATTATTTTAGAAAACAGTAAAAGCCGTCAAAAAGAAGATGTTAAAAAAAAATTAGAAGCCTTGGGTTTCAAGGTTACTGCTACAACTGAAAACAGGATCAGATTATGGAAACTCTCAAAGAACGACAACCATGTAAACTTAATTTACAAAGAGAGTTCATACCATGAAGGACCATATAATGCATGGTACACATTACAACCTGATATAGAAGATAAGGTTGATTTTATTATTTTTAACTACACTGATGCTGCCCAAAGCATTAATTCTTTGGTCATCAGTAATGAAACTTTGAGGCTGATTCTTCCAAAAATAAAAAAAACTCCCGATGGAAGAGCCAACATCAATATTAAAGCAAACTCAATGCAAGCTAAAGAGATGCATTCAAATATCAACCTGACGCCTTATATCAATAATTTTGATCAATTCAATTGATCAAGACATACGTTTCTCTTATGTACTTTATTAGTGAGTATTGCAAGCGGATTGAGCCAAGAGCCCTTTGAAATTAGACATACCTCATGATTAATCTGAGTATTTATTCTCCTCTTACTTCTTTATTATTACCAAGGTTAGCAGGAAAGGACATTTTCATCATAAAAAAGGACTATCTCTGTAAGGAGATAGCCTTTTTTTATCGAACTAACTGTAAAAATAGGATTAGATACATATTGTGATTTAATAATCCTTGCCAAAATCAGCAAGTTGTTGTTACATGAAGTGCTTCATCAGACTTTTTTTTCTTTGAATCAACCAATATAAATTCATTGAGTTCATTTATTTGTTTAAAAATAGCTTCCAGTACTTGTACTACAATACTATTTCCAGCTAATTTGATAAGCTTTGAAGGAGCCAAAATTTTCCGATCTGCTGCAATCATATAATTATGTTCCATCAACAAGTCAAATGATTCTTCTTTAAAACCCATCAGCAGAAAACACTCTCGAGGAGTCAGATTCCTATAATAAGCATTAGTGTCAGTTAGAATTTCTTTATCGTACCTGATAATTCCCGAGTTAGGATGCCTATCCTGTTTCGTCGTTATCGTTCTGGCAAATGTAGAATCAATAGGTAGCTGACCGATTGCTAATATTTGATTGTTCTCGTAGATTTTTTTCCGAGACTCTGTAAAAACGGGTGTGCTTTCAATCGCTTCATCACGGTATTTACTGATGGAATAGTCCAAACGCAGATAGTTGCTAAGTGGTTGGATAGATTCTTGACTTAATGCTATATTTTCTAAATTATTCTCAAAGAAATATTTCCCCACATTTGCATAGTCCTCTTCTTCTGTAGCGAGCGAGCTTATCATATAAGTACGGATTCTACTTTGAGGAACTCCAAAATTTCTGGCATCCAATGTATAAACTTGATTGATATACCCTAATTCTTCTAAAAAGCTGCACCATTCATTGAAATTGTGAATGTGCTTCTCTGATAAAATGTTACTCACGTTTTCCATGAGGAGAAATTTAGGAAGTTCCCGACCTTCTAAACTGTATTCTTTAAGAATACGTTCTACTTGCCATAAAAGAGTACTTCTATTGTTTGCATTTCGATTTATCCCACCGACATTATGATGCCAATGGCCACTCACTGACAAATCTTGACACGGAAATGAATACGTTAGCACATCACAATCAGGTAAGTCTTCAGAATGAACAGAAGAGATATCAACCAAGTTATTATTTCTTTCTATCGCGCCCATTATAGCTTTTAACTGGCGCATGCTCATGGAATTCAATGCACGATCTGTTAATGGTTGTTTACCATCATTCGATAAATTGTATCCCGATATTTGTGTGACAAGGGAGTCTCGTGTATGGTGTCTGTAATCTAGCAAGTATTGTGGGCCGTTATGTATGATATCATATGCATACATAGCACCAATCTCCCACTCAACTATTGCTTCCACACTATAATCTACACCTATATTTTTTAGTGCCTGTACCTGGCTGCCTATACCGCTAAAGGTCTCGATAACTCTCAACATGCACTCCACCTCTTTTTTTGCCTAATGAAATACATTATATCTTTCAATTTTACAATTTACAAGGTACCTTAACTGAAAGTCATGCAATATTTTGTTTCAGATAACCTAACAAAGTGGAAATTCACAAATCCAAATTTGATTAAATCAAAATAAGAAATCGGTGAATCGTCAGCTGCTCCAATACGTTTCTGTATATATTGAAATAAATCTCCATTGATCAACTGAAGATTCCTGTTAAACTTCCCAGTCAATATCGCTACAAACGAACAACCATCATCCGTTACAATTTCAAATTTTTGGTTTGAAGGAAATACAGTTTCAAAATGTAGTTTAGGTGTTTGTTCTAAAACAGGGGTACCGCCTTCCGTCCATGCATTGATTCCTCTGCGATCCCACAACGCATTATTGATTGGAGGTAAAACGATAGGCAGATCAAATTCTTTGTAATATAGGTTGTTAGCACTTAGGCGAAGCGTAGGCAACTTCTTATAGAAATTCTTTATGGGAAAATATTTATTGTTGGAATCATCACTACTAATTCCAAATTCTGAAGAGTCACCATAGGGCCCTAAATCCTCATTCAAGGGATTTTCATGTTTTTCAGAATCGTTGTACTTGATATCCTGTTCATATTCGTTTATTTTTTTTTCTAAATAATTTTCATCGGGATATACATTAATTTTATTTAAAATATCCTCATCACAACACAACATAGAGTTGGCACGTTGTTGAACAAATAAGGTTTCCAAGTCATCCTCAATGGAAGTCATTATCTCACGCTGTTCCACAAATCCATTTTCTGTAAAATTAGCAGAACCTATGTATGTATTTCTATTGTTTAAAGAGGTAAATTCAAGGATTTTCATGTGGGTATATTTACCGAAAACTTGATAATATACTGAAATATTACTATATCCCTGTGACAGATCATTAAACATTTGATGATTTTTTTCCGAAATACCTTGTTGGGTCATGCCGAGAAACAACTCAATTTCTAATGATGGATATTCTGTCACTACCTTTTTCAAAAAGGGGGCTGAACCATACCCGCTGATTACCCGCAATTTCTCTGAGAGCGATGCTTCTTTAGCAATTATTTTTTCATACAGATTAGTAGATATTGTTGCCATCACTTATTCCCCACAGAATTAAATAGATTTGTGACATATGCGGGGATCCCCCCCGCAACTAATTCAGGGGAGGTAGTCAATAAACGAGCAGTGTTTAATTTAAGCACCCTACGAAACAAATCACGCGATGAGTCTTCATAGTCAGAATACCTTGCCATAATTTCACGATACATCTCAACGTGATATCCAATTCCAGGACGTTCTACAAGCTGCTGAATTGTATCCGTTGTATTTTTCGTCAGTAGACTATGCGTGTCCTCTTCATTCCCCATCCATGATAAATGAATATACCACCATATAGTTTTCAACCATATTCGACGAGGAGTTTTAAAAAAATGGACCTCATTTAATTGCCACCGAGCATGGACAATATCAGGGATGACTCGAATCGAAAGATATCGCCAAACTTCGTCATTATTGGCGACACGATTAGTAAACCCAATTTGCTCATTCAAAATTTTATATATTTTTATTCCGAATGCCAAATCAAATTGATAGTCTAATTTATTGGCCGCGTCTAATGAATATTCATCAAATATATCATTTCTGGCTTTTATCAAATCCTGCCGCAAGCCAATAAATTGGTCCATTGGTTCGATAGGTTCTACAAACGATGGTTTTATTGATAGTTTATTAAAATCACGAGTAGCACTTCCAATATCGTAGTGTATATTATCCCAATTAATCATTTTGTCCTCCTTCCAAAAATTGTCTATCTAATTTTCCTCGCAATGAATTTTGGATAGAAAACATGTCAGATATATCAACTTCATATGCGGAAACCCAATATTTAACAGCTGCCAATATACTGCCAGTCAATACATCATCTTCATTATCAAGTGAGTTACCCTCTATAATGACCGTTTGCTGGATAATCATACTCATTGCTTGTATCATTATATCCCCCATAAGGGCCCGGTTTACTTTTCGAAAATCTTTTTTCAATTCTTCAAATAGTGGATGTGCAGTATTTAGACTGAGATTCACGTTGGAAGAATCAAATGTATCCAAATTTGCTTCTACCCAATTTTTTTCGAGTCTCCATAGTGGGCCTTGCTTGTCTTCGAATTCGCTCATCGGGAAGCTTGAGCCTTCCCCATCGATGATTATAATCAATGAATGGATATTTCCTTCACTCAGAATCATTCCTTCATGCTTAGCTTGAAAAATGTTTACTTCATTCACTTCTTTTAGATAAAAGAAAAAATCCAAATTCAGAATGCCTCTAAGCGTTGCCACCGGAAATTCTTCATGCAAATTAAGCCTGACTGGATTGTTCTGATTTGAAATAATCCCAATATCTATAGTTTTTTGAAAGCCAGAGCTTTTAGAATGAATATGAACTGCCACTCCAATTTTATTGTTGTCGCCTGTTACTCCTTCATCTCCAAAAAAAACACTAGGATTTATTACGCTTAGCTCTTGCATTATTATTAAGTTATTTTCATTTGGTGACCACATCGAATCATATTCATTTATCTGAATAATTTCTTGGATCTCATTACTTAATTCAATATCCTTTATTTCATTTCCCATTTTGTAAGAGAGCCGTGGTTGCCCGATGGAAAACTGCGCTGAATCGATTAATTGATCGTCAATTTTTTTGTATAGTGAGATTTGATTTGATATTGGCACAATTATTCACCTACTCCTTCATTTACCTCTGATCTTATGGCAATATTTGGAATGAACAGGCTCGATTGCACATTCAAATGGATAATACCTTCTATTTCTATTTCCGAAGATATTTTTGAAGTGATACCAAACTCATTGGATTTTGTCTTATCAAAATCCAATTTAATAAACTCATGATCGGACTGGTCGAGTGTCTTGTCAAAAGATTCGCCATTTATTATATCTATAAAAATATTATCTATAGCAAATGGAAATTCCATAGTATTTCCCATTGACTTATCCCAAGAACTTTTGTCCATATTTTTATCTTGCGAGAGGACTTGCAAGAATACCATATTTGTTGATTGTTTTTTAATAAATGCTTTGAATTTGACTTCGACTACATTTTCTTGCAATGGCATAGAGCTTATAATGCGAATATCAGATATGCGGTTGCGATTGTTGACAGTTTTTTTGTTACCTTCATCAGACTTTTGACGAGCAGAAGTACGCCCGAAATTTTTTGGGGGCAATAACATCTGCCCATATTTTCGAGACAAAGCAGAAGTAGCAGATGTCTGCTGATCATTTGATTGATTCTGGTATGAATCAGAAATAGCCTTGACTGTATACTGCTTCATACGTCGAATTATGCCGATTCCATCTTCATCCACCCAATTTGCATGATCAGCATTCTCTGTAGCTCGCAAATAATTTTCTAGTGTGAAATAACCGTTTTTGTTAAATTTTTCCAGTAACAAAGCATTTGAATTTGGCACAAAAAATCCTAATAAGAGAGAGTCTTCCTTATGTATTGCACCTTTGGGCATCCAATCCCCATCAACTGCATATTCAACAATCATTCCTGGCTTGCGAGCGTACGCAAGAACCTTAGAATAATTACTTTCAATCTTACGTTTATCTTTAATGCCTAGATATGCTAAACCTGAATGTTTGTTGTCTGGAGGGGTCATTTTCAGTTCTTCTCTGCCTACTTCACTAAAAGCAACGTATCCTACTGGTATATTTACGGCATTCTGTAAAGCATTCCTCTGAAGGAATATTGGTTTAACCAGAATGTTCTTTCTATTACTTACTCCTGTCAATGCAACTGTATAAAGCTCATTAAAAATGTCAAAGATTGGTTCTGTATTGAAGCCTTTTAAAAATCCTATCCCATTCACGTTGCAATCTAACATAGAATTATTTAATACCTTATTATACTGTTCATTCATCATTCGCGGTGAGTACCATCTTTGGATGGCCATACGGATTGAGGCAACACTCTCCGTTTCCCACGGAAAAATCATTTCATCGTCATTGTGGTGATCGTTTTCCAAAGAATTAAGATATGGAATTATTATTGTTGTTCCTGTCTCTAGACCACTGTATCGTTTTATCCCAAATATGTTTAATATTTCTTCAATCTCATTTCCTTTAGTGATTGGTAATATTTTCTTACCGCTTTGATCATATTCTCCCCACCAAGCTATTCCTCTTTCGCTTTTTGGCAATAACCGTTCCTTTTGCTTAGGATTTTCAATTAATGAGGCAATTAGCCTTTCTTCATACTTATTTTCAATCAAGATTCGAGTGTAGTAAATTACAATTCCTGCACCAATACGAAAATAACTGGTCTTCCCAAGCCCCCAACTCCCGCCTGAACCATCAGCCTCTTGATTTTTCCCGATGCCAAAGACCAATTTATGGAAATTACTTTTATCAAGATCAGATGCTCTATCTGACCTGTAATCACCAGTTAATCCTGTCGTATTTTTGTCACTGACCGATAGAAACTTTTGCTCACCAGAATACTTTCTTCTTAATGTTCTATCGATATCTTCAAAATGTGATGCTAGTTGTTCGGACTCAAAAGTATTAAGTAAAAAATCTACTTTGGTTACTAGTGAATCTTCAAGTGTTGCATCGAGGCTGTTCTGTAGTGACTCTCTCACTAGCAAATCCATCACTGGCAAACTCTTATTTTGAAGAGATCGTAAAATTGCTTCGCCATCTTGTGACATGCTTTGTGAATCATTAGGTGCTATTTTAATCTTTAATGCCATTATTACTCAATCTCCTCTTCAAATTGTGTTTCATCTATGTTTTGATTCTGCGCATCTATATCCAGAGTTGCAGAAACATAGGTTGCATGACTTCCCCCTTTTGACATACCTGGAATCATAATGTTTATACCTATAAGATCCATAGGGAAATTTAGAGGTGCTCTATTTGATTTTGTAAATTCCCCTTTTTTATTTGTATGTTTTCTTACATATTCTTCCTCAGTCATTTCACCTTTATCAATACGATAAATCAAAAGTTGCGGAACCTTCCCATAACCATGCTTCTCTCTCACAGCTTGGACTTCGGAAGGTTTTAGAACGCCAAATTCGTCTCTGGACAATTCATTTTCAATATCTGCAAGCAGATCGGACGGAGAACGAAGTGAACCAATACTAACTAAATTCTCTGTACTTCGATGTTTCAATTTTGTCCGTTCTGAAGTGCCCGGACTGTATCCATGTATGTTCCAATTAGGATTTTTCCCTTCTGTACCTTCCACATGCCCCACTCCAGAAAGGACTACATTCCACTTTTCTAAGTTCTCAGCATTTTCTTGAACCCATCTCAACAAAACAGGTAGGCTAGTCATTTTAGTATCTGATGAACATACTTGGTATTCTTCTAAAAAAGTAGAAATTTGCTCTGCATCAACACCTCTCCAAATCAAGTGATTCTTTCTAGCATGCGGTCTTGGTAGATTATTCAAAAATTTCTTAGTACAATCAAGATTTTTCTCTAATTTCACTTCATCTTTTTCAAAATATATCGTTTGAGTATTGAATCCCGCAAAATCATATTCTCTTGCCTCAGCAGATTGCATTTTATTTGAAGATGTTATTCGTATCAGGTTATAATTCGAAGAATTTTTTATTCTAGGCGCATAATCAGCTGGAGTCAAACCGTTTTCTGCATAAACCCCTATTTCATCCCTCAATTCTTCGTTCATTTGACTAAGAAATGAGTATCTATTTAAAGCCTTCCTGTCAAGCCAAACCCTTGGAAATATTTCATACCCTTTTCGATATCCAAACCATCGTCCCATTTGCATCAATGTATCCGCTTGATTTGTTGTTCGTAAAAAAAATGTCGTTGTAAGACCTTCTAAAGTGAGACCTCGTGATAGTGTGTTACCGCCAACTACTATGAATGCTGGTGCCAAACTCGGCATTTGTTTATCTGTAGGATACACTAATCGAACATACTGATCATTTGCCTTTGGTTTGCTGTTATCGATAACAAGATGAATCCCTTTATGAAATTTAGGTTCTCCTCCATTACCTATCTGAATATGTGAGACGTATTCATTCTTCGGCAAACGGATAATACGATCTAGATTTTTTTGTACTAATTCCCATTTGGGGTAATCAGGGACATTTCCAGGGGTCGAATACTGTGGCATCGCTGCAAGAAAATGACTCCTCTTAAAATCTATTGATGCATCTTCGTACTGATTTTTTAATTGGGGCAAGATTGAATCATAGTTCACCTGAAAATATTGAAGATATTGTTGGATCTTTTTAGAAATACCCTCATGATGTGAAATTTTAAAACTCGTATGTACCAACATCGAAATAGGTTTATTATAATCGAGTGCTCTCATCGCTGAAACCGTAAGAAGAAACCAATGTATTGCTTTAACAAAACTTCCTGGCATATTGTACATTATGTTCCCTTCTTGTATATCCTTAATGATACCCGAATCGATGTCAGGGATATCCTCAACAATATCGATATAGGGACTCACTTCAGGAATCTCAGTGCCAAATAATTGTCTGGGCCCGATATAATCTTCTGAAGGCTCTAACAATACGATAAAATCCTTCGGGTACAAAGAGTCGACACTCGTCTCATTTAATACATTAGCATATGGAGTAGCTGTGTATGAAATGTAGTTCATGCCGGCAACTTTATTCGTGTTTACTATTTGTCTGATTAATTTATTGATTGCGGTATACTCTTCACCCTCAATTGGTTTAGTATTAACGCTAGCTTGATCCGCTTCATCGTCAATTATCAGAATTTTTAATTGTTTTGCTTTATTAGCATCAGAAAAAAGCCAATTTTTTAACGCGGTGAGTCGACTTTTATTCTTAAGACATACTGTGAAATACCGATCTTTATCTTTCGAAGCTAAATTAAAATTGCTAATATTGTGTTCAGGCAATGTTGATTTTAAAGAAGGATTTTCAATAGGGTTCCAATGCAAATTTCCTTGACCTGAAGCAGTCATATCCTCAAATAGACGTTTAGAGGTTTGCTTTCTTAGACTCTCAATTACCCCAGATAAAACAATAAAATAATTAAACCCATTATCGGCAGCCATTGACATCAACCCGGCCATATTTGCTGTTTTACCGGATTGGACGTTACCCACAACTAAACCTTTTACTGGTCCATCATCCACAGTATTCATAGATAAGTTTTGCAAAATTTCAAAAGATGACTTTTCGATGTTTTCTATTGAATTCTCAGACCATTTTTGCGCAAGTAATTTTTTCTTGTACAACTGCCATGCTGAATACTCATCTTGCGGAATGCTTGCATCACTTTTGATATTTCTTCCTAGCTTTACTACTTTTCTTTCTTTATCCCGTTGTTGAACGTAATCAACCATCTCTTCCCAAAATATTGGAGTTAATTTTTCTCCGTTGAGACTCATCACTGAAAAAGTTGAAAGAATGTTTTCAATAGGTGCCTCAAAATAATCCAACTTTTTTATAGAGTCCCAATCATTACGAGAATAATATTGGTCTTTAATCAATTGACGTATTTTATCGTATTTTGGGCTTGCATAATCCATAAAATATTCCTCCAAAAATAATAGTTACCTACTATTATAGCGCAACATTGTATTATATTTAATAAAACATTTAAAATTAATATAATCCACGTGATTAGTCTTATAGCAATGTGTATTCAAAAAATGATATAAACAAATGAGCCCCGCCGAATAATGTATTCAGCAAGGACTCACAATGAGATTCAATGGGATTATTTGTTAACAAAACATGGTTAAAATTTGTAAAAAATCTGAAATATAATAAAAAATCATTCTGATAACAATGAAATATCTTCTTTATATATTTGTCTATTTAAACCAAACATATCTTTTAATTTGAATTGATCAATGTTCTTTTGGTTATGATCTTGTACGAGTTGAATCATGTTGGAAACATTTATGGCACTTCCCGCAATACTCGTAGATGAAGAAATTTCTCTTAACTGAAGGTCAATGTTCTTGCCAAAACCTCCAGCAATGTAAGTAAAGAAAGCAAGTGGATACGATTCCTTTTGAAATCTAGGTATATAGTTGTATATCATACGATTCTTATGGTCGTTAGTAATTGAATACTTACTGTAAGCTTTGTTGTCTATAATACCTACATAGCCCACATCATCCGAAATTACTAAAACATCAGGTGTTAAACCGATAGGGCCAACGTGCTCAGCTCTCATTCCAAAAACATCATTAAATATTTCAACCGTAGCAACTTCAAAATCGGTAGCCTCATCTCTACCCTTAAAAGCCATTTCAAAGTAATTAGTCATAAACGAACCAATAGCTCCATGTGGATACTTTCTTAAGAGAACTTGTTCGACAATTTTATGATCAAACCCGCTAGAATGTGAAACATTCGCAATAATTTTATCATCGATTTTATTAACAGGATATTTTAAGGATTCTGAAATAAAAGATTGAGTAATTCTTTGCTCAGCGAGCATCTGATCAGTTATAGTCCGACTGTTAGTAAGGTTTCTGTTATCTTTAGTGTGTTTTGGGTCAACACCATATTTTCTTTGAAAAAACTCGTCCTGATCAGGTCTTTCGATGAAAGGTGGTGTAACACCCAAAATGGTGTTGACCTCATTAACTTTTTCATCGAGGAGAACTAATTTACTATCCTCACGTATAGCAAGTTGAGTGTATTCAATCCAATTTATGAGAGTATTTGCAATATCATTTAAGTAGTTATAAGGTTTATCGAAATTAATTTTACCTCTACTAGGAGCGTATTTAATAAAAAAATCACTATCAAGAGAAGCATCACCGTAAGTTCTGAAATCTGTAAGTCTTTTAACAACTCCTTGATAGCAAACTTCCGATTCATTTTCTGCATTAACGATAACTACCTTTGCAATTTCTTCTTGAGTAAGGTAGCTAATCTGTGGGTCATTCAACAAACGTAATAAAAACCTAAACGGTCTAATTTTAAATCTGGGGTTAACATTGATGTTTCTGTTGGTTGAAAATGCTGATGGAAATTGGTACTTAAGTATCTGATGTTTCAATATTTCAACAGGAGGTTCGCCTGCAAGAATAGCTTCACCTGCTAAAGTCAATTTTAATAATCCAGTCGATTTTTGGGTGAATATCAAACCAAGGCTTTTGAGCCAAGCCATGTAGGTTCTTCCCCCACTACCACCATGATCTCTTCGTTCTCCTACTCTTTTTAAGCTATAGACTTCTAATGCTTCTTCAACGCTAAGATGTGTATTTCTTTGACCACCCCATTCGTTATCCAAAGAAACACTAGCAACAGCCGCTAAAACTTCGGGAACAGAATTTAATTTACGTTTGGGTCTAGTAACCCACCAATAGTTAATGATAGAAGACACCACCTATAATTTGATGTTACAAGGAACTCCTTCATACGGAATACCTGCAAAAGTTTTCAAAACAGCTTCAAAAATAATCTTAGCCCCCATAGGAGGAACAGCCATACCAATTTGCTTTCTGACGCTCTCCTTAGTACCCTTAAAGAAGTATGTGTCAGGGAAAGTTTGCAATCTGGCTCTCTCCCTGTTTGTTAAGGCTCTAGGTTCTTCATAATGATAAATGTGGGTACCACCGCCACCAGAACCAGTAACAGTATAAGCGGGTTTATTAGGGTCAAGACGTTTGTAAATTTGGCTTATTTTTGCACCTTTAACGTTTAATTGCAGTTCTTCTGGCAAGGTGGCAGTAAAAGCATTTTGACCTGGTTTAATATGCTTTAATCTTTCAACCACAACCGTAGACTGTCTGGTCAACTCGTTATTTAAAGCATCCGCTGGTATCGGAGGGTTTTCAATTGCATATTTTGAAGTGTTATCAAGATGGCTATACAAATCTGGACTAGGAGGCATGAATTCAAAAGGTAAGTCGTTTCTAATACCTATGATAATGATCCTATGTCTGGCTTGTGGGACACCATATTGTTCAAACTTGTAGAGGTGTGGATAAACTCTGTAGCCTACTTCTTGAAGATCCAAAAGAATTTTCTCAAAAGCACTGCCTTTATTGGCACTAGCTAAACCACCTACGTTTTCTGCAAAGAACCAATCTGGTTGGAATTTTCTTAAAGCTCTTACGCCATATGTATAAAGCGGTCCGAAGTCACCTTCAAAACCCTTTTGCTCGCCAACAACAGAGAAATCATTGCAAGGGAAACCAAAGGCTAAGGCATTTATTGGTGATAATGATTCAATGTCTAGCTCCCTAACATCACCACAAATGACAGAATCCGGGTTATGTCTAGCAATATTATATCGGTAAGTTTCGCAAGTATTAGCATCGTAATCATTAGCCCATTCGTGGACAATCTTAAAATCTTTGTTATCAATAGTAGCATGAGTAGCACCATAGGCGATACCACCGGGGCCGCAGAAAAGTTCCCCTAACTTAAAAACAGTCATAGTAATAATAAATTCTCCCTTAAAATCAAATTTAGTCGATAAAGCTATTATAGTAGAGAAAGAACTAATTATCCAGTTAGGGAACTCATGTTCTGAAAATAAAAATTAAGTATTCTAAAAAGAAGGTGAACAGATGGATAAGATAACTGCAGAACAACGGAGCGTGGTTATGAGCAGAATAAAGTCAAAATCACATTTGGAAGACACAGTAGCACACGAGTTATTCAAGCGTGGTCTACGATATAGAAGGAACAATCGGAAGTTAGTGGGAACACCTGACATATCGATTCAAAAGTATAAAGTGGTAATCTTTATCGACTCCTGCTTTTGGCATAGTTGTCCTCTGCATGGGAATCGCCCGAAGAATAATGTGGAGTTTTGGAATAAGAAATTGGATCGGAATATAGAAAAGGCAACAGAGGTTAATGCTTATTACAAAGAACATGGTTGGCATATAATGCGAGTATGGGAACATGACTTGAAGGAAGACTATGAGGGAACTATAGAAAGAATAGAAACATTTATAAGGGAAGCGAAAAATTAAGTAAGTGTAGGAGTTGTTGTATGGGTTAATTTATCAAAGGATTCCATATGCCCGTCAATTGGATTGAAAAAAGCCCTCCCATTGCTCAATTACGAACAGACTGTTGTGCTTATTTGGCATTTGAATATTCAGATTTGGGACTTAATTTCGGAAGGAAGTGCCGTTACCCGACCTGACTATTTGGTCAAGTCCGTGGATTGAGCGCCCTTCGTGGTCATAGACTCGGCTTCGAGCTTTTTTGACTCGGTAACTTCGTTTGGGCAAGGTGACTTCGATTGTGTGCTTCTTTATCTGATAGAAATTGTTTTTGACGTTGCAGAAGATTTCGAGAGCTCCATGGTTGATTCCGTTCCATTTTATCCAAAACTCTTCACCAAAGCCTTGTAAAACCCATTCTCATCATTGGTGTCCGTTACGCAATCAGCAGCTTGTTTGACTTCGTCAGGAGCGTTGCCCATTGCGATTCCTTTGCCAGCGTGTATGATCATCGGCATATCGTTGAAATTGTCCCCGATTGCTAGAGTATTTTCCAATTCAACACCATATTTTTCGCACAAAAAGTGAAGTGCCCCCAGCTTTGATACCTGATTGTTGACGATTTCCAAATAGGTGTCTTTTGATCGGTAGTAGGAAATGTTTGATAAGTTTGCCCCTGCCAGCTCATCCTCCAGTTGTTGAATATCATCCGGACTTCCCATGCACAGGATTTTGTGGACAGGAAATTGCTCGTTCAGGAAATAGTCCATTGAGATTGCTTCCGGATCCATTTTGGTGATTGCCGCTTCCTGCTTGACCCACTCATCTTCTCTTTCAACGTACCATCGATCGCCGGAATAGATATTAAAGCTTATTTCCGGAAACTTTGTGGATACTGCTTGATAGAGTTGTAGTGCGTCCGGTCGCTCTAAAGTCAGACTGTACAGATCAACAAACGACCCTTCTGTATATTGTGTGATCAGCGCTCCGTTAAAGCATACCAGTGGTGAAGACAAACGGACTTCATCGGCGATGGAAACCATTGCTCCTGGCGGTCTGGCGGATGCCAAAATGATTTTCGTGCCTTGTTTCACCAAGTCTTGAATGATTTGGCTGGCTTCGGGTGAAACCTCATGCTTAGAATCCAACAACGTGCCATCTATATCGCTGAATACCAACTCAACCTTTGTCATACCGTTTCCTCCTCAAAGATGATCTCGGTTTGATCTTCGAAATAAGCCTGCTGTTTTGGCGCCAAAGCTTCATCTGTAATGAAGCTATCGATGTCCTTGTAATTTACGCCTTTATACTGCGCTTCTTTGGTGAATTTCTGGTTTTCAGCAACCAATACCACTTGTCGGCTTTGTTTTACCACTTTTTGCTTGATCAAGGCATTATTCGGTTCTTTAAAAAAGATGCCCTCTTTCTCCAAACTTGCGGCGCCGATAAAACAAATATCAAATTTTATCGAATCGATTTCTTCCAAACTTCGGACCGAAAAGAAAAACCGATCTTCAGAATTGAACTCTCCGCCCAAAAGGTGAACCTTTATTTTAGGATTCATTCCCAATGCAAAAGCATTGTCCAGAGAATGCGTATATACCGTACACTTTTTGTTCAGTTTCTGCGCTGCTAATAATAACGTAGTCGAGACATCCAAAAATAGCGTGCTGTTTTCTGGTATTTCTTCAAACACTCTCTCAGCCATTTTTTCTTTTTCAGGTTTATGTATGCCTGTCCGCTCCCCAAAACTGAGTATCTTTGGGCTGTCTTCCGCTAACATAATGCCTCCATGCGTACGGACAGCCATTCCGGTTTTCAGGAATTCCAGGATATCACGACGCGCAGTGTCAGACGAAATCTGGAATGCTTCCATTATCTCTTTTTTGGAAAGTCTTTTTCTCTCCTCCAACAGCTGTTGCATCTGCTGGATGCGCTCTTCTTGGTACATCATCCCACCACCTTTAATTGAATTATATAAGCACTTATAGTTATTTGCAAGTATTTTTAAGCGTTATTGGGAATAAGGGCAAAAAAATAAACACAAACGTTTTTAGGCGTTTGTGCTGGTTTATCGTATAATCATAATTCATTTTATGCTGTATTTATTTGTCTAAGCCGACTTGTTTCCGTTGTCTTCTGTTGGACTCATCCGCGACATATTTCAAAACTGTGTGAAACTCCTTACGCGTTGCTTTTTCAGAAAAGGTAGCGTAGTCTCGGTCATATTTATCCAGAATTTTTTGGGCCGTTTCTTTATCAACCATTTCATCACCCACTTAGTCAATTTTTTGCACTTTACATAGTAGTATACATTATTCGCAAGACAAAAATAAGCACAAACGGTTTAGGCGCTTGTGCTGGTTTATTCTTAGATATTCAGATTAGGGATTTTATTTTTGAACGAAGAGCTATTCTTCAGAATGACTTTTTCTTCAAGCCCGCGGATGAGGCGGCCTTCTTTGTCATAGACATGGCTTCTGGCTTTGTTGATGTCGGCCATCGCCAGGATGAGCCTGTCGCGGATTGGTTCAGGCAATTCGTCGAACAGGAACGATTCTTTGTTGAGATTGTACTTCCCTCGCAGTGATTCCACTTCTCCGGCTTTCTTCAGTCGGTACGTTCGTTTGGGCAAGGCGCCTTCGGTTGTGCGTTTCTCGATCCGATAGACATAGTTTTTGTCGTCGTAGACGATTTCGAGAGCGCCGCTGTTGGTGCGGTTGTACTGCACATTTTTATGATTTTCCTTATGCAGTTCCCACCAGGCTTTGATTCCCGCAATTGCCTCTTCTTCGCTTTTGTAGCTGCCGTGTTCCTTCCGAATGTTGCCGATCCGATTCTGCCAATAGTTGGTATACACTGTTTGAGTCATATAATCCGCCCTTTCGAATGTTGTAATCGCTATCATTGTATGACTAATCCGGATTTTTTGCAAGGCAAGGCACTCGGAAAAATACAGACTTCGCTCCGCCACACTCTGAATCAGCCGGTTGTCCTCAATTCGCCCACTTCTCCAGCGCGTAGGCAACCCCGTCTTCATCGTTGGATTTAGTGACGAAATCAGCTGTCGCCTTCGCCTTTTCGGAACCATTGCCCATCGCGACACCTATGCCTGCGTAAGCGAGCATGGACACGTCATTGTCGTTGTCGCCGATCGCCATGACCTCTTCCGGAAGGATCCCGAGTCTATCCGCGACTACATTCAAAGCGGTCCCTTTATTCGCCCGCTTGTCCAAAAATTCAAAAAAGCAATCCAGACTTTTCATCAGGTTGTATTTGCTGCGGAAGTGATCGGGCACCTCCGCAATTTTTTGATCCAACCGGGCTGGTTCCGAGACAAAAAGCACTTTGTTGATGGCAGTGCTCTGCAGATCCTCAAGCTTCCTCACATTGATGCGCGATCCGTTCAGCCAGCTGTCGAAGGCGGTATGCACATTGATGTCGTGGTTTGTGGTGAAGATGCCGGCCGTGCTCTGGATGTGGTAATCCACGCCGATTGCGTGGCTGAGCCGGTCTATTTCCAATAAATCCTGAAAAGGCAGCGGACGATTGTGGACGATTTCGTTGCTGGCCAAATCATGGATCACCGAGCCGTTAAAACTGACGGCATAGCCCTGCCCTTCCAACCCCAACGCTTCGATGATGGCTGTGATGCCGATAAACGGTCTGCCGGTGCAAAGCACGAATCTGCAACCGCGCTCCTTGTGTACTTGTATCATTTCTTTGTTCGCTTCCGATATGCCATGGTCTGAATTCAGAAGAGTGCCATCCAAGTCCAATGCGATCAATTTTATCATGTTGCTCACCTGATCTTTCTTAACGCTCGTTCGGTTGCTGTTGTGCCGTCAAGTAGGCGTAGACGGCGCCATAAATGCCGGCATCATTGCCGAGTTCCGCTTTTTTCACACCGTAATTGCCTCTGATTTCCGGAAACACATGCCGATCGATGACCGTTTTCAACGGCTCCAGCAACAAGTCGCCAGCTTCGGAAAGCCCTCCTCCTACCACAATCTCTTCCACATCGATTGTGTTCATGATCCCCGCCAAGGCAAAGCCCAGATGCGTGACGGTTGTTTGGACAGCTTGTTCAGCCAATGCATTGCCTTCTTTGAGCCAGTCGAAAATATCGATGGTCGTGAAGCCGTCCTTCGTCAGCTGCTTCTTTTCATCGAGCAGGCTCATCGTCTTCAGCAGTCCGGTTGCGGATGAATAGGTCTCCAGGCAGTTGATGTTGCCGCATCCGCAAACCCGCTGTTCTTCCGATTGGACAGGGATATGCCCGATTTCCCCGCCGGATGAATGGGTGCCGTTCAGGACCTCGCCGTTCAGGATGATGCCGCCTCCGCCTCCGGTTCCCAAAGTCACAAACACCAGATTCGCTTTTCCTCTGGCCGCTCCCTTCCACATTTCACCCAAAGCCGCCGCATTGGCATCGTTGAGCAGAATGACCGGCAGCTGCAATTCCTTCTCGATCACCAATTTCAATGGCATGTCCGACCATCCCAAGTTGACGGCCTTTACGACCAATTCCCCGTTCTGGGAAATCGGACCCGGAACGCCGATGCCGATACCGATGATGTCTTTCGTGCCGTCAGTTCCGTTCAAAATTTCTTCGTTGATGGCGCGGATGATGGCATTCGGGATATGGTTGCCGTTGTCAGCCGTCTCCGTTTTGATTTTCCATTTTTTTGAGATGTTACCGTACACGTCGATCAGGGCGAACTTGATTTCCGTTCCGCCGATGTCGATCCCGATCATTTTTTTAGCCATTTTATGTTCTCCTTTTAAAAAAAGGATGCGAAATACCCCTGAAGCCGAGTATTCCACATCACCTTTTTATTTTATTTTTTGTTCAGGGTTCAAATCAAGCAAGCAGGCTTACTGGACAAAATTCCTCAAATAGTGCGCGCTTTGTCGTACGGATGTCTTCACTGCGGCATAATCCTTCTCGAATGCTTTATCCTCGACTTCGATGCAGGTATAGCCGGCATAGCCGATGTCCGTCAGAGCAGAAACATACTTGCCCCAATCAACGTCGCCCAAGCCAGGCAGTTTCGGGCTCATGTACTGCAACGGTGTCGCCATGATGCCGACATCCGCCAATTTTTCCGGATAAACCTTGATGTCTTTGTAGTGGACATGGAATAATTTATCCTTGAATTCGTAAAGCGGTTTGATGTAGTCCATCTGCTGCCAGACAAAGTGGGAAGGATCGAAGTTCAAGCCGATATGATCGCTGTCCAGCACCTCGAATACTTTCCGGAACAAGGCTGGAGTCGTCATGAGATTTTGTCCACCCGGCCACTCGTCTTCCGTGAACAGCATTGGGCAATTCTCGATCGCGATTTTGACGTTCTTTTCCTCCGCATGCTTCACGATCGGTGTCCAGACCTTCGCGACTTCCGCCAAGTTTTCACTGACGGTCTTTGAAGGCATGCGCCCGATGAAGGTCGTGACCATGTTGACTTCCAGCAACGCAGCCGCATCGATGACCGAATAGAGATGATCGATGGCCAGTCGGCGTTTTTCGGCATTTTCGTCCAATGGGTTCGGATAGTAGGCCAAAGCAGAAATTTCCACACCTTTGCTGGAAGCATAAGCGTTCAATTCATCGGCCTTTTCTTGGGTGAGGCTTTCGGTATCGATATGGGATACCCCGGCATAGCGGCGCTCCGCTTTGCCTGCGGGCCAGCAAGCGACTTCTACACAATCCAGCCCGTTCTCAGCAACAATATCGATCATTTCCTCGAAATCACTTTGATCAAGGATCGAGGTAACCAGTCCTAGTTTCATACTTTTTCCTTCTTTCGACGATTTATCAATGTTTATTCGAATGATACGGATCTGTGCTCTTTCGCGGATACGCGGATGGCATCAAGCAGGCTCATCAAGCGCAGGATTTGTGTTGGTTGCACAACCAATTCTTCTTCACCGTTCACATATTTGTTGTAGTGCTCGAAAAACATGTCATGATTGACAGTGACTTCCGGAAGCGGCTCCGAAACAAGACGTCCTTCCGGGGCGGGACCGAATGAGCGGGTCGGGCCGGCAGCGGTCATTGTGATTTTTCCGGGAACATTCTTCAGCAACGCTGATGTCCGGACGATTTTGCCTTCCGGATGGAATCCATCGACATAAGCGCTGCCTTTGTTGCCTCCGACAAACCAGTGGCGTTCGAACCAAGTTTCCTTGTCGGTCAGGTAATACGTTCCCAGTTCGACTTGTCCGCTGATGCCGCTGTCAAAATGCAGCTGGATATTGAAGTAATCATCGACTTCTTTGTTGATTACATTGCGGACATCCGCATATACAGTCGTCAACTTGCCGGGAATCATCCAGAGCATCTGATCCAGCAGATGTACGCCCCAATCGTAGAGCATGCCGCCACCGAACTCCGGATAAATATGCCAATCGTGCATATTGCCGTTGAAGCCGTACAAAGCATTCTTGATCGTGTAGACATCTCCGAGCGTACCGCTGTCGACGACTTCCTTGATCAGGCGGTAGTCTTTGTCCCAGCGGCGCTGGTGATGGACCGTGAAGCGCACTTTGGCGGCTTCCGTTACGGCCATCATTTCCTTGAATTCTTCCGCATTCATCGCGGCCGGTTTCTCGACGATGATGTCTTTTCCTGCTTGCGCAGCTTTTTTGACCATTTCCAAATGCAGATGGTTCGGGACTGCGATGATGACTGTGTTGATTTCGTCGTTCGCCAACAACTCATCCGCCATCAGGTGCGTTCCCACACCTTCCGCTGCATGTCCGAGTTGATCCTTGTTGATGTCGCAGACTGCGATCAATTCCGCGAAATCAAATTTATTGATGGTTTCGGCATGGGTTTGACCCATGAATCCGAAACCGATGATACCAAATTTCAACATATCTGTTGCTCCTATCTTTCATGATCGTCATCGATCCTGTATTTTGCTTATATCGTGACTGTGCGCTCTTTCATTCCGACCAACGGCACCGGGATATAGGCCGTTCTTGTGGCGATCGTCAAAGCCACATCATGGTTGCCTTTCGCCAATCCGCCCTCTTTCATCACGCGGATATGCAGGGGTTCACCGTATTCCCATTTGTAGGAAGAGACTGTCGCAGCTTCCTTCAGAGTGAACCAATCTTCCTCATCGATCGAAATCTGGATTGCGGTTGGTTCTTCCTCTACGCCATCGACAGCGACTTTTACGAATTCTACCATCGACAAAGGAATCCCACGGTAGTAAGTGATCAGTGTCTGCAGTCCGTAACCGATTGTCGTGCCGTTTTCTACGATATTTTTGCAGGTATCTTTTTTGAATACATTGTTATCAAACATCTTTTCTTCCCCCTACCCTTGGATTTCTTTCAAACAAGCTTGCAGATATTGCTGGTTGGCGATGACTTGCTGGATTTCCTGCATCGGCTCACCAGGTAAGATGAAGCGGTTGCCTTCGTATTCAGTCGCCACATAGCCATCGTACTGGTGCTCATGGAGATACTCCAGTAAGCCTTTGTAATCCATCGAGTATTCCGGTCCCTCAGGAGTCATTTCGAACATTTTGATATGGAAATGCTTGATGTACGGCATGTATTCATCCATCACTGAAAATGGATAGTTTTCATAGCCATCGCACAACGGCGCAAACATGTGGTCTTCTTTGGTTTTGATGACTTGTTTGAAATCATCCGGATAAGTGCCGCCGTTCTCTTTGACGACGCGGTGCAGGTCCGTACCTTTTTCGAACAAGCTATCCAGGTAATCGAACATTTCCGGGCTGGCGCCATTGTTGACCTCGTAGGCACGGACAACGCGTGGGAATCTGCTGCAGAAGATCCCAGTGTCGATGACCAGTCCGATATACGGGGAGTCCAGACGTTTCATCTCTTCGATGAACGCAAGCGTTTCCGGTCCGTCGAAAGCCATGCCTGCATGAATTTCGAGGGCAATGGTAACGTCGTACTCTTTGCAGTAAGGCAGCAACGGTTCGCAGACCCAGTAAGGGACCATCGAAACCAAGCGGATCATTTTCATGCCCAAACGGTTTGCCTGCTTGATTTCTTGGATCAGCAAATCGATGCATTCTTTTTTCGTCAGCATGCGGTTATTGTAGAGGTTGGAGTTCAAGAAGACATCGGCAATGACCGGTTTCACGCCGGTTTGGTCAAGCAGCGCGTGCCAGTGATCAACTTCGTCTTGGGATGGATGCGGCGCATTTTTGATCATCTGATCCGGCAACATTTCCACGCCTTCGACTTTAAGATCTTTCAGTAAGGTCATCAGATCTTCCAAGTTCATTCTTTTGTTCAGATATTCGTCCTGCAGGCTGTACAGACTGACAGCAGTTTTGATTCTTGCCATTATTTTTTTCCTCCTAGTTGTTAGTGGTTAGTGGTTATAGGCTTGCTGTTTGCGGCAAGCTAAAATCAAACGGATCATTACGAAACTAACAGCAATTTCCTTTTATGATTCCCATAACTCAGTACTTCGTCCATATCAGGGGGCATATATGACGAACTGAATCTGTGATCGATTTCAATATCGTGATATCCTGTTGTTAAGCCGCCTAAGACATTTACATGGATGGAAGCTGGCTCCAAAACATTCCATTGGATGTCCCCAATTTCCTTCAATTCATCTTGTTTGTATAGCTTTCCGTTTATTTCCCAAGAGATGTCCTCTAATCGGACTGCTTCTCCGTCAACCTTTATATGGATGGGTCTAAGCTGGGATAGCCATAATCCTCTATAATACATCAGGCGAATATCAAACTGAAAACCAATCACTTCCTGATCCACTACTGTATTTTTAAACCCTCTGGATTGAATGCATTCTTTTTCCAGCATATGCTATCCCTCACTTCCCTAATAAGTTTTTCAACATGATTTGATGCCGTTTGACCTGATCAGACGCATGCCCTGTCACTTCTGCTTTTGCACCTTCATACTCACTGATCAAGTAGCCTTCCCAGTTATGCTTAATGAGTGTTTGTATGATCTCTTCATATGGAATAACAACCTCACGAAAATTTTCATCCATCCTTAAAAATTTTGCATGACAGCAATGCACATACTTCAAAAGCGGTACCAGCTCTTCAACTTTGCTGTGTTCGCATGGAGGGCCCACAAAATCATTTTCACCGAATCCTACTAAAGCATTATCTCCTGTCTGAAAAATACCGAAGTCAATATTCAATCCAAAAAATTCAGTATTCTCTTTTTCGATGAATTCCACATAATCGTGAATCATTCTCGAATCTAAAATAGTTGGACTATGGATTTCAGGACACATGCGGACATCATATTTTTCTGCCAATCCCAGTGCACCTTTGATGAATTCACGCCAGTTGGATACAGGGGTAAGGGTATCATCAATAACGCCTAATTTTGTTCTTAAAACCTTAAATCCTAGCTTGTTTGCAATTTTGAAATCTCGCTCAAGCATAGCGATGCTTTCTTTAGTAGTGAGTTCCCTGCCTTTATATAATCGGGATTCAACCCAGTGACCATATTCCGCTGGTTCCAATTTAAAGTGATTCAATTTTTGGTGCCAGTCATCAATCCAAGCATCCGTAACATCAGGATATTTGACGATATGAGAATTTGCCAAGATCTCAATTCCAGTAGCTCCCGTGTCGCAGATGTCTTGCATAATGTCATCAAGATCCATTGAGACTCCGAACACTTTGTTGTAGCTATATGCAGAAACGCCACGCTTAATCTTATGCTCCATTACTGTTCCTCCCAAGCTTAATCAAATTCAACGACTTGTCCTGTCTCAGCTGATTTGTAGATTGCTTCCAGGATTTGGGTCACGACAATCGCCTGTTCAGGCTTCACCATTGGGTCTGTGTCATTCAGGATCGCATCCACCCACTGTTTGGCTTCAGCATCACGTTGTTCCAACGTAGCCCCTTCGAATCCGAACACACCGCCGGCATCGGATGGCTGCGTCTGTTCCAATTGATTGTGGGCTGCTTTATTGAAGACGACATAGCCCTGATCGATGAAAGCTTTTCCGAACATTTCCGCTCCGCCTTCAGTTCCGCAAAGCGTAACCTGGGCTTCTTTCGGGTTGATCATGTTGAGTGCCCAAGCAGCCTCCAGGAAGATGGTCGCGCCGTTTTCCATTTTGATCAGTCCGAAAGCCGAGTCTTCCGTTTCGAAAGTATCCGGATTCCAAGGGCCGAACATGTTCGCCATCGGATTGTCCTTCAGTTTTTGATAAGTTGATCCTAGTACTGATTTTGGTTTGTAGTTGTTCATGTACCAAAGCGTCAAGTCCAAGGCATGCGTGCCGATATCGATCAGCGGGCCACCGCCCTGTTTTGATTTATCAGGGAAGACTCCCCAGGTAGGAACGCCTTTGCGGCGGATGGCATGTGCCTTAGCGAAGTAGATATCGCCCAATTCGCCTTTGCTGCAAGCATCGTAAGTAGCTAAGGAATCGGCACGGAAACGGTTCTGGTAGCCGATCGTCAATTTTTTGCCGGTGCGTTGAGCAGCATCCAACATTTCTTTAGCCTCTGCATAGTTGATCGCCATCGGTTTTTCGCACATGACATGCTTGCCTGCCTCCAAGGCATCAACCGTGATGTATGAGTGGGAAATATTCGGTGTCAACACATGGATGACATCAATGTCTTCTCTAGCCAAAAGCGCTTTGTAGTCTTCCGTCACTAAAGCATCCGCTGTACCATATTCCTTGGCAGCTTTTTCAGCCCGTTCGATGACCGTGTCACAGAAAGCCACGATTTCCACTTTATCCGATAATTTAGCCAATGCCGGGAAATGCTTCCCGTTGGCGATTCCTCCGCAGCCGATGATTCCGAATTTTAATTTATTCATGTTATTTCCTCCTTTTGGTTATCGCTTACAAGATTATTCTATTATGAATTGCGCTTTTGCTCTCAACTTTATGAATAAAACTAAATCACACATTTTTATCATAAAAAAAATCAGTTTCACCTCAAACTAAATATCTATCACACTTTTTTAACTCGAAGTGCAAAAAAAGATTCCACTGCAATTGCAATGAAATCTTACAGGTAAATATCCGCTTGCCTTCTTTTACTTGACTAACTACTGGTGGATAGGCTTGTAGGAAAACCAATCGAATAAGACTTGCTTATTCTTCGGCTCGCTCACCCCGCTGCCAAACATACCAATGTAGGCTCCAACGAATCCACCGGCCGTCTCTGACCCCAAGAAACTACCATCGATGTTTTCTGAAACTATCGCCATGTTTTTCTCATCGGCTCCCGCATAGAAGCTGTATTTTGTTTCATCAGACGCTATTTTCAAGAACAGTACATTGTCCAGGGAATCGTTAATTTCGATCGTATTGTTGCTGCTTTCTCTGTAATAGAGCTTCTTGTTCTCAACATAGGAATCAGCAGTGATGCAACTAACGCAAGTATTCCCGGCATTATTTTGAAAAACTTCCAGTCGCAGCTGATGGGCATTGTTTTGTAGCACAACCAATCCCGCTGTTTCTTCCTGTTCGGGTTTGAATATCATTTTAGTGATTGCTTCAAACTTCAAATGCTGTTGTCTTTTGCCGATGAAACTGACACATTCTTTTGTATTGCCGCTCTCTTGATATCGTTCCATCATATCAGCGCTGAGGCCCTGAAGCTCCCAAGGCGTGACTTGCTTTTGTAAAAGTTTCAATCTTAAGTGCCCATCTTTGACATCAGCAAAATCTTCGTATGGCGTTCCCAGATAATTCCATTGGAATCCGATTTTTTCATCATTGAAGTCATCAAAAAATTCCTCAGTCTTTTTTGGTCCGACAGGGAGATCGGTGGGGTTCGGATAGGTATATTCGACCTTACCGGTTCCGTAGCTCACAATCGGCCATCCCTCTTCCCATATGACTGGAGCAATAAACGTTTCCCGGCCCAATATTTTATGGTAACCACCCATCAGTCTTGAGCCCAGCATGACCATGTACCAAGATCCATCTGCTAATTCCACAAGATCACCGTGCCCAACATTGCATATCGGATAGTTTTTGCCAAGGTGTCTGTGGGTTAGGATAGGATTGCCTTTGTACCCCTCATATTCCCCCATGACTTCCTTGCTCCTGCTGATTGTGATTGCATGAAAGTGTTCTGTTCCTCCTTCAGAGATCATAAGATAATACCAACCGTCTTTTTTATACAGGTGGGGACCTTCGGGAGAAGCGGCATTCTTCAAAGCACCGCTCCATAACAATTTTCTTTCCCCAACAAGCTTCATGGTTTCTAAATCAATTTCGCTGCACCAAATTCTGGGTTCTTCTCCGAAACCGGTAGTACCTGTATAATATGCCTTGCCGTCATCATCAAAAAATAATGAGGGGTCTATTCCGTCAGCCCCACGGATCACATTAATTTCAGACCAAGGCCCTTTTGGGTCCTTAGCCGTAACGATGAAGTTATTTCCTTGCATCGTTACGTTGGTTGTAATGACGTAGAACATCCCATCATGGTAACGGATAGTGGGTGCAAAAATCCCCCCGGAAATCATTTCATAGGTCAAAGGCAGTTGACTTTTACGATCAAGAACATTGCCGATTTGTTCCCAGTTGACGAGATTTTTACTGTGAAAAATAGGAATCCCTGGAAAAAAACTGAAGCTGGATGAAATTAAGTAAAAATCATCTTCCACACGCACTATTGATGGATCCGGATAACATCCCGGTAGTATAGGATTTTCAATCATATTTCCCACTCATTTCTTAGTATTGGTTCTCACGGTTCATGTTTCTGAAACAGATTTCCTTACAAAATGCCTTGCCTCAATTCATTAAGCTTCTTCTAGTTCTCGGATTTCCAATTCGACTGCGATTTGATCCATCTGTTTTTTATCAAGTTTGTACCAATACAAGGGAAGAATGCTGAGTACCATTAAAATCGCAGGGACTAAGTTTACTACCACATTTATTCCTGTGATAGAGGCTTGTGACTGTGCTGCTCCTGGTACATAACCGGTTGCTGAAAGCATCAGCACTCCCCCGGCTCCGGCTATCGCTGATGCAAGTTTTACACCAAATCCTAAGAACGAGAATGTCAATCCTTCATCTCGCACTCTATATTTCCAATCTCCATATTCCACACAATCAGATAACATTCCTGTGGAAACACTGCCAGCTGAGTTCGAAAGTCCAATAAATGCAGCAGTCGTCAGCAAGAAGGCGGTGTTACCGGACGGGAAAAGAAACAGAACGAATATAGATACAATACTGATCAGACTTAGTATCAGCAACCAATTTCTCTTACCAAATTTCTTTGTAGCCACTGGCAACAACATACTACCTATCAATTGAAAAACAGTCATACTTGTAAAAATTGGTGCAATCATTGTAAAAGATCCGACTACATAAATGACATAGTATGCAAGTAAGGTCATTCTTCCAATAACGGCCATTGCTCCCAAGAAAACACTCCAAACTGTGATCAACAACATTTTGTTTTTAAATAGCGCTTTCAAAGATGTCGTAACAGAAATTTTTTGTTTCTCTCTCTTCCTTGAATCCGTTCTTGCTGTTTCCTTACAATGATATGCTGTTAACCAAAAAGCTGGAATCATAATCAAGGAACAAATAACAGTGACCCAAAAGTAGCCTCGAGAATTAGCAACATCACTGTTACTGAAAAATAAGATAGCTGGCATTACTGCCATGGATAAAATCATTTGAATGACACTGCCACCAACTGCTCTTGCTGACGTATAATTCATTCGAACTTGTGAGTCTTTTGCAATTCGGTTCACTAAACTGGCATACCCAACCGAAAGTGCAGTATAAGACATTCCTGCGCCAATATATAAAACTAAGCAAAGAATTACTTTCGTTACACCTTCTACAGGGAAAACCGTAAACGTAAGAATATTAAATATAGCTAGGAATGGCGGAGCAAAAATGAGATATGGCCGGAATTTTCCCCATCTAGTTTGTGTTCTGTCAGCTACGATGCCCATCATCGGATCGTTCACAGCATCCCAGATACGAGCAACAAGCATGATCATTGAAATTGCAGCAGCAGAAAGCCCAATAATGTCTGTGTAAAAAATCATCAGATAGGTATTGATCATATACCAACTCAATTGACTTCCAACTTCACCGAAGCTGTAAAAAACAGCTATCTTTTTACTTGTTTTTTCTTGAATTTGCACTTTTTGACTAGCTACCTCAAAATTCATATCCACCTGTTTTTCCATTTGTCTTCCTCCTGATAGTAAATTATAAGACCGCTTGTAATCGATTACATACATAGTTTATACCGGGACGGAAGTTTCCTCTACTTTGGTAGCGTTTAAATTCATGGTACTTCCATAACGAGAAAACGCTACCTTTTATTGTTGTGTAAATTTGTGTGGCACATTCTTAACTAATTTGATACTTTTTGGATGTCAAACAAGCAAATATCATACGGGGATAGATGGATTTCCAGTACTAATTTATCATCGCTGATGATTTGTGTCTGTATTTCGATCTTCGGAACGCATTTTTGCTTCAGGTATTGGATCATTTCTTTATCAAAATGATCGATTTGGCTGATTGCATTGACTTCTTCCAAAAAATTGCCGTTGTTCTTCCCGATGCTGTACTTGGTGATCCGGTATTTACCGGCTGCTTCAAAACCATTCAGTTCAATTGTCCAATCGATCGGCTGTTCATTGTCGAAAATGGCGTAGGCATTGTTTTTGTGGAAGCCTCCGATGGTGTCGTAGTAATAGGTCGCATTCAAATGGCTGTAGTGGTAGCACAGCAACTGATATTGCTTTTCTTTTCTGGTCACGATCAGATTTTCGGAAGCGAAGATTCTTTTCGGACCCAATTTCTTCAGAAATTTGAAAGCAAAGTAACCAATTTTGGGGACTCCATTTTTGGATAGGATACCGGCTCCGCCAAAGATTTCTTTTTTGGCTGTATCGAAACTGGTCACCGTCAAATCCGACAACTGCCAATATCCGATCAGATCGCAATAGGACAGGATCGACAGGATATTCTTCAGGATATAGGCGCCTTTAAAGGCCGTATCATTGATGATTTCCCTGTTCAGGATGGTCACGTTGAACTCCGTCACGTACAACTTCGTACCCAAGTCCAATTCATCCAGCAAGGTGCGGATGTCCCTGATCTTATTCAGCATATAATCTTCATCATGGGAAATCGGATTCGCACGCTTCTCTACAACATAGCCATGTTTGATTTCATCGATCGGATAGATGCCGATGCTGATGAAGTCCGGTTTGATTTTTTCCTGTTTCCATTTGCGCAGAAAATTCCGCATGTCTCCCCGTTCGATGTCCAAACTCAGCCCGCAGCCGCCTACTTGCATTCCCGGAACAATGCGCTTGATTGATTCGCTGATTTGGCTGAAGTAACGGATATAGTGCGGATACTGCGAAATATCCACCTGTCCATCATTCATCTCGATCAGGGATAGTTGTTCTTGATTCGTATTTTTAAGGACGAATGCATTCGGTTTCCATATTTCAATGATCCATTTCGAGACTTCCTCATCGCCGTACTTATCGATGCAATGGTTGAGAAAGGTTGTGAACCTGAGCAAAATCCCGTCCATTCTGTTGGTCTTCAGCTCAAACGGTTCTTTCTTAATGATTTTTGTGTGGGTTTCATGTATCAGTTTGCCTTTGAATCCGAGTTCCAAAAACGGAATCATCCCGGCATCGAGAACCGTCTGCAGGATTTCATCAACTTTTGTGAAGTCGAATTCATCGCCAACTTGTTCAAATAAAACATTGTTGAACAAGCCCCAAATCCGGCCGTAGCGAAAAGCATTCTGCTCTTGTGTGTATCGGATTTGTTGGGAGAATGACGTGTGGAGCAGGTCCCCCGCGTAACCGAGATTGATCAGATATTTGTCGTAATTGAAATCTTCCGACTCTGAGACATCGATTTTCAGCTTATCGGCATTATTGCCTTCCTCCTCATCAGCAAAGTACTTCTCTAGGTCCATCAATTCTTCATTCGGTATCGCAAAAGGTGATGATTGGATTTCGATGCCTTTTTTTGATTCTCTGCGGTACTCGCTGGGAGTCAGCCCTTGATATTTTTTGAACAACCGGTTGAAGGAATTGATATTGGAAAATCCGGCTGAGAACGCAATGTTGGTAACGGATTTTTCTGTTTCGAACAAATCTTTCCGCACTTTTTCCAGACGTTTTCTGATCAGATACTCGCTCAGGGATAAGCCGATTTCGTTCGAGAATAGTTTGGAAAGGTATTGTTCCGATACGAACAATTTCCCTGCCAAATCAGATAAGCGGATCTCTTTATCAAAGTTATTATCGATGTAAAATTTGACTTCCTCGACTTTTTGCTTGATGCTCCTGTCCGACTCAAGTTGCACTTTCACAAAATACTTCTTTTCCAAAGTATTGATGAGGTTGAAGTAAACCTCAAAGATTTCCGATATCCGTTTCTGTTCCTTAAAAATGTACAGTTCCACCAATTGGTTCAACAGATAGGTTACTTGCATATCCGAGCTGTGCGTATTTTTGACCGAATCGCCTGTAAAATAGTAGCTGTACGGGTCGGACTCATCCTCTTCGGAATAAAAATACTGCAGCGACAACTGAAAAACTTTTGAGTCGCCGGTATGGCATGTATACGATTTTGATTTATGCAGTATAAAAAAATCGTCCTTTTGCAAAGTCAAATAACTGCCTTCGGATTCTACCGACAGTTCCCCGACCAACACATACAGCAGATGGATATCATCATCAAAATTTTGGATGACTTCCTTGTTAACGATTTTTTTGATTTTGATGTTTTCCCATGGATTGATGAGTTTCATACAATCACCTCTTTCAGGTATTACTATATGCTATTCAGGTAGCTCCTCACAAGTGCACACAGCATAAAAAACAGTGCTGCACTTAAAATAACAAATTGGATTTCAGGACAATAACAAAAAGTCCTTTATAATGGTTGATAAGAAGACTCATCCAAGACCACTAAAAAGGACTGACGCATAATCAATTCTAGTTCAATTCGAATGCTACTTTAATATTTAAACAATTCAATGAGGTAGCAACTTGGCATTGCATCAAAACTAACCGACATTTTTTCATCACCGTTCAGAACTCTACCGGCTATAAATTTCCCATCTTTTAAATCGCCTTCTTCAAATTTGATGACTTCTACTTTATAATTTTCACCTGGCTTAGCCCGGAAGCTAAGCTTGCTCATCATTCCTACAAGCAAGAATTTGTTTTCTTCAAGTTCAAAAATCGCTCCTGAAGCAACAGGCTTCTTGTCCATTCTCGGTGCATAAGAAACAACTAGATCATAATTAGTCAGGTTAATGAAAGCCCCAAAATCGGTTTCGTACTTTTTAACATAACTGTGCACTCTACCCGTTCCCCGATACTCCATCAAGAGTGGTTTTAGGTTTTCGATTATTGAATAGGTTTTGGCCAAATAGTTCTTGCTGCCTTCGATATCAAAAGCGGATGGATCTATATTGAGAGCCATCATCACATCCATTGGAGGCTTATTGATACTTTCTGGAGGGAGCACCAATTCTTCAATCCCAAATGGAGAATAACCAATCGCATTATGCTTCGTAAACGCATACAAACAGTAGGAAGAAGTAACTGCATCTTTTCTGACTTCCGGAACCAATAGCGGATTTCCTTCATACGCATACTCATCCAATACTTGTGGCACGTAAGGAACGTAGATGTCTGGGGCCAAAGTAAATAAAGAGGGTGCAATGGCTTTCCAAATTTTATGAACTTCTTTTACAGGGCCCCCGCTAGGATACGAACCAGGATACCATGGATACTGTTTTAGCCAAGCGTTTGTGAAATATGGAATTGGATATTCGTATTTTCCGGCTGAGGTAATTTTTTCAACCGCTCTTGCGTAGTGATAGGCCATAAAGCTCTCATTAGCATCTTTTCCGAAAGCCTCGTCCCATGTGCCGACTAAGTTTAGCTTATCCGCCAAATCTTGGGGGATCTCTTTGCTGATGAGGTCATTTGCTAGGGGACTATAGTCTCTGTCTGTCCCTAATAAACCGATTTCATTTTCGACCTGAACCATGATAACAGTTGAATGGTCTTGGTCTGTCTCTTTAATATGCTTCATCACTTTGGAAAAAGCGTAAGCATCTTTCTCGACAGCCAGTTCGCATAAAGGCGAAATCGAATGCAACTTCTCTCCTTTAGCTGTTTGCACTCTGCTGTATTTGCTGGAGTCCTGCTTCATCCACTTGGGCGTATACATGCTTTCCGCATTTTTCCAAAGTCCAAACCAGATCAAGATGAGATGCATCTTTTGCTCCCTAGCTTGGCTGATCAGTCCATCCAACAAAGTGAAATCAAATTCCCCTTCTACAGGTTCTATCAACTCCCAATAGATTGGCGCAATTACAGAATTCATATTAAGCGGTTTCAAATTCGGCCACACGTTTTCCTCCATGTATTTTAGATTGCTGGTACTCGAATTATGAAGTTCGCCGGCTAATGAAAAAAATGGTTCTCCCTTTACGTAAAGTGTTGGAAATCCCTTTTCGTTTCTGATTTCAGGTATTTTTGTCATTGAATATTCCTCCTTTTCTATCTACGCTTAGTATAGTGCCTATTGACAATCAGCGTCCATCTTAATATATTTATAATCATAGTAAAATATTAAGATTAGGAGGAAAACCACATGATCATCACCATAAATAATCTGGATTATCGTTCCACGAACATTCCGATGATGGTATTGACCCTAGGATTCAAACATAATCAAGAAACCATCAACCGGATAGAAGGCGTCTCCCATTTCCAATGGTTTTTTTGTGAAAAAGGCCAAGGAGAAGTCATCATTGACGAGAAAAAAATGATCATCAATGAGGGTCAAGGATTCCTGATTTATCCAAACACTGCTCACGAGTACCATGCACTATCCGATGAATGGCTGCTCGATTTTATAGGATTCAATGGAGATATTTGTCTGGAACTCTTAAAAAATCTGGACATGACACAATCAGGCGCTTACCACTTATCCGATACGCAGATTTTTTCAACCTCTGTTCTTGAAATGATAAACACTTATAAGACTAGTGCGAATTTTAAAATTGAACTTTCGACTTATTGTTATAACCTTCTATTAAATTTGGCCAATGCCGTAAGGTTGATTATTGGAGAAAATCAATTTGGAACAAACAGAACCGTTAACAGTATCATTTCCTTCATCGAAGAAAATTATCACCAGCCTATCAACCTTGATGATATCGCTTCATCCTGCGGAATGACAAAGGAACATATTTGTGGGGTCTTCAAAAAAAATATGAACCAAACAATCAATCACTTTCTGACGAATGTAAGAATTATCCACGCTAGAGTGGAATTGTTGCAGTTTCCAGAAAAGAAAATCCATGAAATTGCAGACTCTTGCGGGTTCCGGGACTCGAGTTATTTCTGTAAAGTTTTCAAAAAGCATGTCGGGTATTCTCCAGAGCAGTTCAGAAAGGTAAGATATTAATGGGTATCCCCTCGGCAAATCCAGCATCATAGACAATAGGGCTGTATCAAAACCAGAATAGTACTTCCTGATTTTGATACAGCTTCTTCTATTTGAGAAATGGATTTGTGCTCAGAAATAACCCGCCAAAAGCGGTTAGGCGGGGAAAAACGTCCATGGACAACACGAGATTACCCGTAAAAACCATTTTGGCGGGTAATCTCGTTCACAATCATAAACTCGTACCCAAGACCGGACAATCCTACAAGCAAACCACAAAGAAGGAGCTGCCTCATTTTGATATGCCCTATTATTGTCCGAAGTATCGCCAGCGGATCAATCAAATGTCAGGGTGATTTTCTCTTCTAAGTATTCCTGAGAGTTTTTTCCCAAACAAATCAAAAATTCCCCGTCTTCAAATTTGAAGGCACCTTTATTGTCATAGAATCCCAATTTCTGCTTCGGAAGGTCAAAGCTGACTGTCCGCAATTCTCCTGGTAGCAGCGTTACTTTTTGGTAATCTTTCATTTCAAGCACAGGACGAACAATCGAGCCAACAATATCGCGGACGTATAATTGAACGATTTCTGTTCCTGGTTTCTGACCTGTATTTTGGATATCAGCGGACACACGGATGCTGTCATTGTGCCTGCTCAAAACAAGGTTGCTGTATGTATATTCGGTGTAAGATAGTCCGAATCCGAATGGATACAACGGTCCGTTTTCTATATCCATGTATTTCGATGTAAACTTGCTCTTTCCACCGGGCCTTCCTGTATTCGGATGATTATAATAGATTGGGCATTGTCCAGTCACTCTTGGAAACGATACTGATAATTTGCCGCTGGGATTGGCGGCGCCAAAAATGACATTCGCAACAGCAGTCCCCATCTGAACCCCCAAGTGCCATGTTTCCAGGATAGCATCAACATTTTGGTGCTCCCATTCCAAGGCCAGTGGACGGCCATTCATCAAAACGGCAACGACAGGCTTTCCTGCGTCTTTGACCTTCTCAAGCATCCCTTTCTGAGAGCCTGGCAAAGTGATCGTCGCACGTGAGGCTGCTTCTCCGGACATCGACACTGTTTCACCCACCACAGCGACGATAACATCACCGTATGCGAGGGCTTCTTTCAACTTATTCTCATCCAAGGGAGACGTCAGACCACCTGTGGCAAAGTATTTGACCCGCTCCCCTTGTGCCGACAGGCCGGATAGTAGCGATACGCAATCTTCCGCTTTCCAACTTATCGACCAGGCACCGACAACTTCAGTGGCCATATCAGCGAGCTCGCCGATGACACTGATTTTAGCCGTTCTGTCCAAAGGCAAAAGATTATTCTCGTTCTTCAACAAAACAATGGATTTCTCGGCTGCTTCCAAAGCCAACTGGGTATTGTTCTGCGGAACTTCATCCTCTTCCTCGATTTCCACATAAGGCTCAGCGAATAAGCCCAACCACATTTTGATCGTAAGAATGCGGCTTACAGCCTCATCAAGGAGACTTTCGTCCACTAGATTTTCCTCAATCAGCGTTTTCAGATGCGCACTGTACAAGCCTGTCCCCATATCCATGTCCAAGCCAGCTGTAGCTGCCTGCCTTGCTGCAGCTTTTTCATCCTCAGCAATTCCATGAGTGACACATTCCCTGATGCCATTCGCATCACTGACGACGAAACCTTCGAAACCATACTCCTCTTTCAGCACCGCTCGCAGCATGTCTTGATTCACTGTACAGGGGACTCCGTTCAAATCGTTGAAGGCAGCCATAACCGTGGCAGCACCTTCTTCAATTGCGGCTTTAAAAGGCGCCAGATACACATTATGCAGCAAGGAATCCGCCATGGAAGTCGTGTTGTAGTCCTTGCCCCCTTCCGCTGCACCGTAAGCAACGAAATGTTTCAGGCAGGCGGCGACATAATTCCCTGTGCTGCTCTGATCTCCCTGCAGTCCTTGGATTTTTGCTTTTGCAAATTGGGAAACTAAATACGGGTCTTCCCCCGGGCCTTCGGATACTCTGCCCCATCTTGCGTCCCTCGATACATCGATCATCGGCGCAAAATGCCAGTTCACCCCTTGCTTGCGGGATTCTTTTGCCGCCATTCTTGCGGTTCTAACGAACAGCTCGTCTTCAAAGGAGCAAGCTTCGGCCAACGCGATCGGAAACACGGTGCGGAATCCATGAATCACATCCAACCCGATAATCAAGGGAATCCCTAATCTGCTTTCTTCGACTGCGATTTTCTGCAGCTCATTCGCCTTTTTTGCATCCTGCAACATCAAGGAACCGATTTTTCCCGCCCGGATTTCATCTTCGTGATAGTCCTGCTCCGCTGTCGACATGATTTTCTCAAATTCGGCATGGCTGATCCGGCCATCCGTAAGCATTTCAATCAATTCTTCAAAAGGTACTTCAAAACCTCCGACTATAGATACAGCGGCCTGATTCATCTGGCCGATTTTCTCCTCAATGGTCATCGATTGGATCAATTGGGAAATGTGATTCTTTTGTTCTTCTGTAATTGCTATGATGGTGATCACTTCATTTCTGTATAGATTCTTTTTTCTTATGGTTTCATTATCACAGATGGCCATCCCTTTTCCGTCTGATTATTAACGTCCCTGGATTAAATTATTCGCTTTGTTGACATGTTATTTCCGTTCAGGTTGATTGGGGGTTAATTTTCGACACCTAAATATTAACCACAAAAAAGCGAACACAACATCATTTTGTGATGGCTGTGTTCGCTTTTTTGTCTGAATCCGAATCGGCAAACTGCGCTAATGCGAATAGATCAGGTGAAGATGCTTAATTTCATTAGGTTTGAGTACGCAATCAAAATGGAGTGTATTGTCTTCCACCATCAGCATCCTTCCTGTGATGGACGGCTTGGAAACAGAATTCAGATAATCCAGTTCGTCCCTGCTGAAAAATGATGGATACTTGAAATCCATGCTTAGCCAATTATGCAATGCACTCCCATCTTCTTCATTTACCGTTCGCGATTTCAGGAAGTACTTCCCATTCTTTAAACCGTTCAATCGAAAAGAGATTCTTTTTTCGTCATTATCCTCAAAATAATCTGAAATTTCTTGGCTTGCGCGCCCAGTTTCCTCTGCATAATAGTACTTATAACTCAGCTGCTTACAATTATGGCATACGATTTCGAAATATTTGATATCATCATTGGTCACCAGAACATTTTCATCCTTGTAGATAAAATAGTGATCCAGCTTTTTTAAAAATTTAAAAGTATAGAAGGAGGGTTTTTTTATGCCTTTCCTGCTCAAGATCCCGGGGAGTCCAGAAATCGGATTATTATCTTTGTTGTCATCAAACATCAAGTCAAGCGGCTTGTCTATAGGTAAATACTCCAAAACCCCATAGCCTCTCAGCATGTTCTGCATGATACTGGCGCCTCTGTAGCTTGAGTCATGAATGATGCTTACATCAATCAGGGAGTCTTTCCAACTTGAAATGGTGACTTTTCCTGATGGATTGTTCTCAAGAAAAATGCTTCTCGCTAATTCATATTGCTCAAAAATATAGTTTGAATCAGTCGTACGGCTGATCAAAATATTCCCATCCTTATTCTCAATCGAATACGGTGCCACAGTCAGCGTAAGTGTTTCCAAATTGGTGTTGAATTTCAAAAAGCGTTTGAGGTTGTTACCTTCATCATCCAGTAACAGGCCCGGTCCCATCAATTTATTTGTGAGCCCGATCTCTTCGAATACACTGCTCAAGGTATCATAAAAGATAGCGTACTCCCTGGCTTTTTCATCCAAATAATCCGTATTGTAGTCCAGTTCAAATTTCCACGACTGTATTTTTTTTATGCCATAGCGATTAATGAAATGATTCAGCATCTCCTTGAGATAGAGCCTAAACCCCGCTTCATTATGATAGGTCCTGAAGTCGATTACGAATAATAAGCTAAAATTCATTTCTATCAGAAAATCCAAGGCTTTTTCTTCGTCATAATACGAATAATCCGCCGAAAGGAACTTAAATAAGTCCAAATTGATTCTGGCATAGCGGAAGCCAATCTGATTCTGCACCTCCACTATTTGCTCTTTCATGCCGTCATTCAGTATCTGGGAAAGCTTCCCCAAATTACATATGTTGAACCAGTAGGGAATCAATTTTTCATTTTCATTTGATATATTTATGAAGATTTCATGGGTGCTTTCATTTTCGTCTATGTTCGAGCCCTGCAAGTATGGTTTTACGGACGAATATTCCCACACGTCATCTTCTATTTTTACTTTTTGATTCAGCGTCCTATATTGGCTAGGATTCATTTTGTATTTTTCCTTAAAAACACGTGCAAAAGAAGATAGATTCGGAAAGCCATGGTCCAATGCGATCCTCAGTATGGTAGTGTCGCTATGGAGCAGCTCAATACGCGCTGCCTCTATCCTTTCGGAATTCACATACTTCAAAAATGTCGTTTGAAAGGTTTCCTTGAAGTACTTCGAAAAATATTGCGGTGATAAATGAAAGTGGTCTGCAATAGCATTCAGAGAAATATCTTCTTTGTAATTGGCGTCTATATACGCAATGATTTCATCTTTTCGCGCATCCTCTTCATTTTTGATCAGAATATTATTCGAAAACTTTGTTATCAGAAAGGAAAGCAAGTCGAAGGAGTTTTTTTGGTACAATAGGTTTCTGTATTCTTGTTCAAAACTCGATTTTATCAAGCGATCCAGCAAAGCCTTTAATTTAAGGAAATGTTCATTTTTCTCTTTAACAGTATTACAGGCGAAATACTTTGTTTGGTAGTCGGTCAATCGCAGAAGTTCATGAGTGTCGATGCTGAATTTAACCAACAGACAATCTTCATTGGTGATTTGGAAACATTCAAAAGGGTTGATCATGACAACATCCAGTGGTTTCAAATGAAATGAATTTCCAGAAACCTGCAGTGCCACATTTCCTTTCAGCAGATAGAAGATAATATATGCGTTACTGACTTCCGTCACATTTATAGATTTTAAAATTTCCACATGGATAAGGCTTCTCATGATTTCACTTCTTTCTTCCCAATAATCAATATTACATTTAATCAGGGTGGTTTCTCCGTGGTATTTTCAATTTATTTCACGCGTCCATCGGAAACACAAAAAATGTTCCTGCCCCAACAGATTCGACTATCTCGTTTGTTCACAAAATGAGAACACACTCGTCACATTACATGATAAGAACTTAAAATTCAACTCTGATTTGGCTTTGTTGTATGATTCATCGGCAAAAGGCGTTGGCAAGAAATGCCATGAATACGCAACAAACCCATCATCCTCTGAGAAAAAATCTGAATAATCGGTTAATTTTTATGCGCTTATTTCGACTGGCTGAGGAGATTTTTACGTTGGAACATCGACAGAGGTTTACTTCAACAGCTTGATTTCTTGGGATAAGAATCATTGAAAATAAAAGTTAGACATTTGACTTGGAGTGCACTCCAAGGTTTAAAATAGCCTTATCAAATAAAGTGATGGAGGAAAATACTATGGAACAAACGTATCTCACATTGAACGACGGAAACAAAATCCCACAATTCGGACTGGGTGTCTTCCAAATTCCTGGGGACGAGAAGACCAAAGAAGCTTGTTCGGAAGCCTTCAAATTAGGCTATCGTCATATCGATACTGCGCATGCCTATCAAAACGAGCGCGGAGTCGGTCAAGCTGTAAAAGAAAGCGGCATTCCGAGAGAAGAAATCTGGATCACGACGAAATTGTGGCCAAGCGAATACGGCGAAGGCAAGACGGCAAAAGCCATCGACAAAATGCTGGAGCGTCTGCAGACGGATTACATCGACCTCTTGCTGTTGCATCAACAGTTCGGGGATTACCTGGGCGCTTGGAAAGATATGGAAAAAGCTGTCGCTGAAGGCAAAGTGAAAAGCATCGGCTTGAGCAACTTCGAATCCGAACGGTTGGAGGAAGTACTCGCTGCCGCAACGATCAATCCATCTGTTCTGCAGGTTGAATGCCACCCTTATTACCAACAAAATGATCTGAAGAAACGGATTGCGCCTTATAACACAGTCATCGAAAGCTGGTATCCGCTTGGACATGGGGATGCGGCCTTGATCGAAGAGCCCGTTTTCACCAAATTGGCTGGGAAATACGGCAAAACGAACGCCCAGATCATCCTGCGTTGGCACATCCAGGAAGGCATCATTGTTTTCCCTAAATCATCAAATCCGGTGCACATCAAAGAGAATATCGACATCTTCGATTTCGAATTGACTGAAGAAGAAATGAACGAAATCCGCCAACTGGACAAAGGTTTCCGTTACTACACACGGACACTTGCGGAACAGGAAGAAGCATTGAGCCAATTTGTGCCGGCTGATTAAGAGAAATTGAAAATCAAATGAACCCATCCATAAATGCCGGCAAAACAGTATTTATGAAGGGGTTCGTTTTGTGGTATAAACCGACTGCTTGGAAAGCTTTGAACTTTGAAACCTGACTTCTTATCTGATTATGATATTCTCCCATCAGCCAGAACAAGCCTTCTTGGTCTGTGATGAAGCATAGAAACCTTTTCGAATTATATTGCGTATCTATACTTTGATGACCATTCTATTTTTGGATATCGGGAACCAGTCTGTGTATTTGTTGTATTACTTGAACATCACAATATCAAGCCTCACGACTCAATCAATCAATGCTGTTCAAAGTTGACAAATGCGCATTATATACGCATAATTCAAATAGAGAGGACCAAAAACAATGCCAATGACACCAAGACAAATGGTTAAACTATTACAAAAGAATGGGTTTGTGCGACTGACTCAAAATGGCAGCCACCTCAAATTATTCAATAAAGTAAATCAAAAAACCGTAATTGTTCCACTGCACAATAAGGATTTGGGAATCGGCTTAGAACAGAGTATTCTGAAACAAGCAGGACTTAAATGATATATTTGTTAATGAAGACCCCTAATAAATAAACATTCCAACAATGATAAGGAGAGGACGAAAATGAAGTTAGTCTATCCAGCTACATTCGAAAAGGACGGCAAGTATATCCTTGTTCAATTCCCTGATATACCGGAAGCAATCACGCAAGGTGCCACAATCGAGGAAGCTTATGAGATGGCCGAAGAAGTGCTAGGCCTCGCTATAGAGGATAAAAAAGATTTCCCTGTTGCTACACCTGTGGACGTCATGCAAAAACAATATCCCAGCAAAACTGTCGCTCTGATCGGAATCGATTTGGCTGCATACAGACGGAAGTATCATTCCAAAACAATCAGAAAAAATGTGACGATCCCTGAATGGTTGGCTGATCTGGCATCCGAGGAGAACATCAATTTTTCACAGACTCTGACGGATGCTTTGAAGGAAAAATTGCGGGTATGATTCCGCACTGCCCTTCTCCGGTTAGGGCTGGCTAATCGGAGGTGAACAACATTCTGATCGCCCGATCTCCGGTGAAACGCCCCTCACCGGAGATCGGATATAGCAAACGGTAAAACACATAAACCTATCATCCTCTTGTTTGTGGGATGATAGGTTTATTTTTACTGATTTCGAAAAATAACTTATACCTACTAAAGAACAGCAGCGAAGGTTTCCTTCAACAGCTTGATTTCTTTGGCGGATGTGCAGCAACAGCCACCGATCCATTTGCATCCTGACTCATGCCATTTCAATGCTTCGTTTGAAAACACTTCGTCCACTGCGTCACTGTGCGTCCATACTTTTGTGGTGGCATCGTAGGTCGCTCCCGAATTTGGATATGCAACCAATGGCTTTGTCGCAATTTCTTTTAGATATTCCAAGGTGGGCAAGAGTAAGTCAGGCTGCACGCAATTGACCCCGTAGGCAATGATTTGCTCGGACGACTCTGCCAATAGTTGGAATTCATGCAAATCGGTCCCATCGCATAAATGGTGGGCGTCGTTCAGAGTGACTGTCAACCAGGATATCGCATTGGGATACTGGGTCAGCAATTCAACCAGAGCCTTGATTTCCGTTATGTCCGGAATGGTTTCGATAGCCAGCAGATCAGCCCCTGCTTGCAGCAACAATTCTAGCCTTTCGCGATGGAAATCAACCAATTCGGTTTGCGACAGACCCTGACTGCTCCCCATGGATAAATCCAGGGGGGAGCAGTCAGGGTTGTTGGGACGTCACGGACCGTATTCCTCCGGCTAGAGGAGTGTAGCCGGAGATAAGGTGCCGATCACGTCGCTCTGCTCCGGCGGAGAGACGCTGGACGGAGAACAGAGTTGTTTTTGACGCTCTCCTCCGGTTAAGCATTCTTTCACCGGAGGAGCGCTCGCCGCTAATAAATAAAAAGAAAATCCGCTGCACCGAAAATGCACGGTACAGCGGACTTACTATTCATAATATTTATTTACCAAGGTTGGATAGTCGGTCCGATCGTAAACTCGTTGACGTTCGTATCCTCCGGCTGATCGATTGCAAATGCGACCACATTGGCTACGCGATCCGGGCTGATGCCGTATTGTTTATAGATGATCCCCATGTCTTTGGCCATTTTATCGTCGCTGATCGTTTCCAGTAATTCCGTGTTGATGGCGGCCGGATAGATTGTGGCGGTTCTGATGTTAGTGCCTTCCATCGCGGATTCCATGCGCAGCACTTCCATCAGATCACGGACTGCCCATTTGGTGGCGCCATAAACTGCCCCGCCCGGATATGCTTTGAGGCCCGCTACGGATGATGTGGTGATAACATGGCCGGATTTCTGTTTCACGAATTCCGGAAGGACCGCTTCGATCCCGTTCAGCACGCCTTTGATGTTGACGTCCACCATCAGATGCCAATCCTTCGTTTTCAGCTTCGATAACGCTGAGTTCGGCATCACGCCGGCATTTAGGAAGATGACATCCACTTTTCCGAATTTTTCTTTTGCCAGGTCGACCAGTTTCTTGTTGTCCTCGATTTTGGTGACATCCGTGACGCGGTAAACAGCCTCCCCGCCAGCCTGTACGATTTCATCAACCAATTTCTGCAATTGTTCTTCTCTGCGCGCTCCCAAAACCAACTTGGCTCCTTTGCTTGCCAACAGACGGGCTGTCGCCTCGCCGATCCCTGAAGAAGCTCCCGTGATGATTACTACTTTGTCTTTGATTGCCATTATCTTCATCCTTTCCAATTTGACCGGAGTATCCATAAAGAATCGAAAAACGGTTTATAGCATCTGACAACTGCTTGTCCGTTTTTATTATACCACCGGAACCCGTTATAGGCTTATTAGAACCTTACTCCTTAACCTATAGGTGAAGTCAAGGAACAGCTGTTGGAAATTCAGAAAGTTTGGCTGACTTCAGAACGGTGATCTCCGGCGAAGGGGCCCTTGCAGGAGATGAGATCTTGTTCGTTTCGCTGTCCTCCGGTTAACCGGTCCACATCGGAGGACAGCCCCGGCATCTCAGCCCTTCTCCGGCCAGTAGCTCCTCACCGGAGGAGAGCCCACTACTGTGATAACTCTGAACGGTGATCTCCGGTGAACAGTCTCTCGACAAAAAACTAAGCAAATTATTGAAACCATCATTACCGAAAACCACAAAAAGGAGTGCTCAGCTGGTTCGCGAGCACTCCTCTGTTTTTGATGAAACGCATTTTTTTCGCTGTTCTCCGGTTGGAGGACTTTAATCGGAGATGAGATCCTGTTCGTTTCGATGTCCTCCGGTCAACCGGTCCACACCGGAGAACAGCCCCGGTATCTCAGCTCTCCTCCGGCAACCAGCTCTTCACCGGAGGAGAGCCATCCCCACATTAATATTGGATCTACCCCTTCAACAATCCACGTTCGCGGTACCATTCATCCGGTCTCCAGGCCCACTGATGGTTTTCTTTTTTCAACAAATCAAATGCTTCTTTTGGTCCCATTGTCCGTGCCGCATACTTCGGAATTTCTTCATTGTCGCTGTCCCACGTTTCGCGGATTGCGTCAATGATTCTCCAGGATTGTGCAACTTCTTCCCAGCGTGCGAAGTTGGTTGCATCACCCAAAATAACATCGTAAGTCAGACGTTCATAAGCTTCCGGCGTATTCTCCATCATTTCGCTGTCGTGGCGGTACTCCAATTTGATCGGCTGCGTATTGAATCCCTGACCGATTTCTTTCCGGTTCATGGTCAAAGCAAAGCCTTCTGTTGGTTGGATGTAGATGGTCAGATCGTTCGCCGGGACATCTTTTTCAGCATCAAACGGATTAACGGGAACTTTTTTGAAAACGATGTTGACGCGCGTTCCTTTTTCCGTCATGCGTTTTCCGGTGCGCACATAGAAAGGCACACCCTTCCAGCGCGGATTATCCACCATGAATTTACCGGCTACAAACGTTTCGGTCTTCGAATCGCTTGCGACATTCGGTTCTTCTTGATAGGCAACAAACCCCTCATCACCCAAACGGCCTGCCGCATACTGTGCTCTGACAAAATTTTCGCGGACTTCTTCCGGCGAATAGACACGCACATCATTCAGTGCTTTGATCTTGGCTGTTTGGATACTCGCATCGGATACGGATGCCAACGGGTCCATTGCCAGTAAGGACAACACTTGCAGAATATGGTTTTGGACCATATCTTTTAAGGCGCCGCTGTGGTCATAGTAGCCGCCGCGCTCTTCCACACCCAATTCTTCGGCAAACGTGATCTGAACATTTTCGATGTACTCACGATTCCACGAGGGTTCAAGAAACGGATTCGTCAAACGGACGGCCAAAATATTTTGGATCATTTCTTTGCCCAAATAGTGGTCAATCCTGAAAATATCCTCTTCCGGGAACACTTTTGTGATTTCATTGTTCAATTTTTCGGCTGATGCATAATCCATCCCGAATGGCTTTTCGATGACGACACGGTTGAAGCCTTTGTCCGTCACAATCTGCTGCCCTTTCAGATGCGTCACGATCGGTCCGAAAAATTGCGGTGCCATCGCCAGATAGTACATCCGGTTCTGCTCCAAATTATATTGGGCATCCAATTTGTCAGCTAACTCTTTAAGATGAACGTAATGTTCCACATCGGAAACATCATGCGCACGATAATAAAAGTGGCTTAAAAAGGCAGCTTTTTCCGCTTCTGTCGGCTTGAATGATTGAATCGAATCCGAAACCACATCCCGAAAATGCGCGTCGCTCCACTCTCTTCTTGCCGTCCCGATCACTGCGAAACGTTCTGCCAACGCACCGCTTCGGAACAATCGGAAAAATGAAGGATATAACTTTCTTTGGGCTAAATCACCTGTCGCGCCGAATAATACAATCAATACTGGATTTGTTTTTACCACTTTATCGCCTCCTGCGTAACTTAATAACTCCATAATACCATGATTAGCGCAAAGTTCCTTCACTCTTAGAGAATTTGAATAACAGAAAAATCAAAAAAATTACTATTTCTTTCGGATTTTCGGGTTTGTTCATTTTTCTCCGGCGAGACGCTTCTTGCCGGAGGACAGAACAGTTTTCCGGGTTCTCCTCCGGTTAAACGATCTTCACCGGAGGACCGGTCCCATTTTTCCGACCATCTCCGGCGAGGAAACCTTCGTCGGAGATGAGGACCTCTACCCCGTTATTCATATGTCAGTTGCTTATCGGTCTCCTCCGCATCCAGATAAAAAAGCGAAGAAACAGATTCCCCTGTCTCTTCGCTCTAAGATTTTCAGTGACATGCCCACTGGCAACGTTTCACAAAATCAGCTTTTATCGGCTGCATTTTTCCCTGCAATGCGTCCGTATGTGAAAATATCCGCTAATGCATTCCCGCCCAATCGGTTGCCGGCATGGATACCACCGGCTACCTCTCCTGCTGCATACAAGCCTGGGATGATCGCACCATTTTGATCGAGGACACGGGCTTCCGTATCGATCCGCAATCCGCCCATGGTATGGTGAACGGCCGGTTTTCTTGGTGTCGCATGGAATGGCGCAACTTCAACTTTCAGATCAAATACGTTTTTGCCGAATTCCGGATCTTTTCCAGCCGTCACGTAGCTGTTGTATTTCGCGACGGTATCTACCAGCACTGACGGGTCCATACCCAATTGTTCGGCCAGCTCCTCAAGCGTATCCGCACGATAGAGGATGCCTGCTGCTACTTCCTTATCGATCTTCGCTTGATTGGTGTTCATGGCAGTCTTCTTGATCTCATCATCCGCGATCAAGTAGAACAGACCACCGTTATCGATCGCCGCTTGGGTCAGCTTATCACGGCTTTCATACTCGTTGACGAAGCGGTTGCCTTCTTGGTTCACCATGACAAAGTTGGCCGGTGGCACTTGGAGGCCTGTGAAGAGCGCGCCTGTATTCGGATCGGAGACAGGCATCATTTGGGTGAAGCCCATGCCTACCAGATCAGCACCAACACTTTCGCCCAACTTGATGCCGTCACCAGTGATCGCTGGTGAGTTGGAAGTCTTGATGTCATCGTCAATCTCGCTCCAGAAGGTGTTGTACTGTTTCAGCATCTTGGTGTTGGCTCCGAAGCCGCCCGTTGCCAGAACTACCCCACCAGCATGGACGGTTACTTTTTTATTCCGAAGCCCGCGTGCGATGACTCCAACCACTTTCCCGTCCTCAACCAGCAATTCTTTCACCGATGTATCGGTGATGATTTGGCCGCCGTTTTGTTCGATAAATTTCTGGAGAGCCGCTATGAAGGCATAGCCTTGGTTTTCCTTTGGTTTGTGGCCACGGCGCCACATCATGCCTACTGGCATTTCGACTTTATCCCAATCGAATGCGACGCCGATTTCTGCCAGCCATTTCACTGCATCGGGCGCATTGTCAGTCATCGTTTTCACCAAATCGTATTGGCCATAGATGACATTCCCTTGCAGGTCGGTCCGCTTGCCGCCCAGATAAGTCTGGATGCGATGCCAGATGGTGGAATCAAAGAGGTACTTGTCTTTGCCTTCCACTTCATTCAGATAATCCTGGATCTGTTGCTTCAACATACGGAAGTCTGCCAGATATTCTTCATCGATCTCGGACTCATCCATTGCCAGCATTGCCTTAAGCGTGGTGTCCTCCCCGGGCAGGGCAGCGAATTTATTTTGCCATTCAGGATTAGCCGCACCCAATGGCCCTCCTGTACGGACGGTATTCCCACCGATGGCAGGGAATTTTTCGAGCAAAATGACTTTTTTCCCTTCCTGGAGGGCTGTTGCTGCAGCACCTAGTCCAGCTCCACCGCCCCCGATAACCAGCACGTCAGTGGACAGTTCCACTTCTTCCGCTTTTGGTTGATCGGCTGCCTTCGGACGTTTCTTCAGGATATCCGGATTTGATCCGGCTAATTTGATCGCTTTTGCAACGCCGTCGATAACCCCGTGACTTGTCACAGAAGCGCCCGAGATGATGTCGACATTCAGCGTTTGCCCTTCGACGATCTCTTGCGGGATGCGCGTAAAGACGACATCGGCAATGCCTGCCGATTCGCCGGAAGAATCGATTTCGATCGACTCAATGATTAGTGCTTACCACCAGCGGTTCTGCGATTCGCCGACAAATCGATCGCTTGCTGCAAAGATACAAGCTCACACCAACGATTGTTTTGGAGAGTTCCAACATCTACACAGTGGCCGAACTTGCAAAAAAGAATGCGGGCGTCGCCTTTGTGCCGGAAGGATTAGTTAGTGAATCACCAACCCTAGCGTATAACTTATATCCTGTTTCGCATGAACTCATTTCCATAGAATATTTTATCGCTTATTCAACCACAAAAACATTAACACCTACTCTTCAGGCATTTGCGGATACGTTCATTCAAGAGATTCAAGCGCATACGCTACATCACGATTTGAGAGGATAAGGATTTGGAATACAATAATGTGCCGTCTTTCGTTATGACGATTCCGCTGAACCCTTCCAGACTATTCAGAGAAGCGATCACCTGCTCGGGCTTTTGGGCAAAAAGTCTGGTGGTCCAGATTTCGCCATCGACCGATTTATCAGAAACGACCGTGATGCTGGCAATATCGGTTTCCAGAGGATATCCCGTCCTGCTATCAAAAATGTGGTGATAGGTTTTCCCGTCCATTGTAAAGGTGCGCTCATAGATGCCTGACGTGACGATGGATTGATTTTTGGACTTCAGCGCCAGCACAAACTTCCCTCTGGGTTGCATAGGATGCTGGATGCCGATCCGCCAATAGCCGTCTTCGCGCTGGGGTGCCTCCCCGTACGTTACGACATTCCCGCCCAGATCGATGAGCGCGGCGCGGACTCCTTCGGAAACGAAATACTCCAAAATCTTATCCGCGAAATATCCCTTCGCAAGAGCTCCCAAGTCGATCGCCATGCCTGGTTTTTCCAAATATACAGTGTTGTTTTCCTCATCGAGAATGATGCTTTCCGGCTGAACCAATTTCAGCTTTTGTTTTATTTCCTGCTCAGAAGGCCGCTGGGCATCTTCAAAACCGATGCGCCACAATTGGATCAGCGGCCCGATGGTGATGTTCAGGGCGCTGTCATCCGGGAGGCTATGCATTTTGCCCAATTTGATCAGTTCGAACAAATCCTTATCGACCGTGACTGGTGCTTTCCCTGCCTGAGTATTTATTTTCATCAGATCAGAATTTTTATCGTTCGCACTGAAACGTTTTTCATAGTCCCGCAATCGGCTTTCGGCATTTTCCAAAATTATTTCGGGATCGGGATGTTGAATCCATAACTGGATAACGGTACCCATCAGATAAATCGTTCGTTTCGCTTCATTCATATTTATGTCTCTTTTCTGTCAGGATTTGAATTGCATTGGTATGATGTCCATATCATACACTTATCTGAACGATGGTCCCATACCAATGTTCAGAAATAACGCGGTACTATCATCTTATCATACCTCTCGGATCCGGCACCATAGTTCAGCGAGCTATCGCCGAAGCGCGCCGACGGACCCGCAATCTCATTGTATCCACAATGCAAAACAGCCACAAACGTCATCTAAGCATCGTTTGCGGCTGTTTCCCGATTGTTCATCGACTGATTTTTTTGTTCTCTTCGTGGTTACAGATCATAAGTGGAATATTCCATATATCCCTCATAATAATAACTGACATCAATGCCTTTCATGTAGATTTCCCGGTCATCAATTGACGTCGTCAAGGCATTGCTGAGTAAGCATCTGATTTCCAAGTCATTGACGGGGCTGCTTCCCATAGCAGATAGATAATTATCTTTGTCAATTAATTTCCAGTCTACAACTTTTCCCAATTCTTTCTTTAGAATCAAATCCACCCAAATACGTGCACTGCGTCCATTTCCATCTCGAAAAGGATGCGCAATATTCATCTCAACATATTTCGCCACAATTTCATCAATAGTGGAGCGTGGCATTTTATCAATATGATCCAGAGAAACCGCTAAGAACCTGACTGGTGCAAATCTGAAATCTCCCTTCGAAATATTCACGGTACGGGTCTTGCCCGCAAAATCATAAACATCATCGAACAAATAGTTATGGATATCTGCCAAACCTTTGTATGTACCGATTTCCAGATTATTGATATCGCCAGAATCATATAAACGTTTAGCGTTAGCTTTACTGATTCGTTCTTCCTCTTTCGCCAACTCAACTTGATTCGTGATCCCCAATTTATTATCTAACACGGCTAAGCTCCTTTACTTGAAAATAAGCTATTCATCTAATACTATTATAGCCTATCGTTGGGTTGTCGTCTAAGGCAGGAAGGAAATACTGTTTTTCAACAAAGTGTCACCCAACAACGTCAATTCAACCTTAAACACACCAAAAGTTACCGTTGAACCGGCATCCGCCGGAGGACCGACGGCATTTTTCAGTTCCTCCTCCGGCGAGGTAACCTTTGTTGGAGTTGGAGCCTCACGTATCATGCTCTCCTCCTGCCAGAGGATCGTTCGCCGGAGCTGCGGCCGCTATCGCGCAAAATCCAACACCACAATCAGATCACCAGTTACCAAACCCCAAAAAGCACCCCTGCCATCCGGCCGGGGTGCCCACATATATGCTCTTAAGGTTGTTTGCCGATGTAAGCCAGGATGCCGCCATCGACGTACAGCACGTGGCCGTTCACGAAGTCCGAAGCGTTGGACGCCAGGAAAATCGAAGGTCCAGCCAAGTCGACCGGTTCGCCCCAACGCTCGGCTGGTGTGCGGCCGACGATGAATTGGTCGAAGGGATGGCGTTCGCCGTTCTCCTGCAGCTCGCGCAGTGGCGCTGTTTGCGGCGTCGCGATGTAGCCGGGTCCGATGCCGTTGCACTGGATGTTGTATTGGCCGTATTCGGATGCGATGTTTTTCGTCAGCATTTTCAATCCGCCTTTAGCGGCAGCGTAGGCGCTGACGGTTTCGCGGCCGAGCTCGCTCATCATCGAACAGATGTTGATGATTTTGCCGCTGCGTTTTTCGATCATGTCCGGAAGCACGGCTTTGGCCATGATGAATGGTGCCGTCAGATCGATGTCGATGACTTGGCGGAAGTCCGCCACGGCCATTTCGATCATTGGTGTGCGTTTGATGATGCCGGCATTGTTGACCAGGATATCCACGGAGCCGACGTCCTCTTTGATTTGTTTGATCATTGCTTGCACGCCTGGCTCATCCGTCACATCGCAGACATACCCGCGCGCTTCGATCCCAACCGATTTGTAGTTGGCGATGCCGTCGTCAACCGATTTTTGATCCAAATTATTAAAAACGATCGTCGCGCCGGCCGCAGCCAATGATTTCGCGATTTCGAAGCCGATTCCATATACAGCACCCGTGATGAGCGCCACTTTTCCGTCCAAACGGAACATATCCATACTAAAGTCCATGTGTATCCCTCTTTCTTTTTTCGTTTATTTTAATTGGTCCATCGGAACCATATCCATGTCAGTGTAAGTGATGTTTTCGCCGCACATCGCCCAGATGAACGAGTAGTTGCTTGTCCCTACGCCGGAGTGGATGGACCAGCTTGGTGAAATCGCAGCCTGTTCATTTCCCATGACCAAGTGCTTCGTTTCATCCGGTTTGCCCATCATATGGAAAATGCGTGTGTCTTTTTCCATATCGAAATAGACGTAGGCTTCCATTCTGCGTTCGTGTGTGTGGGTCGGCATCGTGTTCCAAGCGCTGCCCGGCTCTAAAATCGTGTAGCCCATCTGCAGTTGGCAGCTTTCGCAAACGTTCGGATGGATGTATTGGTAGATTTTGCGTTGGTTCAGCGTCAATGGCTCGCCGGTTTCCATCGGTTTGATGTTGTCGATGCTAATTTTCACGTTCGGGTGTTTGTGGTGCGCCGGCACGGAGCTGATGTAGAATTTGGCCGGATTCGCCGCATCCTCGGAAGTGAAGACGACTTGGCGCGTCTCTTTGCCGATGTAGCAGCCGTCTTGTTTTTTCATCTCTTCTTTTTTGCCGTCGATTTCGATGGAGCCCGGTCCGCCGATGTTGATGACGCCCATCTCGCGGCGCTCCAGGAAGTAATCGACGCCCAATTCTTTGTCCAGGACGATCTCCAATGCTTTATCGGTTGGAGTGACGCCGCCGAAGATCATGCGGTCATTGTGGGTGTACGTCAGGCTGATTGCGCCCGGCACGAACACTTTCTCGACCAGAAATTCCTTGCGCAGTTGTTCTGTCGAATAATGACGGATATCCTCCGGACTGTGTGTATAACGTGTTTCCATATTTTGCATGTGATGATCCCCTTTGTTTTGTATTTCGTGTTGCTTATGTGATGACTATTTTTAGTGCCCTTTGATCTCCGCAAACTTATCCGCGTATTGCTTGGCCACTTCGGTCACTTTGTCGAAGTCGCCGGTCGCGGCTGGTGCCAGCAGATTGCCGCCAACGCCGACCGCGATGACGCCGGCAGCAAACCATTCTTGCATGTTCGCCAAGCTGACGCCGCCTGTCGGCATCAAGTTCAGGTGCGGCATCGGCGCTTTGAAGCTCGGCACGATGCTCGGACCGTAGGCGCTGCCCGGGAACAGTTTGATGATGTCCGCGCCGCTCTTAAGCGCTTCTTTCATTTCCGTGATCGTCATGCAGCCCGGCAGATACGGAATTTGGTACAAATTACATAATTCTGCCGTCTCTTTGTCGAAATTCGGGCTGACGATGAACTCGGCGCCTGCCAGTATCGCCAGACGGGCAGTGATGGCATCCAATACCGTCCCCGCTCCGACCACGACTTCCGGTTGATCCTTATAGTTTTCCGCCAGCTCGCGGATGACTTCATCCGCTTGAGGGACAGTGAATGTCAATTCGATGCCCTTCAGCCCGCCCGCGACGATCGCGTGGCTGGATTTCAATGCTTCTTCTTTCGTGGCGCCGCGGACGACTGCCACGACCCCCGTTTTTTCCAAACGATTCAAAATAGCTACGCGTTTCATCCGATTCCCACTTTCTATCTTCTTTTTTATAACTCGAATACTTGCACTAGTTCTTTTGAAATTGGCGAGTCATCCGGATTGGTTTCCATGATGTCGGCCATATAGTGCCACCATTTCTGGTTGATGCCAGTGGCGGCTGTCCCCTTCCAGCGTTCTTCGTCTTCGATCTCGAGATAGCCGAACAATTCGCTCGTCTCCGGATTTAGGAAGATCGAATACTGGTGAGCACCGTGCTCTTTCAGCATCGCGCGCATTTCCGGCCATAGTTCGTCATGGCGCTTCCTGTATTCCTCGTGCTGATCGGGATAAATTTTCATAGCGAAAGCTTTTTTGATCATATTCCTCCTCCTTTCCGCACCTCAGCCCAACAAGTTCAGGCTTCAAAATGCTCATAGTGGATCTTTTGATTCTCTTTGTTTTTTGCCAAAAACTCTTTCGGCGTCATGCTGAATTCTTTTTTGAAAGCCTTCAGGAAATGCGGGTACGAAGCGAAGCCGCATTGGTTGTAGACGAGGTTCGAACTCTGGTAGGTCTTCAGCAGCTGCTTCGCGTATAGCAACTTCTTCTTCATCACGAACTGATGGAACGTGAAGCCCGTATGCTTCTTGAACTCGCGCGTGATGTAGTATTTGCTGACGAAGAAGTTCTTTTCCATCTCCTCCAGCGTCAACGGATTGCTCAAGTTCTCGGAAATGTAGTCGATCATCTGCTCAATCCGTTCATTCTGCACAATCACTTTCGGCTCTTCTTCGTTCTGCTCCGACTGCACCAACTGATTCAGAAACAACAGATACTCGATCAAGTTCTGTTCGTATTTGATGTCCGAACCGTAGATCGAAGCATCCGGTTGATGGTCGATGAAGGAAAGTTTTTGCCGCAGCAAATCGGCATCGATCTTGAGGACCTTGCTGCGGCGTTCCCCGCCCCCGCTGAAACAGTCTTCCAGATTCGTCCATTTCGTGGAACTGCTCTGCAGAAATTCGGGTGTCAAAAAGATATAGACGCGTTCGCAAAAATCCGTGTTCTGTTTGACGATCCGGTGCAGATCATTGTAATGGATGAGGAGAATCGTCCCCGCTTCGATATCGAACTGTTTGCCATCCAAATAGAACGTGGCTTCGCCTGCCAACGTCGCATGCACCTCATAATAGTCATGGTAGTGGTAGAGCGTCTTCTCTTGGCTGATGACATCCTTCACATGGTAGACCTCGTACTGATCCGAAGCCATCGTATTCACGTTTGAGGACTTTTTTAGTTGCTTATCTGTATTCATGGCTATTCCCCTCACCTATTCTTGCGTGTTTCTTCTATATATAAATGAAATTATGGTTTGGCTTCGCTTGCTTCCAACAGCTGCAGCGCCTTTCTGATATGGTCATCCTTCGTTTCTTCGAGGACGACGTAGGAAAGCGGCTTGTGCTTGGCAATGATTCCGGTGATAGCCGCGTAATCGATCAGGCCTTCCCCGAGGTTGACCGGAATGATCCAGTCTTCTTCGACTTTGAAGTCCTTCAGATGGACCGCCACGATTTTGTCGCCGAAGCTTTCAAAAGCCCGTTCGACCAAAGCGACCTGACCCTGGAAATCTCCGCTCGTGATCAGATTCGACGGATCAAGGATGATCCCCAGGTAGTCCGACTGCACCGCCGCCAGCAACTGCTCGACCCGCTCGAGACTGTAGAGCGGATGATTCAGTCCGGGCTCGATGCCCACCAACATGCCGGATTCTTCGCCGGCCTTGACCAAGCGGCGGATGACGCCTACCATGTCGGCGAAAGCTTCATCAGTGAAATTGTCTTCTGTGTATTGGATTTCCGGCAGCACGCAGCCGGTCTCGGAAGCGACCATCGCTGCCCCGAAATGGCGGGCATGGCGCACATAGCTTTCGAATTTCTGCAGCAGCTGTTCGCGGATCTCCAAGTCAGGGTGGATCATATTGATGTAGCAACTCAGAATGCCGACCTGCACATCCTCTTTTGCCAGTTCCCTTTTGATCGCTGCCCCCATGCCGGGGTTCAGATTAGCGGCGCCGGAGGGCATGTCCGGAAAGGACATGCCCAGCGCCAACTGCAGATTGTGGACACCTTGCTTTTTGGTTTGTGCAGCCAGTTCCTTCACCGATTTGACACCGGATAGGTCATGGCCGCGGATTGTAATATTCAACATACTTTGTTACCCCGCCATGTTCGGCAGCCACATCACCAATCCAGGGAAGTAGGTGATGAGCAGCAGCACGGCCAGGATCGCCAAGTAGAACGGCACGAGCGGCTTCATCATCTGCTCGGCTTTGACGCCCCCGACGCTGGCACCAACGTACAACCCTGTTCCGACTGGCGGTGTGATCGAGCCGACGCACAAGTTCATGATCGCGAACAAGCCGAAGTGGACAGGATCGACACCGATGCTGCGAACGACCGGCAGGAAGATCGGTGTGAAGATCAGGATGGCCGGACCTACGTCCATGAACATGCCGACGATCAGCAACACGATGTTGACCAACAACAGGATAATGATTTTGTTCGTAGTCAAGCCCAGGATCGCTGCGCTGATCGCTTGCGGGATGCCGGTGAAGGCCATCGCGAAGGACATCATCGAAGAAGTAGCCAACAGGAACGTGATCGTTCCTGTTGTCAGCACCGCTTCCTTCAGCATCGGATAAATGTCTTTGACTGTGACTGTTTTATAGAAGAACATCGCGATCAGCAACGAGTAGGCAACTGCGATTGCCGAAGCTTCAATCGCAGTGAAGATACCGGTCAGGATGCCGCCGATGATGATCACGATCAGCATGACGCTCGGGATCGCTTCCTTGATAATCTTGAAAGCTGAACCCATTTCGGAAGCTTTCATCGTTGGGTACTTATTTTTCTTGGCGTGTACGTAAGCAACAAGCATGATCGCCAGACACCACAGCGCCCCTACCAGGTACCCTCCCAAGAATAGAGAGGAGATGGATGCGCCACCTGCGACCAAAGAAAACATGATGAATGCGGTACTCGGCGGGATGACCATCCCGGTAGGAGCGGACGCGATGTTCACCGCTGTCGCAAATTTGCGGTCATAACCGGCTTTGATCTGTTGGGGAATCAACACCCCACCGATAGCGGTCGAAGCCGCAATCGCGGAACTGGACATGGAGCCGAACAAGGCATTTCCCAATACGTTCGTATGGGCCAAGCCACCAGGGATGCGCCCTACGAACAGCATCGCGAAGTTGACCAGCTTCTCGGCAATCCCACCATTATTCATGATGATCCCCGAGAGCACGAAGAACGGAATGGCGACGAGCGAAAAACTGTTCAGGCTGGAGACCATTTTTTGCGCGGAAGTGAATACAGCTATATCAAAAGGGACAACCAACAGTAACGTTGCGATTGAGGAGACCGCGATACTGATCGCGATCGGCATCCCCACTATCAACAAGATCAGAAAAACGACGAATAATATCAAACCTGCCTGTAAAGCCATCTTAAATTTCCCCGCTTTCATCAACATTTTCGATCGCAACTTTTCTTTGCATCAGGTTCAGCAGACTATAGACGAACATGATGAATCCGGAGACCGGAACGGACAGATAGACATAGCCCATCGATAAAGACAACGAAGGAGAAATCTGGCCTGTTGTCACGGATACGGCTTTCCAACCGCCATAGACCATGATCAGAGCCGCAAAAACCAAGAACAATGCTTGTACAACGATTTCCAGCAAGCGCTTATTCGGACCGCTCAAGTTATCGCTCAACAATGTCACCGCCAAGTGGCTGCGTTTGCCGACGACGTAAGCCATCGCCAACATCGATAACCAAACCAAGCTGAAGCGGACAAATTCTTCCGTCACTGTGTTCGGATTGTTCATGACTGTTCTCATGAAAATTTGGTAAAGTGTCGTCAGGATCATCACGACGAACACCGCCGAACAAAGGATCTCCAACGTCTTATCTAAAAACGTTCTTATTTTTTCCATAGTACTCTCCCCTTACTCTGCATCAGCGTGCGCGCGAATCATGTCGTACAATTCGCTGTAGGTCGCGTTATTTTTGAATTGTTCATGCAACGGTTCTACGGCTGCTTGGAACGGTGCGATGTCCACATCGTTGAACACGATGCCGTATTCTGCCACTGCAGTCTCTTTCTCTTTTTCGACTGCTGCCTTAAAGACGCTCTTCTCGTAATCCGTCGACTCTTTGGCGGCTTCCAAAACGGCTTCGTATTGTTCATCACTCAAGCGCTCTTGTACGGTATCGTTCATGATCACAACATCGGGAACGCGGGTATGTGCATCATAGGAATAGTACTTCGCAACTCCACCATGTCCAGCCGTGAACAACACAAACTCGTTGTTTTCCGCGCCATCGATCAGGTTGGATTGCAAGGAAGTATAGACTTCATTACTTCCCATCGGAACAGCTGAACCGCCAAGCAATTCAACCATCTTGATTGCCGTTTCACTCTGCATGACACGGATTTTTTTGCCCTTCAGATCTTCAGGCGTATTGATCGGACCGTCCGTCATGTAGAAGCTCCGTTGACCAGAGTCATAATACGTCAGGCCGACAAAGCCAAGTTCTGCAGTCGAGTTGTAGATATCGTCCATGATTTTAGGATCTTCCATGACCGAGTAGAAATGTTCCTCACTGTCGAAGATATAAGGCACCCCGAAAATCGAGTAATCTTTCGAGAAACTTTCCAATGCGGAGCCGCTGACTTTTGTGAAGTCAATTCCACCGGTTTGTGTCAGTTCGATCAGTTCTACCTCACCACCGAGCTGCCCATCCGGGAAATACTCGATTTGAACTTCTCCGTCAGTCTTTTCCTCTACCAAACGGCCGAATTCCTTCATCGAGTCGATTACAGGTTGGCTGTTGCTGGCGTATGCATAACGCAGGACGATGGCATCATCTGTCGACGCATCGGAGTTTCCGCAGCCGGCGAGAACGCCGGTGCCCAGTACGGACATCAAAACAACTGATAATAAATGTTTCTTCTTCATGATTTTTCTCCCTTGTTTGTATAATCAGCAGTATGAAACGAGCAGTTCCGTCAAACACAATACTGTCAATGATTGTCCGTACGGCATCGCCGTTTTATCGATGTTCTTGTAGAATTCCAGGCAATCGCCCATGCCGGTTCCGACCGACACATTCTGCACTTCGCCTTTTTCGTCGATTTGTTGCAATAACCCATTGATCGCTTTGTAGGCGACTTCCTTGTATGCCTGTGGAAGATAACGCTTATGAACCGCTTTCAGCAAACCGTAAGCAAACCCGGCTGTCGCGGATGATTCGACATACGACGTCGGGTCATCCAATAATGTGTGCCATAAACCGCATTCATTCTGAAGTTCGGCAATCGCTTTTGCCTGCGCTTCCAATGTTTGGATCAAGAATGCGCGGAACCCATCGCCTTCGCGCAAGTCCAAAATCTCGATGATTTCCGGAATCGCGATCGTCAACCAGCAGTTGCCGCGGGCCCAGAACGCTTCGGCGTAGTTGTGGTTGTCTTCGAAAGTCCAACCGTGATACCAAAGACCTGTCTTTTTATCCATCAGGAATTTGATGTGCAGCAGGAACTGATAGCGTGCCTCTTCCAAGTATTCGGGACGGTCCAGCAAAACGCCGATTTTAGCTAGCGGCAATACGGTCATCATCAATGTGTCATCCCACAATTGGTTCGTGTTCGATGGTCCGTAGGTTTCGTGCTGCAGGCCGTTTTCATCCGTCCGCGGCATGTCCTTCATGACCCATTCGGCCCATTGTTCGAGATAAGGAACGTAGCGTGTGTCTTTTGTGTCTTCGTAGAGATAGGCCATCGTCAGCAGCGGCGCCATCGTGTTCACGTTCTTCGGCGGCGCTCCCTCTGCCATCCGTGCTTCGAACCATTCCTCAACAACAGCTAATGAGCGCGGATTTTTTGTGTTGCGGTAATTTTTATAGATGCCGTACAATCCGACCCCTTGCGGCCAGTTCCAGATTGTCCAACTTTTGTCGTCGACTTTCAATCCGTCGAAGTCCAACAGGAACTCTCCGCTGTCATCTTTGATTGTCGTCAGATTTTCGATCAGCAAATCGATTTTTGACTCCACCAGTTCCTTCGTCACAAATAATTGTTCTGTAATAACCATTTCTTTACCACCTTCTCAAAATTATGAATCGCTTTCATTTGATGAACTAATAATAACAAGCATTCAATTCTAAAAATATGGCGGTTATTGATCAAAAACTGTCTAAAGTTGCACACCCATTGTATGCGGACGCAAATGACGATGCAACAAATAATTGTATTAGAAACTATTTTTGTGTGTCCAGAATTAAGGAGGAATGGCCTGCCGAGCTGTCCTCCGGCGAGCGTGCGGTTGGTCGGAGGTGGCGCCTTCTGTCGGGGCTGTCCTCCGGTGAAGCAATCCTCGCCGGAGGTGGTGCGTCACTTCCCATTGTTACCTCCGGGGACGCACGGCTTCGCCGGAGGTGGGCAGATTTTGGCGCTTGACGGCAGATTCCTCTGGCCATGCAGATGCGGCCATAGTAGGCACACCCACGCAAAAAACCGATCGAATCCCCTTCGATCGGTTTTTTGCGTGAATCCGCATATTTTTGCCTCTTGTTACATCCGGAGACGCACGGCTTCGGCGGAGCTGCGGGTCCCGGCCCGCAGCTAGCATTCCTTCTACCGACTTATGCCTGCGCTTCTTCTAGCACTGCATCCATCACAACAGTTTGGTGCTCGTAACGGTTGGACAGGGCTTTCTTGCCGAAATTGAGAATGATCAGACCGATGCCGATGGCAAAGCAGCAGACCGCTCCAAAGAGCACGGCACTCTGGCCGGACGCAACGCCCAAACCGGCGAGCACGATTGGGGAAATGATGCCGCCCAGCCCGTTCAGGAATTGGAAGATGGACATGGCTATCGCGATCTGGAATGGTTTGGCGATGATGGAGACGTAGAACGGGATGGTCGAGTAGATCATGGCCATCGCGATACCGGATATACCGGCGCCCAACACCATCATCACAAAATTCTGCGCATAGCAGACCAGCAGGTAGGACAGCGCCAGCAGGATAAAGCCGATGGCGATCGATTTGTCCTTCAGGATGCGATTTATGCGGCTGATCGTGAAGCCGGCGATGAGGCCGCCGACCGTGCCGAGCGCGTTGACGAGTCCGGTGATGGCAGTGCCACCGAAATTCTTTTCTGCAACGACAAGCGACAGGTTGCTTGGATAAATCGTATAAAAGAATGAGACCGCAAAAGCCAACAGAGACACCCAGAACACATACTTGTTGATGTCCTTGATCACGGCAAGCAAGGATGTTTTCGCTTGCGGGCCATGCGCATGGGTGGTGTGATCCGATTTCATTTCGACTTTATCCAACGGCAGGAACAGCATCACGACGAATAAAATCAACAGCGCGAGCAGGAACACAAGATATGTATTTTCCCAATTTTTGGCGCCGAGCGTGCTGCCGATGATCATCATGACCATCAGGCCGATCGAATTGATGGCCGTGCCGATGCCCATCAAGGAACCGCGCTCTTCGCCTTCGAAATACATCGAAATCAGCATCGGATTGATTGTCCCGATGATGCCGAGGCCGATCCCCATGATCAGAGCGCAGACGAGTAAAGCGTTTACAGTTGTGTGAAAAGCGAGCGGAAGCAAGCCGCCCAAAGCGACGCAGAGGATGCCGATGAGGGCCAGGGTCTTTTTGGGGATGCGCATCGCCAGGACCCCGACGACCAAGGTGATCAGCATTGAGCCCAGACCTGGGATCGTCCCGATCATCTGGATTTTCGAAATCGGTTCTTCCGGAAACGACGCCATGATCGCTCCGAACGCGCTCGTGATTACCAATGCACTCATGTTCAACAAGGTCATGCTCAAAATGCCGACCTTCAGTTTTGTCTTTTTCATTCTTCTCTTCCCTTTCGTCTTTCAAAATGGTTCCCGCTCCCGATCCGCGCCTAGCGTCCGGGGCGGAAAACGGATAATCGCTTGCGTCAGCCGATCGCTGCCGGCTCAACCGCGGATGCATCAGCTGACGGACGCAGATCGAATGAGTGCCTACCGGCGCCCACTGCTGTCTCTGTCGTTTCGGTCGGAAGCTTGATGTATGCTGTGGTGTTTTCGGGAACCGTGACCGTCAGTTTCCCTTCCGCCAGAACGATTTCGATAAGTCCGTGGGCGGATCGGTAGCTGAGTTCAAAGGCTGTGATGCCCAGATCGGTTTTCGGTCTGATGTAGAACTCCTTGAATCCTGGTTCTTTGACTTGCAGTCCGGCGATTTTCCGGACCATCCAGTCGCCTACGCAGCCGAAAGCGTAATGGTTGAATGAGAAATCTCCGACTTTTCCGTCGGGCTGGATCCCTGCCCATGATTCCCAGATGGTGGTTGCGCCGTGGTTCACCTCATACAGCCAAGAAGGGCAAGATTCCTGCAGGAACACCTGCTTGGCCAGTTCGGCATAGCCGTTGTCCACCAACACATCCAGCAGGTAAGGGACCGCCAGGAAGCCGGTGTCCAGACGCTTGCCGTTCGCTTCGATCAGTTCCGCCAGCCGCTTGACAGCCTGCTGCTCGGCAGTTCCGCTCAAGAGCCCAAACGCGACCGCAATCACGTAGCAGCCTTGCAGGTCGCTGGTCAACCGGCCATTTTGCCAGTAGGCCTCTTCGAAGGCGCGCTTGACCGTTTGCGCATAATTGCGGTACTCCTCAGCTTCGGTCGCATTTCCCAGTATGTCGGCTATTTCCGCCAACAGCGCGCTTGAATGCGCCAGAAATGCCGTGCCGAAAATGTCCTTCGTCGCTTCCGAAGTCGCGATCGGCCCTTTGAAATCGGGTCCAATCATATAACTCGGGAACATCCAATCCTCGTAATGGAATTTGGTGTCCCAAAGATAACGTGCGTTCCCCTCCTTGTCGCCGGCCGCACTTCGCTTGCTGAATGCGTGCCATTCGACCATGGCCGCATAGTTTTCGGCCAGTATTTTTGTGTTTCCGTAGCGCTGGTAAAGCGTCCAGGGCACCATTATGATCGCATCGCCCCAGCCGGCGGAGGATAGCGTACCGGTCAAGGATGGCATGTTGAAATAATCGCTCGGCGCCGGCGAATAATCCAGCACTTCCCCATCGGCAGTCTGTTCAACCCGGACATTGTCCAACCAGCGGCCGATGAAGTCCTCGACATCCATGAAGAACGTCGCGGTCGGCGCAAAAACCTGCATATCGCCGGTCCAGCCCACCCGTTCGCGCTGCGGGCAATCGGTCGGAATCGACAGCATGTTGCCCTTCTGGCTCCATTCGATGTTGTGCAGCAATTGGTTCACCTTCGAATTGTCCGTCCGGAAGTTTCCCGTTTTCCGCATATCCGTATGCAGCACGATGGCTTTCAGGGACGCTTTGTCCAAATCACCATCGTAGCCGCTCAAGCGGACGTAGCGGAAGCCGTGAAAAGTGAAATCCGGCTCCAGCGTTTCTTGTTGGCCACGTCCGATGTAGACATCGCGCTGGTCTTTGTTGCGGCCGACGATGTTGTTGAAGAAAAGCCCAGCCTCGTTCAGTGTCTCGCTGTGCTCAAGCACGATTTCCTGGCCCGCTTCCAAAGCGATTTCCAAACGCACACGGCCGGCGATCACCTGGCCGAAGTCGATGATGTGGGAATCCCCCTCCTTCCAGATTCCGATCGGCACGAGTTCTTCCTGGGTTTTGACGTAATCGCCTTTTTGTGGGACGAGATTGTCGAATGGAAAATCCGCAATCGTCACATTTTCCGCACCACTGCAGTCGAAGTTGGTTTCCCAGTCATCCGCCCCCAGCCGCAGATCCTGCTTCTCCCCGATGAAAATGTCGCTGTAGACGTATTTTCCGGTCGTGGAAACAAATTGTTCATCTGTGCCGATCGTTTCGGTTGTCCCGTCAGTATAATTGATCGTGACTTCCCCCAAGATGCCCAGCATATCGCCGAACTGCGCGCTGCCGCCATTGACGCTGACGCGGCCGCCGTACCACCCATCGGCCAAAGCCACCGACCAGACGTTCCGCTCCTGCAGCAGCCCGGTGATTTCGTATTCCTGCACCTGCAAATAACTATGATACGAGGTGTAATCCGGTGAGAACAGCGCATCGGTCACTTTGCGGCCGTTGATTTTGGCAGAATAGATGCCGTGCGCCGTCATCCGCAATGTTGCCTGCTTCACCTCTTTTTTCGGATCAAGCGCAAACGTTCGCTTCAGCAGCTTGACCGGATGCAACCGTTCTTCCACCGGACATTGCGGCAGAATCTTGCCGGAAAACATTTCCTGGAGCGTAAAAACCGGCTCTTTGTTGATCGGCGCCTGCACCGGCTCGATCCATTTGCCTTTCCATTCCTTGACTTCTTTTTTCAACACAGCATTTCCTCCTTGTAGTCGCTTTAAAAACCTGTTATCATCGGAACGAAATGAAACAAAATATCACAGCGCTCGCTGGTAACCTTTACATGCATAACTTTAACACCGCAATGTATGCGGCAACAATATCATCCCTTGTCCTCATCATGCGTTTTTTTGTCCTAAGGAGGTTTTCTGATTGAACCAATTATTTTTTCAACATTACGATAAAATTCTGATGGATGATTTCATTCCATCGATTGATTTTGAGGGTCTGTGGGCCGACAGCCGGATCACCACCGACAACCAATTAAAGGGCATAGAAGCCGCTGAGCAGCAGGACATCTTCCTGATCGGCCACCGGATGTCTCAGGAAACGCCGCACCACAGCCACAATTTTTATGAAGTGATCTGCATCCTCAACGGCGTCATCGAAAACTGCATGGGCTCCAAATCGTTCTACATGAGCAGCGGCGACATCTGCATCATGAACCTGGCCAGCGCCCATTCGCTCAAAGTCGTCGATCCCGATGCGATCATTTTCAACATCTGCATCAAAACCGATGAGATGCAGCAAGGAACGTTCCGCAACCTGTTCCGCTCCGACACCTTCATCGGCACCTTTTTGCGGGAAAACGACAACCTCGACTATCTTTACTTCCCGAATAATCACAAACGCAATCTGGCCGGGCTGCTCCAGATCATCCTGACGACTTACGCCAGGGAAGGCGCGGCAACTCCCTTTTTGTTGGCCAGCGAAGTGTTGCAGTTGTTCGCCGAATTGCTTGAGCTCAATGAGTACAGCTATTACGGGATTGACGAAAAGGTCTTGGCAATATTGAGTTATATCGAAGCCAATTACCAGACGACTTCCTTGGCCGATGCCGCCGCCCGCTTCAACTACAGCGAAAGCTACCTGTCGCGGTACATCAAGAAACACACAGGCAAACAAATCACAAAGATCATTACCGAAAAGAAAATGGAAAACGCCGGTCTGTTGCTGCAAAACACCGACCTTCCCGTTCACAATATTGCAACTGAAGTAGGTTACCAAAGCTACAGTCATTTCCACAAAATATTCAAATATTGGTATAGCGAGACCCCGCAGGCCTACCGCACGAAATTCGACAATCGGCTGCCGCAGAACAAATAACTCCGTGAGCCACGGGCGCGGAGGGGCGCCCTGTCCTCCGGCGAAGCGACCCTCGCCGGAGGTAAGATTCCGCTTCCCCGCTCATCTCCGATGAAGCGGGCTTCATCGGAGATGAATGTTGTTTTCGGTATTGTTCTCCGGCCAACCGGTCGCTCGCCGGAGGTACGGCTCCCAACTCATGAACAAAAAAAATAAGCAAAAACGCCGAAAATAATTTTCGGCGTTTTTGCTTATTCGTTTATTTGGATCTGCAGGCCACGTGGGCCGACATTCGTTGAAAACACGATGTGCGTTTTGGTGTCGCCGAAGCGTTGTAAATCATTAATGAATTCATCCAGTTCTATCGTGTTGGTAAAGTACACTTTCAATAGCATAGAGAAATCACCTGTTATGCAGTCGCATTCCACGACATTGGGGATTTCTTCGATGTAGCGGTAAAAATCTTTTTTGTCCTTTGCATGGACCGCACAATTCACATAGGCCTTGATCAAAAAGCCCAATTTTTGATGGTCAAGAACAGCTTGATACGTGCGGATATACCCAAGACCCTCCAAATTCTGCAAACGCACGGATACCGAAGGAGACGAAATGAAACACTCTTCAGCAATTTGTTTGACAGTAATCCTGCTATTTTTTTGCATAATATTCAAAATTTTCCGATCTAACACATCCATAAAGGCCCCTCCAGTCTCTCATCATATTCTTAATTTTATTGAGAAATGATAAGAGATGCAAGAATGGGCTCACAAGATGTGTCATGCTTTATGACATTTGCTTCTTCTTGCCATCAAAAAATAGGTAAACAAACAGAGCGGTTATCCCGAAGCCTCCACAAAACAGGTACATGACTTGAAAGCCAAACAAACCGGCGATTACGCCCCAAAGCATCGCCCCGCCACCGTACGCTACATCCAAAGCAGCCGAGAAAACCGCTATCGCGCGTCCACGTTCCTGATCTGAAATACTTTGCAAAACAATTGTATTCATCACCGGCAGCAGACTGGCAAACCCGATTCCATACAGCACCGCCGCCAAAAGAAGATGGACAAGATCATCCGCAAAAGCAAGCATGCCGAACGCTGCACTGATGCTCAGGATGCTGCCGCAAATCAAAAACGTTTGATTGACGCGATTCATCATATAGGGGAAGATAAACCGAATCAGAACCGTGACGACCGTCATCACGGTAAAGTAGTAACCAGCGCCGCTTATTTTCTTTTCGATCGCAAACTGCGCGATAAATGCGATCACCCCGGAATTCGCAAAGCAGATCAAAAACATGATCAGACTTGGAAAAATAACGCCCCGATTCTTCATGACGGCCAACGCTTCGGTCGCTCCGCCCTTCGGCTTTGTTTTTTCTCCAAAAAATAGCGTTCTTGGCGATTCAGCACTCAAGAAAAAACTTAAACCAAAAGCCAAACTCGTCAGCAAAAGCGCCACCCGAAACAAGGCTTCAAATCCGTATGTTTCCACCACCGCCAACCCCAACAAGGGTCCGATTGCGCCAGGGACTGCTTGGGCGATGCTGAAGTAGCCCAACCCGACAGATAATTGTTCCTTTGGGATCAAATCCGCCGCCATCGTCGCAGCACTCGTTGCCTGGATGCTGTTGCCGATGCCTTGGATCAACCGCAAACAAAACAGCATCAAGAGCGTCTGCAGCACATTCAACAAGGCGAAATCGATGAAAAGAACCCCTAAGCCGATCGTGAGCAACAGCCTGCGGCTGTAGCGATCCAACAATATTCCGATCGGCAAGCGGAAAAATAAAGCCGAAATGCCTAAAATTCCTACGATACTTCCGGCAACCGCTTTTGAGCCACCCAGCGCAGTCACATAGAGCGGCAGCGTTCCCATTTGGGTCGTGATGGCCGTCATCGCCAAAAACGTGATGCTGTTGACCAAGAGGAAATCCTTGGTCCAAAGCTTGCTTTTTACTTCCGTATATTCCACATGTCATCCCTCTCAGACTGCTGTTTTGAAACGGACTTGCATCAAGAATTGTTTTGTCCGTTCTTGTTTAGGGTCATCAAAGACTTCCGATGGCGTTCCCGTTTCAACGACTACCCCATCCGCCATAAAGACAACTTTATCCGCCACCTCTTGCGCAAACTGCATCTCATGGGTGACGATGATCATCGTTTGGCCCGTGTCAGCCAATTGCCTCATCACATTCAGCACATCCCCGACAAGTTCCGGATCGAGTGCGGATGTGGGTTCATCGAACAACAACAGCTCTGGAGATAACGCCATCGCCCGGGCAATGCCGACCCGTTGCTGCTGCCCACCGGATAGTTGGATCGGATACATCCCTGCTTTGTCCGCCATCCCAACCTTTTCCAGGACGGATGTGGCAATTGTTTCTGCCAGCTTTTTGGGGACTTTGCGGGGTGTGACCAATCCTTCCATCACATTCTGCAGAACTGTCATATGGCTGAACAATTCATAGGATTGAAAAACCATCGCTGTTTTCCGGGCAATTTCCCGGCTCTGATGCGAACCGATACGGCTGAGATCATAGCGAAGGTCGCCGAGTTCATACATGCCTGCATCCGGCCGTTCCAAGAGATTCAAACAACGTAAGAAGGTGGTTTTGCCGGATCCGCTCGGGCCGATAATGCAGACAACTTCGCCTTTATTGATGGTCAAACCTACGTTTTTCAATATCTCGTTCTTGCCGAAACTTTTTTTCAGTCCACTGATTTGCGCCTGGATCATCTTCATCTCCTCCTTCTTTTGGTTCTCAAAGTGAGATCGTGTTGCGCGAACTTCCTGCTGTTATGATATCCCGCGCATTGTTTAAAGAGGTCTCAACAATTTCTTGCACGGCCAATTCTGTATGGTAGGCAATATGTGGGGTGATCATCACATTCGGGAAGGCCATCAAGCGGGAATAATACGGGTTCTTTTCCCAACCGATGGAAAAATATTTTTCCTCGTCTTCCAACGCATCCAATGCTGCACCAGCCAGTTTCCCGGTTGCCAAAGCTTCGATCAGCGCTTCGGTATCGATAATTTTTCCGCGCGCTGTATTCACAAGACAACTACCTGGTTTCATTTTCCCAAAAACTTTTTCAGAAAAAAGATGCGTGGACTTTTCGGATAAGGGAATGTGTATGGAAAGGACATCCGATTCTTCCAACAGTTCTTCAAAAGAAACGTAGCTGACTTTCCCTTTCAAGCGCGGATTTTCTTTTGAACTTGAGGCGATCACGCGACCGCCCAAAGCATGGATCCCTTCTGCGACCACACAACCGATCCGGCCTGTCCCCAGGATGCCGACCGTCACATCCTGCAGTTCCCGGCCGATTGCTGCTTTGCGGGATGAGTTTGGCTGCAGCACGGTCGGAATATTCCGTAAGACCATCAAAATCGACATGATTGCAAAGTGACCGACTGAAGTGGGACTGTAGGCAGGAACATTCGTCACGGTCAAGCCATATTTTTGGGCCCACTCGAAGTTGATGCCATCAACCCCGGTCGATTTGACCGACAATTGGTGGATGCCTTGCTCCCGCAGTTTGCCGTAGAGCAGCTCGCTTTTGCGCATTTCCGGACTCGGATACAGGCAGACCCCATCATGGGGACCGGCAAAATGGACATTTTCACTGGAAATGCCTTCATTGATGATGGTCACGGGAATCTTGTTGCTGAAACTCCAGCGCTTGATGAATTTTTCTTCGTCAACACTGACCCCATAATAAATCAATCTCATAAATATCCTCCTTAAATCACTTGTTTGGATGATGCAGGTGTCGCTTGTTCCAAAGCTTCACCGATTACTTTGACCCCGTCCACGATTTCCGATAGTGTAGGTTTGGTGAAGTTCAGACGGAAATAACGTTCGTAGCCTTCCTGCGCTACGCTCATTATATTTCCAGGGATAACGGCGACCTTGGCTTCGTCCAATGCCGTATAGAATGTTTCCGGGTCCAGTTCGTCAGCCATTTTGCAGCAGATGAAATAGCCGCCGGTCGGTTTGATGAACTGGATTTTGTCATCAGGCAATGCTTCCAGACCCGCAATCATTGCTTCAAATTTGCCTTTGTAATACTGCTTCAACTCCGAGACATGTTCTTCAAATTGATGGTTCTGCATGAATTCCGCCAGCATCACTTGCCAATAAAAATTGGTGTGGGAATCAGATACTTGCTTGGCCAAAGCCAGTTTTTCCATGATTTCATCCGGCGCCATGATGAAGCCTAGGCGTGCGCTGGGTGCCAAAATTTTGGAGAACGAACCCGCATACATGACGCGCCCATCCGTATCCATCTCTTTCAGTTTCATGATCGGCTCCCCGTAGTATAAGAGATCGCCATAAGGATCATCTTCGAAAATCAGCACATCATATTTTTGGGCCAAGCTGTAGATGGCTTGACGTTTTTCCAGAGGAATCGATGTCCCCAATGGATTTTGGAACGTGGGAATGAGGTAGATGAACTTGATGCGTTGATCAAACCGCAACAGTTCTTCCAATGCTTCCAAATCGACGGATTCTTCTGCGACGTTCATCGGGATCGGTACGGGAATAGCTCCATAGCCTTTGATCGCATTCACAGCTCCTGAAAAGGTTTGTTCTTCGCACAGAACGACGTCTCCCTCATCACAAAGGACTTTCACGGCGATATCCATCGCTTGGGTGGAACCCGATGTAATCAGCACCTGTTCCTCATTCTGCAGATTGGCGGTTGCCGCCAGCCTTTCTTTGACCAACTTACGCAGTAAGGGATAGCCTTCGGACGCACCATATTGCAAAAACGTTTCCGGATCGACTTCTGTGTATAATTTTTGGGAAATTTTTTTCAGAGTCTCCATTGGAAAAGCTTCAACCGGCGGAAAGCCGTAAGCAAATGAGATCACATCTTTGAGTTCCATGTTTTTACTTGCATTTTCCCGTAAAGGAGATGTTTTCAATTCCTTCATACGATTTGCGAAACGATATGCCATCTTATTTCCTCCCTATCTAGCCATTTGAGTTGTGAAACGGGCCAAAAAGGCTTTGGTCCGCTCTTCTTTTGTTTGTTCAAACACTGCTTTTGGTGTTCCTTGTTCAACAATTTGGCCATTCTCCATAAAGATGATTTTGTCCGACACTTCATAAGCGAATTTCATCTCATGCGTCACCAGCACCATCGTTGCGCCAGTTTCTGCGATGTCTCTCAGGAGCGTCAGCGTTTGTCCGACCAATTCCGGATCCAATGCTGAGGTCGGTTCATCGAACAAGATCACTTTCGGATTCAACGCCAAGGCCCGCGCAATCCCGATCCGTTGCTGTTGGCCGCCGGATAATTGGCTGGGATAAAAATCTTGGCGTTCGGTCAGGCCCACTTGTTCCAACAAAGCATCCGCTACTTCATACGCTTCCTGCTTTGTTGTTTTTTTCGTCAGCAAAAGTGGCATCACAATATTTTCGCGCGCTGTCTTATTATGGAACAACGCATAATTTTGAAAGACCATCGCGGTTTGGCGTTGGTGCGCCAAAATTTCCTTTGGATTGGCTTTATTTACGATCGTTTCGGTCTCCCCCAACAGAATGCTGCCTTCATCCGCCCGTTCCAAAAAATTCAGACAGCGGAGAAAAGTTGTTTTGCCGGAACCGCTTGGCCCCAGAAGGGTGACAACTTCCCCTTTGGCGACATCCATATCGATGCCTTTGAGGACTTCCTGCTTACCGAAGCGCTTGTGGATATTGCGTACTTCCATCATAAAATCGCCCTCCTCAATTTACGGGTCATGCGCTGTTCAAGGAGTTGCGCACCTTTTTCGATCACCAGGCTGATTCCCCAATATATGACCGCAACCGCCACATAGGCTTCCAGGAAGCGGTAGTTTTGCTGGGCTGTGATCTTCGCAGCTGCAAACACATCGACGACACTGACCATCGAGGCTAAGGAAGAAGCCTTAACCAAGCCAATCAACAGATTGCTGAACATCGGTAAAGAGATCGGGATTGCTTGCGGCAACAGAACCCGGCGAATCGTTTGAAGGTCGGTCATGCCCATCGATTTGGCGGCATCGAACTGCCCTTTTTTGATAGCCGCAAATGCCCCGCGAAAAATTTCGCTACTGTTGATCGTGGCCAATAGCGTCAATGCGGAAATGGCAATCCATACCATGTTGAAGTCTCTGAACCGAAGCGACCAGTTCATGGATTCCGACCAAACATCAAACTGTTTGGAAGCGACCAGGTACAGAGCGAGAATGATCAATACCATCGGGATGCCTTTCAATAAAGTGACAGCCACTTGGAAAAATTGGCTCAGTCCTTTGATACGATATAGCCGGATCAGCGCTATCCCTAACCCTAAAATAACGCCGATGACGATCGCTGTTATGGCCATGAATAATGTTGTGCCAATGTATTGGCTTGCTACTTTCAATGATTGGATCATCACCTCAAATTTGAAACTCATGGCCCTCATCCTTTCTTATTCTGGAACGTAATCACCATCTAGATATTCTTCGGAAAGTTCCTTGATGGTTCCATCCGCTTTTAATTCCTCTAACGCTGTGTTCACGGCATCGATGAAGGCTTGATCGGCTTCTTTATTGAAGAGCAGGTAAGCATCCGAATTATGGACCGGTTCACTGCCGATCGCTAAGTTTTCATCGAAGGAACGGTTCCAGTTATCTACTTGATATTTTGGTGCCAAAGATGCATCGACGGCTCCTGAAGTAATCGCCTGGACGATCTGTTCGTTGTTGTATTCGCCATAAACCAATTCAAAAGCATCGGGATTTTCTTCCAGATACGTTTCAGCCATTGCTGCCTGGTTAGTTGCCGTTGTGGCGTAGACTTTTTTCCCGGCAAGATCGTCGAAGGACTCATAAACCGTTCCTGCATCCGGATCAGAGACAATGTACGTATCCCATACCACGTAACCGACATCCCCGTAGACAAATTTTTCCTGTCGCTCTGCATTTATTTCATATTCAAAAGCAGCCATCTCAACTTTTCCGCTCTCCAGATTGGACAATGTTGTCGGGAAATCCGCGCCTTCAAAAGTGAACGTGTAATCCGTCAGCTTTTCATCAATGGCTTTCACTACAGCGACATCATAACCATCATATTCACCATTTTCATCCAAATAAGCATATGGCAGTGCTTCATTCCCTGTACCTACTTTAATCTCTGTCGCGCCGCTGTCTGCTGCACTCTCAGTTTCAGCAGAGCCGCTGCCGCACCCAGCCAAGATAACCCCTGCCATCAATAAACTTGCTCCGAATCCCACTGTTGACTTTTTCATAATAATTCCTCCTTCAAATTTGTCTCGATTTTTTGAACCTTTTTCAATTGAACCTCTTTATTTTTATTAAGGAATAATCTGGGCAGTTGGAACGACGATTTTTTTGCTTCTGTGAAATTCATCCGTTTCTCCAACACGTCAAAGACTCTTTCAAGAATAACGCTCAACGTAATGAACAGAATTGCCGCGCCTACATAGCCTTCCAAGGTGTGGTAGGTCACGGCACCAATGGCCCGCGCTTTTCCTACCACATCCACGATCCCGATCGTAAATGCCAACGATGTATCCTGCAGCAACGCGACGGTCGTTGTGCCAAACGAGGGTAACGCCACGACAACAACTTGCGGAAGAATGACCCGCAGGTACATTTGCGACTTCGTCAGTCCACATGCGATGCTGGCTTCTTTCTGCGTGATCGGTACACTCAAGATTGCGGCTCGAATGGTTTCTGATTGAAACGCTGCGGTATTCAATCCGTACGTAATGTAGATGAAAATAATTTTGTCCCATGATGACACATCAATCTGGATCGCCTGTAAGAGGCTGGGCACACCGTAATAAACGATGTATAGCTGGACAAGAATCGGCGTCCCGCGAATGAAGGAAACAAATACTGCGGCTATCTGATTCAATATCGGTATTTTTTCCACCCGTATGAACGCTATAAAACTTCCTAACACCAAGCCTACAAGAGTCGCAATGCCTACAATCAACAAGGTCACGGGCAACGCACTGAGAATTTTTGGAAAAAACTCCCATACTAGATCCCAACTAAAGAAACTTGACATTTTATTCCCTCCTCCCACATTTCGTTAAATTCATTACCGTCAGAACTTTCTGAACTTCTTGAATTTCCAATAGAATACATCACCATCCACTGCTTCCACAATATGCCGGGGCTTTTCTATAATTTAATTCGTAAATATCGTGCTTTTGATTATGAAAATAAAAAATGAAGCGTAACCATGATTAGATTATTTTGTGGGGAAAGTGAGTGGGGTTCGTTTTTCTCGCAAGGCAAACTCATATATAAGAGTTCGATTTTTGTTATTCTACATTTGGTAAGTAAAAAAATAGCCGAATACCCGCGAAAAAAATCGCATGATATCCAGCTATTTATGGTGCATACAAAAGGGCCGTTCCCCTAAAAATTCATGCTATAATTTACAGAATATTTGGTCATTTCAAATATTCAAGCTGTAAATTTTTTCTGGAAAATGGAATACCAGCTTGATTGTACTTATAGTAAAACATTGCTGTTTTATCTAGTTCGTGAGTTGATATAAATATTTGATTATCGCGAAATTCCTGAGTTAACAAATCAACAAATGAATGGGCACTTAAGTCATCGATTGATTGTAGTGGGTCATCAATCATAAACAATTTCACACCTTTATTAGATAAATAGGTTTTTTGTACCGCTAGCATAATCGAAATCATTAACCCATTTAATTGTCCAGCACTTAACATGTTGACCACGTCATGATTGATTTCACCCGATATAAACTCAATTCTTCTATCGTCAATTTTTGCTTCAATCCCTAGCCCCATTGGAGAGGTTTGCATAATACGTCCACTTATTATAAATAGCGGCACTTTGATGTCTTCCAAGAAATCAGTATTGTACTCATGTATACATTGATTATAAACTGAGCGTAAATGGGTAATCTCGTCAATTGTTGCTTGACAACGGTTTTCTGCAGAGTCTTTCTGTGATTCGAGTTCTTGCTTATATTTCTCTTCAATAGATTTCAACATTCGTCCTTGATTATTTCTTGTCTGAACCAAATATTCTTTTTTATCTAGAATGTCTTTAGAACTTATGAGGGAAACCTGATTGTCAAAGTATTGCTGTGAAATAGTTGAAAATTCGACAATATCCGTTGTTGTCAATTCTGACTTGAGTGGAAGAAGCTTCTTTTGAATTTCTTCCATTATTATTGGATAAACTTCTTTAAATGGTCGTTGATTGTCTCGTAAATTAACCGATAATGCAAGCCCATCATATACTTCTTCGAACTGCTCAGTATTTATTCCAAACAGACCACTAAATTGTTCAAATTCTTTTACCAATGTTAGGTGACTTGCTACATGTGAATCAATCTCTGGAACGAAATGTTCTAGAATGAATTGGTCTCTTAATTCCCTTTGTTTATTTATTTCCTTCGAAAGATCGGATTCATTTTCACTGATAGTTTTTGAAAGTTCAACGTACAATTCAAGTAAACTATTCTCTGCTCTACCACAATAAGGACAAACATCCTCATCAAGATAATGATCGTCCTCATGTACGTTCTTCAAATTATTTCTAGCAGCAATCAATTTATTTTTTTGTAAGTTCTTACCCGACAGATTTTTTTCTTTACTTTGAACTATTAAATTAAAATCATTAATGATCTGTAGGGAGTCTTTAAATACTGAATCAAATAATTCGTTCTCATATTGCACTTCCGCATTTGCACTGAATAATTGCTTAATTGATTCGAATTGTTTCAATTGGCTAATTTCTTTTTGTCTTCTTTTTAAATTGGACACCTTTTCTTCATAAAAAACTGCCTCATAGAATTTTTTATCATATTTATAAATATTACTGATTTTCTCATTGTTCTTATAATTAATGAAATCTATTTGATTACTAATATATTTCTCGATTTGAGACAAAGAATGTAGATATCTCTCTATTTTTGTAATATCTACAATTTCTACATCAAAATCAAACTTTTTATCCAGAAAGAGTCGTTTATATGTTATTTTAGGGAATTCTTCATTCTCAGTATTCACCAATTTAGTATAGTCAGCAATCTTTTGTTCTACTGCCTTAATTCTGTTATCGAAGTTAGCAGTCATTTCTTTCTTCTTGCCGATTAATAAGGTCCTAACTTCACCAAGATATTGTTCATTAGCTTCATCACCTTCAGTTCCTGTAATTGCACTGAAAGTATCTTTTCGTTTTTTATATGGTAACTTCAAAAATTGTAATGAATCATTTTGGGATATATACATACCTACATTAAATACGCTTGCTGAAAAACCAAAAAACTCAAATAATTCTTCTTGCCGAATTCTCCTCGACTCTGCCTCACCTTGAGATGTCATTTCAATAGTCGAAGCTTTAGTATCATTATAACTAGCCCAATTAAATATTCTTTTCAGACAATAGACACCTTTATCCTTTACGTTCACCTCTGCAATAATGACGGTATCTTCTTCAATATTTTTAGCTACACTACTTAAAGATTCACTACCTCTATTATAAAGTGAACTAAAAAAATGTCCCAACTCTCCTGTCAGTAGTAATTCAATTGCATCAAAAAAGGTTGTTTTCCCATAACCGTTTGGTCCATCAAAAATTGTAATCATATGTTCTTTTAAGTCGATAGTTAGAGGATCGTTTGAAGTAAAACTTCTCAAATTGTAGATCTCGATACTCTGTATTTTAAAATTCATAATCATCACCTACTATTTCTTTGAATAGGTTGTTAGCTATTTCTTCTGGTGATGTTTTTCCGCACCAAGATATCAAGTTACCATTGAGTTTTGTTAACTTATCTTGATTTTCTCTTCCCACTATGTTTCTTATCACTCTATTTTGAATAGAATCAAATTGAATTTCAGCGAAATTCAATTTGATAATTGGAACTTTTATCGCTAGCCTCAACAATAATTGAGAATGTAATTCACTATTTAAGCTTGCTAAACTCTCATTTCCCCAAAATTCGTTCTTTTTTTTCATCAATGGTAATTTTTCTTCAACTGCTTTTATCTCTGCTTCGGTAAAGAGGCATACATATTTTTTAAACATATATTCATTTTCTTCAATTCTAATAATAAATTTTTTTAAATAGTCAACATGTGTCTCAACTTTTGAAAGAAATACTACATACGTGTCTTGTGCAATATAACTAGGATGTATTATCTCTAAACCTAATTCTGCTGCACTGAGTATCTTCTCTGCAACTTGTGCACTTGACTCTTCTACCAATTCATCAAAATAGTAAAAAAGATAATTTCGACCATCAGCTATTTTATAAAAAGCAAATGAATTTGTTTCACTTCCTTCAAGGTCCCACCAGTTTCCCTCTAACAACGGCAGTTTATTCACATTATCAATTATTCTTTCCAGTTCCTTATTCACGTTTATCACTCTTTTCCTTTAAATCAGAAATTAGACTCATTTTATCAACAAGAGTGAAATTTACTTCCTGGACTGCCACCGCTTTTCCAAAGGAATTCACACCATCTTCTTCGAGTATTCTTTTTTCCATTTCCTTATAGTTGGTAATATTTTCTTCTAAAATATTTTTAGATTTAAAATGAGGACTTTCTACAGTCAATGCTTTGCCATCTATCACTTTTCTAATTGAAATATTTTGCCTAATTTTTGATAGTGTTGTTGAGATGGCTACCTCTTCAATGTCGTTTCTAAAATTCATCAAAGTAGGAATTATGTGGTTGTCTTCCCCCATATCAATCATATGATAGTTAGCCTCTCGTCGGTAATTGTTAATGTCAGCAAATTGGAATTGATACAACAGACTATTTAACTGATCTTCAGCAAAAACCTGACTAAGAAGACTAATTTGCCGTTCTGTTCTTCCATCTACAATTATGTCTGGTTTCAATACTTGAGCATAGTCGATTAAATCAGTTAGCAGAAAATTATCTTTCATCGCTTCAAGAGGGCAGGTATCACAATTGTAATAACGATGAGTACGCTTGCATGATTCACATCTTTTAGTAATCATCTCATCAAGAACCTCACAGCTATCTTGATATATAGCCTCATATGCTTCGAATAAAGCATTTTTTTTTAGTTCTGTGTATGATTTTTTTACTTCAAGCCAGATATCTCTGTATAGACAAAGTTGATATCCCTTACCTGAGTTATGAATTTCGTGGACTCTATTATCTAACAAACCACATAGATATTCATACACTATTTTGACTTTATAATCATCATTTGGTTGTTGCATTTTTATTAGTAGCTTAACCAATTCCGCTTTAATCGCCTCAGTTATGCCTAACAAACCTAAACAATTGTCTTCATACAGATATAAAGACACTCCACAGTCCTGTTTCCAGTTTCTAATTGGAGCAGCTGACATGAGCAAACACTTGGCCTTCTCAGGATTTCCACCTTCATTTCTATGGTCATTCAACTGTTTTATAGCCTTCTTATAATTACTATATGTTTCAGCAGCCAGGGTAGCCTTAACCTGAACATACTCAATTGGAATAGCTTGCTCATACAAAACAAAATCCTCTCTTAATTCTATTTCAATTGAGTACCTCTTCAATTGGAGTATCAGATTGTCTTCATCCATATCTTCTTTCCATAGTTTATTTATCTGTTGAATTGCCCTTAGAATAATACCTTTTCCTTGGTAATTAAAACCACTCCATGAAGGAATAGCATCATTATCGTTAAATGACTTATTACCTATTGGAACCCCACCAAATTCTTGTTTGTAGTTATTAACTAACAACTCTTTTTGTTTAACTGATTCTTCTGTTTCACAAAATGATATATAGAAATCTGGACGATCCACGATTTGCCAAATAACTTTCGCGCTTTTAGGTGTAAAATCTGTAGCAGAACATCCATGATTATCGTTAAAGAAGTCTCTGACACTTTTATACATATTATTTGTACTTGCAATTAAAATTATTCTTTTATCAGTGCAATCGTAATGCTCTTGAAGTTTGATGTTAGAAACTAAATTATGTCCGACAGTCGTGGTATATAAAAATTCAACCTCTTTCGGTTCATTAAATGCAATTGCATAAACACCTTCAATCTGATCTAAACTAGAAAATTGTCCTAAGAACTCTTCAACGCAAATCCATTCTGCAAAAGCAACAACATCAATCACTTTTTACATTCCTCCTTTAGTCTAATTCATAAAGATAATACATGTTTGTATATTTACCTCTTTATTTTGGTTAATTCTTCCCTCTCGAACTAATGAATCGACCTTTTAATATACCGTTACGGCGTTTTCAGTCATTAGGTTTGAATATTTATGATTTAATATATTTTTTAAGATTTCTAGAATTAGTTCAATATTATTTACTGTAAAATAATAGATTAAAGTAAATATTATGTGCATTTTTTCCAATTTATTTTTGAATACTACATGTCAAAAAAAGCTAATTGTACATAAATTGGGTAAAAAAGGCATCGCACATCTATACACACAAGTAGTCAATGACAAACCCTCTTTATTGGTTGACCAATTAAAGTAAACCCGTAACAGCTAGTGTATTCAACACAATCTTTCTTTATTGCTCCGCGGAGTTTATCGTAAATGAGAATTTTGCGGGGCCTGCCCTTAATGAACCAACTCTGCTGAATTTTCTAGTAGTAACGAACCATTAAGTCATGGGGAAACAAAAAGTGCTCACTCTCTCTACAATTAGTTGTTAAGGAGACCGACGTTTTTTAACGGAATTTCTTTTTTTATTCGAGTTCATTGGCTATGACCTTTTTTAATGGAGAATTAACATAAAAAACTAAATTTATTTTCTCTCTATAAATTTCAGCTTTTACTAAAATTTAGTTATTTGCAATCGAGACTGCAGTAATATTTAATCATAATCCACTTCTATATGTATACCTCCACATGAGTATCCTAACTTCTCAATAATGTCATTAATTTCATCACATTTTGACTTGTTTGAATCGACATGACTAAGTTCAATATTTATTAACGTATTATTTATGAAATCTGACTCTTTGTTATTTACTATTTCCCCATCCTTGAAGAAATCAACTGAAGTTATTCTTGGGATCCCTGACATACCTTCATATTCTTCGAGTCCAACATGAATTTCGTCTATAACGAGTTTTTTTAATGCTATATAGGCCCATTCAGATTGAATCCTATCATTCTCAAATTTCATATCTCCATATCCAAGATTCACCATGTCAAACAATTGTTTAATATACCTGAATTTATCACGAAGATTTAAAGTTGTTCCTAAGGAGATTATTTTCCCATCAAATGTTGCAATTTGATAATGTCTATTAAAAATAGTATTTTTATCATTAATATTATAACTTTCAGATGGATTACTAAAATTCCAATTAGATAAACAAGCAAGATTCTCCAAATTTTCCGATGATAGTGCAAAATAATTTATGATAGTGTAGAATACTTTGTACATTAGTTCATTTTGAGTTTGAAATGTATTTTCAACATCTAACAAATTAAATATAATTGTATCTTTTTTATCAGAAAAGTTATTAATCTCTTCCCCCATTTTCACTTTTGTATTGTTATTATCTTCTAGGTATGCATTTATGAACTCTTGAACAAACAACAAATCAAATTTTAAATCTGTTTTTTGATAAAATTCAACTTTTAAATCTCTTTTGGTAACACGAGATGTTTCTTCTCTCCAATCAGATTTTCTAGAGGACTTCCCGTCATCTGTAACAATGACCACTTTATCATATTTTTTTTCAGCCTGATTTGTGACGTGTTCAATAACATCTCTCCATAAAATCAGATCTCCAGCCTTTTTGGGAAAACTTAACTCTCCAAAACGTCTCATGCTTTCTTCTTTGCTATTCGCATCGGCAAAACCGGGCGATATTTTAGCTTCATATCTCTCCTTCATATCTTTTATGAATTCGTTTATTTCAGCTTGTGTGTAAGCATTTCGGAGCACGTCTTCGAATAATTCATCGAAACCTTTTCTTAACTTGTTAACGGTTACTAAATATTCCTTTACACTCGGAATGTTCTTCTGCTTGCTAGAAAATTGTTTTAAATGAATGTTCACATCTTTATTTATTTCTTTACATTTTTCAGAAATTTCATTAACTGTCTCTTCTAAGTATTGATCTATTTGCATTTGAATTTCCTCTTTGATAAATTGCCCGACTTTGTCTATTTTTCTCATAAAAGTCTTGTTTTGAATTTCTACTTTAAGATTATCTATGTCTAATAATTCAAATTCAGACGATATGTTTTCCATATACTCTTGCGTAATCTTTAAGTCCCCAATAACTTTATTTATAGTCTGATCTAAGTTAGAAAAAAATTCAATAAAACTTATAAACGGTATGTAAATCTTTTCTTTATGTTTGAGCAATACCTCTAAATATTTTTCTCCATAAGAATAGCTTTGAAACGCGTACAATAAATAATTAGTATCAATGACGATTAAAGTCTCATCTTTATTCAATTTCTTATCCACTGAATATAAAAGATCTTCTAAGTACCCCATGCTTTGTATCCCTCCATAAGAACTATAATAAAAAAAAGCTAACAACATCAATATGTTAGATCCTCAATTTATTGTTTTTTTTACAATATAGAATTTTTATTGACTTGTTACCATTTCCGCTATTTTTTTAAAAATATTGACATCTTCTAATTAATATTATATTTTACTCTATAACTTTGATTTAATCTATTATATTTTTACTCATTTCCCGATTTTAATGTAATATTGAAATATAGCCAAACATCATACGCAAAAAATGCTGCTGATTCAAACCATAATCACATAATAAATAAGTGAACTATTTAGTATAATTCATAATACCAACAGTACCCAAATTTAATTATATTGCCAGAAAATAATTAAATTTTCACAATAGGTGGGAGCGTGTTGATCTAAAAGTATTCAAATAATACAAAAAACCCTAAAAAAACGTTGTCGTTTTTTTAGGGTTTTGATTATCCTACGCTGCCTTCCATTTCATATAGAAACGTTCTGTCTTAATCTGATTAATCTTGCGTTACCATATTTCAGCTTTAACAAAAATTTACATAACCCGAAACAGCCTGTGGCTACTTGCAAATGGAACTCAATATGGAATTCACTTTTTTGCCCGTCAGCGCGAGAGAACTAAAATGAGACTGGCCGATCTTGGGGGGATAGAAACCAGCCTCACTTAATAGATACGCATTTTGTAAGAATTGATTTTATTATGCTAGTAAAAATTTCCCCAGGCGGTGCCGTTCTCCCGACATACCATATAACGATCATGCCCGCTATAAGATTTGTAATGGATCCAGACATAACGGCCATCGTTATAGTAACTATCATAGCGGACATTTTCGCCGGCGCTATACGTTGCCACAATCCCAGCCGACGTGTTCGGCGCGTTTCGGACGTTGATCGCGAAGCGTGGTGAGAACGTGCCGCTTTCGGCAACCCACTTGCTGGCCGGTGAAGGCGTTGGTGCATGTGCGACCTGAACAGGCGCTGCAGGTGCAGCGGCTACAGTTGAACCTGCAGGCTGTGCCAGTTTCGCGCGGAAAGCGTCCATCTGCACTTTGGTGTAACCAGGGCAGCTGCTGTTATTGTAAATTTCCCAGTGGCCTTTGACCTTGCTTGCCGGAACATTTAGGTCAGCCATGATCTTGCGTGTCAACCACTCACGTGCATCAATCTGCGCTTGTGAGTAATCGCCGCCGTTACCAGCTTCAACGCTGATATGGACCACGTAGCCATTGCTGTCCTTGACACCCCACGTGATGCGCTCATAGTCGTAGTTCTGCCAGATCTGCCCGTCAGCGTCGATATAAAAATGATAGCCACCGCGGTCCCATCCGAGTGTGTCGCGCCAGTATGCTTCGTGATTGGTGATAAAAGCTCTGTTTTTGCGCAATACTGCGGTGTAGTGCCATCCGATCGTTGTGATTGATGCCAGGCTTCTGTCCTTGCGTTGACCGCCCAGCGCCGATGCACGTCTGTCGTTAATTGTGTAGCCCATAATTATTTACCCTCCTTATTTTTGACCGGGAAATATTTCTCCTTTTTGGCTGCGATTTCGTTATCTAACCAATTCAGCAGCCACATAGGAAAATGTTTCTCCCACCCCAGGACTGCGATGTTTGCGACCAGCGAATAAAAATTGTGATAGATAAAAGCCGCCGTGATAATCACATAAATCACGCTGCCGGTATTGAATAAGAAATCAAAACCATAGCCAGCTGCACACATGCCGATAATGATCACGTCCCGAATCGCTGAATCAATAGCAACTTCGCTCGAGTTTTTCTTGACCGGTGATAGCTTTGCAAGTCTCCCGCCGACTAGCCATTCCATGCCAATGACACCGATCAGTATGCCAATTAGGATCGTATGATTTACGCTCCATCCTTGCGTGTAAATCCATTGCGGGATAGCAATTGCAAAACCACCTGACACCGCACCAAATATCCAAGATCCATCCCCGCTCATTTTTAATAATTGGCTTCTTAGCAACTCAATAATTTCTTTCATTTTTCCAACTCCTTTTGTGCATAAGAAAAGAGTAGCCTCTTATTAGCTACCCTTTGATTTGCTATTCTTTTAAGTATTTTTCGAAGTATATTGCCTTATTTATCAATTCTAATGCGTTTCGTATAGATCCATAATTATCATACTCATAGTCTATTTCTTCCAATACTTCCTTTACAATTGCCATTAATATTTCCAATTGTCAGTTTTGTTTTTCATTGGTTAAAATCCATTCCATCAAAAAACACCTCCATTTATATTTTCAACATTTTTGATAAAGCTAACAAAATTATTGTATAAGTAATTATACGGAACTACTTTAAACCACCTTGGTTCATCACGAATAATTCTATTGAAATCCCGTTCTAATTCCTTTTCAAGTAATCCAATGACTCCAACAGTTGTAGGGTATTCTATATCTACTTTATATTTATTTTTAACATAATCACGATGGGTTTTTTCTCCAAAATACTCACAGTAGTCTCTTAATTGATCACCCAGACTATGGACTTCAGCAGTGAAACCAGTTCTTGTTCTACCAATATTTTTCAGAACTCCTCTATTTGATTTTTTATAATCAATAATCTCCCACCTTCTTTCCATCATATTAAAACCTATTAAATCTGGCTTCAAGTCATGTGGGTATATATCGAGTACATTCTCTAAAGTAGCCTGATGTATCAAATGTTCTAAACCTAAACCCTCTTTAAGAATAATACTATTTACCTCAAGAAACTTATCAATTACCAATTCCGGCGTGTTTTCGTCCATAATTAACTTCAAAAAGTTATTTGCAACAAATTTTAAGTAAATCAAATAATTCTCGGTATGACCTTCTAAATGATATATGTAGGGACCAACAAAGGACTTTACAATTTCAAGTGCCAATTCATCTATATTGTTCAATCGGTAAACAAAGCTATCAAAAGAAAAATACATTCCATAAGCAACTACCTTAATAGAAGATGATCTATTATTCACATCGTAATAGGGCTCAGCGTGATGAAAGATAGACCCTCTTCCACGGTCGTCTGTTTCATGAATTCGAGCTCGAATTGAGTCGCCGTAAACTACCTCATAGGAAAAATATCCCTTATTTTCTCTTAACTCAAATTCTATTTTGTCGTATTTTTTGTAATAGTAGATTTTTACATGCATTTTTTCTAGATTATTGAATGGAACGGGAAGAACATCTTTTAAATCTATACCGATTTTACTATATTGTTTTGACAGCTCATACAACGCTTTAATTAAGTCCTTCATGAATAGCTCTGTAAAATACCCAAGTGATTTTTCTTTCTTCAAATTTTCCGCCTCCTACTATTTATTATTAATTAGTATACCTTAAAGGATACTGTAGAAGGATATTCATTTTTGACAATCTTGTGTTTTCAATTTATTTTCAGTTACCAAGTAGTTCATTAAGAATGTAAGTTTTGCTACATAATAGTTTTGGGCCAATCCATTACCCAAGCTTCTTTGTGCATAATAAAAAGGCTGCCCGATTGGACAACCTTTTCTAGTTTTCTATGCTTCTACAATTAGATCCTGAAATCCATCATTGATCAAAATCGTGTCAATGTCCGCTTTGAATTGTGGATAGCGCGCCACTACTGCCACGTAATCCAATTTTCCTGCTGCTATTCTCATTGCCAAGTATCCTGCCATTTTACATTCCTCCCATTAATAAAAAGTCTAGTGCTTCTTGTGCAGCTGACAAATTTGTTTGAGTGATTACCAGTTGTTCTGCCATTTGGGTCAATTTTTCATCGGTTGATAGCTGCAGTGTTGTTGGCTCTGGTGCTTGTCCGCCTTCAATCCATTCCATTCCTGTCCACCTTGGCAGATAAAAGCCTTGCTGCGGTTCTTCTTCGATATACTGCGGATCAAGTTGCGTGTTTCCTTCTGCATCTAATAGCGGCTGAATTTCTTCAACCTGTGTGATGATTCCTTCTTCATCGGTCACATCCACCAGGACTGTTTCCATCAAAAAAGGATGGCTTTCAAAAAGCACATCCTCTAAAAAGTTGCCTGTTGTGGTGTCTATTTTTCTGTATAGTTTCATGTTATACCTCCTTTAATCTATTCTGAATGGCGGTATTCCGTCTAAACAAATATCGGTATTTGTTCCCGACATAACGGAAACCGCCCCATCACTTTGCACTTGTACTACACAACTGGTGCTCGTACTACCAATAAGCTGGAATTTTACAACCGAACCCAATATTCTGTACCCTATCGGTAACGTGAAAGATCTTGAAACCAAAGTGCCACCGGTCACTTTACCTTTCATATGAACGAATCCCATGTCATCTTTCATATAACGGACCGGATAACCGGAAACTTCAGTCCACCCATTCAACAAAGTCGGTGTAATCCATGCTTCTTGCACCTTGTTGGCTTTCTCCTGATACAACGTTTCAATCGTTTGAATCGGCTTCACACCATCAAACCAGCTGTTAGGAAACCGCGCCATCAGCCTGTCCATTTCTGCAAGCGTTGGTTCTTTGCCGGCTCCGAATGCGGCTGTGAGGTTTATTACAGCCATGTTTTTGAATTTTATTATATCACCAGCGATATAATTTGCGGCTGTTGTTTGAAGGAAGAATATGGTTTGGGCACCACTTACGGTAATATCCATTATATTTGAATAGGCATTCCATACATTGGCGGTTGGTACTATGGATTTAGTTGCGGCGTTTAAACTTGTGTAACAAGTGATGGCGTTGGCGTATTTTGGTAATATACCAAATCTGAAATAATATTTCCCAGCCGACAATGTTGTGGAATAATTTAATCTTGAATATAAACTTGTGGTTGCCAATGTCAAAGTGCCTTCATTGTTTGATACTGACAATGCGCCGTCAATGCCTAGCCATCCAGTCGTTCCATTCGAGAAATCACCATTTGCCACATCGTTCTTCGCTTCAAACTCCGTCCGCGCATCAACGGCCATCAGTTTATTCAGCGAAGCATTTGCTCGGAACAAATTCTTTGTGCCGTCAAACCAAGAATTTGTGAACTTGGCCAGGATCCCATCCATTTGTTCGGCTGTTGGTTCGTTTCCTTTGCCGAATGCGGCGGTCAGGTCAATAACGATTGCATCATCAAATTTAAACGTTTGATTTGCAGTGTAGTTTGTTGTTTCGTGCGAAAGGACTATCGCCTTTTGTATGTTTCCGGTTGTTATTTTATCCGTTCTGCTTACTAAATTCCATTGATTTGCAATAGTTTTGTTATTAACTATGTTTTGCCCATCAAAACCAATTTTGACCGGCTGAGAAGAAACCGATGGAAATACTTTTGCGGCAAAGTAAATGGTATTCCCATCCGGAATATTTACCATTTGATACACACCGTTCACGGAAGCTGGTGTTATAACAGTAAAAACAAGTTCGCTATTAACGACACTTCTTGATGATGATGATAGACCTAAATCGATCCATCCTGTTTTACCGTTGCTGAAATCCCCATTAGCTACAAGGCTCGTTCCCATCGCCGTTGTGTCAACCTCCACGTCTTCAAACCGCGCATCCACATCCGCAAAAGTCTTGCCTTTTACTGCGGAAACCTTGTTTGCAGCAGTTGCGGTTTCCTCGGCTGTCAGTCTTGTGTTAAACCCAGCGACAGTAGCGCTGTCGGCATCAGCCCTTGTATGATCGGATTCTGCACGGGTATGATCAGTCCCTGCCAATGTATGGTCATTTGCTGCGGTCGAGTGATCCGTTCCCGCTAACGTGTGATCATTAACAGCGGTCGTATGGTCAGTACCAGCACGAGAATGGTCCGCGTCATATCCAGTCGCCCTTGCTTCTTCTGCAGCATTGAAGGCAGTAGTTCTACCAGCCTCGGACGCATTAAATGTCGTGGTCCTTCCGGCTTCTGATGCATTGAAGGTCGTTGTGCGGCCTGCTTCAGATTCCCCGAAGGTTGTACCTCGTTGCGTTTGTGCATCAGCAAACTGTTGTTGCCTTGTAGCTTCGTTGGCCACAAAGGTATCTATGTAGTCCTGTGCATCCCTTGTCAGTGTGGTCCAGTCATAAATCATGACCTCCTGGGCCACTTTTGTTTCTAGTCCATTCACAATATCGAATTCATACAACTGCGAAGCGTAATCGACGGCGGGCGTTCCTGGTATGGTTACAACCAATTGAATTTTGGCTATACCAGCGTGATTACCTTCGTTTTCTTTCAGCGTATAGGAAAAAGTATTGCCTACTTTATCGACGTCTGTTGATGGATTTTGAAAGAAAGACCCGTCTCTCATATAAATCATCGTGATCGCCGTAGCTGCTGCCTGCTCCTCTACCGTCAAGTCTGATACAACGAACTGGAATACAACTGAATTCAAATCGTTTGTATAAATTTTTGGAATATCAAACTGCTTGGTCTGCTTTGTAGACTTAATTAAAACATCATATTTAACAATTTTTTTTGCCATTCTATTGACTCACTCCTTTGTTAATTTTTTGCTAGAAACGATATACCGGCTAAAGATGTGTATGCAGCACTCGCGATTTTTACAACCACATTCCCATTATCATTCACATCAATTCGTCCAGTCCCACTGCTGAGAGTGGACGGGAAAAGCTCTTTCAGCCCTGGTCTAAATCCGGCTGGTAACGTAAATATGACTGTCCCATCAGCTGTTCCGCCATCCTTAATCAACCCAGTGATGTGAACCATGTTGTCAGGGCCTTTCCAGTATTCCGCCGGCGCGAAACCGTCCCCATAATTAACCCAAGAATTCAATAATGTAGGTGCATAAGTTACGGGCATTCCACTAACTAGGGTCCACCCGTTAATGGCCGCTGCGGATCCATAAAGCCGGTAAACGTTTCGCGATGTCAGGTCGTGCCATATGGCAGAAAAATCAGTTTCATGCCTAATTACATGCACCAATCCGCTAGGGCTAGGCTGACCAGCAACGGAGCCGAGAACAGCATGATAATAGCCACCTGGAACGTCCTGCCAATAAAGCATCGTACCGTCTCCGGTGGGTAATGCGACTGCCTCAATCCCTCCGGTAAACCAGGTTTTCAAATTGTTCTCAAATCCTTCTTTTTCGGCAGCCTTCCCAAACGCAAGGCCTTTGCCGCCGTTGAGATAATCTACCAAAGAAAACCCTGTGGATAATTGCATGGTTTTGGAGATCGTATCGCCCGAGTTGAAATAGTCTTGTACGGTAAATTTAATATCCCAAGAATTATCTCCGCTGATGTCGGACAAAATAGTGACTGTAGACAATGTATAATCTCCGGAGATGTCCGTTTCCGTCCATATTTCGCTTGTTACAGTCTTCTTCGACACTTTATATGCCTTGTCGTTCATGTTGCCCACAGGCGCAATTTCGGCCGCTAACGTGACTTTGGCAAACTCTCCTTCGTCGTCGGGCGTTCCGTCTGCCAAGCATCGGGATGCGGTTAAAACGGTCAATCTCGGCGAAAAGTAAGCCACCACGTTTATTTGTGTGGTGACTGATACCGTGCGTCCCCGCGAATCAGTCAACGAGAACGTGACATCCTGCGTGCCGGATGCATTCAGCTCCGAGGTCGTGGCCGAATTCGTATTATAACTTGTGCCGTTTGCCGTGATTTTATAACTTGCAACGGTGCTCTTGTAGATGCCCGCTCCTGCCATCGCTAACGCCAACTTTGATTTGCTCTGCACATATGCGCCAAATTTCGCGTGCAATCCGGAGACCGCCTCGGCAATGCTGGTGCTTGTGATACTAGGCATAGCCGCGGCGGGTATGTGCGCCGTGAAGTTTATGATTTTTGATCCGATGTAGGTGCCCCCGTTGTAGGTGTCCACTTGGATGCGGCCGCCCCCAGATTCGGCATTCGGGATGCGGTTCGCGTATTCCTCCAGCGGCACCGTCCACTGCAGAGATGTCCCTGCCGCCACTTGATTAATCTGCGTCCAACTACCTACAAAAAAATCATGATAGACGTAATGCGTAAACGAATCCGATGCGCGCGGCAAACTGATTGTGATGGTATCGCCCATGATCGGATTGAAATTGCTCAATGTGGGCGTTGTCGCACGCGGTATAGTATTCAGCCACGCGCTCCCGGAAACATTAACCGTGCCGACATATGAGCCGTTCCAGGTGATGTCAAAATTATGCGATGCGGAAATTGTGAATTGCTTTGTTCCGTCTGCGTTGTGATACACAATAACCCCATGCGATCCGAGTTTTTTGGACCCGTAGCCCGATAGTGTTGATGTGTTATAAAACGTTTTTGTTGAGCCGTTTATCGTAATAGAGCAGGCGGACGATGTCGCATCGCTCACGCTTGCCCAGGACTGTAGTGAGTCTATGTATAAATCAGCCCAAACAGTCGAATAGTTTCCGCTGATGTCCTGCGTAGCGCTCCACTCAATTCGCAAGCGGAAGGCGCTGTTGTTCGTGAAAATCTGTGTGTATGTTCCAGACAATGCCATTAGATCACCCCACCCACTTAAACGATAGATTTCCGTTTGAACGCGGAATAAAAGCATAATTTCCTATTCGGATGCTAGTCAAAACGCGCACATCGGTAATGTAGAAATTGCCGTTCGCCCAATACGCACCCTCAACACCGTTTAGGATAAATGCGATGCGATCGTTTTCGATTTTTAATTTCAGTGGATTCCCAACTTCTCCCAGGATGATGTCCCCGTCCAAAAATTGGATGAATTTGCGAATTTCCTCGAACTGCGTTTGCTGGTCTCCATCCACGTTGTCGATAAACTGCCGAAGCTCACTGAAAGTGAAGGTGAAATCGTTGCTTGTCTGAGTGAACTGCGTTGAAACAGACTCCTTGTACTCATTCAATTCGCTTTTACTCGTGTACGTTTCTGCGACTTCTGTCCGGATCGCCCCGGCAGATTGTTCAATGTTCGAATTAAGTGTCGTGACTTGTTCAGTGACATAATTCTGCACTTTAGTGTTGGTTTCGCTGACATTGTTCGACACGTTTTCGATCGCTTTTTCCGTGTTCAATTGACTTTCAGAAAAGGTCGCGTAATTCGTTCCCAGGGTCAGCTTGTTGTTCTGCGGATTTTCCATATCGATGGTCAACTTTTGGATCAGCATGAACTCATTAAGTTGATGCGCCGGGCTGTTTATTTTTACATATTCAAAAAACCGAAGCTCGTCGATCTGACCATTCGTCATGGATAAATCGATAGCAGATACATCAAGAGAAACGCTCAAATTTATGCGGCTAGCTAGTTCGGCAGCTGCTTTCGTGAGCAGGTTATCTCCAACTGTCACGTCATCCCATGTTTTTGTTGCAAAAATCCAGCCATAAGCATCGACGGCCTCCTGATTAAACACGTAATCAATACCGCCGTTAACGGCCGCAATGGTCAGGCGCTCGTCCGTGTCGTTCCCCAGCTTTGCTCCATAAGGGATCAGCGCCGTTACGATGTCTTGCCCTTTGATTTCCTTGTTCAGATCCAGCAGGTTTTCGCCCAGTTTGATTTCCTGAAGACTTTGCATCGTGCTATCTTCCAGGTAATCCAAGTAGTTGATGCCGCCTGACCTGCGAATCCTAATATAGCCGCCCAGCAGCTTGATCAATTTGTCGTTTACCACATCCCACGCGCTCGATGCTGTGATGCTGGACCGTGTAATGTAATCGTTTGGATCAGTAACGGTAACGTTGCCCAAAATAAAACGTTTAGCTACTTCCACCTGCGCATTATATTCATCCAGGACATAGCTTAAAAAGCCGGACACGCTACCAGAGTAAGAGTACGGCCTAACGATGCCATCATTCAAAAAAGCGAGGTCGCCCTCACAAATGACATCCTTCGCGTTGTTAAAGTCCTGGACATCATCCAGCACACGGCCTCGGAATACTAGATAAGCATCCTGGTAGACTTCGATCGATGATTTCACTCGCTTGATTCGATCGTACATTGGATGGGATGGATAGATTTTAAAATCAAACGATCCCGTTTTGTTGACTTCCAACGCTATTTTTTTTTCGAATATGGCCAGTTCATCAATCCGGGGATCGAATAGCAATTCGTTGTCACAATAGACTGTATAAACCACTACAACGCCCCCTCTTGATATTCAAATAATACAGTAGTGCCTGCTGCTCCTGTGATGGTTAGCAGGTTATCACCATAGCTTAATGCAATATTTGTCAGCCGTTGCGTTCCGGCGTTCACACTGATTGTCTGGCCATTTAATACGACGGTAACCGCAGCACTTGCTGTGATTGTCGGAATCACCCGCTTCCGTTCGTTCGTCAAGTTAAGGGTGTTCGTGCCGCTCGCTCCAAGGGTCGTATTTATCGCTGTTACGTCGTTTTTATACTTCCACGGCTGACAGGTTGCCTTCACGGTTAAAATAGCCAAAACGCCGTCATTTTTTAGCGAGGTGGCACATCTTCCGACTAAGTAGTAGCCGGGTTCTTCTTTTGTTCGGATGGTCCGCTGCTTACCGTTCAGATATCCGATCAGCCACCTCACCAGATCGGCAGAATAAGTTTCTGGTTTAATCGCAAAAACTGCTTCAAACGGTCGGCTTTCGTAATGCACTTCTCCGGTCAGTGCCTCGGTCAGGTCCAGGGCACCGTCTCCGTTCGGTATTTCCACATATATTTCTTTCGGTTTCGGAGCATCGATAGTGAGCGAGGTCAGGTAAAGTCCCCAGTCGCTGAACGATGCCATTCCGTCAAAAAATACTTCATTCACCTACCTCGCCCCCTCAATCGATAATCATTTCCTAGTTGTTTGTCCATTTCGGACCGGATTTCTCCGACCAGTGCGCCGGTGTCCATAACCATCTGCCTATTCGGATCATAATCAGCGAAAAACTCAGCGATAAGAACGATAATCGCATCAAGTCTATTTTGGACGCTTGTCATCTCAAAGTCCTGAGAATAAATTTGGTTCCCGGATAATAAATTTTTAGAAAAATCAGCTTCTATGTCCTTGTTCTTAAAACCATCCAACTCATCAGCCATCATGCTAGATAATGATGTTATACCCATTTCGTCTTGCAGGCTTCCGGCCACTCCGCTAACGGTTTTCTTCACTGTTTCGAATTGATCTTGAAGCCCTTTGTCCAATCCATTCATGATTGCATTACCTGCAGGTATTAACAGTTTCTTATCATACGAGATTGGCCCTTTATTTTTGGCG